>JAXMAQ010000001.1:0-232262 GCA_046350335.1 Planctomycetota bacterium
TCCTTGCACCCAGTAATTGCCTTATCGATCGTCGCTGATCGATAATCTTCTCGGTCCCATTTCTCTCGCATTAGCCCTGACTGCCGAAACAGTCGATCAACCCGACTTGGATCATGCCCACAAAAGAACGCGAGCCGATTCGCGAGGGCCTGGTCGGCCTCTGACTGCGATCCATAACCGTTGATTTCGCCCGCCCACAAGGCTGCGTACTTCGCGACTGCTGTTGCTCGCTTGATTATCTCGCCATCCGCAAGAGTCGTTGGGACATGCACGCCGTTCCGTGGCTTTGATGGCTCTTTCGGAAACAACTCCTCATACAGCTTGTCGAGTTCGATTTGAACATCCTCCACCGTGGAAGGCATGCAATCGACTTTGCATCCGGTGATCGTGAAGAATCGGCCCTGGTCGTACATTTCGATGTTGCCAGTCCGGCATCGCTTTCCGGGGAGCTTCCCACGACCGATGATCTTGACTCCGGTTCCGCTGGGTGAAACCTCGGCGTACGAGTGCAGGCGGTCAAGGATGTCCTGAGCCCAATCCTCAATGACGCCCGTCGCGGGCTCTCTGCACTTGTCTAAGTCGATGCCGACGTAGGGATCGTCCGCCGAGAAAACGAAACCAATGCCTGCGATCTCTGGCTCTTTGTCGCTTTGGATGGCCCTTTCGACTGCGCCCGTCAAGCACTTGTGAAGTCGTTCAAACGGCCCCCAATGGTGTTTCTCGGTCACGTCGATGATTTGCCCGGGATCGCCTGGGATTTTGGTCGGTTTTCCGTGCCTAATGTCACGGAACCAAGTGATCCATTTCTTGAGGTCTTTTAATTCCTTCGGAACATCCGCGAAGTCGAGATTGATCCTTGTTATCGTCGAGTCCATTCGATACCATTCCTTTGCGAACTATTCCTTACCCCGGCGCCGCTACCAACGGTTGACCGGGGTTTTTTGTTGCCTATCGAGCCCCGTTTACCCTTTGCCTCGCGATGTACTCCATGAGAGCTTGCCGCGTGTAAAGGATTTTCTTTCCACATCGGAAACCATCGATCCGGCCGCGTATGCGCTCGTCGCGGATAACCGTCGCCGGAACGCCTAGCATCCGGCCCGCCTCCACGGCTGTGTACGCGATTCGGTCGCTTGACTCGGCTCGGACTTCGTCCAAAACCTGCAAGACAGCCTCACGGATGATCGGTTTCAGATCGTCAACGTCCCAATCAAGCTTCATCGCGTACCTTCCACGCCCAAGCTAGTGTGGTAATGCTTCGACGGACTCATGCCAGAGGCGGCTTACTCGGCTGATGCCGGTTGATTCATTTTCTCGATCGCCGCGAGCGTGTTCTGAAAGACTCGGCCAACGTCGATGGCGCTTATCACGATACCGCTGCCGTAATCAACTTGGGGATTCGCAAAGATCGCGGCAGCATGGACCAATCGCGGAACAACCATTTGGTCGATGACCGCGAGGTGCGTCCGACCGTCCACGAGCTCGGCTTCGAGTTGTTCTTGTGATTTTGACGCGACGAACTGCATTGCCGCTGCCGCAACCGGGAGTTCGTAGCCGTGCTACTGCAGCATGCCCCGGCCGATCGCGATGGCGACGATATCAACCAGCGAGAACTGCCGGTGATCCCCAGTGCCGCGAGTCCCCTTTTGCGGCTTGATAAGCCCAGCTTGAAGCCACTCTCGCAGCGTGAATCGGCTCACATTCAAAATGCTGCAAACTTGTCCAGTAGCCAGTGTCATCGTTTCGCCCTCCGTAGCAGTTGCTTTTCAACAACAGTCTAGGGCGACAATCCGCACAAGTCAAGCCGTAAGTCCTTTCGTACCAAGTACATCTATATAATATCATATAGGCGACGAACGCTCAGTGCGCCTCAATTGCGCCTCAGTAAAAATGCGGTATCACGACCGTCCAAAAGTCCAAAATTTGCCAGAGATCGTGTCGATGGTCAAAACTCGGTGTTTTTGAGCGATGCGCCTCAATGGCGCCTCAGTCGTGTAACGTTTTGACGCGTCGGGTACGTTTCGAGCCAAACAAAAAACCCCAGGTTTCCCCGGGGTTTATTGCGTGTAACTCATTGACATATCATGTCTTAGAGCGACTCTTAATCAGTAGGTTCCCGGTTCGAGCCCGGGAGGGGGCAATTGGCGGACAAGGACTTACGGCGAATCGGCGACCCGTGAATCGGCGTCGATTCGCTGCCTCTGCCAATCATGCTGGACTTCGATAGAGTCTAACAACTCTTGAAGTACGGCCTTGCCGAGACCAGTGGAACGCAATCCTTCAAGCCTCTAGTTGCCGAGCGAGGCTGCGGGAATTCGCTTGCCGACGCGTTCAGAACCAGGACGGCAGAAGGGCTCGATCGCGCGACCAATCCAACTCTTGTTTCTCACAAGAATTAACACGACTCCCCTACGTCAAGCAAATCTCGACCGAGATTGGAATCCGCTTGAACGCCCAAACGTTCGGACCGACAATCGTCGCCGTGTCTCGATGGAACAAACGCCACTCGCCAATTGAACGAGACGTCAGTGCGTCCTCACGAATGAGTTCGAGGAAGTGTGGCATCCCTTATCGCCGCTTATTGAGCATCAGAAAAGCAATGTCGTATTCCCCGGCCCGGCGCGTTTTGCGCCCAGGTTGTTATCGGCATGCCATGATCCCAAAGATCGAAGAGGAAGCAAATGGCGAGCAATTCATGTTTTCTAACCAAAGCCTTACTTCCCGCGTGCCTAATATTTGTTTGCTGCCAACTGCGGGCGGACGAATCGGCTGCTCGGCCGGCGCCGTGGATTGGGTACACGGCGTTTCGAACGAATCTGCCGGGCGGCAGACATGCAAACGTCGTCACCATGCGTTCGCATCTCGTTCGCGCCGACGGGTCGCAAGGGCAGGAGATCGCCGCCGAGTTACACAAAGAACCCAATACCTGGACCCAGTTCGCCGGCTGGTCTCCGGACGGCAGGCAAGCGATCGTGAACGCCGCGTGGGAAAGTCCGGAAAACGGGGCGTGGGAAGAGGAGCACAAGACCTTCCGCTTCGGCGACGGCTGGCTCCTTGACGCGGTGCTCGTCGACCTCGCGAACGGGAGCACCTTCAACATCACCGCGGTGGACCGCGTCAGCCGGTATAATAGCGGCCTTTTCTTCTGGCCAGGCGACGATCGGAAGATGGGATTTCAAGCGTTGATCGAAGGAGTCTCGCACCCGTTCCGCATGAACCGAGACGGCCACGACAAGGAAGACCTCAGTTCCAGCCAAGAGGGCTTCACCTATGGCTTCAATCCTTCGCCCGACGGCAAGCGAATCTGCTACCACAAGGACTATCAGGTCTACGTCGCGGACGCGGACGGAAAAAACCTCAAACAGGTGGAAACCGGCAAGCCGTTTAACTTCGCGCCGCAGTGGTCCCCCGACGGCAATTGGGTCCTTTTCGTCGCCGGCGAACATTACGACTGCCATCCTCATGTCGCGACTCGAGACGGAACGGGCGTGCGCAAGATTGCCGATCGCTCGGGGTATCGAGGGGTGGTCGAGTTTTTAGACGTTCCTGACTTTCACGGCGGATCGAGCGACATTCCGACCTGGTCGGCGGACGGCAAATTCGTCTATTTCACGGCTCGCGTGGAAGAGGCCATCGAACTCTTCCGCGTCGATCTCGAGGGAAATCGGGAACGACTTACCTTCTCGAAACCGGGAAGCTTCCATTACCACCCCAAGGAATCCCCCGACGGTGACTATCTCCTCTTCGGCGGCCATCGCGGGGACGCCAGGCAACTGTACGTGCGCAAGGTAAATGGCAATAGAGAATGGCCCATCACCCGTTTATCGAGCGGGCAAGCCGCCATGTGGGGTCATTGGCAGCCGTCGGAATAGCCCGCCGGTTGCAATTGCCGTTCAGAAAGATCTCCGATGGTTTTTCAGCTTGAGGAGTCGCTCGCCCGCTTGATGCAGCGTCTCTTCCTTCTTGGCGAACATGAAACGGACCTGCTGTTCGCCGAGCGTTCTAGGAGAGAAAAAGCTGCTGCCGGGAACGGCCGCCACGCCGATCTCCTTCACCAGCCACTGCACGAACGACAGGTCATTTTCGTGGCCAAAGGAAGCGATGTCCGTCATGACGTAGTAGGCTCCCTCCGGTTCATGAAAGGGTAGTCCCGCTTCTCGAAGGTAGGGAAGAAAGACATCGCGTCGTCGCCGATAATCGTCAACGAGTTTTTGATAGTACGTATCGGGAAGGTGCAGGGCGGCGGCTCCGGCGATTTGCAAGGGGTGGGGGGCCCCCACGGTCAAAAAGTCATGCACCTTGCGAATCCCCGCCGATATCGCCGCCGGCGCGATGCAATAACCAAGCCGCCAACCGGTCATGCTAAACGTCTTGGAGAGTCCGCTTATGGTCACCGTCCGATCCGCCATTCCTTCCAGCGTCGCCATGCTGATATGCGGTTTGTCCGAGTAAATGATGTGTTCGTAGATCTCGTCCGTAAGCGCGAGCACGTCGTATTCATGGCAGAGCTCGGCGATGAGCGCGAGTTCGTCATAGGTGAAGACCCGGCCGGTGGGATTGTTCGGCGTGTTGATGATGATGGCCTTCGTCTTGGGAGAAAAGGCCTTGCGCAATTCGTCCGGGTCGAACGTCCAATGCGGCGGTCGGAGATGAACCCATACCGGATGGGCACCGGACAGGAGTCCGTCGGGTCCATAGTTTTCGTAGAAGGGCTGAAAGACGATGACCTCGTCCCCCGGATCAATGACCGCGAGCATGGTGGCCATCATGCACTCGGTGGCGCCACAACAGACGGTCACATTCTCGTCCGGATCGCAGGCGATGCCATTGAATCGCCGAGCCTTCTCGGCGATGGCCTGCCGGAGCACCGGGGCTCCCCAAGTGACCGCGTACTGGTTGTAGCCGTCATGGATCGCCTTGCACGCCGCCTCGCGGATTTCCATGGGCGTGTCGAAGTCGGGCATTCCCTGTGCCAGATTGACCGCTTGATGGCGCTGGGCGAGGCGCGTCATTTCGCGAATCACGGACTCGGTGAAATAATGAACCCTCTGCGCCAGCACGGAAGCGCTCGTTGGCTTTGCCGCCATGAAGCCCGCCTTTCCATTCCCAATCCCGCGACAACGACCTGGCCGTGCAGGGCATCATAAGGCGCCCGCCCGAGCATGGCATCGTCGCCGGTCTCATCGGCAGGAATGATGTTCGCCTGGAAAACTGCACAACGGCACGCTCTGGGTCGGCTCGGCGAGGATCTCGGCCAAGGTCGAATGGCGGAATGCATCCTCGACCATCGCCATCGCATTATCGACGCGCCGATGCAGAGGACACAGATGCACGCCATGCGCTTCGAGTCCGAGGGGACACACTTTGATTCTCCGGATCGGGTCGACCGCGTTGACGACCTCGAGAATCGTGAGTTCTTCGGGCGCCTTGGCGAGCATGGCCCCTCCTCCGACCCCTCGCTGGGTTAAGACAATTCCCCCCTTGCTGAGGTTTTGCAGCACCTTGGAGAGGTAGGCATGTGGCACCTTGGTGGCGGCGGCGATCTGTTCGGTGGTTCGGGGATGCGGCGCCTGATCCGCGAGATGAACGACGGCACGCAAGGCATACTCGACAGTCTGGGAAAACATCAAACGCTCCCCGGAAAAACAAAATCGGACCTGGACATCCACTTTATGAAGCTTATGCTTACTGCAACCCAAAGACAAATGGACCTATTTGTCCTGAATGGTCGCGGCCGAAGGTAACTGTTTTCTCTGAATGGAGATTTGACGTGAAGCACATCGATGAACCTCGTTTGGAGTCGGATCTTGGGTACCGATTCGGATACGTCGCGGAATTCATGGGCTTTGGGCCGGAAGACATCGAAACCATTCACCAGGCGGCCGCGCACCTGGCCCCGGTGGTCCCGGCTCTCGTGGATGCCGTCTACGTCAAACTGTTTGGCTACGACGCCACCAAACGACATTTCGTGCCTCGCCAATCCGGCTACGACGGGCCCCTGCCGGACAATCTCGAAGTGCTCGCGCTCGATCATGCGATGATCGAGTTTCGCAAGCAACATCTGACCCGCTATCTCGTAAACTTGGTGACCCTACCCTACGACGGCAAGATGGTCAACTATCTCGACATGGTGGGGAAGATTCACACACCCAAGGCGGGAAGCAAAGACCTGGATGTTCCGCTCGTGCAAATGAACGCGCTCATGGGGTTCGTTTCCGATGCGTTGGTGAGCACCATTCTCGGTCTCGGGCTCGACAGAGAAACGGAAATCCGAACGATCCGCGCATTCAACAAATTGCTTTGGATTCAGAATGACCTGATCACCCGCCACTATCAATCGGAGAACGGGCAGGCGGCTGTTCGAACCAATGGTTCCAAGGTCGCCGCCCCCGTTGGCTGAAACGCCGCTCAACAGAACGGCGAAACTTCGAGGAATTCCCTCTCCCGTCAGTGAGAGGGAAGACTGGGTGTTTCACGCGCTTCGAATTCCAGGGACGGTCCGCGTTCGTGGCGGTCGAATCACGCGGACGCCAAACTGTTCCCGAAAATTCAACGAGTCCTACTGCCGCTTTCCAAAATGAGGGAATCGACAACGGGCCCAATAACGGAATCTTCTTTAACTGCAGAGTCGCGCGAGTTATTCTGCATGAGCACTACCTGTTAATCGCTTCATTCCCTTGGCATGTCGCTCCTCATGCCGCCAACGATCAACCATGAAACCTGAAGGGAGCATTCAATGGCGCGTCTATGGTTCGCCTTTCTCGTCGTGATCGTGTTCTCCTTCGCCGTGCTCGGCTGGATCGGTACGCGCATTTATCAGGAAGCGCCCCCCATTCCTGACAGGGTGGTGACCACCGAAGGAAAGGTCGTCATCCCGTCCGGAGGAATCACCGCGGGGCAGAATGTATGGCAAGCGATGGGTGGCATGGAAGTCGGGTCGATCTGGGGCCATGGAAGTTACGTCGCGCCCGATTGGACGGCGGACTGGCTGCATCGTGAAGCGGTTTTCCTGCTCGACGCTTGGGCCAAAAAGGATTTCAACGCCAACTACGACTCGCTAACCGTCGAACAGCGCGGACAACTCGAAAGCCGTTTGGTTCAAACGGAGCGGACGAACACCTACGATCCCAAGACGGGGATTCTCACCATCGATCCGGCTCGTGCCGCGGCATTCGAAGCGAACGCGGCCCACTATGCCACGATCTTTTCGGATGGCAACTCCGATTACGCCATCCCGCGCGGCGCGCAGTCCGATCCGGCAAAACTTCGCTCGCTCGCCGCCTTTTTCTTTTGGACCTCTTGGGCAGCCGCGGCAAATCGGCCCGGAGACGATATCTCCTACACGCACAACTGGCCGCACGAACCGCTCGTGGGAAATCGGCCAACCGGCGAGTCTGTCGTCTGGACGGGCGTCAGCGTGTTGATGTTGCTCGGCGGCATCTGCGCGATGATTTGGTACTACGCCTCCAGGCCGGATAAGCGTCCGGAAAGCGCCACTCCCGGGACCGATCCCCTGCGACTTTGGCAACCGACGCCGTCGCAAAGGGCGACCGTCAAGTACTTCTGGGTGGTCTCGGCGATGATCCTGTTGCAGATCACGCTCGGCGTCATTACCGCGCACTATGGGGTCGAGGGGGACGGCTTTTACGGTTTCCCGCTTTCGCGTTGGCTCCCCTACACCGTCGTCGCACCTGGCACGTGCAGCTTGGCCTTTTCTGGATCGCGACGGCGTGGCTGGCCGCGGGGCTCTTCATCGGGCCACTTATCAGCGGCAAGGATCCTCCATTCCAACGACTGGGCGTCAATATCCTCTTCGCCGCCTTGGTTCTCGTGGTCGGCGGGTCGCTTACCGGTGAATGGCTGAGCGTCATGGGAATGCTCGGCACGACGGAGTCCTTCTACTTCGGACATCAAGGGTACGAGTACATCGATCTCGGCAGGGCGTGGCAGATCGCCCTCTTTGTTGGCCTTTTACTCTGGCTCGTCCTCGTCGTCCGCGTGATTCTCCCGGTGATCGCCAATGCGGGGGACCAGAAGCATTTGCTCGCCATATTCCTCATGGCGACGACGGCGATCGCGTTCTTCTATGCGGCCGGATTTGCATGGGGGCAGCACACCCATCTTTCCATCGTCGAATATTGGCGTTGGTGGGTCGTGCATCTTTGGGTCGAAGGCTTTTTTGAAGTCTTCGCCACGGTCGTGATCGCGTTCTTCTTCACCCGCCTAGGATTGATCGAACCGAGATTCGCCGCCGAAGCCTCTCTTCTTTCCGCGACCATCTATCTGGCGGGCGGGATCATCGGAACTTGCCATCATCTTTACTTTTCCGGCACGCCAACCGTGGCCTTGGCATGGGGTTCGGTCTTCAGCGCGCTGGAAGTCGTCCCGCTCGTGCTGGTCGCCTATGCCGCGATTGAAGATCTGCGGATGTCGCGCGCTTCCGACTGGCTCCAGAACTACCGCTGGCCGATCTACTTCTTCGTTGCGGTGGCTTTCTGGAACATGCTCGGCGCGGGGCTCTTCGGCTTCATGATCAATCCTCCGATCGCCCTCTATTACATGCAGGGACTGAACACGACGCCGGTGCACGGCCATGCCGCCCTCTTTGGCGTGTATGGCATGTTGGGGATCGGCCTGATGCTGGTGTGTCTGCGAACCCTTCGACCGGGCGTTCCGTGGCGAGAAGGGATGCTTTCCTTCTCTTTCTGGGCGATGAACGGCGGGCTCTTTGCGATGTGCGTTTTCAGTCTACTGCCCGTCGGCCTCCTGCAGACTTGGGCTTCCGTCGACACGGGGTATTGGTACGCGCGCAGTTCCGAGTTCATGGGTACGCCGACCATGCAAACCTTACGGTGGCTTCGTGTGCCCGGCGACACCATCTTCGCGGTGGGAGCCATCGCCTTGGTGCTTTTCGTCGCGGGGCTTAAACTCGGATACTCGTTCGCGGAGCAAAAATCCAACTCCTCCGAAATTCGCGACGACTGAAGGAGGCTACAAACCGGTTTCGAAGTTTAATCGCTTCAATAGTGATTATTTTTAAGGGAGACGCATCATGGCGCAAAAGCATGCCAATGCGGGAGAACGAATTGACGTGCGCCCCTACGGCGCGGCATTGACTCAGCATCCGACCGCCACGTTGGCAAAGACCAACTTATTGGAGATCATTCGGCTTTCCCTGCCCGCGGGCAAAGAGATTCCCACGCATAAGGTGGACGGCCCCATCGTGGTGCAATGCCTGGAGGGAAAGGTCGAATTCACCGCGGACGGCCAACTAATCGCTTTGGAATCCGGGGAACTCCTGCATTTAGCTCCCGCCTCGCCCCATGCCGTGAAAGCTCTGGAAAATGCCTCGGTGCTCGTCACGATCTTTTTCGGCAAGTAGCTTTAACGTACGCGATGATTTGGTGGAGTGATTCCCGGTCAGCGCCGCGCCGACATCATGACGACTCGGCATGGCCTACGCATTACGACATTCCCTCGTAGGACGCAGGATGCGCGCACGGTGCGCTTAATTACCATGCGAAAACATTCCCCTCACCCTTCCCTCTCCAAGAGGGAGAGGGTTTTCAGGTTGTGGCTTCGCCGCTTTCCTTTTCTGATGCTCATTAAGTTTCAACGCCGAGAAGCTTGCAAGCATCCTCGTAGCCCGCGGCCCGGAACCCGTGTTTGTCGTCCCGATTGTAGCCGTAGGCGCTCGCGGTGACTCGCGCCAGCCCGACCACTTGCCGCCAGCGGAACGCCGGGCGAATCGTGCCGTATTCCTCGCGAACCGTATGGAAATACTTCTCGCCGTGCAGACGTCCGTCTTCACTGATCGCGTACTTGAGGAGTAAATCCAACGCGGGTTTGACGTCAAATCCTTTTTCGCCATAGATCTGCATGGCGGCGGCGGCGTGACCTTGGCCGTTATGCCGAATCGCGTCTTCGGTTTCCGCGAGCAGCCCAGCGGCATCGCCCGCTTTCACTTGCGAACGATGTTCCTCGGTGGGATAGGGATCATTCTTGAAAGGCGCGGATTGGATGCCCGCGTGGTAGGCGGCGACAATCAGGCCGGATACAGCGAATCTGGGTTCGGTAACCCGCGCCATGTTCCGCCACGCATTGGTTGCGTCCGAGGAATGAACACCCGCAGAGTCTCCATGCGTGCGCCACTTGTCCGGCCCCTGTCGAAGCACGTACTGGTTCGACGCCAAGGATATGGCTTCGCCGATCACCTCGGGATCAATCCCATCGGCCAACGCGGCGGCGACCGCGTCCGCCGCCCTCTCGCGCGGCCCATCGTAAATCGTCATGCACAACGCCTCGACCGCCGCGTCTCCCGGATCTCGCTTACCGATCTTCTTGCCGTCCAGCTTGTACTGATCAAGCAATTTCGGCAACAACGCGCGAATGGGAGATTCGGGAGTCTTGTGATCGATGCGGTCCTGCTCATGGTCCGCGCAAAGACGCACGCATTGGCGAAGCATGGAATAGGAGTATTCCTCGCCGAGCAGCCCCACCAATCCGTACGTCCGGTGCGCGAACACGAAACGGTGGACATTGAGATCGTCCTGAATCGCGGGCTGAAGGGCGTTGAACGCATCCCGGCTCGTGCCGGGTACTCCGAGGAGCAAGCTCTCTCCTTTGGCGACGTCCACCGCGCGGCAGGCGTCACGAATCGCCGTCCCGACGTCACCTTCGGAAGCATGCTCGGCGGCGTGAATCGCCTCGAGCGTTGCCTTGGAGGCACCACCGACATTCTGCATCTGCTGTGCGTTGCGGTAGAGAACCTTGAGAACCGGCAACGGTCCGCGGCGGTCCGACAACAAACCGCTCATCGCCAGCGCGGGAAGCATGGCCATCGCGGTATGGAACCCCACGTAGTCGCAACCGCCAAACGTAATGGCATTGGCGAGCGCCCCCGCCCCGGTCACTTTCTTGAGATCGCATTGTCCCTTGACGAGCATCTGGGCGAGAATGGGCTGGAGCTTCTCCGCCGGCGTACTTCGCATCAGATCGACGAGGGACGCATATTCGCCAAGCGGAATGGCTTCCGATCCCTCGGCCGCGAACGAGGTGGAAAAGCCAAGGTCCGTGGCCAACGAGGTTCCCAGTCCGACCGCCAACATACTGCCACCGACGTCCGCGAGAAACGCCCGACGATTGCCGCGATACATGGTAGACCCCCTTCGATGGATGTGCAGAAAACCCGATTCGCTATTTCCAGAACGGAACCGCGTTACACGAGTAGTGACCCAGATCCCCCAAAAGCCATCCACACCATCACGTGCAATTCCATCGTAACATTTTCCTCGGGACTCATGTAAGACTGTAACGCTCTGCCGTTACTATGGATGAGGTGCGCGAGCAATTGCCCCGTCGAACCGAAAATCGAAGAGGGAAACCGTTGGCGGAACCAACCATCACTTCCTCTTGCCCAGAACTGGCCGAGCTTCGCGAGTTCTCGCTCGGACGAGGGGATCCAGCGCGCTTTGAGTCTCTCGCGAACCATGTCGACCATTGCTCGAATTGCCAACGTCTCATGGAACAATGGGACGGCATGACCGACCCGCTCGTCAGTCAACTCGCGAGGATCGAAGATCGGGTTCACGGCCTGGATCGCGACGCGACGGAAACCTGGAGTCAGAGGGTGCTGGGCCAGGTCTTTCGCACTGGTCGCACGCCGACGCGGGTGATGGCGGATATCGGCAGTGATCTTGCCCGGCGTCTCAAGGATGGTTCGGTAACTCTCGATCGCTTCGAGCTTCGTTCGGAACTCGGCGTCGGATCCTTCGGCTACGTCTTCAAGGCGTGGGATCCACGTTTGCAGCGAATGGTGGCCCTCAAGGTACAACGGGCCGGCAGCATCGCATCGGTGGACGAAGTGGAGCGATTTCTCCGTGAAGCCCGCAGTGCCGCCCAACTCAAGCACCCCTCCATTGTCTCCATCTACGAGACCGCGCAAACGGAGGATCATGTCTGGTTTCTCGTCTGCGAACATGTCGAAGGGACGACCTTGGAAGAACGCCTCAAAGCGGGACCGATGCCATCCGAGATCGCCGCATGTGTAACACGCGAACTTGCCGACGCCTTGCAATACGCTCACGAGCGTGGTGTCGTACATCGCGATGTCAAGCCATCGAACGTGATCATCGATCCGCGGGGCCGAGCCCATTTGATGGACTTCGGCCTCGCCAAAAGGGACTCGGGCGAGCCGACAATGACCTCCGACGGCCGCATTCTCGGGACGCCGTCGTACATGTCGCCCGAACAAGCCGCGGGTAGTTCGCGCCTGGTCGACGCCCGCAGCGACATTTACAGCCTGGGCGTCGTTTTCTACGAGATGCTCGCGGGCACGCGACCGTTCCATGGAAATCGTCGGCTACTGCTATTGCAGGTGATGGAGGATGACCCACGTCCCCCGCGCGCCGTTCGGCCCGAAGTACCACGCGACCTGGAGGTGATTTGCCTCAAGGCGATGGCAAAGTCCCCGTCGCGACGATATCAAACCGCGCGTGAAGTATCCGAAGACCTGCGTCGATTCGCGGAAGGACAGCCCATCCTGGCAAGGCCCATGGGAGCGTTCGAACGCACGATTCGTTGGTGCAGGCGCTACCCGCTCGCCGTCAGCGTGTTGATCGCGGTGCTGATCGGGTCGGGCGCGGGGATGTGGTATCTTTCAAGTCTTTCCGAGTATTTCGTGAGGCAAACGGCACTCGAAAGCGCGCGACTGGAAACTCGAATGATCGACGAAGTCTGGCGATTCTACAGCGACGAGATCGAAGACATCGATCCTCGCGTTACGAGCGTCTCGATCACGGAAAACTATCGGCAGGTTCATCCGGCTTTGCCTCTGCCGGCGACTTTCGCCATCGATCTGGGGGAGCGAATTAGCCGGCGGAATCCGGGCATGGAAGTACGCGTATTCAGCCGATACCCTTGGCCAACGCGGAAAGCGGGGGGACCGCAAAGTCCATTCGACCTGGCGGCTTTGGAATACTTGGAATTGCACGGCAAACCTGGCGACGAGCCGCCGGCGGAATTCGCTCATTTCGTCGACGATGCCGGCCGGAGAAAGCTCCTTTACTACACGGCAAGACACATGGAAAAGAGCTGTCTCGCTTGCCACAATCATCCCGAAGGCAACAGCCCCAAAAAAGATTGGAAGGAGGGAGACGTGGTGGGCGTACTCAAAATCGTTCGCCCCTTGGAACGGGAGATCGAGAACACGCAAGCGGGGTTGCGTAGCGCCTTCATGATCATGGGCGTGATTTCGTCCCTCTTGTTGCTGATCAGTGTGGCTTTCAGCATCGCGACGCGCCAACGTCGAATGGCGGCACCACCATGACCAGCGGCGCGGACGATCTCGCTCGGCTACCATCAGGGAGTTCGACCTCGCGAAGTTTGCTCGAGGGGGCGAAACGTGACGAGCCGGAAGCATGGGAACGGATCGTCCGCTTATACGCTCCATTGGTAGCAGCCTGGTGCCGTCGCCGGGGCGTGCGCGAACAGGACACGACCGACATTCTCCAGGAGGTCTTCGTGGCGGTCGCCGGGCATCTCGACCGTTTCCGCAAGGAACGTCCCTCCGATACCTTCCGTGGCTGGCTTTCGACCATCACGCAAAACAAGATACGCGACTTTTACCGTCAGCGCGCCAAAGAACCGGAAGCCGCGGGAGGTACCGAAGCCAACCAATACTTTCGGCAGGTCGAGGATCCGAATGAGCGCGAAGAATCAACGGACGCTTCCAACGACCCGGCGTATGCCTCAGTACTATTCCGAGCCTTGGAATCGATTCGCGGAGAGTTTCAAGATCGCACCTGGCAAGCCTTCTGGCGAGTGGTGGTTGAAGGACGTACAACCGTCGAAACGGCGAGCGATCTGCAAATGAAGCCGGGAGCTGTTCGTGTTGCCAAATCCCGAGTGCTCATGCGACTTCGGCTCGAGCTAGGTGACGCGCCGTAGGGCTGAACGACGCTTCGGTTTACCTCAAGTCCAATACCGTTCGTTCCGAACCCCGATGGTCGCTCGGAAGAGTAGTGCCGGGGTCTGGGTCCATTTCCTTAGCGCGTTGGAACGGCTCACTCGCTCCATGCATGCCCGCGAATGAACAGGATTTCGCGTTCCCTGCACTGGTCGCGGACCCGCCCCGTTTTCGTGATTCGCTCATGTTCGCCGATGTGCGTCCGTTATCCCTGAAACGCCCCTATGTGCCGTGGAATTGGAAGGCGGCACTTGCGATCCATGATTCACGTGCTACATTTGGATCGCAGGCCATGCGATCGATTGCCGTCGGGGAATGCCGCGTACCCGTCCGCTGCGTGCCCAAATCCGTCCCCGTCGAAAGCCAATCGCGTTTCAAAGTCGTATCCGCGAAGCATCCTTTGTTGTTGTTTTCAAGGGATGAACGTGGGTTTTCGCCTTTTATCGAAGCAGTGGCTTTTCGTCCCTCGGGAAAAAGCCAGACGCATGGGACCGGCGCGAGTCGCCTCACGTGTTTCGAATGTCGCTTTTCACCATCGGCAAGCCCGACGAGTTGCCATGCGGAAAATCGGCCACGACATTCGAAGCGATTGCAGCTCAGAGAAGTAAGGCAGGGGCTAGGCTCTCATTTCGCCAGGGCTCTCCCAGCGGCAGGGCCGCGAATACGCCATTTCGTTTCCGAAGCTCAATAGAGGCTCCCTGTTTCGCACAAGTCGCGTTTTTCGGTGCGCATCTCGTTGAGATCCCCGATTCCTTGCCCGTCGACATAGAGGTTACGTCGCCACGTCACGGAGTCCCTCCCGCGTCGTGGGCATGTGATGAAGGAGTTCTCGTGAGGTCCAATACCAGGCCATGGCTCGTGGAAGAACTCGAGCCAAGGATCGTGCTCACCGCATCACCGTTTAATTCCCTGCCGCCGCCGGACCTATCGAATGACGCCGTGCTCCTGGAAATGGGAGTCACCGGTCCCACGCTTCAATTGGAAGCCGAGCAGATGCCCTATCACACCACGGGACAAGCGATTGGTTCAGTATGGGCGCTCGCGGAAAACGGTTCCGTAGGCACATTTCTCAACTTTTCGCAAGGGGGCTCGTTTCGATTCGATGTTTCCGCGGCTGGTTCGCGCGCGTTGAACGCCTGGACCCAAATGACCCTGATCATCGATGGCCAGACCACGGGACTTTTGACCATCGGGTCGGAATTGCTTCAGACCTATTCCTTCGAAGCCTCACTGAACTCCGGATTGCATGAAGTTCGCATTGGTTTCGTCAATGACGCCATGTCCGGTGGCGAAGATCGAAACCTGATCGTCGACTGGCTTCGTGTCGTGAGCGTCTCGGGACAATCGGTTCCAGCCGTCGCGTCTCGGCAAGAGTGGCAAGCGGAAGTCGCAAGCCGAGAGGATGCCCTGCTCGCGACGACCGATCAACTTATCGAACAGAACCGCAAGGGAAACGCTGGCGTATTGGTCGTCGACGAGTTCGGAAACGCTCTGCAGAACGCCAATGTATCCATCCAACAACTGCAACATTCCTTTCTCTTCGGCGCCAACCTCTTCATGTATGGACGATTCGACTCGCCGGAAGAGAATCAACTCTACCTCGATCGATTCAGTGAACTCTTCAACTTCGCCACCGTTCCCTTCTATTGGAACGACATCGAGCCGGTCCAGGGCTCGCGTGACTACGGTTATGTCGACGCCTTGGTCTCCTGGGCCACGAGCCAGGGAATTCAGCTCAAGGGGCATCCGCTCCTTTGGAACACGGAGGCAGGAAACCCCGCCTGGGCGGATGGACTTCCGTCCGCTGGGGAGCAAGAGGATTACGTGCGCGAGGTGATGGAGCGTTATGCTGATCTCATCCAGTTTTGGGATGTGGTGAATGAGCCATTCCACAATCCTGGAATCGACCTAAACGACGCACAATCCTGGGCGCGCCAGTCCAACGCCTCGGCGTCTTTGATTCTCAACGAGTATGGCTTCTTCGAGGACGGCGCGCCGCTGTTGGACGCCTACTTGCAGACGGCCATCGCGCAAGGTGTTTCCTTCGATGCCATCGGCATTCAGGCCCACGATCCGCTTTATGAACGATTCTCCATGGCCCAGGTTTGGGAGATCCTCGAACAGTATTCCCGATTCGGCAAATCGCTGCATGTTTCCGAGTTGGCGGCGGTCTCGGGTGGTCAAGCCATTTCGGGATCGAGTTTCTCCGGCACGTGGAGCGAGGCGGCGCAAGCCGAGTACGTTGAGCGTTACTATCGAACGCTGTTTGCCAATCCCGCAGTCGATGCAATCTCCTGGTGGGATCTCGCCGACGCGGGGAGCGTTTTTGACGGTGGCGGATTGCTCCGCAACGATCTTTCCAGCAAGCCGGTTTACGACGCACTCCATCACTTGATCAAGGAAGAATGGTGGACGAACGCGTCCGGTAAAACCAATGCCCAGGGCGCATTCGACTTTCGAGGATTCTTCGGCACCTATGAGATTTCCGTCACCTTTAACGGCAAGACCACAACCCGACAGTTCGAATTTGAAAAGAACGGCGATGACTCATTCGTCATCGTTCTCTCCCTTTCCGCTCCGGTCACCGCGAACGCGGGAGGACCCTATTTCGTCAACGAGGGAGGCTCACTCTCCTTGGACGGCTCCGGTTCCATGGATCCGAATGGCAACCCACTGATCCATACCTGGGATATCAACGGGGACGGCATCTACGGCGATGCGACGGGGGTGCGGCCCACCGTCTCGTGGACACAACTCGCGACCTTGGGAATTGTTGAAGGTCCCAGCAACACGCTGGTGCGCGTCCGGGTCACTGATGTTTACGGTCACACGACGACTTCAATGGCGACCACTCTTTCGGTTCGCAATGCCGGCCCCGCGGCCCAGATCTCCGGACCTGCTTCCGCCATTCGTGGATTTGAAACCAACTTCCACTTGTTTGCCGTCGATCCATCTCCCGTCGATCAGACTGCTTCGTTCACCTTTTCCATCGATTGGAATGGCGACGGCACGTTCGATCAGTCGGTCACGGGTTCGTCGGGAATGCAGGTTTCCCATGCTTTCGGCTCCACCGGAACGTTTAACGTTCGCGTTCAGGCAACGGACAAGGACGGGACCATTGGTGAGACCTCAAGTTATGCTGTCCACGTTTCCCCTTGGGCATTGGTTGCGGATGGAACCCAAGTCCATTTGGTGGTGGGCGGAAGCGAGGGTGACGATCAATTCGAATTCGAACAGATCGACGGCACGACGTTGCGCGTCATCGCGGTCATGGAGAACGGCGTCGTTGGCAACGCGAGCCAAGTGATGACCGGGATCACGGGAAACGTAATTGCCCTGGGATTCGGTGGCAAAGATCTTCTAAACGCTTCCTCGGTGGTTTCGACGACGGTCCATTTCTTCGGCGGCGCGGGGAACGATACTTTGCGCGGCGGCAAGGGAGACGATTATCTCCTGGGACAAGAGGACGCGGACGTCATCCTCGGGAACGAAGGGGATGACGTCATCGACGGCGGGTCCGGAGCGGACCTCATCTACGGCGAATGGGAGAACCCCGGCAGTGGAACCATTTACGGGCGGGACTCCCTTCACGGAGGCGACGGCGACGACACGATTTACGGGGATGGCGACGGTGGTGAAGGAACGGGAGACCTCATCACCGGCGACGACGGCAACGACGTCATCTATGGGGATGGAAATCTAGCGAGCAGCCAGGGAATCGATTCGATATTCGGCGGTATGGGCGATGACACGATTTACGGCGATGGCGACGGTGGAGAAGGCGCGTCCGACGTCATTCTAGGGGACGAAGGGGACGACACCATTTACGCCGATGGAGCGGAGGGAACCAAGGCGGCGAGCGATACCGTGTCGGGCGGAAGCGGCAACGATCTGATTGTGGGTGACGCTGTCGACGGCGCGGAAGGAGGAGCCGACAGCCTGGTCGGAGAGGCTGGGCAGGATACCATCAACGCGGGATCCGGCGACGATTTCGTCGACGGAGGCGAGGACGGCGACCTCTTGTTCGGTGGAAATTCGGGCAATAACACGATCTTGGGGGGCAGCGGCAAGGACGTGATCCTCGGCGGCAGGGGCGCGGATACCTTGGTCGGCGGCACCGGCGAGGATCTGATTCTCGCCGGCCAATATGTCAAGTCCAGCGAGTCCTCGTTTCAAGCCATTTTCGTCGAGTGGTCCTCCGCAAGACCCTTCAACTCGCGAGTGGAAAACATCCAAGGAGTCGGCAAAGGAGCCAGAGAGAACGGCGAGAATTATCTCGTCCCCGGCACCACAGTGCTGGATGACCAATCGCTCGACACCGTTTACGCCGGCGTCGACGAACTCGATTGGATTCTCCTTACTCCCTCTCAAGATCTACTTGCCGACCCCGAGACGGGTGACCGGATCACGAATCTCGGAATCCCTGGTCCTTGAACCGCCAAGTCTCACGACCCATGACCGATCTTTGCGGTTCTCGTAACACGCTTGCGAATTCCAAAGTTCAACTTCCGTTGGTAGGAAAGAGTAAGGTAAATTTCGTTCCTCCAGCGAGACCTTGAATCGTGGAGTCCGATATCAGTAATCGAAAGAACTGGATCATGGAGTCGTCGCCGGCGCCGGTGACGGCGCTGAATGGATCGCGGTACCTCTACTTCGCGGGGACCGGTTATCTCGGTCTTCAGGGTCATCCGGAAGTGATCGAAGCGGCGAGGGAAGCCATCCTCAGGTTTGGAGTCCATTCGGCGACGTCGCGAACAGGCTTCGGCAATTCACAGCCGGTGAGGGAAGTTGAACTTCGCGCCGCGGAAATTCTCGATGGCGAGGACGCGCTCTATCTCGCGAGCGGTTATGCCGGGAACCTCGCCATCGCCGCAGCGTTGGACGAGAAGGTGGATATCGTGCTGCTTGACGAGAATGCGCACGATTCGCTCCGGGACGCCAGTCGGCTTCTCACGAAACTCAACTGCGCGCCCTTGGTATTTCGACATCGAGACGCGGGCCATCTCCGAGACCTCTTGAGAATGCACGTCCGACCGGGAGAGCGACCCCTGGTCATGACCGACGGCATCTTCGCCGTCCGGGGTTCCCTGGCGCCGATCGCCGAATATATCGACGTGCTTTCCGAGCACGCGGGCTCGATGTTGTTGGTCGACGATGCCCACGCGATGGGCGTACTCGGTCCCGGGGGGAAAGGAAGTTTCGAGCACGCGGGCGTCGATGGGACTCGAATCAATCAGCCGTTGGATTGGAACGTCAACGGTGGACCGCGTCTGTTTCAGACAGGAACGTTGAGCAAGGGAATTGGCGGACACGGTGGCGTCATCGCGGGTAGCCGAGGATTTCTGGATCGGGTTCGCGAACGGAGTGGATGGTACCGGGCGGCAAGCGCGCCCGCGGCTCCGGTCGCCGCCGCCACGGCGAAATGTCTCGAACTCGTGCAAAAGCATCCCGAACTTCGCGAAACACTCGTGGGCAACGTCGCCTACTTGCGCCGCGGCTTGCGTGGCCTTGGAATCGCCGTCGAAGACACTCCCTCTCCCATCATCGGCATCACCCTTGAGTCCTCGAATCCGTCACCGGAAATCAACGCGCGACGAATGGATTCCATCCAGCGTCATCTCGCGGACCAGGGGATCCTCATTGCTTACTCTCGCGTCTACACCGGCGCGGGGCCCTCGGGAACGCTTAGAATCGCCGTCTTCGCCAACCACGACGCGAGCATGTTCGACCGGTTGATGGATTCGATGCGGGAGGCGATGAAACACGTTCCTTGAAAACCGACAAATCCCGCGCCTGTTTTCGCCCCATCGTCTCATGAGACCGTGGAGGCAACGCATCGCGAATCGAATGGATTCGAGAGAGCAAATCTCGTTACACTCGTTCAGCGTTCCTGCAATCATCGAACCGTTCGTAGCGATCGGAAACCGGCAATATGCACGTATATTCTCCCTCGATCGTCCCTTCCACGAATAAAGAAACACGGCGGCGGGCTTGGCGTCCTGTCCTCCTGGCATTGCTCGTCGCTCCCGCGTTTCCGTGGATCCACCGGGCCGCGCGGGCGGAGCCTGACTATGTTCCCTCGATCCAAAAGTTGCAACAGGTGGTTCAGGCGGAACTCGAGCGGCCATGGACCTCCGGATTCTCCGTGGCCTGGGTGGTCGACGGGAAAACCGTGCATGCCGCCGGCTACGGCATGGCGGACGGTCACAAGCCGGACGCGAAGGCGACCGCCGACACGATCTACCGCGCCGGTTCGATTTCCAAGCTCTTTAACGCCGTCGCCGCCATGCAGCTCGTCGAACAGAAGAAACTCGACTTGGACGCTCCGATCCAGAAGGCATATCCGGATTTTCGGATCGTCGTCCCCTGGTCGAACGCGGAGCCGATCACCCTGCGTCAACTTTTGTGCCACCGTTCCGGCATGATCCGAGAATCCCCGGTAGGCGGATATCTCGATCCGAGCCAGCCGACGATTCTCGCGACCTTGGAAAGCGTCGCTCCCTGCGTGCTCGTCAATAAGCCGAATAGCCGAACCCGATACTCCAACGTGGGCCCCACCATCGTGGGTCACGCGGTCGAATTGCAATCGAACTTGGAATTCGAGGCTTACCAACGAGCAAGGATTCTAAATCCGCTCGGCATGTCGAGTTCGGCATGGCGCATGAACGACGCGCTTCGACCACGCTTGGCGAAAGGGGTGATGCGCGTCGCGCGATCTCCTCAAAAGTTCGAACGCCAGGTCGCTCCCGAGTTCGAATTGGGAACATTGCCGGCGGGGAATCTTTACGTCTCCGCCGTCGACCTCGCGAGGTTCGCCGCCTTTCTCATGAGTGACGGACCCACGCCTCCCCTCCTTTCGCGCGCGTCGCTGGACCTGATGTTCACGCCGCAGTTGACCGAGGAAAGCCGCGGATTCGGGATCGGATTTGCGGTCGGTTCGTACCGCGATCATCCCACGGTCGGCCATTCCGGCGCGGTGTACGGCTTTAGCACGTCCATGGTCGTTTTGCCCAAACAAAAAGTTGCCGCCGTCGTGCTCGCGAACTCGGATCTGCACTCCGGCTCCGTTCGCAGAATTCTTGAAGCTTCGCTGGACCAATTGCTTCAAGCGGTGCATGGAGTACCCGTCCCCGAACCTGTGACGATCTTGCCCTTCGCGGACTCGCTGGCGGGTTTCGAGGGAGATTACGAATCGAATTCCTTTCACGCGGAGCTTCGCGTCGACGGTCGCCGACTCGTCGCTCATCTTTCGGGTCAGGTCGTCGAGCTTGCGCAAGTCAGCGACTTGGAATTTCAAGGAAGCGGACAACTATTGAACAAATCGCCGTTTCAATTTCAGAAATCGGAGAAGGGCGCGATCACCGGCTTTCACGCGGTCGGCCAACAGTTCCACCGCGTGGATCCCGCCACAACTCCCGCCGCGCCCGATGAATGGCGACGATTCGTCGGCAGCTATGGGCCACCTTTCATTCCCCTCGTTATCTCGGTCCGCAACGGCACCTTGTGCGCCCTCCTGGAAAATGAATACGACTACCGTCTCAAGCCGATCAACCGGGTTACCTTTCTCTTGCCGCCGGGGATGTACGACGAAGAGCATGTCGTTTTCCAGGAGGACCCTGGCGGAAACGTCACTGGGGTGGTCTTCGCGAACCAGTATCTCCGCAGGAATCCATAGAAACCCAAGAAACATCCAGAAGCCGATACCGCAACTTCAGTGTTCTACTCTCGGAAATCCCCGACGAAGATTTTGGCTAGTGACTACTGGATGGCGAACCAAGGAAAGCGTACTGTTCCATGCAAACGTTGCTCTCCGCCGACGACACCTGGTTACTTTGGGCCTTCATCGCCGGCGCGATTGCCTTGGCAGTTTGGCTGGAACGCACCTGGAGATGGGCGGCAAGGGTTGGCGGACCGCTGTTACTCCTCGGCATGGCGATGATCCTGGCCAACCTCAGAATCCTGCCACGTCAATCTCCGGTCTATGATGTGGTCTCCGATAGCCTCGTTCCTCTCGCGCTTCCACTTCTCTTATTGCAAGCGAACGTGATCCGAATCGTCCGGACGACGGGGGGCCTTCTCGTGGCGTTCCACATCGCGTCGCTGGGGACGGTCCTTGGCGCCTTCCTCGCCGCGTACTTGATCGGCAACCGGGTGGAAAGTCCGGAACAGGTAAGCGCGATCATGACGGGCAGCTACATAGGTGGCGGAGTGAACTTTTTCGCCATTGCCAGTTCCTACCACACGGACGGATCGCTGATCGCGCCCTTGATCGTCGCGGACAATCTGATCATGGCTGCCGTGTTCCTCTTGCTCCTCACCTTGTGCGCCAATTCGTGGATGCTCCGTTTTTATCGCCATCCACACATCGCCGCGGCGGCGGACGAACAGAAGTTGGCGGCCGAACATTTCCAAGGAAAGGAAATTTCCCTCCTCGATCTCGCCTCCGCGCTCGCGATTTCGCTCGCCGTCGTGGCGGTCGCGCGGGCAACGGCGGCATGGGTCCCCCATTTGTTTCCCGAAGGTTCCCTTCGGACTTTGGCGGCTAATCTCTTCATCCATCTGACCTTCTGGTCCACGCTGGTCGCGACGTTCGGGCAAAACTTCATCCGCAATCTTCAATGCGCCGACATGCTGGGGAGTTATTTCCTCTACGCCTTTCTCTTCGTCATCGGATTGCCCGCGGACCTTTGGAGCGTCTTCGTTGAGGCCCCCTGGCTATTCCTCTTTTGCTTGATCATGGCGTTGACCAACGTGGTCGTGACGTTCCTGGTGGGAGTCATCCTTCGACTGACGATCGAGGATCTTTCCCTGGCGGTGAATGCTTCGCTTGGCGGCCCGGCGACCGCGGCGACGATGGCCGTGAGCAAGGGTTGGTCGAAGTTGGTGATCCCCGGCGTCCTTGTGGGAGTTTGGGGTTACATCATTGGCACGCCGGTTGGACTCGCGGTCGGGGATGCCGTCGAACAATGGCTGAAGTAATCCACTCGGTTTCGGTCCGCTCAAAGAGGGAACCAAGGTCTCTCTTGAAGGAGGCTCGCTTCACGTTGGGAATCCGCCGTGGTACGATGCATCCCTGCGGAAAATATTCCAAGACCGCTCCATCCCGAAATACGGTTCGCGAACGACATGCCCGGGATATCGCGTTTCAAGGATGGCGGGTGAACGGATTCGGACGGTCCCGCGATTTCGGTCCCGCCGACGCGCCCTACCTGGAAGCCGCCCTCGTGGATTGCGATCCGCCTGCCGATAGTCAAGTTTTGGATCAGACGGAGGCAAGATTGATTTTCCGTTTCTGGCATGGAAAACTCTCTGATTCATGAAGCATCGTTTGCCGATGGGAGATTGACGACGTGCGACGACAGAAAGTGATGCGGGGATTTCTCGGTGTTTTGCTCCTCTTGACTTCGGCCGGCGCGCCAGACAGTGGTCAACGCGCACTCGCCGAGGAATCCGCGCCCGCGGCACAAAAGCCGCTACCCGAAAAGGCGAAGCTTCCTCCCAGCCAGATTCCGCTCGAAGTCCTCGCGGGGGAGAGGATTGCGTTCGTCGGCAGTTCGACGGCGGAAAGAATGAATCTGTTCGGCTACTTCGAAGCGTTGCTCCACAGCCGGTTTCCCACGATGGAACTGGTGGTGCGCAATTTCGCTCGGCCAGCCGACGAAGTCGCCAATCGGCAGCGGTCCAACGACTACACGGCCATCGACGATCCGCTCGCCGTGTTCAATCCGGACACTTTCTTTTGTTTCTTCGGCTTCAATGAGTCCTATGCCGGCGTGGAAAAGATCGAAAAGTTCAAAGCGGATTACGAGGCGTTCTTGGACGAGTTCGCGAAGAAGTATCCGCGGGATGAAACGAAAGCGGCCCCGAGATTCGTCCTCATCTCGCCGATCGCCTTCGAACCCACTGGCGATCGATTGCTCCCGGACGGCAAGGAAGAGAACGCGCGATTGAAGCTCTACGCGCAAGCCGTGAAGGAAGTGGCGGCCAAGCGGGGGCTCGCCTTCGTCGATCTCTTCACGCCCACCGAAACCTTGTTCACCGCCAAGCATGGCTGCCAATACACGATCAACGGCTGCCATCAGAATGAGGCGGGAGATCGTGAAATCGCCGTCCGTTTGGATCGAGGGCTTTTCAGTGGCGACAATCCGGCGGACATGGAATCCGAAAAATTCAAGAAGCTCCGCGATGCCGTGAACGACAAGTCCTGGGTGCACCAACAGGATTATCGAATGCTCAACGGCTGGTACGTCTATGGCGGGCGGCGAACCTGGGATACGGAGACGTATCCACGCGAATACGCCAAGATCCGCCAAATGGCGGCGGTCCGAGATCGGTACGCCTGGTATATCGCGCAAGACAAGCCGGTTCCTTCCGTTCCCAATGACGAAAGTACGGGCGAATTGATCGTTCCCAAAACCCGATTCGGCGATCCCCGGCAGAAGTATTCCGAAGCCGAAGAACTCCGGTATCTTACTCCCGAAGAGTTGGTGAAATCCTCGACCGTGCCGAAGGGTTTCGAGATTCAACCGTTCGCGGACGAAACCAAGTTCCCCGAAATCGCCAAGCCGGTGCAAATCTCATTCGACAGCAAGGGCCGGCTCTGGATCTCCACCATGCCTTCCTATCCCCATTGGCGTCCGGGCGATCCCAGACCGTCGGACAAGCTCGTCATCCTCGAAGATACGGACGGGGACACCAAGGCGGACAAGAGCACCATCTTCTACGACAAGTTGCAATGCCCCACCGGATTCGAGTTCTTCCGTGACGGCGTTATCGTCGTGGACCAACCAAGAATCTTGTTCCTCCGCGACACCGACGGCGACGATCGGGCGGACGAGGTAACTTACTGGTTGGATGGCTTCGCGAACGACGATACGCACCATACGGTGGGTGCATTTGAATCGAACCATGGCGGACTGCTTCACATGCAGGAAGGGGTGGCCATGAGCACGGCAGTGGAAACGCCATGGGGACCGTTCCGTAACTTTGGTTCGCCCGGATCTTATGTACTCGACCCAGCCGCGCTTCGACTCCGCCATTTCGTCACGCCGGGTTATGGCAATCCCTGGTGCTACGTCTTCAACGAATGGGGACAGGGAATCGTCGGGGACGGAACGACCGCCGTCCAGCATTGGGATACACCCCTCTCCGGTGCTCAGTTTGGCGGACGCCAAGGTCTGAATCCCGTGTTCAACACCGAAGGTATGCGTCCCGTGGTTGGAAGCGATTTCCTCGTGTCTCGAAACTTTCCCAAGGAGATGCAAGGGCAATTCATCTACGCCTGCGTCATCAACATGAACGGCATTCCCCGTTTTGAGATCCACGACGATGGCGCGGGATACGCCGGCTCGCGGGTCAAGAAGGATGGCCAGCCGGACGATCTGCTCCGGTCTACGGACAAGCACTTCCGGCCGGTCGATCCGCAGATCGGACCGGACGGCGCGTTGTGGTTCGGCGACTGGTCGAACGCGTTGATCGGTCACATGCAGTATTCGCAACGGGACCCAAATCGCGACCATCAACGAGGGCGGATTTATCGACTGGTGAATCGCGATCTACCCCTCGTGCCGCCGGTGACGCAGTCGGGAAAACCGGTGGCGGAACTGCTCGAACAGTTCCGCCTTTATGAATGGCGAACGCGCGAGCGCGCCCGGCGCGAGCTCCACCGGCGTCCGGCGGATGAAGTATTGCCCGCGGTTGCCTCTTGGGTTGCTGGTCTCGATCCCAAGGACGCGGACCATGATCGACTGCTGACGGAAGCACTATGGGTGCAGCAAGGGCATCACGCGGTGGACGGCAAGCTGTTGCTAGAAGTTCTCGCAGCGCCGGCGTTCCAAGCGCGCGCCGCTGCAACGAGAATTGCCGCCGACCAAGGCGACCTCATCTCCGGGTCCTTCGAGATTCTCAAGGCCATGGCGGTGGACAAACACCCGCGTGTCCGGACCGAGGCGATTCGTGGGTTGAGTTTCTATCCCAACTTGGAAGGGGTGGAGGCGGTGCTCGCGGCGTCGAAGTTGCCCATGGATTATTGGGTCCACTACACGCTGGACCACGCCTTGGCGGCCAACGAGGCCGTATGGCGGCAAGCGTTTTTGACCGGCACTCTCAAAGTGGAGGACGGGGCACCCACTCGTTTGCTCAACAAGATCCTCGTGACGTCCAAAGCGGGCGGAATGGCGACCCCCTACCTTCGCACCCTTCTCGCCGCGGAGCGAAAGCCCGACGAAGAACGAACCAAGGCGATGCAGGCACTCGCCGACATGAAGGGAAATGCGGAAAACGGACGCCAGGTGTTTCTCCGCACCTGCACGGCTTGCCACAAAGTCGGCGATCAAGGGCGCGAATTCGGACCGAACCTCGCCTCCGTACTTCCCAAACGGACGCGGGTCAAGCTCGTCGAATCGCTTATCGATCCCAACGCCGAGGTGGAAGAAAAATACCTCTCCACGCTCGTGGTCACCACGGACGGCAACGTGACCTCGGGCTTGCTCGTTCGAGAATCGCCGGAGGAACTCGTCATCTTCGACGGCAAGATGGAAAAGAAGATCGCCAAGTCGGAGATCGAGGAACGAAAGGTTCAAAAACAGAGCAGCATGCCCGAGGGGCTCGCGGGAGCCATGGCCCCCATCGAGTTCATCGACGTCATCGAGTTTCTCTCCACATTGAAATAACGGGCAAGTCTTGAATGCAGGGCCGCCTTGCGGTCCCCTGCGTCGGTCAAGCGGAATCGGCAAGGAAAGGGTCTTTCGTGAAACTTCGCATTCGCTGGAACGTAACGCCCCGTCATGACTCTCGGAAAACGGCCTGGGTCCGTGTCGGCTGGGTCCTCGCGCTCCTCTTGGGAAGTTCCAATCCCCTAAAAGCCGCGGATTCCTGCCTGAAGATTCCTGGAGGGGAAGGTCCGGGCAAAGGGAAGAAAGTGGTCCTCGTCTCCGGGGACGAAGAATACCGGTCCGAGGAAACGCTTCCCCAACTCGCCAAAATACTCGCCAAGCATCACGGTTTTGATTGCACGGTCCTTTTCTCGATTAATTCCAAGGATGGAACCATCGATCCAGTAGTGCGCGATAACATTCCCGGCGTGGAAGCGCTCGACGACGCGGACCTCGCCGTATTTTTCTTGCGCTTCCGCAATTTGCCGGAAGACCAAATGAAGCACGTCGCCAAGTACATTGAATCGGGCAAGCCGATTATCGGCCTGCGAACGTCGACGCATGCCTTCGATATGCCCGAAGGGCAAACCTATAGCAAGTACGGCTGGAAGAGCCGGGATTGGGACGGAGGATTCGGTCGGCAGGTTCTGGGCGAAACCTGGATCAATCATCACGGAAGTCATGGATTCCAGAGCACTCGGGGAATCCTGGCGCCCGGCGCCGCCGATCATCCCATTTTGAAGGGAATCAAGGATGGCGACATCTGGGGCCCGACCGATGTTTACGAAGTTCGGCTGCCGTTGCCCGGAGACTCCAAGCCCCTCGTGCTTGGTGAAATCCTCCGGGGAATGAAGCCGACCGATCCTCCGCTCAAGGGGAAAAAGAACGATCCCATGATGCCGGTCGCCTGGGTGAAGTCGTATTCCCCCGCCGAGGGGAAGAATGCGCGGGTCTTTGTTACCACGATGGGTGCGTCGCAAGATTTCGCGAATGCGGGCCTTCGCCGTCTGCTCGTGAATGCTTGTTACTGGGGCTTGGGGATGGAGGACAAAATCGCGCCCGACGCGAACGTCGATCTGGTCGGCGACTACGCGCCCACCCCCTTCCGGTTTGGCGGCTTCAAAAAAGGCGTGAAGCCAGCCGATCTCGCCGACGACTAACCGTCGGTGAGGTCGAACCGCCAAGCGGACGATAAACGGTGAGGTGCCGCCGAGGGAATCCATACCCGCGGCGTTTAGCGCGGCTGAACGGCGAGTTCCGAAACCCCCTGCCGAATCGCTTGTTCCAGGCGGGCAATCGTTTCCGGATCCCCGCCCGTTCCTTCGAAGAGTACCTTGCCCTCACGCGTCAGTAGAACGAGCGTCGGATATTTCGTGACTTGGAAGTAATCACGGACGGCGCTCGGCTCATCCATCGGACTGACAAGGACGGGGTACTCGATGGCGAGTTCCCGACGCGCGCTTTCCGCCTGCTTGGCTGCTTCTTCCGCATCACCATGCTCGCAGGCCACGCCGATCACCCACAGCCCCTGTTCCCCGTACCGACGATGTAGCCCGTTCAGCTTGGGAACCGCCCGCCGGCAAGGTCCGCACCAACTTCCGAAAAAGTCGAGCAGAATCAATTCTCCCTTGAGCTCACCCAGGGAACGTTCCTGCAAGGAGGGAGTGAACAAGGTTGCCGTCGCAAGGCTCGTGCCGGCAAATGCGACAGCGTTCGCTTCCCTGAGGTCCGCGGTGGAGGGACGTGGCTCCTGGGGTTCTTCACGCGGCGGCGGAACGAGTTTCGGATTCGTCGACTCGGGCTCAGGCGGACTCTCTTCAGGCACGTTCGGATAGAGTTCCGGTTCGCGAGGTGCATCGGTAACGATGGAATCGTCCTTCGCAACGGAATTGGGAGATTCAGCCAACGGTGGTCCAATACGCGCGTCGGGCGTCACTTGGGCATAGGGAAGCGAAGGCGCGCGCCGGAACTGCTCCGTCGGATTGGAGGAGGGGACGACCAGGGGCCGATCGAGCATCGGCGTCGTGTTTACCGATACCGAACCCGGAATTCTCGCGGTCGGCAAAAGTGCTGACGAGCTATTCATCGGCGGATACCCGGGCCGGGGAGGTATCGTGGGAACGGCGTCGCGCGCCTGCGCGACCGAGCTTAGACGATTACCCAACGGAGAATAAGTCCTGCTGTCTTCGGGTAGGATTTGTATCACGACGGCGGTGTCCGGTACCACCGCGATCGCCGACCCGACCAACCTCACGCCACCGTTGTTGCTGATCGCCTGCAATTCGTATTGCGCGCCATATTCGAGATTGCGAACGCGAAATCCTCCGTCGGCACGCGACGCGGTCTCGACCGCCACTCGCCTCCCTCGGCTAATGTCGAGCACCTGAATACTGACGCCAGCAACCGGCTGGTTGAACGAATTCACGACCCGGCCTATCAATTCCGGACCATCGGCGGCTCGACTCAACTGAGATCCAGGTTCACCCGCCTTCGGGGTCTGACCCAACAACCGCTGATTATTGACCCCCGTATTGTTGGGATTCGGATTCGCGGGAATCGGCAAGGGACGTGCGTCCGCGATCGGAGGCGGGCCACTGTTCACCGGTGGCTGCAACGGTTCCGCGTACCCGATGCCCCCCGGCAAGGGACCGGCAACGCCGACGGGAGCCGGCAAGGGAGTCGCTGGAACCACCGGCTCACGCGGTGGGGGGAGGTAATCATCCACGCCGCTGCCCGTTCGACTTTCATTGGCGAACTGGAACCGATTACTGCTTGCGCACCCCGTTGCCAAAAGCATGGCGGACAGCAAAAGGGAGCGTGCGCGCGGCCACGCGTTACGCCAGCAAGAGCGTTCCCTTGCTTGCGTGCATCGGCGTTCCCTGTCTTCTCGCTGCCGTTTTGTTACCATGCCCCCGGGGCCCGTAATCTCCGTGGTGGCGCCAAGCCGAATCGTGAGGTAGCTCCCCATTCGGAACTTGCCGCCGCCAACCGGGGATCGGTTTGCAAGCGCCAAAGTTCAAGGTCACGTTTTCGGCCGATTTCGTTTCACCGGGTCCGTCCTACCGCCGGACGGACCGCTGCCAAGTGCTTCGCAACCATCCGGAAGTCTTCCCGACGCGAAGCGATTGTCAAGGGGACGTGGATGGCGTTCGAGGATGAATGGATCGAAATTCAAGGTGCCCGAACTCATAATTTGCGCGCCGTCGACGTAAACCTCCCACGCGGCAAAATCGTCGTATTCACCGGAGTCAGCGGATCCGGCAAAAGCTCTCTTGCTTTCGACACCCTTTTCGCCGAGGGGCAACGGCGGTACATGGAGAGTCTGTCCCCCTACGTCCGCCGATTCCTCGATCAGATGCCCAGGCCGGACGTGGACCGAATCGTCGGTCTTCCGCCCACGCTCAGCATTTCCCAAAGTCACCGCCTGGGAACCTCCAATCCGCGAAGCACGGTCGCAACGCTCACCGAAATCCACGATTACCTGCGCGTCCTGTACGCCCGCTGCGGCGACGTCTTCTGTTACCAATGTGGCGAGCCGTTGGGAACGCAGTCCGTTCGGCAAATCCTCGACGCGATCGAAGCACTCCCCACGGGTGAAAAGATTCACATCCTCGCCCCTCTGGTTCGCGGCCAGAAGGGGGCACATCGTGAAGAGTTTCAACTCATCCGTAGAGAAGGATTCGTCCGCGCCCGGCTCGACGGCACGCTTCTTCTCGTCGACAGTCCCCCTGCCATCAATCCCGACGTTCCACACGATCTGGAAATGGTCGTGGACCGCCAGGTGGTTCGTCCTGGTATTCGAGACCGGCTTGCCGAATCCATCGAAACGGCGCTCAAGCATGGCGGCGGCACCGTCATCATTAGCAGGGATCTCGAGGGCGATTGGAACGATACGGTTTTCAGTACCCGTTTCGCGTGCCTACGTTGCCAAATCAGTTATCGGGAATTGGAACCTAGAACTTTCAGTTTCAACAGCCCTTACGGAGCTTGCCCACTTTGCCATGGTTTGGGTACCGTGGCTAGTTTCTCCCTCGATTCGTTGATACCTGATCCTGGAAAGTCCCTGGCTAAAGGGGCGATCGCGGTTTTCACCACCGAAAGCGGATCGGTCCGAGCGGACTTTAAAAAAGATCTCAAGCAATGGGCCGAGAATCCCGCCTGGTTGGATACCCCCTATCAAGCACTTTCCGAACTTCAAAAGGAGTCTCTTTGGAACGGGACACCTACATTCCGCGGCGTAGGCGAGCGAATCGAGCAATTGGACCACGAGCAACGGGACGGCGGCGAGGATACCCTGGCGACGTATCGGCAGTCGCGAACGTGTCCGGATTGTCACGGTGCCCGGCTTGCTCCCGAAGGGCGCAGCGTCCGGGTGGGGGGACTCGCCATCCACGAGTTCGTCGCTCTCCCCATTGACGCCGCCGCTACACGAATCAAGAGCCTCGCATTCACCGGCGAACGAGAAATCCTCAGCCAACAGATTCTTCGCGAACTCACCAGCCGGCTCGACTTCCTCGTTCGCGTGGGAGTCGGTTACGTCGAGTTGGACCGACCGATCGTTACCTTGTCCGGCGGAGAAGCCCAACGCATTCGTCTAGCGGGTTGCGTCGGCTCCGGACTTAACGGCGTGTGTTACGTGCTCGACGAGCCAAGCATCGGACTGCATCCACGCGATACCCAGCGACTGCTCGACGTGCTAGAGGAACTCCGTGACCGCGACAACACCGTTCTGCTCGTCGAACATGACGAGGATGCCATCCGCCAAGCGGATCTGGTCGTGGACCTTGGTCCTGGCGCGGGACCTCATGGCGGGAGCATCGTCGCCATGGGACCAATGACTTCCTTCCTGGAGTCCGCCAGTCTCACCGCCGACTATTTGGCCGGGCGTCGAATGATTGGGCCTGCGAAGAAACCCATTTCGCGGGATGTGAAGCAAAGCCAGAAGAGCAAGAGTGCCGCAACATTGACACTTTCCGACGTCACGCATCGCAACTTGAAAAATGTGACGCTCCGCGTGCCGCTGGGGCAATTGGTGACGGTAACGGGAGTCAGCGGTTCAGGCAAAAGTTCGCTCGTCATGGAGGTGCTAGTGCCCGCGGTCAGCCATGCCCTGGGTCGAGGAGGCCCGATTCCAGGCAGACATGGCAACCTCGCGGGAGCCGAGAACCTCGCGCGCGTGCTCGAAGTAGACCAAAGTCCGATCGGCCGTTCCCCTCGTTCGACCCCTGCAAGCTACGCCGAACTACTCGATCCGATCCGCGACGTTTTCGCGAAAACCAAAATGGCGCGCACGCGCGGATACAATGCCTCCCGATTCAGCCCCAATCACAAGTCGGGACAATGCGCGGAATGCAAAGGCCTTGGCGCCCAAAAGGTAGACATTGCCTTTCTTCCCGATTACTACGCCCCTTGTCCCATATGCCAGGGAAAACGGTTCAATCGCGCTACCTTGGAGGTCAAGTTCCGCGACCGATCGATCGCCGACGTGCTTGCGATGACCGTCGAAGAGTCAGCGGATTTCTTTGAAAACCACCCAAAAATCCACCGCATCCTCGCGACGTTAAAGGAGGTCGGCGTCGGATATTTGAGGCTGGACCAATGGGCAACGACCCTTTCCGGGGGGGAATCCCAGCGTCTCAAATTGGCGACGGAACTCGCGCGTGCCGTGGCGAATCCCGCGGCTCACGGCATGCTAGGGTCCCTTTTCGTTCTCGATGAACCGACCACCGGATTGCATTTCCACGACATCGCCCAATTGCTCGAATTGCTGCGCCGTTTGGTCGCGGAGGGAAACACCGTACTGGTGATTGAGCACCATCTGGATTTCATTCGGGCGTCCGATTGGGTCATCGATCTGGGCCCCGAGGGAGGCGCGGAAGGTGGCCACATACTCGTCGAAGGTCCCCCGTCGATGCTCGCCGACACTGCCGCCAGCGCCACGGGCCGAGCGCTCAAGGAACGGCTGACATCAAATAAACGTTGATCATGTAAACTCCAAGCTCCTCAGAAACTCTCTCTGTTCCCAATGGCCGCGGTGGACTGCGTCACGCTCGGCGAAGTCGGCGACGGATTCGCCGGATGGAATGGTTCCTCCCGAGAAGTCCCCCTGACCGACCTTCTCCGGAAAATCGGACCGTTCGCATTCCCCGGCACCACCGTCGATAAACCCGTGGGATTCAACGCCTCAAGGAGAAAAAACCACGCGGTTCGCTCAAGATTTCGGTAATAATTTCCTAATGCGGCAACGCCGCTTCGAACTCCCTCTCCCTCTGGGAGAGGTTCGGGGTGAGGGGTCTTCTGTCGAGCTTAACAGGCGCGCATCCCACGCCTCAACAGTCCATTGGCATCCATCCTTTGGGTTCCGTTTCCCGGCCGATTGGCCCATGTCGGCGACCACGAAGGCTGGCGAAGTTTTGAGGAGTCCTTCCCATGAAGTGGATCGCGAGTTTGATTTTCGTCGTATCGGTGGGCGTTGGCCTGGCCCGAGGAGACGATGAAGGTTCCTCCAACAACACGGAAGCAAACGCGGCCCAAACGCGGGGTACGAAACTACTCAAGGAACGCCAATACGATCAGGCGATCGCGGCGTTCAATGAGGCGATCCGTCTGGATCCGAAGTTTTCCAAAGCGTACTTGAACCGGGGTGCCGCTTTTCTGATCAAGCGGGATTTCGCTAGCGCGATCGCCGACATGAACAAAGTTCTCGAAATCGATCCGGGCAATCATTTCGCGCTGATGAACCGGGGCACCTGTTATTTCCGGGACAACAATCTCGCCAAGGCAATCGACGACTTCAGCGCCGTCATCAAAACGCATCCCAAGGAAATCAATGCGTACTTCTCTCGTGGAACGGCGTACGCGCACGCGGGGGACACGGAACAGGCGATCGCGGACTTCAACAAGGTCGTCGAACTCGATCCGAACCACGCGAAGGGATACTTTAATCGAGGCTTGGCATATGCGGAGCGCGGCGACCAGCGCCTCGCCGACGCCGACTTCGCCAAAGCTGCCTCTCTCGATCCAAAGCTCACTCCCCAGCAACGGTAAGCATCACGAGCTCAGTAGGATCTGTTGCATTCCACTCCCGGCGAATTCGATCATGAAGTATTAGATCCCCGATTCTTCGAAACGCCCACTGCTTGGCCTATGTTCGGACGTCGAGGTTTACTTGTTTTTGCTCGACTCCAAGAGGTATCGGAAACATCATGGGACTCAGTTTCGCTCGCCACGAACGAATTATCCTCAAGGGTTATCCTGGGCTTTCCGAGTCATGGCTTCACGACATGATTTGCCGTGATACAAGCATATTGGGACTAGGCGACGTCGATGTGGTGGCTCGCGAGCGTGTCCAATGCACGGGCGGACGTCTCGATCTAATGTTAATGGATACCGAGAGCTCCATTCGTTATGAGGTGGAGATCATGCTTGGAGCTACAGATCCGAGCCATATTATTCGATGTATAGAGTATTGGGACATCGAACGGCGTCGATACCCCGCCTACGATCACGTCGCAGTCCTCATAGCCGAGGAGTTGACGACTCGATTTCTAAACGTGATCGGACTTCTTTCGGGAAGCATCCCCCTCATTGCCATTCAATTGAATGCCTTGCGGATTCAGGACCAAATCATCCTCGACTTCGTCAAAGTACTCGATCAGAGAATGCTTCGCGAAGACGACGAGGCGGAATCGGCGGGAATCGCCGTTGATCGGAACTGGTGGGAATCACAGAAAGGCAAGGATTCGATTTCGCTTTGTGACAAACTATTGGAACTTGCGAACGAAAAGTCGAGTGCAAAGTATCAATTGAAATTCAAACGTAGCCACGTGGCGCTGAGCACCGACGGTTCGTTTTTCAACCTGGCCATCATTTGGCCAAAACAGAAATTCATCCGATTTCGCTCGAAAGTCCAGGCTCCAGACTCATGGGTCAAGGAGTTCGAGACTTCAGGATTGGAAGCGGAATCCCGTAACGACGGTCGCGTCCAAGTACGAATCACGCATGCCGATTTTCAGCGCCACGAGGCTCTCCTACGGTCCTTCATTCAACGGGCAATCGAAGACTCGAGTTCATGACTTTTCTCTAGTCGAGAAACGAATCATGCCAATCGTGGATCTATCGTCATCGATCGCGCCGAGTCATCCGGACGCAGCTTCCTTCGAGCGGGTCGAGGTGACGTATTCCTCCCATGCCCAGGGAGCGTCACAGATCGAAACCATGCTCGGCGTTCCCCGAAAGCTGCTTCGCGACGAGGAAGGATGGGCGGTCGAGGAGATCAAACTTTCTACGCACAGCGTCACGCACCTGGACGCCCCTTGGCACTACAACAGCAAGATCCAAGGCGAACCTGCCGCCACCATCGACGAACTGCCGCTCGACTGGTTTTTTTCCGACGGCGTGGTTCTCGACATGACGCATAAAACGGACGAGGACAAGATCGACGTCGAGGATGTCGTCGCCTCCCTCTCGGCGATCGGATATTCGCTCAAGCCTCGCGACATCGTACTCGTGAGAACCGGCCGGGACGCCTTTTACGGCCGGCCGGACTATTCCCGTCGAGGTTGTGCCGTGACCGCGGCGGCAACGCGTTGGCTTTATGAACAAGGTGTCCGAGTCATGGGCATTGATGCCTGGGGGTGGGATGGCCCCTTGTTCCGCCAGGCGATCGAAGCGGGGGAAAGGCAACAGGCGGGCATATTCTGGGCCGCCCACCAGGCCGATCTCCCTTACTCACAAATCGAACGACTCGTGAATCTGGGATCTTTGCCCCCTTTCGGCTTCAAAGTCGCCTGCTTCCCTCTGAAGATAAAATCCGGCAGTGCCGCGCCGGCTCGCGTCGTCGCCATCCTCCCTGATTAACATTTGCTAGAATAAAAGGGACGATAGCGCCGCGAACGCCGAGTTCCCTCGTCGGATTAGTAAGCCGAAAAGGAGCGCGCGGCGATCGTCCGGCCGTGTCCAGCGGCTGCGAGTAGGTCCCCCCATCTGTCCGGGGGAGCCGACGGCAACGCATTTCGGGGTAACCAAGACCGTGCAGAGTTCCGATCTTCCTGACAATCTCTACGGAGCCGACCCCCAAAGCCTCCGACGGCGCTGGGCAATTCCCTCGTGGTTATTGTCCTTGGTCGTCCACACCGGCGCCTTCGTCTTGCTCGCGACGCTCACCTTTGGCGCCGCCAAGAGCCTTCCCGGCGAACGAACTTTGAACGTCGGCATTCTGGTCGAGCGGGAAGGAATTGAGTCCGACGAAAACGAAGAACTCCTGCCCGAAAGTGACGCAACGGCAAAAGGGGTCGCGCCGTTTCCCGCAGAAGTCACCGCCCTCGAAAAAGAGCCGGTCACGGAACCAGAAAAACAACCTCTTCCGCTTGAGGAAAGCGAGAACGCCATCCTCGCCACCGCCGGCCAAACCCTTCGTGACGCCAATAATGCCTACCCCATTCCCAAACAACTCCTCGACGGCGGTCGCGTTCGGACCGAGTTTTTCAACGCCGCTTCCGTCGGCAAAAGCTTCGTCTTCGTCATCGATCGGTCCGCCAGCATGGCTCACCGCGATTCCTTGGGCATGGCCAAAAGAGAAGTGCAAAGAGCCCTTGGAAAACTTACGCCCGACTGCTCGTTTCAGATCATCTTTTACAACACCGAGCACGAGTTCCTGTTCCCCAACGAATCGGCGCTCTTGCCCGCCACCCCCGCCAATCTCAAAAGGAGCTACGAGAGACTTCGACAAATCGGGCCCAGCGGCGGAACCGAACACAACGGCGCTCTCGAAGCGGCATTCCAACTGCACCCCGAGGTCATCTATTTTCTCACCGATGCCGACATGATGTCCCGGCGAGACGTCCGCATGCTCACGGACAAGAACCGACTATCCGGGGAAGCGGCGACCATTTACGCCATCGAGTTCGGCAATGGCCCGAATCTTGCCGAGGAAAATCCGCTTCGGCTTCTCGCGCAGGAGAATGATGGCACCTACGTCTATGTCAACGTCCAGGGTCAGGAGTCAAGCGATGCCCGTCAACCGTGAAGCTGCTGAGCTTAGTCGGGATGACAGTCAGGCCACCTGCCGACCCGTGCCTTCCACGGTTCCATGCCGCGACGGTCAACTCCTCCTCTTGGCGTCGCTGCTATTTTTGACCACGGCGGTTCGCGCGGACACGGTCTTGCTGCAAAACGGCCAGAAGCTTACGGGCGAAATCCTTCGCTACGACGAAAGCGGCGTCGCCATACGCTTGACGAACGCGCGAAACATCACCAAGGAGTACACCCGCGACGAGGTGGTCGGCGTGGAGGCGGACTTCCTGCCCGAACAGATTACCGCCGACGCCGCGATGGCAAAAAAGGACTACGCCGCTGCGATAAGCGGCTATCGACGCGCCATGGAACTGGAACGGCGACCGTGGGTCAAGGATTGGCTCCGCACCAAGCTCATGGGCGCGCTGCAAGCGGCGGGACAATGGAAGCCGGCGGCGGAACTTTTCATTCAAGCATCTCAGGAACGAGACAATCTCGAACTGATGAGGCTCGCGCCCCTTTTCTGGCGGCCGGGAAGCACTCCCTCCGATGCCGACAAAGGGACGGCCGCCGAGTGGATCCAAAGCAAGTTCCCGATGGCACAACTGATTGCCGCGAGTTGGCTCCTGGAAACCGACGAACGTGAAAAGGCGCAGAAAACGCTCGAGCGACTGCAAACGGATCAACAGCAGCGGATCGCATGGATGGCCCGAGCACAACTCTGGCGCCTGCGCGCCGGCGCCGCGCCGCCGGACGAAATCAAGCGTTACCACGACCTGGTCGAGAAGATGCCGGACGCCGTCCGAGGTGGGCCGCAGTACTTGCTCGGTCTTGCCTATGAAAAGGGTAACGAACCGCTCGAAGCGGCACTTGCCTATTTGTGGGTCCCATTTGTGTACGAGCCCGCCAGCGAGCTCGCGGGAGACGCCTTGCTTCGCGCGGCTATTGCCAGCCAGCAAGCGGGGCTGCACAATGACGCGACGAAATTGTTTCGCGAAGTGGTCCGGGAGTATCCGGGAACACCCTTCGCGGTCCAAGCAAACGAGCACCTGCCCAAGACGAAGGATCGAACTCCGTGAATGACCGCTACGTCCGAAGGAATTGGCTCTTGGGCTTGGCATTCCTGGCTTGCCTGATCCTGGTCACCTGCCCCCGCGGGAACGTTGCTCGGGCGCAGGAAGAAGCTTCGGAGAAAGTTGAGCCCGAAGCCCCTTCGGCCGGAGAGGAGGGAACGATCCAAACGAATTCTGCCGAGGACTCGACGTCGACGGCGGTCTGGGAGATGGTGAAGGCAAGCGGATGGATCGGAGCGGTCATCGTCCTGCTTAGCGTCACGGCCCTCTCCCTGGTCATCGAAGATCTCATCGTGATTCGCAGAAAATCGCTCATTCCCCCTGGCCTTGCCCAAGATCTTCACGCGCACGTGTCGGCGGGGGAATACGCCTTGGCGCAGAATGCCTGCAAACTGCGTCCGAGCTACCTCTCCTACGTCGTCGCCGCCGGCCTTCGCGAGGTGAAGATCGGCTACGAGTCGGTCGAGAAAGCCATGGAGAATGCGAGCCAAGAGCAGGCGGCGCGTCTGTTTCGCAAGGTCGAGTACCTTGCCCTCATCGGCAATATTTCGCCCATGCTCGGGCTTTTGGGAACCGTATACGGCATTCTCCTGGCATTCAAAAAAGTCGCGGAGTCTCAGGGAGCTGCGCTGGCCGCGGACCTCGCGGACGGCGTTTACCTGGCGCTGGTCACCACGGTGCAAGGCTTGATCGTCGCCATCCCCACCTTGAGCGCTTATGCTATTTTCCGCAGTAGAATCGAGCAGTTCGCCAGCGAAGTGAACCTGAAGGCCGAGAGTATTTTCGCGGACTACAAGCATGGCCGCAAAGCCCGCGCCGCGGGCGACAAGGAGAGCCAAGGCCCGCTCCCCGCGGAGGATTTCGAGTGATCGACCCGCTGGAAGCGGCCCGTCCGGAAGAAATGACGGCAACCAACGTTCCCACGCCGCCAGCGGCCCCGTGGTGCTACATCCTCTTGATCGTCGCCGGCCTGGTCGCATACTCGAACAGCATACGGGTCCCCTTTCTCTTGGATGACGGTCGCGCGATCGCACAGAATCCCTATGTCCGCGAGTTCGTCCCTCCCTTCGAGATGCTCAATGACAAGAAGATGGGCGCGACCCGCCCGCTGGTTCTTTTCACCTTGCAGGTCAATTATGCCGTCTCCAGCCTGGACGTCTGGAGCTATCACGCGACCAACCTTTTGATTCATCTCGCGTCCGCCATCTTGTTGTTCGAGATCGTCCGCCGTGCCTTGCGAACCGAACCGGTGCGCGAACTTTACGCGGCCCAGGCGGAACCTCTGGGGCTCGCCGTCGCGTTGCTCTGGGTGGTGCACCCCCTGGCGTCCCAGGGAGTGACCTACCTCGTCCAACGGGGCGAATCGATGATGGGACTGTTCATTTTTCTCACGCTTTATTGCGTGCTGCGCGCCAGCGAAGGGCCCCACCGATCGCTCTGGCAAGCAGGCGCGATCTTGGCGTGCGCCGCTGGCATGTTGTGCAAGGAGGCGATGGCGGCTGCTCCACTCGTGGTCTTTCTTTTCGATAGGACTTTTCTGGGTCAATCGGTGCGTAATGTTCTTCGTGAGCGGAAATGGCTCTACGCGGGACTGGCGGCGAGCTCGCTTATTGTCGTGGGCATGCTTCTTCATGCCGGCAGATCCGTGAATCCCGCCGACGAAATCGCCGTTCTTCCGGACGCGTCGCGCTGGCGATACCTCATGACGCAGACGGGCGTGCTCGTGCACTATCTCCACTTGTCCGTATGGCCTCACCCTCTGGTATTCGACTATTATTGGCCTTGGGCCGAAAATCCCGGCGACGTGATCGTGCCCGGCATAATCATACTTCTGCTGTTGGTCGGGACGTTCTGGGGTCTGGTAAAGAACCTGCCGATTGCCTTTCTTGGTGCCTGGTTCTTCGTATTGTTGGCGCCGACCTCGAGTTTCATGCCCTTGGACGACGCCGCCGCCGAGCATCGGATGTATCTTCCACTCGTCGCCCCCATCATCCTTTTGGTCCTCGCCCTTCACCACATCATCGAGCTAATAGCGGAGAAACTTGCTCGGCCGTCGTCGGCAAACAAAGTGTTTACCTGCGTGATCGCGGCCATGGCCTTGGTGTTTTGCGGCCTCACCTATTCCCGGAATCGCGACTACCGAAGCAGCCTCGCCATGTGGACGGACGTCGTCGCCAAACGCCCCCGAAACCCCCGCGCGCATTACAATCTCGCCGTGGAACTCAACGATGCCCAGGAGTACGGCCGAGCGATTCAACACCTGCAAGCCACGATCAAGCTGCATCCGGGAATTCCGCACAGCTATAACCTGCTGGGCACGATCCTTTGCCGGCAAGGAAGCTTCGACGATGGCACGGCCTTGATTCGCCATGCCATCGGCATGCACCCGAACTTTCCACTCGCGCACTACAACCTCGCGGTCTTCGAGGCGGAACGGGGGAAATGGGACGTTGCGGAAGCCGAATTCCTGGAAGCATTGCGCATTCAGCCAGCACTTTACGAGGCGCGTTTGAATCTCGGCGTGCTCTATGCCCGCCAAGGTAAGTTGAATGAAGCGGTTCGCGAATTTCAAATCTGCACGCAACTTCGGCCGGATTCCCAAGAGGCGCGCAACAACCTACGCCGGGCCATCGACTCGGGGGGAAAGTTGCCCGGCAACCCCTGAGTGCCCTTTCGTTTCCGCGAGTCTCTCTTCTCATCCATTCCCTTGGATCGCCATTCAAACGCGGTATCGAGGAGACTCCTCAAGTTCCCGGCGCACTCGACGTATTTGGAGAGTTCTTCGAGGGCAAAAGTTCGGCCTCGTGGATCGCGAGGTGGCGGATAATCTGGGTTACCTGGCGCTGCAAGGCGACATAACGCGAATAAAAGTAGAAGGTGGTTGCCAAGGATCCGAGGACGAAAAGGTATAGAACCACGTCCGCGCCGCGACCGATGCCGATGGCGCCCGCCATCGCCTGCACGAGGTTCGGTCGGGCAATGGCGCCGGCGGCGGCGAGCCAAACCAGCATGCTCACCAGCGCCTGCCGCCTGCCGGTGAAGTCCCGGAAAAGACCAATCGCCGATCGAATTACCAGCATGCCCAAAATCGCGAGCGCTAGCCATTGAAACGTCGTCACCGCATCATTCTCCCAAGCAGGAATTGACTGACGATCTTGAACGCATTCCAGGAGCTTTGTCCCTTCTCGAGGCTCTGGGCAGTGTATTGAACGCGCACGGGGACCTCGACGAATCTAAGTCGATGACGGTGGACCTCGTCGAGAATCTCGGAGGCATGGGCCATGCGGTTCTGCGTAATGCGTAGCTTCGTCGCCGCCGAGCGAGACAGAGCGCGCAATCCATTGTGGGTATCGGTAACCTGGATTCGGGAGAACCAACGCGTGAAAAGCACCCCCAGCCGAAGCACCAGCCGTCGACTCCAAGGCATTCCAGGCGCGGCGCCCAGAAACCTTGATCCCAAGGCGACGTCGACCCGACCTTCACGCAAGGGAGCAAGCAATGCCTCGATGTCTTCCGCGAAGTGCTGACCGTCGGCGTCGAAAGTCACCAGGAAGTCCGCGCCTCGAGCGATCGCGAAGTCGATCGCCGTCTGAAGCGCGGCACCTTGACCGCAGTTGATCATGTGTCGCAAGAGCCAAACCTGATGACCATGAGGAGCGGACTGGGCAACACGATGGACGGCTTCCGCCGTATCATCGCTCGAACCATCGTCGACGACGACAATGCGGCGGTAATGAACCAGGAGTTTTCCCAAGGTAACGCCGATTCTGGGCGCTTCGTTGTACGCCGCCACGAGAATCCATGGTTCCCGGTCAACGGCTCGCGGCATTGAAGATGGATGGTTCACGGGCGACGCTCCGCCGCCTCGACGCTCGAATCGGATTCAGAAAGTGGCAATCGTTTCTTGAGCGTCATTCGCAAAAAAAGTCCCATGATCATCGAAGCGGGCAAGAGAGTCAGTATGCGTTCGCCCCACAATCGAGCTCGCGCCTTGCCATCCATTCGACCGCGATAATATTGTTCCTTCAACTTTAGAGTACCGCGCAACATGCCGCGAAGACGAGTCGATTTACTAGCTCCCGGGTGGACTCGATATCGGAGTAGCGGTCGCGGATGGTTGGCAAACCGAACTCCTTGAATCGCAAGGCGGCTCCATAACTCGTAGTCTTCGCACATGGGATAGTCGCGATATCCCCCCGCGGACTGCACCACTTTCCGGCGGAACATGACCGTTGGATGCGCCAAGGGATTGAAGCGCGGCAAGCACGCGAGGATCTCTTCATGGTTACACGGATATTCGCGGTAGCCGAGCAACCGATCCTCCCCATCGATCACGGCCAACTGACTGCCGATCACGCCCAACGAACCGTCCCGTTCGAAACGTTCCGATTGAACTTGCAGTCGATCCGGTTCGGCCAGGTCGTCGGCGTCCATGCGGGCGACGAGGTCTCCCCGCGCTAGATCGAGCCCTTGATTTAATTGCTCCACCAAGGAGGTTCGTCGCGGATTCTGAACATGACGGATTCGATCATCCTTCAGGCCGGCAAGCTGGTCGGCTCCCGATCGGTCCGACGGATCCTCGATGATCAACAGTTCGAAATCACGTCGCGTCTGCTCAAGGATGCTAAGGACGGCCGCTGGGAAATACCTGGGGTCGGGGGCAAGGACCGGCATTAGCACCGTCAATGCAAGTCGACTTTCCGGCAAATCGGTCACGAGATCCCCAAAAATAAAGACAACGGACAAGCTTACACCCTGGCTGTGGCGCATTGCCTTGGCGTGACGCCTCAGTCTATCATGGAAGCAGGGGTGATTCCCGGGAACAAGGTGATTCGCCAAACGCCATCGGAATGCCCTATATTTGTACCGATCGGACAGGGAGGTCCGGTAACCAAGTCCCGGTTTTCATGGAAATGCGCCCTGGCGGTGTCCCGAGGGCGGAAAGGAAACGAAATGCGGCGGGTGCAAGTGCCTAATTCGATGAACCTTCCGTTCAATTTGACACCGATGATTGACGTCATCTTTTTGCTGATCATCTTCTTTCTTTGCGTGAGCCAATTTCAAAAGGCGGAATCGGACACGACGGTGGAACTTCCCACCGCGACCTCTTCCGCGACCGAAACGCCGCGCCCCGAGAAAGAATCGCGATTGATCTTCAACGTTCTCACGGACGAACGCATCCTGCTGGCTGGCCGAGAGTTAAAATCGTCGCAGATAAGCGGCATACTCGCGCGGCGGGCGAGAGAATTGAACCCGGTGCCCCTGGAAGTTTGGATACGCGCGGACCGTCACGTCCCCTACCGCGTCATTGAGCCGCTGCTGGTCGCCTGCGCGCGAGGAGGCATTTCCAACGTTGCCTTCAAAGTGATCAATCCCCTCCCTCAACGTGGGGGGAATCCCGAGTGAAACACCCGATTTCCCGCAGCCGATCGCAGACAGGTTTTGACTCGAAAATGACCCCCATGATCGACGTCATCTTTCTCCTTTTGATTTTTTTCTTATGCACGGCAGGGTTCAAGATCGCGGAGTCCGTCCTCCCGACGCGCCTACCCACCACGGGAGCCGTCGATCGCACGCCAAGTCCGACGCCGACCGATTTAGAGGCTGTGCGGGTTCTACTTCGAGGAGCGGCGGAAGACTGCCAAGTCGAACTCAACGGCCGGGTGCTCGCGGGAATCCCCGATTTGATTCAGAGTCTTCGCAAGTTAGGCTCCATCTCCAAAGATCTGCCGGTCGTTCTTGATATCGGTCCGGAGGTCCAACTGGGCAATGTGGTCCACGTCTATGACGGTTGCCTATCGGCCGGCCTGTCGCGCATTCATTTCGCGGCGAAGACCAAATAAAGGGGGGAGTTGGGTTTTGCCGGCGGGGAACCGAATCTATCGAAATTTCACGGGCGTAATGGCGGCATTCGTTGCCCTTGCACTCCAGCCGGCGGCGATCGGTCAGGATACCACGGGCCGATTGCTCGACCAGATGCGGGCTCGAAGGCTGGATGGCCTACTCGAGGAATTCTGCGCTCGCAACCTTCGGCGAGACAACCTCGCGGAGTTCGATCGGGCGCGGTTCGCCAGTTCGCTCGCGGGATTGCTCACCGATCGCGCGATGGAAGCGAAAGACGAGAAGCAACGCGACGCCGCATGGGACGGCGCGCTGCGCGCCCTCACGGAGGCACTTAACGACACGCAAAGTGCGACGGGAAAGATCTCGCTTGGCTATCAAATCGCCGTCCTCGAACTCGTGCGCGGCGAATGGTGGCGACAGCATGGCGAATTGCATCCCGAACAAAACGAAACACGCTCGCGCGCGAAGCGCCAGCTCGCGTCCGCCATCGCTCGACTGAAAGAACTGGACCTTACGCTCTTCCCCATCATTCAGCGTGGAAAACAAATGAAACGCCCGACGCCCGCGTCGCGCCAGGCATTGGAACTTGAACCCCTGGCCAACGCCATTACTTACCGCCTGGGCCTGGCGGAGCTCACTCTAGCCCGATGCCTCGACGAAGACGACCCGAACCGGAAGGAACTGTTGCGTTCCGCGATCGGTCACATCGAACCGACGGCAAGGAGTTCCAATCACGCCGCGGCATTCCAGGCGTCGATCGATTCTCAACTCGCGGCTCGGCTGATGGGGGACTTCCCCGCAGCCAATGCCATTCTGGATCGTTGGATGAACGAGAAACCGAGTCCGGACGAAGCGGATCTACTTGTCGCGGAACGGGTCGACTGGCTTCTGGACCAGCATAAGTCCAAGGATGCTTTGGACCTTTTGGAAACGACGCTGAAATCCCGTTCGAGTCCCCCACCGCGCTGGAGCTATCTTTACATCAAGGCATTGCTTCAATCCGCTAGCGAGGAGAAGGACGCTCGCCGAGTCACCGAACTTCACGCCCATGCCTTTCGTCAACTCCGGGTGCTGGAATCGATGGGGGATACTCCATGGCTCTTGCGCGGCGAAACTCTACTTCGCGAACAGGCGTCAAACCTTTCGTCCGAAGACTCGGCGAATGTCCGTCGGGCAGCCGAGATTCTCGCCAAGTCGGGTGAGTATGCCCAAGCCGCGGATCTCTTTCGCGACGCCGCAGCCAAAGCGGAGAAGAGTGCGCGCACCGACGAAGTGGTCGCTTTACTCGCGGAATCCGGCAGGGTTCTGGAAAGTGCCGGCAAGCACGCGGATGCCGCCGCCATCTTCATCGACCTGGCGGCACGACAGCCCGATCATCCGCGGGCACCGGCACACCTCCTGCGGCGATCAAAGAACCTGTGCGCGGCGACGCCGAAGGGGGCGGAGACAGGAATCGCGAGAAGATTGAACGGCTTCTCGCCGACCACCGACAAAGGTATCCCAATGACGCGAGCGCTCCCGAAGCCAGGTATCTGCTCGCCTCGGCCCGACAGTCCGAACGGCGCTATGCGGAGGCCGTCGAACAGTACGCGAGCATCCCTCGGGGCCATCGACTTTGGGCCGACGCGCAACTCCGCGCGAGTCGATGTTACGAGGCCTGGCTCGCCCCCTTGTCGGAAGAACTGGGAACCGAGGCGGGACTCGACGCGTATCGACAGGCGATTGCATTTCATGAGTCACTTCTCGGGACCGGCAACGAGAAAGCCGAACCGGCAAGAGACGCCAAGGATTCGCTGAATGAAGAGTCGAAACAGGAATTAAGCATTCGACTGGCCAGATTTCTGCTCGACACGCGGGCCGATCGCGGCATGGAAGCAAAGAACCTGCTCGAACGCGTGATCGCTTCGGGCGAATTGTCTCACGACACCTTGGTTCTGGCGCAACGCTACCTCTTGTTCGCGGCGGCTTCGCAGGGGGACGGCAACGCCAATCGAATGATCGAAGCGCTCGCCCCCATGACCGCAGAGGATTTGCTGGCGATTTTGGCGCTTCTAGAGACAGCCGCCGAGTTCTCCACTCCGTCCAAACAGAGATACATCGGTGAGTTGGAGGATCGGCTATTGGACGATTTTGCCCAGCGAGGGGAAATGACTCCATCCAGTCAACGAGCGTTCGAAATTGTTCGCGCCGCCATCGACTTGAATGTGGGAACTCCCGACCGCGTCGACGATTCGATTCGGCGACTGCGAAAACTCCGACAAGATCAACCTCACGACGCCCGCTCCACGATGGAGCTAGGTCGCGCTTACCTGCAGGCGAGACGATATGAGTCGGCCGTCGAAACGTTTCGGCAGTTGATCGCCGATCAACGGACCGGCTCGCCAAATTGGTACCGAGGAAAACTGTATCTTACGCGCGGGCTTCGACTCTCCGGACAGACTGAACAAGCCAAGAGGATCCTCGATCAATTGGAGATTCTGCGTCCCGACCTTGGTGGCCCAAAGCTTCGGCAGGCATTCCTACAGGAAAAGCGACTCCTGGACGCTCGTTCCAATTAACGATCGGTGAAGTTATTGCGGCGCCCGGTGCGCGGATCGTGATCCCCGTACCGTTCGAGTCACGCGCCCGGGGGAAGCAAAAGCAAGACCAGACGCTTGGGGCCGTGGGCGCCGAGAACGAGAATCTTCTCGATATCGGCGGTTCGACTTGGCCCGCTGATCCAGGTTAAGGTCGAGGGGAGGTCCGAGCCGTATTTCGCGCGAATCCGGGAGAACGATGTCTCCAGGTCGGAAACCAACTGGTCCAAGGTCGCCACCACCATGTGCACGGGGGTAAGACCGAAAGCCGCGTCCACTCAGACCGGCACTGACCGCGATCGTGCCACTCTCGGCAACCAACGCTTCACAGGGAGTTACACCCAAATCGACGGTATCCCACCCTTGGACGCTGGCGTTGCTTCCGTCCACGAACCTGGCTTGTGGGATTCCCTCGAAAACGCGTCGCGTCAGGGGTACGTCGGCAATCAGGACCGAGGCGATCTCTTCGCGGAACAGCCATTCCTTAATCTTGGCACGACTCTCTTCCAGCGAAACGGCTTCGAGGAGTTCACCCTGAATGGCTGCGAACTCCCGCAGAAATCGTTCCTTGCGAGATGAATCCGTGTTCTGCGGAAGGGGAAAAACGGGGCCGGTCGCGACCTCTTCGTGGAGCCAATGGGGCTCGGGAGACGGGGACTTTAATGCCTGTCGAACTCGCGAAAGTATCGCTTCGCGGGCGGCGTCACTCATGCGGAACTCTCCCTTGCTTTTGCCGACCTCTTAGGATTTGCCGCTCCCAAGACCCTGGAGCATATACCCCAGATAAAACAACGTCACACCGAATGCCGAGGTCGTCAGGCTCTGCCATAACGTGACTTGATTGCCAAGTTGTGCCAGGATGGCGATCGGCAGGATGATCAAACCCGCCAGTTGCATGCCACGCGCGATCAAGTACATAAGTTATCGTCCCACGCGGAACGTTCGCCGTTCCGACATCGTTAAACATTCCCGACACCCACGCTCCCATTGCCGCCCGGAAACGTAATGCAGGGACCGTTTCGCTTTGCGCCAAGTCTCTCCAAGCGACCGTGCCGGGCATCATGACACTATTTTTCCGATGCTCCATAAATATCAGCGCCGCCCAAGAAGAAAACGGCAGGGTTCAGCCTCGCGTGCTTGCTCACCCCGCGGTTTGGAAGTCGATGGTCGATCCATCGTTCGAGGTTTCTTTTTGTAACGCGTGCCACCGACTTTCGAGCATGGCAAAATCCCCCGGCGTGTTCACGTTACGAAGGGAGTCGAGTTCAGGATCCACGGAACGGAGTTCCTGCTCGGGGATTCGAAGCGTGCGATGTTCCTCGGCAAGAGAGACGGTTCGCCGACGCCCCTCGTCCAATAGCCGCCAAGCGGTCGTTTCAACCTCGCGGCGGTAAAGGCCGGCGAGCGGATGTTCGTATCCTCCCGCAATCGGAAGAACTACTTCAAACTCGTCCAACCTGGAAATCAGGAAGGAAATCCATTCGGGTCGCAGGAGAGGCAGATCGCAGGAGGAAACGAAGGCGGCTTCAATGGCCTGGGGAAGCTCTTGAAATCCGCGCGCCATGCCGTGAAGCGGTCCCTGCCCGGGACATTGGTCGTACGCAAGGGACACGTTCTCGCGGCTGGGAAGCGAGAGGATCTGGCCTGGCGCTGCAACGACGACAACGGGCGAAACCACGCTCGCCACCACGTCGATCACCCGTGTGAGGAACGAGCGTCCCCCCAGTTCAAGAGAGGCCTTATCCCGTCCCATCCTGCGTGCTTGACCGCCACACAAGACAATTCCGCCGATTCGCGTCACGGAAGCTCCCCGGCTTGATGCCGACATCCCGCCATTCCACCCCTCTCGGACATTGGTTCCAAGCCCGAGTTCGATCCCACCGATTGGTGGCTCTGACGAAGCCGACGTTATTCAAATCTCAGGGCATCGATCGGCGGGATGATGGCGGCCTTGATGGCGGGGATCATGCCAAACACGACACCGACGAAGACGGAAAACCCGACCCCCAAGAGGGCGGCCCAAAGGGGAACCGCCATGTCCACCATGTCGGGATAAAGCGATACGAGATACATAATGCCGTAACCGATCAGAATGCCGATGGTCCCTCCGGCAACGCTGAGAACAACCGCCTCAACCAGAAATTGGGCGAGAATATCGCGGCGCCGAGCCCCAACCGCTTTACGCAGTCCGATCTCCCGCGTCCGCTCGGTGACGGAGACCAGCATGACATTCATGATTCCGATACCTCCGACAAGAAGGGAGATACCAACGATGCCGACGAGCACACTGGCACCAATCCATTGCAAGCGTTTGAATTCCTGCAAGATCTCGTCCTGGGCGCGAACCTCGAAATCATTTTCGCGCTCGGGCCCAAGGTCGTGGCGCCTTCGGAGGACGTCGGTGAGCTGCGCTTTCGCCTCGGCAACCGACTCCGGCTTCGTCGCCTGAGCCATGAATGCCAGGAATCGTCCATGAATCGGATACCGCTTGAGGAACGTGGTGTGAGGGATAAGCACCACGGCATCAAAACTTTCGCCGAGAAAACTCCCCTTTCTTTCGAGAAGCCCCACGACGAGGAACCGCTTGTTGTCGATGGTGACGTATTGGCCGACGATCGATTCGTTGGCACCTAGCCGATCGACTACTTCCCTGCCTAGAACGCAAACCGAATTGCGAGCATCACTGTCCACCGGGCCGAAGCATTCGCCGACGTCGACGCGATAGTTGCGGATGGCAAGGTATTCGCTCGTGGTTCCCGTTACCCCGACGGTCGTCTCCCGATCCGCCAAACGAACCACGAGCCGTTTCTCTGTAAACGGAGCGACCTTTTCGATCGCATCACAGGTCCCGGCAACCTCCTCGATATCATCGATTCCCAACTCCGCAGGGAGTGAATAGGGGTCGTCGATGGAACGCTGAGGAATGACCCACATCACGTTGGTCCCCAGCCCCTGCAAAAACGTCGTCACATAACCAGAAAAACCATCGATGACAGAAACCACTACAACCGTGCTGGTTACGGCGATAATCACTCCAAGCACGGTCAATAGACTGCGCAATTTATTGGCCAAAAGTTGTTCCAGGGCCGTGATCAAGTTTTGCAGCAGGAGCATCACGATCACCGATCGGTCACGCTTTGAGGGAAGCCCCTGGACGGTGGCATTCGAACCCTGTGACACGGTTGAAATAAAGTCGATTTGTGGCTTTTCATCCTCGAATCGGCAATTTCGCCGACACGAGGCCTGGATGTATCATAAGTTTGTGTAACGGTATTCGCAATTAATCAGATTCCCGAGCGTTCTCGGTCCGCCTCGGCCAATCGCGGCGACCGGCGGTTGAACGCCGGCAACATCCATGAGCCAGCAAGGAGACGAAGGATGACTGGCGAGTCCCACGCAATGGCAACGATGACGGAAACCTCCACCCATACCGTGGGACGACTGAAGGCACTCACGCCGGAAGCGGAATACGCCATCGAGGGGCAACTACTGACGCTGGACATCTATCCGTTTCGCGTCGGGCGCGAAAGCCGGCGTAGGGAAGTTACCCGCGCGTTACTGGGGGCCGGAGAACGCCGACAAAATAGCGCCAATCGAAACAACGATCTCTACATCGCCGAGCAAACGCGCGAAGTCTTCGTCTCTCGGGAACATTTCGAAATCCAACGGGACGGGGACAGTTACTTCCTCGTCGACCGCAACAGCGCGCTCGGCACATGGGTGGAGGGAAATCTTGTCGGTGGGTCTCGAAAAGGGGGTCGGGTGCCGCTGCACTCCGGCGACGTGATCATCGTTGCCTCCCACCAGAGTGGGCTCGTCTTCAAATTCCTCGTCGAAGAAGAGGCCTGAGCACCGTCGCTTCGATGAATGTTTCCCGGTTCCGGTCCATTTTCTCCAGAACGTTAGCCCCATTCCCCACGGTTCGTGTTTCCGGACCGTGGAACGTTCCGCCCCACATTTCCCACGACGTCCGATAAATTTCCCTGGCGACCGTGTGTTGGATCGTAAATGCTTGGTGGGTCTGAGGCGATCCTCCGTTCGTTCAGACGGACCAAGAGGCGTTCGATCGAATCCGAAGCGCGCGAAGGGAACGACATGGAACGAAGGACATTTCTGTCGGCCGTGGGAGGCTTGACGGTGGGAACAATGACGGGTCGGCAAGCAACGGCCGATGCACCCAAGGATCACGGTTTAAAGCTCCGCTATGCCATCAACATCGGCACGCATTTCACGAAACACCCGGTATTGGATCGATTAAAGTTGGTGGCGGACGCCGGCTTTACCGCCATCGAATTCAACGGCCTACCATTCCTCGACCGCGCGCCGGGAGCGACCGAACCCAATTACAAGGCCATCGAAACCTATGGCAACGCGCTCCGGGACCTGGAGTTGATGCAGGGAGTTTGGGTGACCAATCCTTGCGCGGGAGAATGCGATAGCAACATCACCGACCCCGCCAAGCACGCCCAATTCCTCGAATACGTGAAGGCCACCGCGCATCTGCCCACTGGTCGGCGGGACCGTATCCACCGTCACGAGTGGCGTGGAAATACCCGGATTGTCACGCAAACAGATGACGGACAACGTGGTCGAGGCACTGAAACGGGCCGCAGATATCGTCAACGAGAACGGACCAACGCTCGTCCTCGAACCGCTCAATATCCTGGTCGACCACCCTGGTTACCACGTCGTCCGGAGCGAGCACGCCTATGAGATCATGAAACGAGTCGGGCATCCGCGTGAAAATCCTCTTCCACGACATCTACCATCAGCAGATCAGTGAGGGAAATCTGATACTGAACATTCGGAAGTACTACGACGAGATCGGCTATTTCCAGTTCGGCGACCACCCTGGTCGACATGAGCCATTCACCGGCGAGATCTACTATCCCAACGTGTTTCGCGCGTTTCGGAATTGGGATTCGAAGGGGATGATCGGAGGCGAATATTCGCCTGCCGGGGTGGCAGCGACGAGGCAACCGCGCTCCCTCGACGCCGTCAAGCGGAGCGACGTCTTCTATAGAGCATCAGAAAAGTAATGTCGTATTCCCCGGCCCGGTCGCTTGGAGAGCCTTGGCGCTAGCCGCATTTCACGGCGTCCATGAATTAGCACCCGGCCCCGACATTACTTTTCTGAGCGGCAATAAAGGGGCCAATCGCTCAGGTTGTTCCGCCGCTCAAAGGAACACAAAAAAGACCATCGCGAAGCAAAGGGGGAGGGAGTCAGCCGGGAATTCGTCGGTCATTGTCCCGATTGCCCGCCCTCATCAACGGCATCACAAACGCCAATCGAGATTCACTCTACGGCCGGAATGGCTTTACTTTGACCCACTTCGGTCATATTCCAATGAGGGTGCGAACCACGCTTGATTCGCGCATGGCATGAGAACGTGAATTGGTGATCGACGCCAAGGCAATGCGGGTTTTCGAAATGACCCATGTTGAATTGCCTTGGACGGACGACCGTTGGGGTCACGTTTCGTCGGCCACGCTCGAACGCTCATCGAAGTGTCGGCGAAAGTTGGATGCCGCGGGCGTTTGGTTCAACCCATGCAATCCCGGGACGGGAGCGAGGTATTCAACAATGCCGGCGGTCGCTGTTTCGAGGTATTTGCCCTCGATGGAGGGCATTCACTCAGGATCCCGGAGTGTCTGTGCCACGCCAGGTCACGTTCGACGCGTCTACAGGTTAATCCGGGAGATCCTCTCGGCCTAATCCTTTTGCCTCACGGGACGCGGCGGTAGCACCCAACCATGTCGAAATATGCTGGTTCGTTGACCCGATACCCGGCTCGCGCCCTATTCGTCTGGTACTTCGGTTTGATGCTGGTGGGAGGTTGGGTTCTCACGCTTCCGCCTGCCGTTCGGTACATGCGACGCCGATCCGATGGATCGACGGATTGTTCACCGCGACGAGCAGCTGATGCGTGACGGGCCTTACCGTCCGTTCCACCGGCAATGACTTTTCCTTTCTCGGTCAATTGGTGATTTTCGGCCTCATTCGGGTGGGGGGATTGGTATCATGACCCTCACCACGTTCTTCAGCCTTTACTGGACCGGCACGCAGACGCTCCGTCAGCGCGCCGCCATGATCGAAACCTTGGGCGCAAAATCCCTGGATGACCTTCGTTTCGTGCTGCGGCGCGTCTTTTTATTCACGATCGGCATCGAGGCGGCAGGGACGCTGATCCTCTGGGTGCGTTTCCTCGCGGACGAACCGCCGTGGCAAGCTCTCTGGAGCGCCGCGTTCCATACCGTCGCAGCCTTTTGCAACGCCGGCTTTGGACTCTACGACGACAACCTGACCCGTTACCAAGGCGACCCCGTCGTCAATCTCACGATCATCTCCCTGATCGTTCTTGGGGGCATCGGTTTTCCGGTCATGAACGATCTCGTTCGAAGAACGCCGACCGGCTGGAAGTTCAACTATTCCCACCTGCAATTGCATTCGAAGCTCATGCTTGTTGGAACCGCCGGTCTCTTGGGCGGCGGCACGGTAATCATTCTCGCGTTCGAATGGAATGACGTGCTTGCGGACCTGAGTTACGCCGACAAACTGTTCGTCGCTTTCTTTCAATCCACCACCACGCGAACGGCGGGATTCAACACGATCGCCATCGGTCAACTCACCGAGGCGACCCTCTTTGTCATGATCCTGCTGATGATGATCGGAGCCGGCCCCTGCTCCACCGCTGGTGGTTTCAAAGTATCCACCGCCATGGTCCTTCTCGTGCAATCCTGGTGTAAATTCCGCGGCAAGACGAAGGTCAACGTGTTTCACCGCTCGATCAGTCCCGAGACGATTACCCGGTCGCTGGTCAGCGTCATGATGTTTTCCGTCATCGGCGTCGTGGGTTTGATCTTCATCCTCTCCATCGAGCATTCCAATCAAGGGCACGACGTTGGCACGAGTCGATTCTTGGATTCGTTTTTTGAAGTGGTCTCCGCATTGGGGACGGTGGGATTGACCACGGGCATCACGCCTCTGTTAAGCGACCCTAGCCGCCTGGTCATCATTGTCTTGATGTTCATTGGCCGCATCGGACCGATCACGACCATCGTCGTGCTCTCCAATGAACCGAAGGAACAGTTCCTGCAGTACCCGAAAGAAGAGGTGCTCCTTGGCTAAATCCTCGAAAGACGTCAAGCGATTCATCGTACTGGGACTGGGAACGTTCGGAACGGCGATCGCCGCCAGGCTCAGCAAGAATGGCTGCCGGGTCACCGGCGTCGACGCCAACGAAAGACAGGTCGAAGCACTGACGCACACCCTCTACGAAGCGGTCGTCGCCGACGTCACCGATCGTCACGTGCTCCAGGAGTTATCTCTGCCGGACGCCGACGCCGTCATCATCTCCCTGGGAGAACAGATCGAGCGGAGCATCCTCGCCGCCCTGCACGCGCGGGAATGTGGTGCCCGCCACATCTACGCCAAGGGGGTTAGCGACGAGCACGGCAAAATCCTCAAGGCGCTCGGCGTGGAACGGGTCATTTTCCCCGAAGCGGAAATCGCGACCCAACTCGCCGACAATTTCACCTGGCCCAACGTGCTCAATTTTCTCCAGGTCGATCCCGAGTACAGCATCATCGAAATCGCGGTTCCGCAAACGCTGCTGGGAAAAACCCTGCAAGAGGCGGACCTACGCAAGAAGTTCAACGTCTACATTCTCGCGGTCAAAGACGCTCTCCAGGGAAACCTACAGGGAATTCCCCACGGCGAGTTCCGCCTCAACGACGACCAGCTCTTGCTGGTGATCGGCAAGCATTCGGACCTGGCACGCTTCCGAGACCTCGTTTGACGCTAGGTCTCGGGAGACGAATTGCTCCCCTTTTTGCCGCTCAAAACACATCGTCGGGACCCAGCGCCAATTCATGGACGCCGTGTATCGCGGGCTAACGCCAAGGCTCTCCAAGCGACCGGGACGGACATTTCGACATTCCTTTTCAGCACTGGGCGTCATCCAAACAGACCACACTCCGCAGAATCTCCCGCTTCCATCCCGTTTCGTGGATTGGCCAGGCCTGTACGGTGAGATTGTCTGCGTGAAGCAGTTCCGGCCGGCCGGTGACGTGCGCCCGTTTCTGCGCCTGCGCCTCGACCGGCTGAAGCTTGGGAGGCCAGAAGGGAAGGTTCCCGCGCCGGCGAATTAGTTTTCCCTGATCGAAGATCGTCAAAATCGCATGCGGCTCCAGGTCCAACATCCGGGTGGCCAGCACTTCGTAACTTGCCGTCTGATACCTTTCCTTTAAGGCCCAGAGATCCCAATCCGTTTCCAGGCAATCCCGCTCCAGCCAACTCGTGGGGACCAGGAGCAGGGATGCAAAATGATTGGCCAGCTCTTCGCGCGCACGACCGCCTGGCCGAGCCTCCTCCAACTCGCGGAGAAAAGAAAGTCGTGCGAGCACGTGTTCCCCAATCTCATGGGCGACCGTCCATTGCGTCCGCTCCTCGCGTGGCTCCGGCTTGACGCAGATGGTGGGCTGAAACCTTCCTTGAACCAAGCGACCGCGCGCCTGCTGACTCTTGTCCAGCCGAAGCTCCAACCCCAGTCGGCGGGCCAAGCAAACCGCGTCCACGGGCGGTCCCTCGATTCCCGCATCCTCCAACAGTTCTTCCACCAAACGCTCGACTCGTTCCCCGACCCCCAGTTCGGTCTTCATCGCTTTCCCTCTCCTGGTGTGGTGATTCTGCTTAATTTTAGTGTTCTTATGTTCACTTATCAAGAGGTGGTGTGACGGTTCCGTGAACCCGTCACGCGCGGAATCTGGCTTAACTGGTGGATTGGGGAGGAAAAACAGAGCGAATTGGCCCAGGGATTGCCTGCTTCAGGGGTGGTGCCCTTGACCGGGAGGATATCGGGCCTATGGTAGCGGGACGTGTCTAAGCACGGCACCGCGTGTGGAAGTTGTGGCGGACGCCCTCCAGGGAATGAAAGTCCCGCCGTCACCTAAGGATTTCAACGATGGGCAAGATCACTGTCGACGACGTGCCCAGGACGTACGCATTGGAAGGTTCGTCCTCGGTCGCCAACGTCTTCGAACTGGTCGGAGACGACATTCTCGGCCAGGGGGCATCGTCGTACAGGTGTACCTCGACGATACACTCGTGCAGTGGAACGACGGCTGCTCGCACCTACCGCTCCTGGCTGCAGGCGTTCGTTCCTCCCATGGAATTACGCGTTCTTGCCGGAAAGAACGTTCCCTGACCTTGAGCAGCACTTTTGGAACCCAGGCCATCGAATCCGTTCCCGACCTGGTAACCCTCCACGAGCGAGCCACGCCGCCGCCATTCGTGAAAGCGACCAAAGAAGTGGGGTGGAAATGACTTTGACGCTTCTGGGCGCGGCACGGCCCTGAAGAAGCGATTTGTGAGCGTGCTTATCCACAAGATCGACTTCGAGAATCGCCAACAGAGTAATCACTGGCGGGGAGCTCGGCCTTGCAGCCCGTCGCATTTTCCCGAACAGATCGGCGAATTAAAGGAAGCGTTCGAACTGCACGACACCATTCTCGTTGGAGATCGCGCGCGTACGAATTGAAAGCCGATGGCCGCGCCTGGAAACCGTTTGCAAAAAACTTCTCGTCCTCTGAACGAGGAGAACAAAATGAGACTCGTTTGCCAAGTCGCGACGGATCGCGAACTCGACTTTCTCGCGTAGAACGTTTATGGGCTTGCTCGCGGCAAGCCCGTTGGCGTATTCTCTGCGCGCCCCCAACTCCACCCAATTCAGCGACGAAAACAAAGAACCAGCAGATCGAACCGGCAAACGCTTCTCGATTCGATCGACCGCGGTCGGGATTGGCTCATCCGCCATCGACACGGCCGGACTGGCCGCTTTTCGAGTACTCAAGCTGGATCCCCGAAGACTCAATCGTCCCCTCCCCGGCGACAACGCGCTCCGCCAGGTGGGCACGGTGGCGGCAATGGCCCGAGCAGCGCGGGTCGCGACCATCGAATCGCCGTCTCGATCGCCGCGGGTGCTGCGATCCTCAATTGCTTAAAAAGTACACCGTCATCGAGGAGGATCAGCGTCGGCCCCGAAACCCCGGTCCAACGTCTCACCCGGTCGGACTCTGCGCCCTGCTCCTGCTGGCGCTCGCGGAGTTGGCGGACGCGGGAGTCGAAAAGCCGGAGGAAGCGGCGGGATTGGCAAAGCGATCGACTGGCCACGCCGTTCAAGGACGACGCTCGTTGTCCGATCGACCTCGATTGAAGAAGAACGGGACGACGCCGGCATCGACTTTACCCGGGCGAAGCACTTTATTCCCTCGCGCGGTCAGGGCGCGTTTTCCTCCTTTCCATCGACGTCTTGGCCATCTTGGAAAACGCCTATCCTTATTACCGCCTACATTAGCGCGCGCCCCGCTTGAACGCGGCATTCACCCCGCTGGCAAAGCGGCGCGATTCGGCGAGGCATACCAACAAACCAAAAGAACCGAATACCTCCAATTCGTTCACGCGATGAATGATCGGCTTCTCCAACTGCAGTACACGGAGGAGCACGAGGTGCCGGAAGAGTTCGTGGGAGGGTTTGGCGTTTCTCGAGTTCAGGCGATTGGTTGCCGAATCCTCCCGGCGTCGCGACGGCAAAGTTCGCTCAATTCTGGCCACGCGTTAAAAGTAGCAAGAATGGGGACAGAACCAGAACAGCCTGGCAGCCGACGCCACCGAACGGGGCATTCGTTTCTTGCTCAACCTGCAATACGCCAAGCGAAACACCGAGCATTTTCAGCCACGGCTGGCGGAAAAGCTGGACGGCGCTTTTTTCGCCAGTGTCGAAGATGGCACCGTGCGCATCGATTACGCTGCCATCCTTGCCTATATCTCGAATCGAACGCGGAACCCCCGGCGGTTGGATCCAAAGCCGGGCTTTCGGGCATGTCCACGAGGTGATTGGATGCCCGCGATGGGTCCGATCCTTAGGCGTGCTGATGGAAGGAAGTGATGCATGACGCGGCCTGCTCGTTGAAAATGATGCGATCTCCGGTGGACTGGGGAGTCGTTTCGCTTTCCCGGCGAGTCGGAGTTGCGACGCCGAAGTCGAATCTCGCGGACGGAGTCGCTCGTGGCGTGGACCGATCCGCACAGCGGTTGGCAAGTCGAATGCCGCGGGTTCCCCTGGGGCGGACTGATCGCCGGCGGCACCGTTCCGCGCTCCACCGGCCGTGATGCTGCTCAAGCGGACCCTGCAACTGCGTAGTCGACCGAAGTGCACGTGTTTCCGCACGCCCGTTGGTTCGTGGACCTGCTCCCCATCGCGACGCCGGCGTGCTGCGCTCGGGGTCTCTTCCTTCACCGTCCGTCTTCTGGTTGAGAGCCTTTGCCTTCGGACGGTGCCTCGGTGTTTCTTCGGCAAGTGCCCCTGCGCCGGACCCCGCCGGTGGATGAAGAGGACCAGCAGGGAAACATTGCTAGCACGCGGGCTTTGGCGATTTCATGAACTGGGATGCGATCGCGTTGGCTGCTCTGTTGCCAAGACGCCTCCATCGCCACTTTCGTTCTCAAGGCGGCCACCGGGCTCCTCGCCACCTTGCTCCGCCGATCTCGACGAAATCCTCCATGAACGGATCGCCGAGGAAGAGGCGATGGTGAACAAGACACGACTTCACGTTGCTGCGCATCGTCCCTGCTCCGGATGCGGATTCCGATCTCTATTTCCATGCAGCCGAAATCGAACCTTCCATCCCCACGACCACTGACGACTGGATCCCCGTGACGGACTTGGACGAAGCCACGATCGAGCCAGCCGCGTCCCCCGTCGCACGGGATGATGCAATCGCGGCATCCCGCGGGTCGAATAACCGGCGTCTCGAGGCCGACGCTCCTGCCGTGTCCACGTTGGACTCCAGCAGCCGGAGATGACGATCCCTGCGTCCCTTCGAACGGGCGGCGCCAGCGGAGAGTGCCCTGATCACGCTGAACGACAAATGACACTTCATCGACGAACGGCAGCATTTTCGTCAGACGCGGAATCGTTCAGCGCGCCCTGCTCCGAGGACGGATCGAAAAAGCACCCGCGAGTCCGTCATTCAGCGGGTCTTCCCGGAACAAGACAAGGAGGACGGCCGCAGGGATCTGCGCACTTTTCAGCGTGTCCCTGCACGCGGCTCTGTGGAATCAATAAGCCTCAGTGAGGAAGTCAGCGACGCGCAGCAGGACGCGGCTCCGAATCCACTTACGGCGGAGTTCCTCGTCGAAATCGGCCGCTACGAGAGGGAGGGAGAAGCGGTATTCGAGTCGACAGCCCGGCGTTGGCGCGCCGTCGCGAAATGCGACGACGAAACCCAAACGTTGGCGGATTTGCTTCGCGATCTCGTGCAAATTGCTTCCGCCGACGGCCGCCCGCATGACGATGCTGTCGCTCCTTCGCGACCTTTCCTTGATGCTGGCAATCCCGCCGGCGAACTCTCGATGTTGACCGCCGAGTTCCTCGATCCAGATTGCCGACTACCATTTCGACGTTGGTCAGGCGGTCGAGGGTGCTTCTCGATGGCCAATGGGTCCGGGGGCATCGTGCGACATGTCGACGACACGGGGGATCTGAAGATCGAGTTCCGCAAGACAACGAGACCCTGGGAATTCAACCCCACCGCGGACCTGGTGCGACCGGCCGGACTTGAAACAAGCGAGTTAAGCTCAAGGAATCGAGTCTCGTCCATGCTCGCCGATGAGCGGATCGGCGGGGTCGATTACTGCTTGGCGGCACGGCCGTTCCTGATTGGCCCGGCCGGTTTTCTCGTAAAGAGGAGCAATGAACTTCGCGGTGCCAGGGAACGCGTTCGCAAACTTCGCCAGCCAGCATTTCGCCGCCGGAATCGTGACCTCCAGCGGCCGCTTGCGCGCTGGCTTTTGTGAAGAATCTATCGCGTATTCGACATCCTCGACGGAAAGCGCTGGAGAGGAAAACATCATCGACGCGATCGTTCGAGATGCCTTTCGAACTCGGCGTGTTTCCCGAGAACAGGCAGATCGCGGTAGCGCAGCGTTCATAGGGACGAAGCTCTTCCGCGGCGGCCAGCAGTACGCACGGTGCAGACTCCAGCACGTAGATGGCCAATCCCGGACAGGGAATTTCGCCCCGCGATCGACGCGATGTTGATGATGTGACCTTGGCGCGCTTTGCATCATCGATCGCGGCGCCGCCATCGTTCCGTACATCGCTCCCTTGACGTTGATGTCGATATGCCGATCGACCTCTTCGGGCGGAGAATCATACGCGTCTCCCGCGTTGAGATAGCCCGCGATGTTCATCGCGACATCCACCGAGCCGAGGAATCCGTTTCGTCAATGATCCCTTCCCACGCCTCGCGATCGCGCGTCCAGTCCGGCGGCGACCCGATCAGTTGGCCAACACCTCTCGGCGGCGTGCGCTCCGAGGGCGCGAAATTGACGTCCGTCGCCATCACGCGATGACCGTACTGCAAGAGAACGGTGGTCAAGTGCAGGCCTTGCCGAAGCATCCGGTGAGCACGAAATTCTGGGGTTGCCATGGTTCCTCGATGCGCTGATGCCGGCAGTTTGCTCGCATTAGATTGGAATGACTGAAACGGCTTCCATTGGACGGCTCCTCGACATCATTGCCATTCCCCTACCCTTCGTCAAGCGAATCAGGCAGCAATCGAATGGCCTTGTCGCCGCTTAGAAAATGAATGTGGTGGACCGGCCTGCATGGCGGCGGAGTCCTCCAATCGTCCGGGACGCGGAAAATGCCGTTACTTTTCGGAAAAAAATGGTGACGCCCGCCTTCTTTTTTGGGATTCAACCGCGTCAATGGCATTGTTCCTCGGCAAAGGAATACGGTACATTGAAGGGAGTGGTCAGAGTCGCCAATACGAATCGCCGAGTTGGGACTTTGAGATCATCTCCCCGCGACAGGGACGAGAATCTCGCCGCCAGGCTCACCGAAGTTGTCGACCGCGAGATCCGTTCATTGGAATAGAGGAAGATCCGCCTGATGCACCCAACGAGTGGCTGCCACGACCTGGAATTGGCACTTCGGAACGGAAGGCGCGAGGATTTCTGTGCGACGTGGTGGTCTCGGCTTGTTGGGCACGACGTTGCCGCACTTGCTCGCCGGCCGGGCATCCGCCGCGATCGCCCGGCTGCCAGTTCAAATCTGCCCGGCTTCAGGAGCGAAACGCTGCATCTTTCTCTTCATGTGGGGAGGCCCGGCTCAGCAAGACACCTGGGACATGAAGCCGGAGGCGCGCGGAGTATCGAGGAGAATTCAAGCCGATCCAGACCAACGTCCCAGGCATCCATATCTGCGAACATATGCCCTTGCTGGCCAACGGACAGACGATGGCCATTCTCCGCTCCGTGACGCACGCGGACGTCAATCACACCACGGGAACCCACGAGCTGCTGACGGGATACCCGTTTCGCGCCCAGTCAGCCGGGTCGACAATCGTCCCCACACATCGGCACCGTGCTGGCACGCCTGGGCAGAGGAAACGGCCGCTTCCTCCGGTGTCGTCTCAACATGATGCCCAAACTACCCGGCACAGTACCCCGTTTCCGATGAACAAAGCGAAGGCCAAAGCGGCGGCTGGCTCGGTCCCATTTACGACCCCATGCGGATGTTTGACGATCCAAGTCTGCCCGGATTTCAAGTTCGGCGACTTCCGATTACAAGGAGATGTCCGTCGCGCCGGCTGGAGGACCGGCAGGCGATTGCTCGGCCAGATCGATCGGCAGGCGGAAGGCCCCAGCAGCAGCTCATGCAGGCCGAGGCGGCGCTAGGCAGCCACTATCAACGGGCGTTTGACCTACTCACCGCCCGCGACTCGCTCCGTGCTTTCCGCATCGACGAGGAGCTTGATCGACTTCGCGATCGTTATGGCGAAAATCACATGGCCAATCGGTCTTGCTCGCGCGCCCCGGCACTCGCCGGGCTGGCGTTCCCATGTCCCTTTCGTCTTTTGGCAAAACGACGGCGGCCAGATCAACGTCAGCGTCTATTGGGATACGCACAATCGCAATTTCATCGATCTAAAACCGGCTCATGCCGGTCACGGACCTTGCCTTCAGTGCGCTTCTCGACGACCTCGAGGAACGGGGGCTCCTGGACGAGACGCTCGTCGTCTGGACGGGGGAATTTGGCCGCACGCCACGGGTTGGCCAGGGAGTCGTGGGGGGCGCGGGTGCCGGGCGGGATGGGCGTGACCATTGGCCCTGGGTCTTCACCACCGTCCTCGCCGGCGGGGATTAAGCGGGAATCGTGCATGGGTCGTCGGATCGCTATACCGCGTACCGGCTTCTCTACCAGTTCGGCCGGCGGACGTTGCGGCGACCATCTATCACTGTCTCGGGGTCAGCCCCCGATCCACGCTTGCCGACCGCCTGGACAGACCCATCCCCATCTGCGATGGAGAACCTATCGCCGCCATCCTTGCTTGACTAGCTTCAGCCACTTTTCCCCAAATCTCTGATTTATCTCATTCCTCAAGCCATGTTGTTAAATGAGGCAATCCGCGCGCAGCGAGGCTTCGGCTGAGTTTTTCCGGTGTGCGGTCGACTAAAAGAGCCGATCGACTCAAGCATGCGAGGCGGGAGTCGATATCCGTATTAACGATACGACCGGAATACCAATTTTCGCGCAGAAATTACGCAGCTTATCAAGATTCCGGTGTCGCGGAAAAGGCGACGGGAGAACTAGCATGCAGAGACAGTCTTGGATCGGTAACGCGATCGCATGGATGGCCGGTCTCGCCATCTGCGCCTTTTGGCAGCAGAAGAGCCGGCCAGCGTACCGTTGCCTCCCCTCCGGAGGAACTCCAGACCGCTCGAGCCCTTATTTCGCGCCGACGCCGGAACCATCGTCGCAGGAATTGCCTCCCACGGGCGTACCCGTCACCAATGGCAGCCCCTATTTGAACGTTCAACAGCGAGCCGTTCCCAATCGGGTCGAACGGCAGCCGGACGTCTATTCCGAGTATTCGGACGCGTTCATTAATCCCATGGCCGCGGCTCCCGCGGACGGCCAGGCCGCAGCCGCCTTGCAGCAGCAGATTCGTGGGCCCCGTTATTCGCATATTTACTTCGGAGCGGATGTTCTCAACTACCGCAGAAGCCGACCGGGCAACAAGGTGCTCTTGCGCACCACGCCGAACTTATTCGACAACGACCCCAATCAGCTCGTCGCCCCCAACGCGAATGGCGCCGATGGAATCTTTGGCATCGACGCCACGCCAGGAAGTCCATTCCAAGGGACTGCTTACAATCCCAACGTTCCGGCAGCCCGCCTCAACGTTGACGAATTCCTGGTTCCCAACGAGGTTCGGTTTCAAACGCAGGACTTCGACAATCCGTCGCGTACCGGCTACCGACAAACCATTGGCATCGAGCTACAAAGTGGTAATCGGATCGAGTTCAGCTACATGTGGATCGAGGACTTCAATGCCCAACATGTTGACGACGTAAGTGGCGCCGCTTTTCGAACTTTTCAAATTAGCGATTCAAACACACCGACTCAAGCGTGGATGCAGCGATTCGGCTATTTAAACGCGCCGTTCCGTTTGCCCGTCGACAATTTCCGCCTCGACGGCCAACCGGATCCGTTCGGCGGCGAAGCCCGTATCCGGCTGAGCCCGACAACTCCGCCGACTTCGAGCCCGCCGGGAAGCGACTCGACCGCCCCCCATTATCCGCTGAACGAAAGTCCGGCTTGGAACTCCTACATCAATGCCCTTGGGGTTCTCGTTTATGCTGGAGTCCCACCGGTCGCGGGGGATGCCCCGGGCGTGCTTCCCGATGGTACCGTGGTCCCGAACTCCCCGAACCCCACCACCAGCGCGGATATTCCCCGTGAACCGACCAACGAAGACGTTCGATTGCTGGGCGCGACCGACCCGCGTTACTTCTTCAGTTTGCTTTGGACCGACGGTGAACTCGCCGTCATCGACTACGACTTCGACATGCAGGGTGCGGAACTCGCCTATCGGCGAAACATCTTCGTGTTCGAAAGGGACGACTGGGCTCTCGAGTTGATCGGCGGCATTCGGTACATTGCCTTGGACGAGAAGTTCAATTTCTTCTTCGCCGACGTTGCCGGGCCGGAAACGATCGCCCAGAATCCCTTCGATCGCGCGCTGGCTAATCCGGATCAGCCGCGTGCCCAGTCCTCCGCCGAGGCCTCCGCCACCTACATCGCCGGCATCGAAAACGACATCATCGGCCCGGAAGTCGGTATCAGCGCCAAGTATCCTTTCCTCTACATCTTCGAATTAGACCTGTTGGGCAAGGCGAGTTTCGCGGCCAACTTCCTCAAAAACCAACAGGCGGTGATCCGCGGTGATGGCCTCGAACTCTTCAACTACAGCAAGACCGTTCATTCGACCAGTGGCTTCTTTGAAGGGCACCTCGGGCTGAAAATGAACATTCACAGGAACATCAGCCTGCACGCCGGTTGGGAATACCTCTATCTCATCAACATCGGTACCGCCATCAACCAGATCGAGTTCGATCTGACGCGCCGGCCACGACCGAGCAACGAAGAGAAGATCCTTTGGAGCGGCTGGTACGGCGGCTTCGAGGTCCTGTTCTAAAAAACGACAAACAGCCGAGGACCGCAAGAATCGTGGTCCTCGCGTCGACGCTGGGTGTCAAATGCATGACACCATCTTCCCCCTCTTACACCCTCTCCCGCCGGGAGAGGGCAGGGTGAGGGGCCTTCCGCTTCTCTCCTCCGAAGACAGTGTCACAAGCAAAACATCTTCCCTCAAGCGTCGTCCGCGTTCGGCAGGCGGTAGAGCAGCACCAAAAGCGCAACCGTCCCCACCATGCCAAGACCAATCCAAAGATTCGGCCGGGGCAATTGTTCAAGCCCGAAAACGTCGCGCAGGACCATCAGTCCGTTGTGCGTCACGTGGAACAGCATCGCGGGAAACAGGCTGCCGGAGCGGACCAGGAAGAGGCCGAGAATCAGCCCCAGCGCGCTGGCGTTCAACATCTGCTGGGGCACCATGTGAAAGATGCCGAACAGCACGCTGCTAATGACGATGGCCCGGCCGGCGGGATGTTTCCGCCGCAGCCCTGCGAGAATGAAGCCACGAAACGCAACTTCCTCGCAAATCGCGGGGACAAGCGCCAGCGCCAGGAAAAGCGTCCAGTGGGACGCGTCCTTGGTGATCTGCTCCACCACCGACGTCACCTCGTCGGAGACCGGATAGTACTGCTTGAGCACTTCACTCCAAGCGACCGCGACCGGATGAAGACAAACGGCCAGCGGGATGGCCAACAGAAGGGGCGTCACGCGCGGCATGCACAAGGACAACGTGCGCCGCGCGCTCTGCGTAAGTAACAAGGCCATGACGACCGGCGGGAAACCGATGAGCACCAGTTGCGACGCGACCTGACCGTCGAGATTGATGGGAAATCGGCCGGTCGTGTACCAACGCAAGAGCAGCATGAAGACATAGCAGAACCAAGCCTCTCCCACCGTCGGCAACGCTTCCTTATCCCGGAGCAGATGACGGATCCAGATCCCCACGCTGAATCGTTCCGCCTCACGGAAGAGCACGTCTTCCCGATGGAACTGCTCCACCGCGTAGCGAAGCGCGAGATAGCCGTAGAGCACCGTCGGAATCAGAACCGGCAGGAGGTACACCATTGCCGTCTCGTATTGATTAAGCATGAGCGCGCGGAGCAAGAGCGCCACGTTCGTGACCGGCACCAGGCTGTAGAAGGGATTGAGTTCCACGCCGGGAACCAGCGTCAGGAAGATCAACGGCGTCACGACCAGGAACATGGGCATGAGATAGTACTGCCCTTCCTTGGTGCTGCGCGCAAAGACCGCCAGCGCCATGCAAAGGGCACTGAAAAAGCCGGCGAGTGGCAACATGAGTATCAGCATCCAGCAGATCGCCTGAAACGTCGGCGGCGTGAACCGCTCGCCAGCGCCAAGAGGGGCCAGGTTCGCAATCTGCGCGAACGTGAGACCCATGCTCGAAAGATTGAAAATCGTGGTCGCGACGCTGAAAAGAAAGATCGTCAGGAATTTTCCCAACACGATCTCCCCGCGCGCGGCTGGAGTAATGAGCAATGTCTCCATCGTCCCACGTTCCTTTTCCCCAGCGCAAAGATCGATCGCCGGGTAGAACGCCCCCGTGAGCGCCATGAGCACGAGTAGAAAGGGAAACACTTTCCCCCAGGCCGTCCCGGAACGATCGGCGGCGGCGGAAATGTCGGACTGTTCCTCCCCCAATTGAATGGGATCCGCGAATGTCACTCCTTTGCCCAACTGTGACATTCGGTCGGCAACGATCTTCTCTTCCCAGCGATCGAGAATGCTGAGGACCGCGCGGTAGGCCGCCTCGGAGTTGTCGTTGATGCCGTTTCTCATCACGTGCAGATGAGCTTGCCAACCTTTTTCCAATAACTGGTTGGTGGCGGCGGGAACGACGATCAGGACATCAATCTTGCTATCGAGCAACGATTGTTTCGTCCAATCCTCCCGCTCCAGCACGCGGTAGTACGGCTGGTTTTGCTCAAAATGGAATAGAGACTTGTCGAAGTGTTTTCCCGAAGCATCGACCAATGGCGGCTTTGCCGGCAGATACTTGGCTCCCACCAACCCGATTTTCTTCTCTTCCTGACCGAACTTTAGCGTCAGTTGAACCATTCCCAAGCCAAGGGCGGGGTAGAGAAGCACCGGCAGGACAAAGATCATGAACAACGTTCTGCGGTCGCGGAGTTGATCCCGAACTTCGCGTTGGAAAATGAGTTTCGCTTTCGGCCACCGCATGCATCGACCTTTGCTGTTGCAAACCCGCAAACGAACTCTGCCCCTTTAACCCCATCCCGGCGAAGGATTAGAGCAAACCAGCAGTCACGCCCGGTACTTGCCCGGCAAGCAGAACTCGTTCAACAACCCGGCGAGTTCCAGGTCCACCAACCTCTGCCCCGCCCCGCTTTCCGGTCGCCGGAGGAGGGAAGCACCGCGGAACCTGTCGGGTAAGCTTAGCACGTTTTCGAACGCCGCTACACCCCCCCTCGGTCAGTGGTCGGTGGTCAGTGAGCGAAGAAAACGCAGGAACCAGGGCCCCAGCGAGCTAGCGGTACTCCGCGTCAGCTCGCTGGGTTAAGGTTCCGAGGCTTGCGGAGCGGCAAAGACTTGGAACGTTTGCAAAACCCGAGTCTTCTGCAATTTTGGACTCGCGCATTGACAGTACGGGGCGAACGGAAGTACTTTGCAGGGAGATTGGTGCGACGGCTGAACACGGAAATTTTGGAGGGGAACCGTCATGTCTCAGCAACCTGCGAAGTCCTGTCCCGCATTTGACACCCTGGGATCAGGCGTCCAACGCCGGGACTTTTTGCGGATGACCGGTGCCCTGGCGATGTCGGCGTTGCTCCCTTACTCGCTCCGCGCGGATGCCGACAGTGCCGCCCTCGACTCCTATGTGGGAGAACTTTACAAGTCCCTTTCCGCGGACCAGAAGAAGGTGCTCTGCTTCCCCTACGATCACCCGCTCCGCACCAAGGCCCAGGCGAATTGGAACATCACCGAACCGAGCATCGACAGTCTCGAAACCGTGCAACAAGACCTCGTCGAGAAGATTGTCCGGGGTCTTTCGAGCGAAGAGGGTTTCGAGAAATTCATGACGCAGATGGGTGACGATCACGGCGGGATGGGAAGCTATCACATCGCGCTCTTCGGCGACCCGGCGATGAAGGACGGCAAGTGCCAATTCGTGCTTACCGGCCGGCACGCGACCATGCGCGCGGATGCTTATAACAACGACGGCGTGGCCTTCAGCGGACCCATGGTCTACGGACACGCCTCGATGGGATTCAACGAGAAGGCCGATCACCCCGGCAATGTCTTCTGGTACCAGGCGAAGCGGGCCAACGAAGTCTTCGCTGCCCTTGACTCGAACCAACGAGCCAAAGCGATGGGGAAACAGGCTCCCGAGGAATCCTCGATTGAACTCCGGACCAGCGGCTATGACGGACTTCCGGTCGCGGAAATGACTCCGGATCAGAAGAACCTGGTTAAGGCGGTCATGGCGGATCTGCTCAACCCCTATTCCAAGGCCCAGGTCGACGAAGTCATGCACATCATTGCCGACAACGGCGGGATGGACAAAATCAATCTCGCGTTTTACAAGCAGGATTCCGCGGGCAAGAATATCGACATCGGCGATGACAGCGTCTGGGACGTCTGGCGATTGGAAGGGCCGGGTTTCGTGTGGCACTTCCGGGGCGCGCCGCACGTGCATACGTGGGTCAACATCGCGAAAGTAAATCCGTCGGAGAATTCATGACACACCGGCACGACAATCCGAAACGCGAAATCCGGCCGACGCGCATCCTGCTTGCGCCACGCGCGGTCACGCCGGACCAGAAGCGGGCCTTCGACCGCACGAGCACCAACCGCGCGGTTCAAGCCACCTCGGAGGGAGAGTCTTTGACCGCCCGTTTGGTCAATGTCTCTCCCACGGGACTCCAGCTTGCCGTCGATCGCGCGCTCGCCGAGGGAGATGAAATCGAAGTCGCCGCCCTGCCCGACCGCCTCTTGGCGGCGACCGTGCGATGGACGCGCGACGAAAACGATCACGTCGTCCTCGGCGCCGAATGGAAGATTACGCTCCCGGTCGAGGACGTTTGGCGGATTCGCGCCATCGACGACCATCCGGAAGCATAATCCCCCGAAGGACGGCGTTCTCATCTTGCCGCGCGACCGATTGTCACGACACCTGCCCCATCCGTCGATGGTCCGGACCTTGTCTGTCTCGTCGGGGCATTCCTTCCACGCCTCTAATTATGCCCGGTCCTCTGGGCTTTTCGCCGCTGACGCCGCGAAAGCAAGAGAGCATCCACGATGCTTTCCAATCGCAGGACCCGGTCGGTCAGTTTGTCGAGCATTTGCCGGGTCTGCCGATGCGCGCTTCGCTCCGCGTCGAATTCGTGTTTCTCCACTTGATCGAGTTTCGAGCTTTCTTCGGGACCCGTCGCAGGCTGCCCCTGGCGCGCGACGTTGGCCCCGTGCGCGGAAGCGTCCGAGGTGTCGAATACGATGTGAAGCGTGACGTCCTCCATGGAACTTTCCCTTTCATTCACGCGCGTCGGCGCTCGGCAAGATTCGGGCCCGTTCGCGCCATTGCCGTTGTTCGGCATTCATGGCGTCGATCCAAACGGGGACCGGACGAAACAGGTACGGAGTCGCATGAATCGAATCCAGAAAAAGAAGCACGCGGCGCGTTACCAGAAGTCGATGTTCGACGAAACAAAAGTCGCCGCCGTCCCAACGGGAGCCGTTGTAAATGGGCGACTTCGTCTCTTCCTGGTTTGCAAAGATCGCTCGCTTTTTCGACTTTTTTTCCTCGGTGAAGATCGCTTGCTTGTCGCATTGACCGCAGTAGTAACTGACGCGTCCGCAGTCGGGACAGACCAAAGAATCCGAGCCACAGTGCGGGCACTGCGGGGGCTCGCCTTCCACCACGACCGGACGAATGAAAAACACGCCACGCGGCCGAACTTGAAAAACCTTGGGCATCTCCTCCGGGTCGGGAGGATATAAAGCGCGGGATTCGACTTCCAATTCCACCAGATCGAACCCCATGAGACCGGAGCCCGCGAGTTTCTCCGCCACCCTTTCCGTCACTAAAATCCCAGAAACTTGGCCGGAAATCAGATCGCCAAGCGGTCTGGTTCCGATCAAGGAGATCCACTCATCGCCGCATTCCAGGGTCATGGCGTGCCGAGTCTCACTCTCCGCTTGTTTCCGCGGGCAATAACACTCTTCGAAGCTCGATGCCACGTTGCACGCCACGTCCAATTCCACCCGAGGAACTTGCGACCAATGGGGAGACGGCCGGCATTCCCAGGCCATTTCGTTATCGTGCAGGTAAAGGTATTCCTCATAGCGGGAATTGAGTGGCACGTCGAATTTGAACCATGTCTCCACGTCCATGGTCCCACTTCTGTCGAGTTCAAGTCGCCGCATGATGCTGGACTCCCGGCCTTAAATATATGTCTTGAAGAATCGATCACCGAGCCACCGACTTCAATCGTCGCGAATCGAACTGGGAGGCAAGGTTGTCAACGCCGTCTTCATCCAACCCCGTTGTTCCGTGCTCATGCCGCCGACCCAAGTGGGAACGTTGACGCATACGAACGGAAAGGCGTCCACCGCGCGGAGCCATCGAACCACTCGGCGAGTGACGAACACGGACGAGCGAACCGCGCAGAAATCTTCCCCGCGCCAGGTCGCGCCATTCAAGACCGGATCGTTGCCGTGCCCCCCGGGAACGCGATCCTCCCCAAAGCTCTGGGCGTGGGACACGCCGCATCCCCGGCAGCTCGATCGATCCTGTCCACACCCCGGACAAAACAGCGGTTCGAGGCCGCAGGACGGGCAACGGTTCGGAATGCCATTGAGTTGATACGGTCGCTCCAGGAGGCTTTGGCTGGCGTCAATCTCGAAAAGATGGGGAAGGCGGTAGTCGTCGGGCACCTCCAATTGTTCTTGATAGAGCTCCAACGGTTCGAGCTTCAATCCTCGAAAGCCCGCGCGGTCCAGCTTCCGAGCAAACTCCTTGTAGACGAACAATTGGGACGACAACATGACGCAAACGAAACTGCCATTGTCGTCCATATCGCCGCGTATCCCCAAGGGACCAGGAAACTCCCTGCTACTCGTCTCATGCGAGGGATCGAGGGGGCAGGCATGCACGGGATCACTCGGCCGGAAGCCATCGAGCATGGCGCCATATTCACCCTCCGGCCACAAGTGATGGGGATTTCCCACGCAACGGACCCCTTTCTCCTTGGCCCATTCGTGTCGCATGTCATAGTCCCCTTCGTCGAAGACGACGTTGATTTCCCAGAAGAGATCCCATTCGATCTCTCCCGATAGATCACGCTCGAACGCCAGCATCTTTCGACTCCCTTTTCTTCTTTATTGCCACTCGGAAAAGTCATGCATTGGGCAATTGGCTCACCCAGTATTCGAAGGCCACGGCCACCTGGGGAACGTCCTTCTCGATATTGATGTCAATGCTCTTGAGGAACTCGTAGAACCTGTCCTTGAAATGGACCATGATCCCTTGCGTGAGACCCTCCCCCTCCTCCAGTTGCTTCATGGTTCGCTCGAATTGCCCAACGAAACGGGCGAGGGCGAGCGCCTGATCGCTGGTGGGATTCGTTTTTCCTTCGTAAATCTTTTTCATGGTGGCGACGCCACCCAAGATCACCGCCGCCAACGCGGCGAAGTCCTTGAGTTTCTCGATCGTCTTGAAGAAATCCAAGCGATAGGCGAGGTTCTCGGCCTGAAACAATTTGAACCTCGACCCCTCAATACGCTTTCCCTTTTCTAGCGGAAGGATCGTGTCGAGGTTCGCATTCACCGTCTTAATCTGCTGGAGAACGCTCTCCCTGCCGCCCGAAGCCTTCACCATGTAACCTTCGAATTGCTTCTCGATCTGAGCTTCGAATGGATCGAGGTATTTCTTGCGAAAGACCTTCCACATCGCCGGGTCTTTGGCGCCTTCCTTCAAGGCCTCCTTGACCAAGGGTTGCGCGTAATAGGACTTTTGCATCCCCGAGATCTGGTCATGTACGCGCCGCGGAATCAATCGCAGATAGTCGGCTTTGTCGATATCGAGGCCATCGTACAAATTGAAGAATTTGCGTAGCTTCTGATCCTTGGTGTGATGGATCGTAATCGCCCAGTCCTCGGGAATCTCCGATCGGTTTACTTCGGAAGCTAGTAACGCCGCGTAGAACGCGACGGTGTAAGGTTTCTCCTTTTTTTGTGCTGCCCAATCGAGGACGCTGTCCTCGTCGAAGGCATCCTCGTCTTCGTCGACCCAGGGACGCTCCCAATCCTCGATGCCGGCCGGCAAACGTCGCGGCTCGGGAATCGAAGTCGCGCCCGCGGACTTCTCGACCAGACGCGCCCGGGTCCACGCCATCACGCCGGCCCGACGCATCGACGGCCAATCGGGAAACGAGGTCGAACCACGGAGGAAGTTCCCCCACTCCGCGCGCAATCTCTGCTGTTCCGCCGGCGGATGATCCTTGGAGATCACCGGCAGGCCCGCGGAATCCAGCAACTCCGAGAAAGAGCGGAAAGTGGTATGCCGCTGAAGAAAGGTCGGCGGGAATAACTCCTCGCACCGTAATACATGCGTCCCGGAAAGTGCCCGCGCCCTGTCTAACGTCGAAGACCGACGCGATCGCGGGAGGACGAATACCGCTTCCTGTTCTTTGAGAACCATGAATAAGACTTCCTGCAACCGGCGAAAGGCAGAACGTCACGCTCGAGGAGCCGCTGGACCGCAGGTATAAAGTGACCACTGGTCCATTCCTGCGACTCAAATAATATCCACCCGTACAGTAATCATATGTCCATCAATTGTAAAGTGTTTTCTTGCAAACTTTTTCCGGATCTTTTAAGGCGTGCGACGCGTGCTAGTGCTCTTGAGGGTAAAGGATCGCTCCCCTCGACCGGCCGAGGAAGAGATAGGCGTGGATGGGGTGGTCAGATGCCGTCGCCGGCGGTGAACTCGAAACTAAAGACTTCCTGATCGAGGACCGGCTGCCCCGCGAAGACGTTCGCCAAGGTCGCGTTGTCCATGTACCGCGCCGTGATGTTGCGAATCTCCAACAGGACGCGGCGGAATTTACACGTCGAGGTCTGCGAACAAGGTTCATAGTGGCTCACGGAGACGCAGCCGATCGGCGCCAGCAGACCATCGAAATGCCGGACCACCTGCCCCATGGTGATATTCTCCGGCTTTTGTGCGAGGACGTAGCCTCCCGCGCGGCCGGGACTGCTCGTCACCCAACCCTGACCCTTGAGTTCGAGCATGATGTGTTCGAGAAACCGCTTGGGGACGTCGTTTCGTCGAGCCAATTCATTGATGGAAACTGGTCCCGAGCCGTACTCCTCGACGAGCGTGAACAAGACGCGAAGGGCATAGTCCGTTTTCTTCGAAATCCGCATCGGCCCCTCGAATCACCCGCCAACAACAATCTCGACTACTTTAGTCGATATTGTTTCATGCCTTGAGGTCAACGTTCGTCCCAAGGGCCAAGAGAACGGGGATCGGGATCGAACCTGGCAAAGCCGGATCGTGGCTCGTTCCGCGGGACTCTTGGCCTCTCGATATTGAACGTCAGAAAAGCAACGGGGTAACGCGGCCTGGACGCGTCATCGGGTAGGGATGCGGGTCGCAAAATGTGGATTTGATGAACTTTTTCTTGGTATCCGAACGCAAGTTGGTTAGATTCAAATGTCTGCAACGATCGATCCCAACCTCGGGTCCTGCCGTCATGATGACCAGCGTTTGTGCCATTGCGGTTCTACTGCTTGCTGGCGAATTCTCCGCCGAGGGCAACATCGATTATCTTCGCGACATCAAGCCGATTCTTTCGCGACGCTGCTACAACTGCCACGGGGCTTTGAAGCAAGAGTCGAACTACCGTCTGGACACGGCGGCCTTGTTGAAACAGGGGGGCGACAACGGATCCGCTCTCGAGCCCGGGGAATCGGAATCGAGCACCATCGTTCGAGCGATCCGGGGCGCGGATGGCTGGCGAATGCCGCCCGAAGGAAGCCCGCTGAAGGACGAGGAAATCGCGCTCATCGAGCGGTGGATCAACCAAGGAGCGGCGGCTCCCGACGAAGCCCCTCCCAAGAACCCGCGCGATCATTGGTCCTTTCACCCGCCGACTCGACCGAAGGTACCCGCCGTCACGAACACCGCCTGGGCGCGTCATCCGATCGATGCTTTTCTCGCCGCCGAGCAAGAAAAACAGGGCGTGATTCCCAATCCTCCCGCGGAAAAACACGTTCTGCTCCGCCGTGTTTACCTCGACTTGATCGGCTTGCCCCCGACGCGCGAAGAACTGCAGGCGTTTCTTCTCGACACCTCCCCGAACGCTTACGAAAAAGTGGTGGACAGATTGCTCGCCAGCCCCCATTACGGCGAACGTTGGGGCCGGCATTGGATGGATGTCTGGCGGTACAGCGATTGGGCCGGCTACGGCATGGAGGTCCGCGAGAGCCTGCCTCACATCTGGAAATGGCGCGATTGGATCGTCCGCTCCCTCAACGACGACAAACCCTACAACCGCATGATCGAGGAGATGCTCGCGGGGGACGAAATCGCGCCCGAGGATCCGAACGTCCATGTCGCGACCGGGTTCCTGGTTCGGAACTGGTATAAGTTCAATCGAAACATCTGGCTGGACAACACGATCGAACATACCGGCAAGGCGTTTCTCGGCGTGACCATGAATTGCGCCCGTTGCCATGACCACATGTACGATCCGATCACGCAGGTGGACTATTACCGAATGCGTGCATTCTTTGAGCCGTACGACGTGCGCACCGATCGGATTCCCGGTCAGGCGGACATCAACCAAGAGGGCATTCCGCGCGCATTCGACCGGCAACTGGACGCCCCCACCTACTTGTTCGCGCGAGGCGACGAAGCCCATCCCGTCAAGGAAACGACCTACACGCCCGGCGTGCCCGAGGTGCTCGGAGGAAATCGATTGGCGGCCCCGGAGCCGATCCAACTTCCGGTGACGGCGTATTACGCGGGCATGAAGCCATTCGTGCAAGAGGAGACATTGACGCAGGCGATTGCGGAAGTTGAAAAGACCCAGGCGGAGTTCCAGAAGCACGAACAGATTCTCGCGAGTTTGAAGGCCGCGCAAAAGACCGTGGCAGCGAGCGAGAAGCCCGTCCCTCCCGCGGCGGCGAATGCCGGGCCGGCGGCAACGGACGGCAAAAAGACTGCCGCCCCCGCCGATGGTAACGCGAACCCCGGACCGAACGCGGAACAAAAAGCCGAACCGAAAATCGACACCAGCAACGTGGAAGCGTTGGCGAAAGCCGAGTCGGACATAGAATGGTCCGCCAAGCGATGTGCCTCTGCCCAAGCACGCCTCCTTTTCATCCAAGCCCGAATCGCCGCCGACCAGGCGGAACACAACAGGCCGAAAAGCCCAACGGCCCCCGCGCTTGCCTTGGCCGCGGGCAGAGCAGACCGGCAAGCGAACTTTGCCCAAGCGGACGAGCGTCTTTTCGAGGCCCAACGGGCCGTCAAGGACGCGGAACGGGCCTGAACCCGGAGAACGCCGCCACGAAAAAGTCTGGATACCGCCAACGCCAAGCTGGCGGAGTGCCAAAAGGCCTGGGACGCCGCCAAGGCAGCTCTCGCAAGTTCCGAGCCGAAATACACGACGGTGGACACCGTTTACCCCGATCGATCGACCGGCCGGCGCACGGCGCTCGCCCGCTGGATTGCCGACTCGAAAAACCCCCTGACCGCGCGGGTCGCCGTCAATCAGATCTGGATGCGGCATATCGGCCAGCCACTCGTCGCCTCGGTCTTCGACTTCGGCGTTCATGGCGATCCTCCCACCCATCCCGAACTGCTCGATTGGCTCGCCGTCGAGTTCATGGAGAAGGGTTGGAGCATGAAAGCCATCCATCGTGCGATCGTGATCAGCAATGCGTACCGCATGCGATCCGATCTTGCCGGCAACCACACGAGTCATGCCAAGGATCCCGACAATCGCTACCTATGGCGCATGGTCTCCCGGAGAATGGAGGCAGAATCGATCCGCGATGCTCTGCTCACGGTGGGAGGCAATCTCGATCCGGCCATGGGGGGCCCAGAGCTCGATCAAAACCAGGGTCTTTCGAGCCGGAGACGAAGCATCTATTTCCGCCACGCGCCTGAAAAGCAGATGGTTTTCCTCCAACTCTTCGATGCCGCCAGCGTGACCGAGTGTTACCGGCGAAGCGAGAGCATCGTGCCCCAGCAAGGCCTGGCCTTGGCGAACAGTCCACTGGCGATCGCGCAATCACGCGTGGTCGCCAAGCGGCTTGTCGACGGGAAGTCCGCGGACGCGATCGACGCGTCGGAGTTCGTTCGACAAACGTTTGAAGTGGTCCTGAGCCGCGCCCCGGCGGAGCAGGAACTGGCGGCATGCGTCGAGTTCCTCGAGTCGCAATCGCAACGGCTCGCCAACGCAAAAGCCATGACGCGATTCACCGGAGGCGAGAAAAACGAAGTGCCTCCCTCTGAAGATCCCCAACAGCGGGCGCGCGAGAATCTCGTCCATGTCCTGCTGAATCACCATGATTTCGTGACCATCCATTGAGGACCGGCGCGATGACCACGCGAGTAGACCGCATGAAATTCCCAGTCTTAGGTAGCCAAGGCCTGCACCGGCGCGCGTTTCTCGCCGACATGGGCATGGGTTTTACCGGCATGGTGCTCGGCAGCATGCTGGCGCGCGACGGCGTCTTGAAGGCGGCAACCACTCCGGGTTGGGCTCCGCCCGACGGCCGGCCTCATTTCACCCCCAAGGCGAAAAGCGTCATCTGGCTCTTCATGATCGGCGGCGCCAGCCAGATGGAAACGTTCGATCCAAAGGAAGCGCTCAATAAGTACGCTGGCAAAACCGTCGCGGAAACGCCTCTCGAAGATCCACTCAAATCTCCCTACGTAAAGGGAAATCTTCGCGAGATCATTGCGGGACTCCATCATCCCCATCCGCACATCTATCCGATGCTCGTCGGTTACAAAAAACGTGGCCAAAGCGGTATCGAGGTCTCCGATTGGTGGCCTCATCTAGGGGAATGCGTCGACGACCTGGCAATCGTCCGCTCCCTGTGGACCACCGACAATAACCACGGCGCGCAGCTCCAGTTTCATACCGGAAGACACGTTTTGGACGGTCATCTCCCCACGATCGGATCCTGGGTTCACTACGGGTTGGGCTCGCTCAACGACGACTTGCCCTGACCATCGACAGGGGTACCTGATTGCCGATTGCTGCGGCGGCGTGGGAGGCCACAGCGCGAGCTATCTGGGCCCGGAGCATAACGGCGTGCAACTTTCCGTCGACCTGAAGAGCTCCTCTCCCCTCGCCGAGCCTGGCCCGGACGTTTTCCTCGGCGAGGTGAGCAGGCGGCGAATTCCGAACTCATGAACAGCTTCGGCAAAACTTTCCGCCGTCGAGTATCCGAATGACCCCAAGCTGCTCGCGCGCATCAAGTCCTATGAACTCGCCTACCGCATGCAGTCCGCGGTACCCGGAGGGGTTCTCGAGTTCAATGCCGAGGATCCACGGACTCAATCCCTTTACGGCCTGGACGAGGATGCGACCTTCGAACATTTGGCCGGAACAGCGCCTGGCGCGCGTCGGCTTGTCGGCCGCGGGGTCCGCTTCGTGCAGATTTTCCATGGCAGTAACGGCGCGCCGGGCGCCTGGGACGCGCACGGTGGACTCAAAAGCGGGCATTCCAAACTCTGTGGCCAGGTGGATAAACCGATCGCCGGCCTCCTCAAGGATCTAAAGCAACGCGGGCTCTTGGATGAAACCATCGTAGTCTGGGCGACGGAGTTCGGCAGGACGCCGGGGGCCCAGAACTCCTGGACGGCCGCGACCATTCCCTACGGCTTCTCCGGTTCGTCGGTGGGGGAGGAATCAAGGGGGCGTCGTTCGCGCGCCACGGACGAGCTCGGCTTCCACGCGGCTTCGAAAACCGCCACTACGTCACCGATATTCACGCGACCGTGCTGCACCAACTCGGGCTCGACCTCGCTCGACTCGAGGTGTTCCCGGCAGGAAACGTCTCGAATCGATCTCGGCAAGCCGATTCACGAAATCATCGCCTGACGGCCGATGGAACGTTCGATGCCTTCGCCGCGTTCCTCGCCCAATGCAACCATGGTCGCTTGGTCCAAATCCGCAGCCTTCGATTTCTTATGACGGCCCTCCGGGCCAAACGTGCATTCGATAGTCGAAGAGGAAAGCCAAGAGATTTAAACCGCAAAGGTCGGCAAGGACGCAAAGAAGAAACGAAGCGATGCCTTTCTTTAAAGTTCCTTGGCCGCTTCGCGGTAAATACTCTCTTGTTTCTCGGAGAGATCTTCTCCCATGTCGGTTAATTTATTGGCATGGCCACGGCAAGCGTAACTATGGTAACCGGCGAGGTATTTCCTTCAATGTTCCTCGCTTTGGGCATCTCATGGTAGCCCAGAACAACGTGCTTTCGGGCTCCAATGTCATGGCGTTTTTCCTGCCGCGGCTGTTTGGACGGCCTTGTCGCTGGCCGCTGTTCGAGACGTCCATGAATGGCAACCGGGCCCCGTCATTGTCATGCTGAGAGGCAATGCGGATTGAAACTCGACAATCAGAAGGGGGGGGTTCGGATGTCGGCGGAATCAGTGAAGGCGACGGTGGTGCGTTCCTTTCCGGCTTCCTCGGAACGTGTGTTCGATACCTGGCTCGATTCTTCAAAAATTGGCGAATGGATGTTCGGCCCGAAGGTTAGAGACGAGGAACTCGTCCGCGTATCCATGGATCCGCGCGTCGGAGGCACATTCTCTTTTGTAGTGCGCAGGCAAGGCATGGAGATCGACCACGTCGGCGAATATCTTGAGCTGCATCGTCCTCGCCGGCTCGTATTCACGTGGGGAACCGCGGATAGTTTGCCGGAAACCTCCCGGGTGGTTATCGATATCGAGCCGCAAGACGCGGGATGCGAGCTTACGCTGGTTCATGAAATGGCCCCGCAATGGTCGGCGTTCGTGGATCGAGTCCGCGAGGGGTGGGGAACGATGCTCGGAGGACTTGAGCGGGCAACCAAATAGCGGTTGTCCAGGACTGCGCCCTTCGTTTGTTTTCCTGCGATGTGCCTCCGGGCCAAACGTGCATTCGATAGTCGAAGGGGAAAGCCAAGAGATTTAAACCGCAAAGGTCGGCAAGGACGCAAAGAAGAGACTACGCGATGCCTTTCTTGGCGCGCTTCGCGGTAAATGCTCTCTTGTCTCTCGGAAAGATCATCTCCAATCGCAGCTTGACTCATTCGCATGGCAACGGCAAGCGTGGGCCATGGCACCCGGTGGGACCAATCTCTGCTTACCTGTCACTGACCAACTACGCTCGAAGGTGGTGAGCAAGGCCCGTCCATGAAGCACACTTGGGCCTGCGTGCTCCGAGGTCGGCGGGAGTGAATTAGGCCATCCCTCTGGATTCCGCGATCACGAGCAGACGCGGTTACGGCCGGTATTCTTGGCCTCGTAGAGCTTTTCGTCGGCGGCGGCGATGAGGTCCTCGGCGAAAACCGACCTATCGCCTTGCGTGATGGCGACGCCGATACTGATGGTGACGGGGATTTCCTTTTCGTGCACGCGAAACGGCTGATCGGCGATCCGGGCACGGAGTCGATTGGCAAACACGACCGCTTCCTCGAGCGACGCCTCGGGCATGAGGACGACGAACTCCTCCCCGCCGAACCGGGCAAAGATCTCGTCCGAGCGAACTTCCTTGCGGATTCGATCGCAGACCTCGCGGAGAATCGCGTCCCCGGTCAAATGGCCATGGGTGTCGTTGATCGACTTGAAGTGATCAATGTCAATCATCGCGAGCGCCAAGGGACGGGCTCGGCGGTGGGCGCGGGCCAATTCCCGGTCGAACGCTTCAAGAAGGTACCGCTTGTTGCGCGCGCCCGTCAGACCGTCCGTGGTCATCATGGAGTAAATCGTTTCGTGGTATTGCGCCTCGATATTGTCGCTTTCGAGGAACTTGAAGATATGGCTGCCGACGCGGAGAAAATCTCCGTTCGCCAGTACCCGCGTGGTCACGCGGTCTTCATTGACAAAAGTACCATTGGTGCTGGATAGGTCTGAAAGTAGGTACTCGCCATCCACCGGATCAATCGACGCATGACGGCGCGAAACGGACGAATCGTCCACCGTCAAATCACACTCCGCGTCTCGACCGATGAGGTACCTCGAATGGGGCAAATCGATCAGTCCCTGGTTGTCCCCCGGAGGGTAGATCTTCACCAAGCACCCCCGGCTTTCGGTCTCCCTGGACATGCCGAGCGGGTGTACGTGAACGGGTGTGCGGCTGATCGTGGTCTCGTGTTTCATGGGCCACTCGGAGAGTTACTCTGCCTGGTCATTTCTTCAAAGCGCGTGCTGCTTTAGAATTAGTCTAGCACACGCGTTAGAACGGATGCCGTCATCCAGGAGGTTCGACGGCCCGACTGTCGATCGTTGGCGAAAAATCCATGCAACCTGCTCGGGGAAATGAATTTGCGCGGTTGCGCAAGCGGTATTGATACGGGAAGAACGTTCGGTTATAGGGCAAGGCGAACTTTAACTGTTTTTGCATCTGGGAAGAGGAATTTGAAAAACGGCGCGCCCCGGAGCGGGGGTGGGTCAGGAACGGTCATGGAAGGTGCCGGTCATGCCAGGAAAGTTGCGAACCGCGCTGGAAATCTGCGTCTTGCTACTCGTGGCAAACGCTCGCGCCGATGCACAAACGACCTGGCCCCGCTGGACCCCCATTCCGGTCACGCCGGGCCCTCAAGCAACCCGAGTCACGGCTGCCAAGGCGAACGAGGCAGGGACGCCAGCCGCGACCGGATGGCCTTACTACTCGGATTCCCCACTCTATGCGCAACCCGCATACGTCAATCCCATAACCTTCTCCCCCGCGGTCACGACCCCCGTCAACGTGGGGACGGCCGCCACCGTGACGGCGACTCCCTACAACTACGCGCCGCCGTACAACAACACCCCGCCATACAACTACACGCCGGTATCGAACCCGGTCGTGAACTCTCCCGCGGGCATGGTAACTGCACAGCCAGCCGTTCAGTATCAACCTCCGCCCATGGCCCCGCAGCCTGGCGTGCCCAATTATGTCGCGGCTCCGACGGCACCCGCGCCTTCCGTTGCTTCGCCGCAACCGGCACCTGCTCCTGCTCCACCATCAGCGCCGATTGCCACGCCCGTCTCGATGCCGATCCCGGCTCCGCAGGTGGACGCTCCGTTCGTGAATGATCGAGTTTTTGCACAAGGGGGAGCAACTTGGCAGGTGTATGACATAACGTCCTACACGTCGCGATTTCAACCCGCTGCCCAGCCGGAACAGGCGATCCGGCAGTGGATCTTGCAATTGACGGGCGAATCCGTGTGGAACGGCATGGAGGTCTCAACGCTCGTCGTCTCCCCCAATCGGATCAAGGTGTACCACAATCCTCAGGTTCAGGCGCAAGTCGCGGACATCCTCGGCCGATTCTTGCTTTACACGCCGGGGCAATTCGATTGTCGAACCACCGTCGTCCAATTGAGTGAACAGGATTGGCGAAGAAAAGTACTGCACCGGCTTCAATCCGCCGGCCAATCGGAAGCCGGTCGCGAAGCCTGGCTGGTCGACCGGGCCGAGGCAACCAATATTCTCAACGAAATCATGCGCGAATCGGACGGCGTCGTACTGGCCAACGAAGAGTTTCAAGTCGCCAACGGTCAGATGGCGACGGTTCGGTGGATTTCCGAACATAGTCGATCCTCCCCTTCCGCGTCGATGGCGCGTGGCAACGGCAACCGCGTCGTTGGATATGGACCGACGGACCGTTCGGAGGAGGAAGGAGTCGTCGCGATGTTCAGCCCACTGATCGGCCAGGACGCATCGTCCATCGACGTCAATGTTGACCTGCGCGCCCGCCGGCTGGAATACACCAGGGAACGGCGGCTCTTGCCGACCAGCAGGCCGAATCCCGAAGTGCCACAGTTGACCGCCGCCTCTCTGAAAGGAAACTTTCACGTTCCCCCCGGCCGAGCGATGATCTTTACGTTGGGAAAGATTCCCCGTTTCGACGGCCACAAGGGACTCTTCGGACGGGAGAAGCAAGCGGAGATCCTCGTCCTCGTCGAACTTGCGCCTGGTCGAGGGAACACTGTGGCAGGTGTTCCGTTGGCGGATTCCGGAAGCATCGGCCCCAATCAGATCGTCCGGACCTCCGCGAAGCCCTTCCAGTCAAACCGCCTTCTTCCTCATGTTCCAGACGTGATGACTCGAGCCGTCCATTGATCCAACCCCCAAGGTCGGGAAACCGGCTCCCGGGAACCCGACTGGCGAAGTTTGCGGGGGATTGCTAACGTAAGAGTAGCTTGGCGGTTCGAATTACCGTCCACCGGAATGTCCGATCGCGCGCCGGCCCCTATTGGCCGGCAGTTGCGACTTCATGCGTCATGGTCAGGAGTAACCACATGCAGCCTTCCTCGCCGACACCAATGACCACTCCGTGGTGCGGGCAAGCGCGCGTGCCGGTTTCTCAACGGATCGGTTTGGGTTCGCAGCTGATGATCATGGGGTGGCTGGTGATGCTCCTAGTCTTCCCGTTCGCAGGTGCGAACGGGGACGACAAGGCTCTGCCGCCAGCCGCGAAGGAAGCGGAACCTTCCGAGCCGAAAGACGAGCCCAAGGGGAAAGACGCGGAACCCGAAAAGAAGGATGCCCAGCCGGACCAACCGGAAGAAAAACCCGCGGGAGAGCACTCCAAGCACCGCCACTCGAAAGGTTTTCGAACCTCGCTGTTGGAGGGAGAAGAGACATTCGAACCTCTGGGCGCGCCGTTGTCGACCGAGGAGGCGGAAAAACTCGAAGCAAAGAAGCTATTCGTCATCGCCTACATGCAGATCGAGCGGAACCAGTTGAATCAGGCGCTCGAGACCCTCGAAACGGCCCTCAAACACGATCCGAACTCTCCCGCGATTCTCCGACAACTGGCGTTCCTTTGCCTGAAGTTGGAAAAAGGGCCAGAGTCGCTGGAATATGCGAGCAAGGCCCTCAAATTACTACCCGAGGATCACGAACTCTGGCATGCCTACGCCTTGCGCAATGAAGAGGACGGGAACTTCGACGCCGCGATCCGCGCGCTCGAGCAGGCGAGCAAGATCGAAGGACTCGCCGACGAGGACCCTCAGGAATTCTTTCGCATGCGCTTGCAACTCGCCCGTCTGTACGGCCTGAAGGGGAACAACGACGGCGTTATCGCGTCGATGAAAGACGTAATTGACGTGGCGGAAAATCCGGCGAAATACCGCCTGGACGAACATACGATCCGGCAACTGGACCGGAGCAAATTCGAACTTTACCGGCAACTCGGCATGGCGCTCAAGGACGCCAAAAAGTATGAAGAAGCGACCGAGGTGCTCGAGAAGGGTCGTCAATCGAGTGACCGAGGAAGGAACCTCGCCGTCGATCTTGCCGAGGTTCATTTCGAAAAGGGGGACTACGACAAAGCGCTCGCGGAGCTCGACGCATATTTGAAGCTGCCCGACGAACGGGGTTTGACGCTCTACGCGAAAACTCTCGAGAAAAAGGGAAAAGGGGACGAACTGCTCCCTGCTCTGGCGCGGATGACCCAAGTCGACCCCAATAATCAAGTCTTGCGACGCTTCTACGGCGAGAAATTGCTCGATGCCGACCAGTTCGAAAAGGCGCGCGAGCAACTGCTGAAGGTAAAAGACCGGCCGGAAACCTTGCCTTTATTGACCCGGCTGTTTCGCAAAATGAATCAGCCCAAAGAACTCCTGGACGCGTTTACCGAGAGCATGTCGACGCCGAGCGGGCAGGAGGCATTGCTCACGCAAATACGCGCTCTGGCGCAAGACAAGGAGTTCGTCCTCGAGGTGGCCAAGGTGGCCAGGGAACGGGGAAACGAAGAGAAGCGGGACGTGCCCCAATTCTTCGCCGACTACATCGTGGCAAAGACGGCGCGCGAGGCAGGCAACATCGACCTGGCGAAAGAGTTCTACGAACGTTGCATTACCGACCGTCCCGAAGTGAGCGCCCTGTACGTTGAGCTCACCGAAATGCTGCTGCTGAACAAGCGGTACGAGGATGTCATCGCCGTGACCCAACGGGCGATCGACAAGAAGGTATCGGGCGAATATGTGTTCCACGATTTCCAGGCACGTGCCTTGGCGATGCTGGACCGCACGGACGAGGCGGTCGCCTTGATCGATAAAGTGATCGGCCGGCTCGCCGACTCCGAACTGGTCGTGGAAGCGAACATTCTTCTGGCTTGGATTTATCAACGCGCTCAGCAATGGGACAAGGCGGAAGAGGTGTGCAATCGGGTGATCACCGAATTTCCCGGCGTCCGGCAGATTCCTCAGGTTCGTTACGTTCTCTCGAACATTTACTCGCTCGCGGGAAACATGCCCAAGGCGGAGGAGCAACTCGAACAGCTGATCGAGTCGGATCCACGCACGCTCCCTCGAGAGATCTTCGCGGGAGCGAACAATGACCTGGGTTATCTCTGGGCGGACGAGGGCAAGAATCTGGACCGAGCGGAATCGATGATCCGCCGGGCGCTGGAGATAAGTCCGGGCAACGCGGCGTACCTCGACAGCATGGGCTGGGTTCTGTTCAAGCAAGGAAAGTTCGATCAAGCGATCGATTATCTCAAGCAGGCGACGGCGCTGGAAACGGGGGACGACGCGGTGATCTGGGATCACCTCGGCGATGCTTACCGCAAGTCGGACAAACTTTCCGAGGCGCGCAAGGCTTGGGAAAAGGCGGTCGAACTATACAAAAAGGATCCGCGCGAAAAGGAACGCGCGAAGATCAAGGACGTGGAGAAAAAACTCGAGTTCTTGGATTCGAGCGAAGCGGAAGCTCCGCCTCGGGCACGCGCCGGCGAGCCTTAACCCGCCGCCGATTCCGCCTCTAGGGCCGATCGCGCCGATTCGCCAACCTGACGTTCACTCGCGGGATCCAGGCGAACCTGAAAACGCTCGGCAAACAGACACGCTAAACGATGATCAACGTCGGTTCGAGGAAAGAATTCAATGGCAGGTCATTCACACGCAAAGAACGTCAAACTCCGCAAAGGGGCGGTCGACGCCAAGCGGAGCAAACTCTTCAGTAAGATGTCGCGATTGATCATCATGGCAGCGCGGTTTGGCGGAGACCCCAAGCTCAACGCCAAGCTCGCCTTCGCGATCTCGAAGGCCAAGGCGGTTTCCCTTCCCAAAGACACGATCGAAAAAGCGATTAAAAAGGGAACCGGCGAGACCGACTCCGAACGTCTGGAAGAAATCGTTTACGAAGGATATGGCCCGGCGGGTGTCGCCGTCATCTGCGAAATCCTCACGGACAATCGCAACCGGACCGCGGGAGAAGTGCGCAAAATCTTTGAGCTCTCGGGTGGAAAACTGGGGACTTCCAACTGCGTCGCATGGATGTTCGCGCGCAAAGGTCGATTCCTGGTCGACGCCGAGGGAAAAACCGAAGACGACTTGATGGAAATCGTACTCGAAGCGGGCGCGGACGACATCCGCCGAAGTGGCGACTACTTCGAGATCCTTTGCGACCCCGCGAACTTCACAGAGGTCTCCGAAGCGCTCGGCCAGAAGGGGATCGAACCCGCGGAAGCGGACATGATCCAGGTGGCGGAGAATACCGTCGCCGTCGACGAAGAGAACGCCAAGCGAGTCGTGAAACTGCTCGACTCGCTCGACGACCACGACGACGTGCAGAACGTGTTTACCAATGCCGACCTGCCGGACGCGGCTTACGCCGAGGCCTGAAATCCATGAAACTGGCGGAAATGACCTGGCCGGAGGTCGCGTCCCTCGATCGCGACCAAGTTCTCGTACTCGCCCCGATCGCCGCCAGCGAGCAACACAGTCGGCATTTGCCAACCTTCACGGATACGATCCTTTGCGGCGGGATCGCGGATCGCGTGGAAGAACGTTTGCCCAAGAAGGTTTTGTGCCTACCGGTTTTTTGGTGGGGCGCCAGCGACCACCATCTTCCCTTCGGAGCCACGCTGACCGCGGAGGTCGATACCCATGTCGCCGTGCTTCGGGAATTGCTGACGCCGATGCTGGAAAGCGGTTTTCGGCGACTCATGATTCTAAACGGGCATGGCGGAAATATCGATACCTTGCACGTTGCGCTCCGGGGCCTGCAGCCTCGTTATCCCGATCGTTTACTGAGCGGCGCGAGCTATTGGGAGATTGCTGGGAAGGAACTAGCGGAATTAGCGCAAGGTCCCAAGCGAGAGATGGGACATGCCTGCGAGTTCGAAACATCAATGATGTTGTACTTGCGACCCGAATTGGTTCGCCGGCAAGAGATTCAAAACGATCCCGAAACGACTCCCGAAGCGCTGCGGGGACTCTACCTGGCGCAGGATTTTGGTCAACGGACCCAACGGGGAGCAGTGGGGTATCCGGAATTCGCGTCCGCGGAATCGGGGAAACGGATGATCGATGCCGTCGTTGCACGAGTCGTCACGGTGTGCGAATCGCTCCTCGAACTACCGATTCGAAAAGGCAGAATACGCCGCGATGTCTAGTCGCCCATTGATCCCATCCCTCCCGATCGAGCTGCCAACGGATTGGGAACGATGGTTTTCCGCCTCACACTGACCATCGCGTGCCATGGAGCCTAAGCTATTTTTTCGCGCGGCAATAGGACGCGGCCTCCGGGTTCTCCAAGAGAGTTGGACAACTCTTGTTCGGATGAGGCAAGCCGGGAATCCTCTTCGTCGCTAGACGACTACCCACCACGGCCCCCAGGGAATCCGCGAGCCAATCGGCGAGACCCGCGTCGCGCCCCGGAACAAAGCTTTGGTGATACTCGTCCAGCAAGCCGTAGAGGACGGTAATTGCAATACCCCAACCTCGATGTCCGAATCCGCGGGTCAACAAAAAGGCGAGAACGGCATAGGCGATCGCGTGGGCAATCTTGTCTCCTCCGGGAGTCGCATTCATGAGGCGGAGAAGGATGTTCAGCGGTTCGTCGCCGAGCGAGGGTTTTGACGAAAGCCAATAGAGTACGCCCATCTGCATCGAGGCGGCGAAGAGGTACGCCACTCGAAGCGCGGTCCAATTCTTATCCGGCGCGTGCTTCATGACGCCTCATGTACGAGCAAACGACGGGTTCGCGTTGGCATGGCGTGGGATTTTTTACAGAAAACCAGCGAGCAAGGCGGAATTCCGCAGCTAGTCGCCGTTTTGGCTGGTGCTCGGTCCCTCGGCCGGCTTGGCCAACGGAAGACGAAGCCCAGGAACCAGCAGATCCACCTTATAGATGGCCGTGCGAGCGGTGACGAAGAGTGACTTCAACTCCGGGCCGAAGAATGCGCAGTTCGCCGGCTGCTGCGGAATCGCGATGATTCCCAGATGTTTTCCATCGGCCGCGATGACTTGAATCCCCAGTTCAGAAGTGATGTAGAGATTGCCCTTGGAATCGACCGCGCCACCATCTCCGCCCGACGTTTTCCCCTCCGGGAGCTTGAGATCGGTGAACTTTCCCATGTCCCCTGCCGGTGAAAGCGCGCCCCCCTCGCCGATCTGAAAACACCAAACCGTCGGATTCTCCGAGTCGATGACGTAAAGGGTCTTGGCATCCGGGGACAGGAGAACTCCGTTCGGCTTGGCAGGCCCCTTGTCCACCACTCGCTCCGCCATGTCGGTTCCCGGTTTCAGATAGTAGACGGCCATTCGATCCTGCGGAAGGGAACGCTCGGGGCCGTAGTACGGGTCGGAAAAATAGATTCCGCCCAACGGATCCATGACCAGATCGTTGGTCTGATTGAAGGGCTTTCCTTGAAACATGGAAACGAGCACGGCGGCGACCCCATCGGAACCAGTGGCGGTCAAACGGCCGTGATTCATTTCACAGGCGACCAATCTTCCCGAAGCGTCAAACGCCAGGCCGTTAGCGCGACCTGTCTTGTCGCGAAGTTGTTTGACTTGTCCATCCGGCGTCCAGACATGAATGGTTTCGCTCGGAAGGTCGGTGAAGTAAACGCTGCCGTCCGGATGAGCGGCAGGACCCTCCGTGAAACCAAATCCATCCTTGAGCAAGGTGGCGGCAGCACCGCCGGGAGGCGTAATCCCTGGAATCTCTTGTCCCAATGCCAACCATGGAAAGACCAATAGACCCAAGGTCGAAAGCAGAACGGCGGGGAAAGGGGAGTCGATTCTTGTCATGGTATGGTCTTTGGGGTTTCCCAAGGATTGTAGCTAGCGACGATGGTTTTCATGAAGGCATCCGACACGAACCCGCTTCAAGGAACCGGAACGCCAAACGGCCTTCCATCGCGACGAATCCTACTGAGCTTCAATCGTATGTAGATTCATGGGGAATTGGAAGAGTGGGTTGCCACCACGTCCGAAAAGTGGTACCGGACGAAGGCGCGCCCCCCGCAAGGTCCCCCCGATCGGAGCGTTTTAACATCTCCCGTCCAAGGGCCAAGCCGTACGCCCTCGGCTGCGCGACGCACTCCGCCCGAACGAAAGTGACTGAGAAATCCCGTTGAGTTCCACGCGAGAACCATCGAGAATCCCATCCAGGACAGGGAAGGTTCGCCCAAGCCCAAAGGTCGCGGAATTCAAGGAGGCCTCTCCTTGTCTCCAGAACCATCCAGGAGCATTGGACCATCGGCCTGGCCCGTTCCACAAGGACTCTTTTCAATTACGCTCTCCTCCACGGAGCCAAGTGATACATGAGATTCACGGAACGGAATACCCTAGTCGACCCCCGTCGAGCGCGGCCAGGCTGGTGCTTGACTTCTCTCGTGTTGGCGACTCTTTTCTGGAACTGCGCGTGGTCCGCGGACGCGGACCCTTGGCCGGAATGGCGGGGTTCAAAAAGAGATGGGATCTCTCGAGAAACCGGCTTGCTTCAGGAATGGCCAAAGGAGGGACCAAAAGTCTTGTGGTCCGCCCCGATCGGGGAAGGCTACTCCTGTTTCTCGGTTGTGGACGGACGTCTATACACCATGGCCCAGGAGGGGCCCAAGGAAACCATCCTCTGTTTCGACGCGACGACAGGAAAAGAGATTTGGAAATGCGCCTACGACAGCGAGTTCAAATGCGAAGAGGGCAACGGGCCGCGGGGAACCCCCACCGTCGACGAAGACCGGATCTACGCGGTGGGGGGAAACAACGTTTTCCATTGCGTGGACGCGAAAACCGGCGAGGCGCGCTGGAAGAAGGATTTACTTGCCGAGTTCAACGCCCCTAACATGCCGTGGGGCACGTCCACTTCTCCCCTTATTGACGGCGATCTGGTCTACGTCATTCCTGGGGGTCCCGAGGGGAACAGCATCGCCGCGTTTGACAAACGGACGGGCGAATTGAAATGGAAAAACTTGGACGACCGCGCGGGGTACTCGTCCCCCCTGCGGATGGACATGGCTGGCCGACCAATCATTCTCTTTTTTAATGCCGTCGCCTTGATCGGCAGCGATCCCGCGACCGGCAAAGAGCTTTTTCGATACCCCTGGGAAACCCAATACCGCTGCAATATCGCGACCCCCATCCATTTTCAGGGCAAGGTTTTCATCTCCTCGGGGTACGACCAGGGGTGCGCCCTCGTCCGAATCTCCACCAAGGGGGATGAGGTGAGCTGCGAGCAGGTTTACCGAAACAAGGAAATGAAGAATCATTTCTCCACTTGTGTTCTGCACGAGGGAAAGCTCTACGGCTTCGACATGGCGTTTCTCACCTGCTTGGATTTTGAGACGGGGAAACAGGAGTGGAAGCAACGAGGATTTGGCCGCGGCTCCCTAACGCTCGCGGATGGCAAGTTGATCATTCTGGGAGAAAACGGCAAGCTGGCGCTCGCGCGTCCGGACGGAACAAAGTATGACGAGATTTCCTCCGTCAAAGCGTTCGACGGTCGCTGCTGGACCATGCCTGTCGTTGCCGATGGCCGGCTATATCTCCGCGGACCGACGGAGCTCGTTTGCCGATCGATCATACCATGAGAAGGGATGAAAAGGAGGCACGTCACTTTCCCTAAACACCAGTGGCACGGGAGGAAAATCACCGGATTCCGCTCCTTGGGCGTGTCGCGCGAGCCCATGTCTAAGGATCGGCGGCCCCGGATCGTTCGCTTGATTGAACCTCAAGGGGTTCTAAAATACAGCTGTTCTGTTCAATCGACAGGAAGCCAAGGGGTTGAGGGGAGCGCGAGCCGCGCTGGGGGCGCGAAAATGTGGCCCCTATTTGCTCCGAGGCCAGGCCGAGTAGGATGCCGGACAAGGTGCGGCGAACGCGAGGAGGTCCGACGGATTTTTTCCGTTTCGTTCACGCATTCGCCCAGCTCCCCTTCGCGGCCGAGAATGAGCTTGTTGCCCATCGTGTTTGTGTTACGATGACCCAGGTGGCATCTCGCGTGGGGCGAAGGATCGAAGACGGGCGAGCACATGTTGCTCGCAAGTAGCGCACGACAAACCAAATTCTGGAGTATTGGATTCCATGTACGAACGCTTCACGGACCGTGCCCGGAAGGTGATGCAGCTTGCCAATCAAGAAGCCCAACGGTTCAACCACGAATACATTGGCACGGAGCACATCCTGCTGGGTCTGGTGAAAGAGGGAAGTGGCGTTGCCGCCAACGTTCTCAAAAACCTGGACGTCGACCTGCGTAAAATACGCATGGAGGTCGAAAAGATTGTTCAGGCGGGTCCCGACATGGTGACGATGGGTCGTCTTCCACACACCCCTCGCGCCAAAAAGGTGATCGAATACGCGATCGAAGAGGCGAGAAACCTCAATCACAACTATGTCGGCACCGAGCATCTGCTGCTAGGCCTACTGCGGGAGCAAGAAGGCGTGGCGGCGCAAGTGCTGATGAACCTGAACCTGAAACTGGATGAGGTACGCGAAGAAGTTCTCAACCTTTTGGGGCATGGTATGGATTCGGGCGAAAGCGGCGGCGAACGAGCGGCCAGCAAAAGTGGCAAATCCAAAACGCCAGCGCTCGATAGCTTCGGGCGCGACCTGACCGAACTTGCGCGTCAAGGCAAACTGGATCCGGTCATCGGCCGCGCTAACGAGATCGAGCGGGTCATTCAGATTCTGAGCCGCCGAACCAAGAACAATCCGGTGTTGCTTGGCGAAGCGGGGGTCGGCAAGACCGCCATCGTCGAAGGTCTCGCGCAGGCCATCGTCGGTGGAAACGTTCCCGAACTGCTCCGCGACCGCCGCATCGTCGTGCTCGACCTCGCCATGATGGTCGCGGGAACCAAGTACCGTGGTCAATTCGAGGAACGGATCAAGGCGGTGATGAATGAAGTCCGCCGCGCCCGCAACACGATTCTCTTCATCGATGAACTGCACACGCTGGTTGGAGCGGGAGGCGCGGAGGGAGCGATCGACGCCTCCAACGTCCTCAAGCCGGCTTTGGCCCGAGGCGAGATCCAATGCATCGGCGCCACGACGCTCGATGAATACCGCAAGTACATCGAGAAGGACGGCGCCCTCGAACGCCGATTCCAGCAGATCATTGTCGAGCCTCCCTCAAAGAAGGAAGCCGTGGAAATCCTCCGAGGACTCCGCGACCGGTACGAAGCACATCACCGAGTGCAAATCACCGACGACGCCTTGGAAGCCGCGGTTGAACTCTCCAGCCGGTACATCACTGGCCGGTGCTTGCCCGACAAGGCAATCGACGTCATTGACGAAGCGGGGGCGCGCATCCGCCTGAAGGCGATGACCCGTCCGCCGGATCTCAAGGACCTAGACGACGAAATCGAACGCTTGAACCAGGAGAAGGAAGAAGCGGTTACGAACCAAGATTTCGAGAAAGCCGCCAATCTCCGGGACCAGGCGGACAAGATCAAAAAGAAGAAGGAAAATATCAACCGCGAATGGCGGGAGAAGACCCAAGAGATCGACGGAGCCGTCGATGAAGAGGTGATCGCCGAGGTCGTCTCGAAGATGACCGGCGTTCCGCTCACTCGGCTGGAGAGCGAAGAGGCCCAGCGCCTGCTCAAGATGGAAGACGAGCTGCACGCGAAGGTCGTCAGCCAGGAATTGGCGATCCAGGCTTTGGCGCGCAAGGTTCGTCTGAACCGCGCGGGGCTCAAGGATCCGAAACGGCCGATCGGCTGCTTCATCTTCGCCGGCCCCACGGGCGTCGGCAAGACGTTGCTCGCCAAGGCCCTTGCCGAGTTCATGTTCGGCAATGAGGACGCCTTGATCCAGATCGACATGAGCGAGTACATGGAGAAGCACAACGTCAGCCGACTGATCGGTGCTCCTCCGGGTTACGTCGGGTACGAAGAAGGAGGTCAACTCACCGAGAAGATCCGCCGTCGGCCGTACGCCGTCGTGCTCCTCGACGAAATCGAGAAGGCGCATCCGGACGTGTTCAGCATCCTCCTGCAGATCATGGAGGAAGGCCGACTGACCGACAGCTACGGTCACAACGTCGACTTCAAGAACACGATCGTCATCATGACCACCAACATTGGCGCGGAGGCGATCAAGGATCAAACGTCGTTCGGCTTCACGAAGCGGACCGAGGACGTGACTTACGAGAAGATGAAGGAAATGGTGATGGCGCGGATCGAAAGGGAGTTCCGTCCGGAATTCCTTAATCGCGTCAGCGACGTCATCGTCTTCCACGGCCTGACGCGTCGCAATCTCGAGAACATCATCGAACTCGAGCTCGCGAAGGTGCGAGAACGGCTCAGCGAACGTGGCATCACGCTCGATCTGACCGAGGCTGGCCGCGAGTTCATCATCGAGAAGGGTTATAACCCCGACTTTGGCGCCCGACCGCTCCGCCGAGCGATCGAAAACCTGATCGAGGAACCCCTTTCCGAGCAACTCCTCCGCGGAACGATCAAGGAAAACATGGTCATCCATGTTACCGTCGCGGATTCGGAGGACGGTCGCAAGAAACTGGAGTTCACCCCCACCAGCATTGCTTCTGAGGGTGAACCGGTCGGAGCAGGCGCCGAAAGCGGTGAGAGCTAAGCAGCTCTCCGGCCATCGCGTTTTCCCAGGTGCTGGCAAGTCACGAAAACTTGCCAGCACCTTTCTTTTTTGGCCACCATCGCTTCCACGATCCCAGCGGCGTTTGCTTTCGGCCCGATTGCCAGGGTCGAGGAACGGACATTTCCCACTGTCGGACCTTAATTTCCCGTGTGCGCCATCGACTTCGCGCCAACGTTATCCCGTTTGTCAAATTCCGATCCTGCGATCTTCACCGAAATGGTGCTTGGGAAAATGTCAAAACCCGCACCTTGGGGTCGCGGATCGGTCTTCCGATCGGACGACTTTCGCATGATGAATGGGGGATAGGGATTTCTCCGAGGGCGGCCTTCAGGTAATTGGCGAAGTCTCGTCAAAACGAGTCGAGTTTGTTGCCGCGTCGTGTATGTTCGGATAAAGGAAGCCTTGGGGGAAACCCTGACACGAATGGAGCGTGGCCGATGGCGCGCCGACCATTTCGAGGTTAAGTCTCACTGCTTGACCAGCGCGAAACTAATCGCTGCGGAAGGCAATCGACCAGTGAGAGTTTCCTCCGTATTCAGCAAGGATGCGATTCCATGGAAGGCAATGGGCGGGGAAGTTCGACCCCCTTGAGAAAAGTAACGCGAACCGGCGGATGGACGCGGCCCTGGAAGACCAGTTCCAGTACGGGCGAGCGGAAAATCGAACGCGAGCCATCCCCTACGACGAGATGGGAGACGAGGCATGAGTACGCCGGCGAGTCCAGCAGGATTGCCCCTATGGGTCAAGGTTGTGGGAAGCGTGTTGATCGGCGGCCACCTTGCCGCCGTCGGAGCCATGGTCTTGGCGGCCCCTAGCGGCCCATGGCCCACGGAGGATGGCGCCGGTTGGGCCACGCCCCCCCATTTCGCCACTCCCATCAATAACGCGGCGGATTCCTATCTGAAGGGAATCAAGTTCACCCACAACTACCACTTCACCGAAAATGACGTGGCCAATCCGCACAGCGGTAGCGGCGGCGCCGCCCGATTGGAAATCCATCTTCGGGATGCCCAAGACAAAGAGATCGCCGTCCTCCAGATCCCCGATCCCAATGCCCGTGGCGCGGTCCGGTTTTACCAGTCGCTACTCGCCGCGGGACTCAATGACGACGACATCCTGGAACCCCGGCCTGGCGAATTCGTTCCCGCCCCCAACCAGCCGATTCCCACGGTCCGCTTCTGGGAGATGAGCGAGGGACGCAAGGCCAAGATCTCGACCATGCAAGAGCACCTGATTCCGCGGGATCGCCCCACGTTCGGGCCTTCGGAGAAATCCATAATCCTGGCCCGATCCTATGCTCGTTACCTCTGCAAGGCTCACGGCGCCAAATCCGCGGAAATCATCCGCCATACCAAGCAGTACATTCCGCCTGACGTGATGTTCTTCGACGCGCCACCGCCCGAAGGCGAGTTCGACGAGGTGCACATGAATTTCGGAGTCTTGAGCGGCAATTAGATTCATCACCTGCACCGCGGGACGAAGAATCAAGGTCTCCGCGCGGAGCAGGACCCGGGATCCAAGGGAGTTGGAGTTCGAGCGGCCTACGACAGGGACCGCTCCATGGCATTGCGGTGGCGAGCCTTTGCGAGGCTCAGGATTCCATAACCACCGCGGGAGTGAAAAACGATGAAACGTGCGATCGAGGCTTGGCAACGCTTCTGGTTCACGCCGATTGACCCGATCGGCCTTGATGGCGTTCGCGTCCTGGCGGGAACTTTGATCTTCTTCTGGCTGGCGGGATTCGTTGGCCATCAGTACGGCCTATTCAGCTTGGACGGCTGGTTTGATCGAGTCGCGTATCGCGAAGCGTCGAGCCTTCCCGAAGACGTCCGTCCGATCATGAGTTGGTCCCTGCTCTTCTTGGCTCCCAATGCATTTTTGGTCAACGCCATTTACTTTGGATCGTTGGTCGCCGTCGCGTTGTTCACGCTGGGCATCGCCACGAGGTTGACGTCGATTCTCACGTGGCTTGTCGTCGCCAGTTTTACCGCCAACCCGGCGATTTTCAGCGGCGGCGACGTCTTGCTCCTCATCCTGTCCCTCTATCTCATGGTTGGCTACCTGTTCGATGGGCTGGGAACCTACTTTACGGGTGGCGACGAGCGCCTATCGACGGGCGAGCTTTTCCTCGGAGCACGCGGACACCGGCTATTCGGCAATCGTGGACCGGCCAGAGAAAGCGTCGCAGCCAACATCAGCCTTCGCTTGATCCAAGTTCACCTGGCCATCGTTCTCTTTTCGAGCGCCACGCACAAACTCCAGTCGAGCTTGTGGTGGTCGGGAACCGCGATCTGGTTCCCCTTGCATTCGCCGTTCTCCACCTCGATCGACGATGTCCTGGCCTCTTCTCCCAACGCCAACCTCATCATGATCGTGATTAGTCTCATGACCTACGGCGTGTTGGCCTGGGAACTGAGCTTTCCATTCCTCATGTGGCGACCGGCGTGGCGTCCCATCATGCTCCTCGGTGCCGCGTTGGGATGGATCGGCAACGTCTTCGTGTTCGGCTTGCCAATCTTTGGACCGGCAATTTTCATCGGCTGCCTTGCGTTTCTCCCGGCGGAGACCTGGAGAGCGTGGATTGCCCGGCTGGCGGCCGCCATCGGAAGGTCACCCGCGGCACAGCCTGCTAACAATGAACTTGTCGAAACTCGCCTCCGGGCCGCGGACGCCCATTCCAAGGTACTCGCCTGATTCGACACGGGAGGCAAACGAAACGGCTGGCGGCGGCCATAACGCTCGCGGGATTGGTATAATTCCTCTTGGATTCTGTGGTGGTGAAGTCATGAATCGGGATGCCCAAGGAATGAACACTGCGGAACGGCAAGGGAGTGTTGACGCAGCTCCAGGCGCAAGGAATCGCGGAATGTCCTATCGAAGTGGTGGCGGAAACGGGAAACGTTGGATGATTGCCACGTCGGCAGCCTTGCTCCTCGGCGGATGTGCTCCGGTGGCCGATTCACCCGCTCCGTCGGCGAGCGAAGTGGCGAAATCCGCGGAGGTCGTGGCGGTGAAACCCCAGACGCCGCTCCCCGCTTCCCTCAAAACCAGGCTCGAAGCGGCGATCGAGCAGGTGCGCCAACGAGAGCTCTACACCAATAACGCGTTCTGGACCATTTTCCACGGCATTCTCGGACTCGGACCAGGGCTGGCCATTACCGACCCCAACACCCAGACAAAGGTCAACGCCCTTGATTACGTCTTTGGCGGTAATTTTGCGTATGGCGAAATTCGCGGCATGCGCTTCATCCCCACGAGCGCCGGACTCGACGTGCAAACGGGCCCGACCTTCATCGGACAAGGACACCAGGACCAATTCATCGCCGAAATCGCCCAGTGGAACACCCCTCCCGACAAGAAGGTGATCGTCTACGGACGAGAATATACCCTCATGGATTTCGTCCATGAGGTGAAGGCGCACGTTCGGCCGACCGGCCAGGAATTGAGCTGGGCGATCGTGGTCCTCGCGCAATACATCGGGACCGACTTCGAATGGACGAATCGGTTCGGCGAAAAGCTCCACTATAACGACGTCGTCCGTTTCGAGCTCGAGGCCTCGGTGAACCAGGCGGCCTGCGGCGGAACCCACCGTCTATTCGGCCTCACTTGGGCCTACCACCTGCACATGCAAAACGGTGGCAAAAAGGAAGGTATTTGGAAGGAAGTCGCCGACAAGCTCGACCAGCACGTCGCGATGGCCAAGGAATACCAGAATCCCGACGGAGCGTTTTCCAGCCTGTATTTTCGGGGCAAGGGATCGACGACCGATCCCAAGGACCGTTTGGGTGCCGCGGGCCATACCTTGGAATGGCTCGCCGCCTGGCTTCCCGACGATCAGCTCAAGGAACAATGGATGCAAGATGGCGCCAACGCGGTTTCTCTAATGATCCTCGACCTGCAGTCGGCGGAAATGGAATCGGGTGCCCTCTACCACGCGGTCCACGGACTGATTCTGTACTACCGCAGGGTCTTCGGCTGGGAAAAGTTCGATTCGCAATTGCAGCCGACGCTGGCGGAGCAGAACAGCGGCTTTAGCCAACCCACGAAAACGGAGGTTCCGGCACCACCTCCCGATTCCAGCGAGCCAGCGGCGGCCAAAGCGGACGAACCCGCGACGGACCCCACCCCCAAGTCTCCGCCCGCGGAATCCCCGACTTCCAAAACCGGGGACTCCCAAGCCGGCAAGAATGCTGTCACGCCCGTGTCAGCCAATAGCCCCCCCACCACGCCCAAGTGACGTTGCGGAGACGGATTCACTTTTCGTTCTCCGCTCCTTGCCAATCCAATGACACTCACTTCATCGGCGACCACTACATTCGGCGCCCTACCGTGACGATGATCCACGGACACTTGCCGCCAATCCCTTGGTGCATCCGATGCGAAAGTCACGGCGCAAAAAAAGAGGTGCCGGGGGGGGCCCGGCACCTGGAGGAGGGTGGGCATTTGCGGGGAAAAACACTGAGTGCCACCCTCAGTGATTCGGTCGCTAGCCAATCGTGGCGTAATCGCCAAGCATTCCGGATCGAGTACCCAACTGGTCAACCGGGTCTCGATGGGAGTCGCTTCTATGGGCTCCTGAACTTCACCTGATCAGCATCGCGGAAAGTCTCTGTCCGACGGAAACCGAGCTTGGCGGTCATCTTTGGCTTAGGGCTCTCGCCATCTGTAGGTGCGTGCATACCGGGATGGAGGCGTATTTTTTTGAGGGCTACCTGATTTACCAAGGCTGGAGAGAACCGGTTTCACAAAAGTTTCACGGAAACACAAAACCTAGAAGTATTAAAGCCGAAAACTCGGTACTTGGACAGGTCATTCGCCCCCAAAGGGCTGATCATTTTCCTCACTCGAATTTCACTGTCACTGGAATCACGGGACTCTGAAGCATTCCATCCATTCGGCAATGGACAAGGGCGGGAGATCCTTGGATCCGTAATTTTTCGTGTTGTGATGGCAAGAACGACAATCGGAGCGAAAAGGGACGAGTGATATCAAAAAACGTGGCCGCATCCACGCCCGAATGGGGGATGCGGCCGGTGTTTTTTCGAATGGTTTGGTTACCGACCTGGCCTGGCGGCCGTCACGCCGAGTTACTTCGCCACGTTGTACTTGACGCGAAGCTTATCGAGGAAAGTCTTGCATTTAGCGGTCGCATCCCAGGCTTCCGGCCAGAAACAGAGATCGATAGCCCACCAATCATTGGGCACGCCGCAATCCAGCAGGGCGGGCGTCAGCTTGTCCCAATCGAGGTTCCCCTCGCCGAACGGTGGATGCGTGCTCGTCTCGTCGTGGTGGAGCGTGTCGTCCGAGTCGATCAGGTGCAGGTGAGTGATTTTTCCCTTGAGCTTCTGCAGAAGTTCGAGGGCGCCACCAGGCAAGGTTTCCTTCTTGCCGAACTGCCGTGAGCCGATCTTGGCACACATATTCGCGTGGCAGGTGTCATAGAGTGCTCCGAAGTTCGGCGCGTCCACCTCGTCGATGAGAGCGATGATCTCGGACGGCTTGTTGAGCGCGAAGCCAGGTTCGAATTCCCAGCAGATGCGAAGCCCCGCGTCCGCGGCCCTTTTGGCGGCTTCCTTGAAGGTCTTAACAACCCTGCCACGACCGACGTTGTAGTCCACCTTCTCGAAAACTTCCGCCGGTTCGAGGGTGTCGACGCGGATGGTGTCGATTCCCAGGTCTTTGGCGAACTTGACGTTCTTGTCGAACTCCTTGAGAAAAGGCGTGTTGTCCTCGACGGAGATGATCTTGTGCATCCACAGGTTGGCGGCCAATCCGGAGAATTCCAATCCCGCGCCCCGAACCAAGTCCTTTACTCGCTTCCGCGAGTCGGCGTCCGGGCAGTCGTCCGGATTGGGATGGGGAGGGAATCCGCCCAACTCGACTCCATCGAATCCGAGTTCCGCCAGCGTTTTGACGACCGTTTCAAAGGGAATCGGATTATCCTGGTATGGTCCAATGGAATAAGCCCAACTGCCGATGGAGATCTTCTTTTTCGCCATGGTTCTTTCCTTGTTGCATTTCCTTTGGTTCGAACTTCCCGCTTCCCTTATCACTTCCGTCACGGGGCACGTATCGGCCGAAGAGCCAATTCGCTCGTGCCCGCGCCACCGGTCTACGGACGACGTTCGTCTTCAACCGATGATCGGCGGGCGCCCCTCTTGTGCTCACTTCTTGTGGTCGCCGACGTTCGGCGCGCTTGGCTGGGCATCCGGGCCAAAATAACGGAGCGTCACGAGCGGATCCGGACCGAGATTCTCGAAAACCAAACCACCCTTGGCGGCATCTTCGGTGACGAAGACTTCGTCTTCCGTCAGTTCGCCGTAACGAATCATCGCCGGGCATTCCAGCGGAAGGGAGCCGATCCGCCCACGACCTTGAACCGTGATCAGACTATACGCGCCAGGATCCTTGATGGTGCACTTGACCCCGGGATTGATGGTGAGTTCCTTGGCCGTGAAGAGTTGCTCTCCCTTCACCTTGCCATAAACGATCCAGCGATCGACATATCCCTCCGAAGCCGTATTCGCGACGGGAATCGGCTCGAGGTAATGCGCGTCCTTGAAATTCGGATTGGTGTTTCCCTCCCAATCAAGTTGCTCGACCAGATAATCGAGGTCCTTGTGAAACTGAGGGGGGACGTCCTTGACCAGCAGTTGCCAGGGAACGTATCGGCCCTCGACCATCGACTGATACATGCCGAAGACGTCGGAACCCCATTGCGGTTCGTAGGTCACGAGCGAGCCCGGCGCGTGCAACACGCACGGGGGGACCAACCATCCGGTCCCCGGCTTGAGCCGATACGCCTTCGAGAGATCGAGGATGCCATTATCCCCTTCGTTCCAGCGCTCGAGGCACCGGCGAACGTCTTCCTTGGTGGTGCCGGGCTCGAGACCGAAATAAGTGTGCGGGAAATTGTTGCCGATCGCGTTGAGTTGAGGCGGGAAATAATAGGACTCGGGCTTCCCCTCCAGTCCCAGCTTCGCGGCTTGCTCGGCACTCTGGTGCATGTGGTGCGGAATCGGGCCCATGTTATCGAAGAACTTGCTATAGACGGGCCACTTCTTGTACTTGTTCCAAAGCCGGCTGCCGATGATCTTGGCGCCATGAGCGGCGATCGCATCGCGTAGCTGGAATTGCTGACCTTGGAACAGACAGTAGCTCAGCCCCTCGTCCGGCTCGCGGTTGTCGTTGGCGGCTTCCGTGGTCGAGCCGAACCAACGCTCGTCGATGCCGCCGCGGTGCGCCCCCATGGCGTAGTAGTCTTGAGGGGCAAGCTTGATTCGCTTTCCCGGCATGAGAAACGAACGAGGTACCCACGTCGGCGTGAGCCGCAATACTCCCCCACCGGCTTCGATCGCCGACTCCATGAATTTAACGCTGTTGTTGATCTTTCGCTCGATCGGCATGTCCCTATCCTCTTGATGAAATCCCCCGAACCACTCCGCGTCGTTCCCAAGGAATGTGGGTGGCTGGCGGTGGAGTCTTTTCGTGGAAAACCCGTTTGTACAAAGCGTTTCTGGGCGGAGCAAGATTCAACTGGGCAAAATGCCCCGCAGGTAGTCCGGGGGCAAAGAATGGGCGGCTGACGACGTACGAAGTCCGCCGCGACGATTAACGCTATTGGGCCAAGGACTTCTCCTCTCCGGGACGATAGGTCCGCTTGGCCGACTTGGTGATCTCTTTCCAGTCGAAGATTGCCGGCTTAAACTTCTTCTCCCGAAGTAGCTTTGCCTGATCCATGTAATGCGGCGACTTCGGATTCCCGCTGCTGCCATACTGAATCAGCGAGCTCCCATCGACACCGTCCTTCTTGAACTCGAAAACGGCCATGTAGCTGGTCCCGACGATGCCGTAGTGCTTGTTCATTTCCTTGACCAAGGGAATACGCACGCTTGGCGTGTAGTATTGCGTCAATACCGCTCCCAAGCCGCCGGGCACGCCGATGCTCGGCAGGCTCGGCTTGCGATCGTCGAAGGGAATGGAGAGGAAATCGGCGACGTTGGGATGCCGTTGGGCGCGGTAGATATCCCCCCAGCGGACCTTCCAGCTACCGTGCGTCTTTTCGAGTCTCTTGGCTGCCTCTACCAATGCCGCGAACCGGAGATCCGGATTGTTGGCGTACTGTGGAAGAAGTTCCCCGTCTGGGGGAAACAGCGTGCCGTACAGTTCTTGATACCACTCGGCGATCAACGGCGATTGCGTGCATTCCTCCGTGTTGATGCAATCCCAATCGAGCAAATGATCGATATAAGGCGCCACCTGGCTCGCGAGCGCGGGATTGGTTTCCTTCAAACGTTCGTACTGCAGTCTGTAACGCGGCAGTTCCGTCATTGGCCAATACATGCGTGAATCGTACGCGAGTCGTTCGATGTCCGCTTTTGACGTGTCCTTTAGATCCCGCAAAATCAGCCGGCTGACTTTCGAACGGAGGTTGTCCACGTTGCCGTCTTCCGTCATGTAGTCCGGAAAATCGATCGGCAGCGGATTGTCGTCGTCCGTGGTCGTGAACGGAGAGGAATTGCAGCTCTGAATGTACCCGGTCCTCGGATTGAGCACCTGCGGTAGTTCGTCAAACAAATGGTATCCCTGCCATTCGGTGCGCGGATCGGTTCCATCAAGCGGGGCGTCCCAGTTGATCGAAGGGTCGCGCCGGGGAATCGCTCCGTTGTAAACGAAGTAGATGTTCCCATCGCGGTCGGCGTAAACCGTGTTGAAAAAGGGAAAGTCGATCGGCCGCATCGCCTCTTGGAACTCTTGGAAATTCCGCGCTTTGCCCATCTTCAAGTGCTGGCTCGGCCAGTAGGTGTCGTACAGTTTCGCCATTTGGAAACTGCGATAGATGTTTCCCTTGATGTGCGCGAGAATTGGCCCGTGATGGGTCTTCTTGAAGGAATATTCCCTTTCGATTAGTCGCGTCCCCTGCTTGATCTTGAACGTCTTCTTCCACTCCACCGCCGTGCGGTAGCCATCGGCATAGCGGTACTTGAGAGGATTGGCGGGATCATCGAAGACCTCGTCCCAATAGTCGACGGTGTCCGGGCGATTCACGGTATGCGACCAGCCGAGGTATTCGTTGTGCGCGATGCCAAGCGTCGGTGCGCCGAAGAAAGTCGCGCCGGAAACATTGAGTCCCTCCCCGCTGCGCAAATGGGCTTCGTAGAACTGGCCATACCCATAGGAAGGCTGGTGCGGATTGCAGAACAAGATCGTCGTCTTGTCCTTGGTTCGGGAAGGCGCGATCGCCCAGGCGTTCGAACCACCGGCGGGTGGATAGACTTTCTCCCACCGCTTGGGCATATATCGCCGAGGCAGATATTTGGTTCGAAAGATGTAGTCGAGCGCGACCATGCGGCCATGGGCAAGCATGTGCCAAGGCTCGAACTTGGTGATGATCCGAGGCTTTACTTCCGGATTTTTTTCGAGGTAGTAGTTGAGCCCAGCCGTGAACGCGACCATGATCGACCGCGTGTTCGGATCGAGTTTTTCGAAGTCCGCCGGCGATCGATCGGCAATTTCAAACGCGCGATTGAGCAGGTCATTGTCGATCCCGCGCTCGCCGAGCACTTCCCCGTAACGGGCAATGCCCATGATGAAGCTGTCTTCGACCTGCCAGAAGTTGTCCTCCGCTTGGGCGTACGCAAAGCCGAAGGCGACGGCGGCGTCCGTTTTGCCGTCGATGTGAGGAACCCCGTAATCGTCGCGATAAATCGTGACCTCGCCCGCGAGCGACCGAGGATCGAGACTCTGCTCCGGAGCCGCCTGCAAACGATCGGGCGTGCACGGCAACAGGAACGCGAATGCCGCCAAGAGTCGCCAAGCCGTCAGTCTAGTCATGTAGATTCCTCGGTGTTCATCAGAATTCCAATTGTCAATGTTTGCATGGCCCACGGGTTCACGGGGCGGCCGTGGGCGCGGCCGGTACCTTTTGTTCCAAAAGAAAAGCCAATAGGTCGTGCAGATCCCTTTCCTCGAGTTTGCTCGCCACGTCCGTCGGCATCGGGGATAAAGCAGAAATCCTACGCTCCTCGATATCCGCGAGCGGGACGCGAACCGGCTTGCCCTCCGCGTTCGCCAGCACGAGCAAGGCCCCCTCTTCCCGCAACACCAATCCGGTTACGACCTGGCCGTCACTAAGCGCCAGGACCGTGCTTCGAAACGCCTGGTCGACATTCTGATTCGGGTTGAGCGTGTCCTCAAGCAAACGATCCAGGCCACGCACGCCAATACCATCGAGCTGGGGACCTATCCTCTCCCCTTTCCCGCCGATCTGATGACACTTCGAACAGGTCTTCTCGAAGATCTCGGCGCCTCGTGCCTTGTCGGGAGAGGCGGCGAGATAAGTGGCCCGTCGTGCGTTCATCAACTTGGCCAATTCCTCGCTTGGAGAAGGCAGATCCTTTTGCAGTTCCGCGAGTCGGGATTCTTTGTCCTTCACCGTTCGGAAACGGAGCTCCCGGAGCACGACGTCGTCGCGAAGCAATAGCGGCGACCCCTTCCCTGACGCGATCACGCCGAGGAGCGCCTCGGCCCCCTGATCCGTGCGGGAAAGCCCACGTGCAATGGACACCGCCAGGTCGCTCGGGGCCACGAGCAACTGGGCGACAAGACTGGATCGACCGTCCGAATGGTCGATGCTTCCGAGCACCTCGGCCGCCTGCTTGCGGATCGCGACATTCTCCTGCTGATCCGCTAGTAACTGCGCCAGCGGACGAACGGCCCGATTGGCGTCAACGACACGAAGTACCTCGATCGCCAGTCCACGGTTTCCCGCGTGCCTGGCGGTCCCGGACGAGGCGCGCTCCAAATCATCAAATAACGCCGCCAGCGAAAGCTCTCTCGAGAATTCGAGGCCGGTTTTCGCCGTCTCGGAGGATTCGCTTCCGAGCATTCCGCGCGCCAGCCGTTCGCCCCACTCGATCACCGGCTCCGACATGGCCTCCCCTCGTTCCTGCATTGCCCGTTTCGCCGCAAGCAATACCTGACGCTGAGTCTCCGGATCGCTGGACTGGAATGTCTGCAGCCATTTGAAAAACGCGGGAAGCGACGCAGCGTCGGAGTACCGAGCCACGTGATGGATCCATCGATCGCGTTTGTTTCCATCCGAAAACGACTGATGGCGAAGGCAATCGAAGAGGAAATTGGCGGCGTTGGCATTGCGTATTCCCAAGGAAACTTCGGCCAGGAGCGCCAACCGCCCGGCGTCGTTGGAAAACCGGCGACCGGTCGCGACCATGTCCGGCTCGGACTGCAGGTTGTCGCGAAGCGACATCCGAGCCACGTGAATCAAGTGCGTGTCGTCCGCCGGCGCCTTCGACCAGGCGTCCATTAAAGGTTCGATATGCCGCGTGGAGGGATGTTTCCCCAACGCGTCGGCCGCAGCCCGGCGCACGAAAGGATCCGTGTCGGCCAAGGCGGCGACAACCGTCGAATCCTGGGCGTCATTCCAAGTCGGCCGCTCGGCGAGCAGTTTCACTGCATGCACGCGAACCTCGCGGTCCTCGTCCTGGAGCAGATCCGCGAGTTCCTCGTCCTTAAGCCCACCTAAACGTTCGAGCGCCCACATGCCATGCGTGCGCTGACGTGGCGTCGATTTTCCTCTGAACAGAGCCGTCAATGGCTCGATGGCCGGCTTGCCGATCCGGTGGACCAGTTGATGCGTCGCTTGCACCCGTAGGACGATATTGGCATCCCCCAAACGCTCGATCAGTTGATCGGCGGAGTCCTTCGTCAGGTCGGGCATTCCTTGCGCCTTCTTTTGCGGATTCTTTTCCTCTCCGACATAGGAGATCTTCCAAACCCGTCCGCGATGACGATCGCGCCGCGGATGTTCGAGCGGGACCTCGTAATGACCGATGATGCAGTTGTAGAAGTCGGCGACATAGAGGCAGCCGTCCGGACCGATCTTGAGATCCACCGGGCGAAACCAGGGATCCTCGCAAGAGAGAAAGTCCGGGTTTTCGACCGCGCGGTAGCTCGAACCGTGCTGCTCCAGTTGGTCGTGGTTGATTCGACCGGTGACGGGATTGCCGATGAACAACGTTCCGCGATAGGCTTCGGGAAACTGATCGGCGGAGTAATGAACGATCCCCGCGATGCCCGTGGAGCCGTGCAAGTGCTGCATCAACTCCGGCCCCATCCCCAGGCCGTCGTGCACGTCCCCGAACATGGGATACCACGCGCCCCGAAGAATCATGTAAGCCGGCTTGGTGTGACAGTCCGAAGTGAAGATGTTCCCCAGCGGATCAAAGCACATGCCGAAGGGATTGACCTGCCCGTGGGTATACTGCTCGATGTGCGAACCGTCCGGCTTCAGACGATAGGTATTGCCGGAAAAAAACTCGACCTCGCGGCCGTCGGCCCCTTTCACCTTCGATCGATTGGCGAATCCATGGCAGCCATAAACCCACCCGTCGATCCACCAGTTGAACGAACTCGCCATGCCATGAGTATCATTGGTTCCAAAGGTCGAATAAGCGACCTTGCGTTCGTCGACCTTTCCATCGCCGTCCAGATCGCGCAGGCGATGGATCGCGGGAATGCTGTAGCAGAGTACACCGTCATGGATGGGCGTGACGCCAATCGGAATGTTCAATCCATCGGCATACGTGGACTTCCGATCATATTTGCCATCCCCATCCGAGTCGACGAAGACTGAGAGTGCATCCCGCGGCTTGCCTGACGTAGGGGGGTACGGGTACTCCAAGGAATGAGTGATGTAGAGTCGCCCGGCGGCGTCGAAGCTGAGATTCATCGGCTTCTGGATTTCGGGCTCCGCTGCCACCAGTTCGATTTCAAAGCCGGGCGGAAGCCGAAACTTCGCCTGTTGTTCCTGTGCAGTGATCGCTTCCGTGGGCGCGACCAAAAGTGGATTGGCGTTAAAAGCCGCGAACTTGTCTTCCCCATTCGCCGAGCGAATGGAACTGACAAATAAACAAAGGATGCCGGTAAACAAGAGAAAGGAAACGTGGACCATCGCGCGCATCGTAGTTCCTTCAATGGCGAGTCAATCTTGCGGGCCGTCCGCTCGAATGGCTTTGCAACCCCTACTCTCCGCGGCAGGTTGCTACCTCGTCCGTTGAGAATGGATCCCTGGGAGCCCGGCTTGGCGTGTGTCCCAAGAGTCAACGCAGCGGTCCATTCCGACGACCATTCCCTTCGGAAGCGCCGTCCTTGCGACCTCGTAGCGGATCAAGCCGTTCATTTCGAGCGTCCAAATGTTCGATTATTCTACGTGCTGGCTGGCCTACGTGCGAATCCTCTGCTGGCTTTTCGAAAACCAGGAGACTAGAATCTGGCCGGATTCCAGGATTCGGCTTAATGAGCATCGGAAACGGGATGGCTTCCTTCGTCCGATCGAAGAGCAAGGAGCGGCGATCAACACGGACAAACATTCGACGGCACCCCCTTTCCTCGCGCGAACCGGCATCACGCCCGCATCGAGCGCGCGTTGGAGCGTGCGTTATTGCGCGAGCTTGGCCTGCATGGCCGGATGGCTTTCCTTCGCGTTGCTAGTGCTGGCACTACTCATTCCCCCGCGCGAGCATTCTCATTTGATCGACGAGTTCGGTGCGTCCTTTCATGGAATGCAAACGGATTTTCCGCTCCACGTCTTGCTCGGCGTCATTACCGTGACGTACTACCTGGCCCTTTTTCCCACGCTGTTGCTCCCCCTGGAGGACGACGATAGGTTCTCTTGGTTCGTGCACACGGCGTACGGCTGGATCCTCTGTCTCTTCGGTTCCTTGGCATTTCTTTGGTATCGCGGACTTCTGGCGGGCTCGAAAGTGATCGTCCCATGGAGTGAATGGACGGGAGCCGCGATTCTCGTGCTGCTCTTCCTCGTTCCGATGATCGCGTTATTTTTCTCCCAGTTTTCCGCCGAGAGACGATTTCGGTTCTTGGTGGGACTCGCCGCCGGTTGGGCGCTGTGCGAAGTCCTGTACCTTGGATTGAACCGCCTCCCCGGGGGCAACTGGTTTTTCATCCATGCCGGTATGTTCCAGATTCTTCTAACGCTGCTGGCAGCATTAACGGGAATCTTTATTCTCGTTTTCGCGCCGTCGCAAACCAAGGATCGCCGCCGACAAGTATTGGTTGTCGCGCTCCTCGCCTGGCTATTCGTGCTCGCCGCGATTCTCTGTTTTCAATTGACGCACCAACGCCTATGGATTGAGGGTGGAGATGGCTGGGAGGTATTCCTCTGTCTGGTGGTCTCCGTGCTCATCGCTCCCTTCGTAAGCTTCCTTGGAATGCCGGGCAACAGGGAAAGCCGGTGGGGCTGGTTTTCATGCCTTGCCCTCGCGACCTGCACGATGCTTTATCTGCTAACGTCCTCCAGAATCACGCAGTCGAAAGGGGGAGTGCTAAGGCACGTCTGGCAACATTATGATGGACCGCATTTGCGCCTCTTCCGAACTTTCGACTTCGAAAACGACGACGATTGACTCGGATCGCCGACAATGCCGGATCCCATTCAACGGAAGCGTCTCCCGCGCCTACGACAAGGCGCATCTCGGACGACAACAACCGTACATCCTCTTTGGCGTCCACACGTGAAACACCTTACTCCAAGTCGGCCGTATACACGGAGACGTGGTAACCGGCGATATCCAACGGACTCGGACCCTGGTACGAAGCACCTCGATTCCCCGAGTAGTACAGCGTCATGATCAAACCCCGAATCCCCATGCGCAGAAACCGAACGCCGATCCCCAGGGAACCGGGTAACTCACTCGACTTTTCCAAAAGCGAAAGCAAACCCACAATGGCCGCGTTGGGAAAGAATCGCAGGATTGAGAGAAGAAGTTTGAGTGAGTCGCGGTCCGCCGGCGGCATTTCGTCGAGAACGACGTCCACGTGTTCCGCGCACCCTAGCCGGGAAAACGAAGGAAACTCCTCGTCCCCCGGGCACATGGCGTCTCCGAGCTTTTCCAAACCGCGAAACTGGCCGGCGTTCAAATGTTTCGTGGAGTTCATCATTACCTCTGCAGCAATTCTCGACATGCGCGCAGGCTGAGCGCCATGACCGTGAAGGATGGATTGATGCCCGGTGCCGTGGGAAAGACGCTCGAATCCGCGGCGAAGAGATTCTTGTGGCCATGGACCCGGAAATCGGGCCCCACCACCGAACGATTCGGGTCCGCGCCGATCGGGCAGCCACCCATCAGATGCAGGCCAAAACCCTGGTCGCAACGAAGAATCTTCTCCGCGTTCACCGCGTGATGTAAATCGACGGCGATTTCCAAACCCCTCGCGATCTTCGCGCGGTCGGCATCCGTGAGCCGTTTGTCGGGAATGATCTTGCCCGTCTTGTCGATCGTGATCCGTCCCGTCGGATCGTCCATGACGGCTACTTCGATGCACGAATAATATCTGAGTTTGCGCATCAACCGGTGGTGCTCGGTCCGGATTCCGGGAAGGAGCATGGCGGTCGCGATCGGGCCGGCAAACACGTTCTCCAACTTTAAGCCTGCTTTGCGCAGCTTCTCGTCATGCGCCTGAACGGATTGAAGCGCTCCCTTGTGCGCGTCAATTGGCTCGGAGAAATAGCCGAATGTCATGTATTGCGGATGGCAGCAAAACGAACTGCCGAGCGCGGGGAGATGGCGCGCAATATCCGCCGATTTCTTGAGCAACGCGGTGTTGCCGAAAGCGCCCGCGGCCAACACCACCTTCGCCGCCACGATCTCCCGCCGGCTCCCTCGTTGCTTGCCATGAATCGTGACCTTCGTTCCCTGGTCGACGATTTGTTCCGCCTCGAATTCAGTTTCCACCGCCAAGCCCTTGGCACGCGCTGCCGGGATGCAGCTTACCAACGTGCTCTGCTTCGCGTCACGCGGACAACCGCCGAGGCACACGATGCAGTCGGAACCCTTGTCGAGCCTGCAATCCGTTTGGGATCGCGTGATCGGTTGCCAATGGTAACCGCGCTTCTCGAACGCGGCCGTGAATAGCTTCGCGTTGCGATTGTAGTATTGCGGTGGGATCGGACCCGACGCGACCTTGCGATCGAGTTCGTCGTAAAACGGGTCCATCTCTTGGCGAGTAAAGTACGAGATGCCGGAAAGATCGCGCCAGCGGTCCCAGGCAAAATCATCGAACCGGTCGAGATCCGCCTGATTGACAACCGAGGTTCCCCCGAGGCATTTACCGCGGAGGAAACCGAACCTCGCGTCCTTGCTGATCTCGATGCCGCCTCCCCAGAAGAGCTGGGTGGAAGCCGCCATTTCGTTTGGGGGGAAGCTATGACGATCGAACGCCTTGCCCGCCTCGAGCAAAATGCACTGGGCGCCCCCCTCGGTCAGTTCCAAGGCAATCCGGCCGCCGGAGACTCCCGAGCCGATGATGGCAAAGTCATACATGAGAGGTTAACATCCCCCTGGAAATCCATCTATTCGTCCACGCGATCCGACGAGTTTCAATCAGGGCGCCGCGACCTGCAAGGTTATTTATCTGGTTCCCCAGGCGGTTGGCAACCACGCTCATGCGACGCGCGGACGTTCCGGGAAGCATTTCCCACCGCTGGACGTTAGAATGAAGCTGGCATCCGGAGCGATCGCCCGGCATGGCCAAGGGGGAGGAACAGAATGCGGCGAGTGTTTCGCATTGGTGGGATTCTGCTACTCTTGGTGGGTATCGGACTGACGTATCTTGAAATGCGGCGGCGCGCGAACGTTGCGGAACAGCTTAGGCTGGAGGAGCTTCGCATGGCCGAACTCGAGGCGAAACAGAAATCCTCCGATCCCGACTCCCTCGTCGAGAAATACCGTCAACCCGAGGCTTTCATGGAACTCTGCGAAACGCTGAGACGGAACTACATCGCCATGGATGAACGGCACCGGCAAAGCAACCATGGCGAAGTCAGTGTCTCCGTCCAGCTCGACGACAAGGGTAAAGAGGTCGCCGAGGAAACCGTGGCGGAGAGAGTCTGGTTCGACAAAGATCGGGAATACCGCCAGTACGTCAAGCGGGAGGTCGTGGGGGGCAAGACGAATTGGACCCCCACTGCCAAGCCGCGAACGTCCGAACCAGGCAAGGTCATTTTTCCCTTCACTCGCGACGAGAAGAAAGGGGACTACGAGTTCAAGCTCCTCGGACATGAAAAAATGGGGGAGAAGACTGTTCTGAAACTCGAATTCATTCCCAAGGAACCGCTCGACGCCAAATTCAAAGGGCACTTCTGGGTCGATCCGGAAACCCACCATCCCGTGCGCGTGGACGCGGAACTGGCCAAGAATCCTCGCTTCGTCGACAAAGTGCGCATGGTGTTTGACTACGGACCGGCGGAGAATGGCGCGATTCAGGCAAGAAAAAGCTCGATCGAAGGGTCAGGCGGCTTTGCCTTCATTCAACGCAAGTACCGGGTCAACACCGAACTCTCGGATTACCGTCCGATCGAGGACAAAACCGACACTTCTTCAGCGTCGGCGGTCGCGAAATAGCGGACGTCCCGTTCGTCAGCCTGGGCAAGGTTTTTACCGCGCGGAGGATGACGCCGTAACGCCCGTTCGGGCGCCGTCCCCTTTTCCACCCCGACTCCCCAATTGCTCCAATGCCTCGCACGCTCGATCCAGTCCGCGATCCGATTGGCAGCGGGCCGCGAATTCCTTGCACCGCTCCGCGACTTCCTTCGAGTCAAGTAACTCTTGAACCGCCTTCACGACGGCGGGCAAGCGGAATTGCTTGCGACGAATGAGCCGGGCACCCCCCACTCTTTCGATCCGCAGACTATTATCCAACTGATCGTAAACTCCGGGAACGATCAATTGCGGCACGCCGGCGGCGAGAGAGTGCGCAATGTCCCCACGCCGCCGTGATGGACATGCAAGGCGGAGCGTGGAAGCAACCATTCGAGCGGGACGAAGGGAAAGCTCTTGATCGTGTTCGGCAAGTCGGTCGGCAACTGAGACAGGTGGGGCGTCAGGAAGATCGCGCGCCGGCCCACCTTCCGCGCGACCTCGGCACAAATGGCGAAATAACGATCGTCCAACGTCACGGAGCTTTGATTGAACACGATCGGTCGATCCCCGGCGTTCAAAAACGCCTCCACCTCGCGCGCGTCGAACAAGTCCGGATTATAAGGGGGGATGGGAAACCCGGTCAGCAACACGTTCTTCGGCCAGTCTGGCTGCGGCGACTCATACCAACTCGGAAACAAACCCATCACAAGATCCGGTGAGTTCCACCAGTATTTGAGCACGTAATTCATCGGAGCAAGACCGAGCGTCGCGCGAAAGGCGTTCACCGGCCGACCGATGTTCCGATCGATGAAGAAGTCCAGTATTCGATCGATCGTGCGCGGGAACCACAGGGGACACCAATCGGCGAGCTCTGGATGGTTGTGAATGCTCCGAAACCACAGGGGTTGGAGATGCACGGTGGCGGTGGGGATGCCCAGTTTCTCTTGGGCGACTCGCGCGCCAACCGCGTACCCTTGCGCCGCCACTACCGTCTGGCCGGGTAAATGGTGATCGGCAATTGCATGGTAGACCTTTTCCACCTGGTTGATCAGAATCTCGCCCATACCCTTGAGCGCGCGACGCTGACTCCAGTGCTTCTGATTCTCGATGAAGGTCTGGTATTCGGACGCTGCTAGGGATTCGACGAATTTGAGCCCGCGACTTTCGACGAACTTCTGGAATTGCCCGTTGCAGCAGATGAAGACTTCGTGCCCGCGCCGTTTCAATGCTTCACCGACGGTGACGAAGGGAAACGTGTCCCCCATGCTGCCAATCGAGACCAAGAGAAACCGCATCGCGTCCCCTTCCCTGCCTACCTCGTTCCAAAGCCGCTCGGAAAAGTAATGCCGTGGCCCGGTGCCTATTCATGGACGCCGCGTATCGCGGCTAGCGCAAAGGCCTTCGAGGCGGCCGGACCGCGAATTGCGCCATTGCATTGTTAGGGCGCAGGAAGCGCGCATGTTAGTCGTGCAATAAAGAAGCCCCTCACCTCGATCCTCTCCCGCCGGGAGAGGGAGTTCGTTGCGGCTTCGCCCCCTTACTTTTCCGACGCTCAATATCGCGTTCTCATTTTCCGCCGTCGACGGAAAACAACTAGCGGAGTGCCTCCAGCGGCTTGATGCGCATGGCGGACAATGCCGGGATGATGCCACCGAGCACGCCCATGATGAAGGAAAAAATCGCCGCCCCCAGGAGCATTTCGCCATCGACAGTGAACGCGAATTCCACCTGGCGGGCGCCAATGCCCGCGCTTTGCGTCAGGCCGTTCGTGAGATAGCCGATGCCGGCCCCCAGCATGCCGCCGATCATCGCGATGAGCAAGGACTCCAGCAAGAACGACAAAAGAATTTCATGAGCCATGAAGCCCATGATCCGCAGAACGGCAATGTCTTTGATGCGTTGGCCGATGGCGGCGAACATGGTGTTCATCACGCCAAAAACCGCGCCCACCGCCATGAACGAAGCGATGACCCAGGCGGCGGACTGAAGCATTTTCGTCCCCTCCGCCTGCTTGGCGTAGTACTTCGTCTCGGTCATCGCCTCGACGGAAATCTGCCTGCTTTCCTTGAGCTTGGCGGCAAGTCGATCGGCCGCGGCGCCATCGGGAGCACGAAGCACGACCGTACTCACCACCCCCTCGCGGCGAAACTGGCTCGCCAGTTCGTTCAAGTCGCACCAGATTTCGGTTTCAAAAGCGGAACCATTGGCGGAGAAAATGCCGGCGACCCGCCAGCGCTTCCGCCCCATTTCAAGGTAATCGCCGAGCTTCAGGCCCAATTCTCGCTGCGCCGCCTTGCCGATAATCACCTCGCTTTGTCCGGGACGCGCTTTCTGGCCACTGACCAGCTTCACGTGCGAATGCGCGCTAAACGCCATCGGCGTGATGCCGCGAACCTGCAGGAAGGAATAGTCGACCGCGCCCTTGGGAAAGTAGTTGACGACCATGTACAGTTCGCGGCTGGCGATCGGCTGGCCGGAATAGTCGCGGGACACGCCCGGCGTGTTCTCCACCTGCACCGCCAGATCGCGGCCGATGCTGCTGACCACTTCGTCGGAGTTTCCCTGACTGAGCACGAGCACGTTCTCCGGCTCGCCGCTGATCGCGCAAATCGCTTCGATTCCCTTGATGAACGCGAGCATGACGATGAGGGCGGCGACGACGAGCGTGAAGCCGGACGCCGTCATCAACGTCGTCTTCCAGCGGACGATCAAGCTCCGGTAGCTGTAAGAGATCGGTACCACGCCTAGCCCTCGATTTTCCGCCCAACGTCACGCAATGCGCGAAAAGACGTCGGAGACTTTCACTTTCCGCGCGTTCCATGCGGGAATCGCGCTGCCGATGAACCCGACGGCCGCTCCGAGCAAGAGCCCCCAGGGCACGGTCGCGAAACTGACGGGAAAGACGCTCAGGAAGCCGGTGAACCCATTGTCCGGCACCAAGCCGGCCTCGGCGAGGGCCGAACTTCCCCAAGCGATCGCGGCTCCAAATCCCCCGCTGAGCGCGCCGATGAACATCGCTTCGCCGATCACCATCGTCATGATGTGCATCGGCTCGTAGCCCAAGACCTTGAGCACCGCCATCTCGCTCCGGCGTTCGCGCGTCGAAATACTGATGCTGTTGGACAGAATGATCACCATGTCGATCATGAGAATGCCGACCACGAGGCGGATGATCCCCAAGATCGCTTCCCCCCGGGCGGCAAAGCGCGCGACGCCGGCGGATTCCGTCTCGACCTTGAGCGCCGGTTCGCGGCCGCCGAACGCCTCTTGAATGCGCGTCACGACTTCCTGACCGGATTTTGCGTCGCGGACGCGCAGCCAGACGCAAGCAACGTTCTCCTTGTTCCCCACCCCTTCGCGGAAATAATCGTCCCGGAAGAAAAAGTTGAGGGGATAAGCGCCCGAGGGCATCACGCCGACGATCTTGAAACGGAGGTCCTTGCCGATGTGAGAGGAACTAATGAAGGTAAACTCCTGCCCCACCTTCCAGTTCATGGCTTTCATGATGGTCGCCCCCATGAGGGCGGCGGTCCGATCGCGCTGCATTGCCTGAACGATCTGGGGATCCAGCTTGTCCAGGCCGTCGTGCATTTCGCGAATGTTGTTCACGTTGGTCGCGATGCCCAAACCCATGCGGTCGGTTCGTTTCGACGCATCGTAAAAGCCCGCGTAAAGATTCCAGGTCGTCCAGTCCTCGACGCCAGGCATGCTCGCCAAATGATGAAGGTAGCGGACCGGGACTTCGCTCGGCGTGACCCACTTTTCGGTCACCATGAGACGGGTTTGGCCCGAGGCGCTGCTGACGCGCTGCTCCACCAGGGAGGTTACCGTCGTCACGACGGAGCAAATCAACACCAGCACCGTGATCGCCAAGGCGGTGAGCGTGGTTCGTACTTTATTTCGTCCGAGGTTCTTGAGAACCAGGACGATGAACTTTCCCACGGAATCCATCCTTCAATCGATGGTGTTAAAACATTCAAACGCGGGCCGACGCGGTTTTCCGCTTCCTTCATGGGCATGGTCCAAGCACGATGGACCAACCGCAAAGAAGGGCTTCCAGACGAGGACTCCACCTCGACAAGCGGACCTTTTCCAGAACCTACCGGTGGGCTCGTTCCTTGTGCGTCGCGTTCGACGCGGTCCCGTTCGACTCGGCATGGGAATCTTTCGGGTCGTCCAGTTGAAAACGGGCGTCCGGATTGACGCGGTCTTCAACCAGATGCCCGTCCGAGATTCTGAGCAAACGCCGAACTCGGGCGGCGGCGGTCGGGTCGTGCGTCACGAGCAAAATGGTCTTCTTGAGTCCTTCCTGCAGTTCCTGCAAGAGGTCCAGAATTTCCTTCGATCGCTTGGAATCGAGATCGCCCGTCGGCTCGTCCGCAACCACGAGGTCCGGGTCGGTTACCAGCGCCCGCGCAATGCCGACGCGCTGCTGTTCACCACCCGACAGCTGGCCCGGCCGATGGTGCACGCGATGCCCAAGGCCGACGAGTTCTAGAATGTTCATTGCTTGCGCCCGTCGTCGGGCCGCGTTCATATTGGTGAGGAGCAACGGGAGCTCGACATTCTCATACGCCGTGAGCACGGGAATGAGATGGAAAAACTGGAAGACGAATCCGATGGCGTTCGTCCGCCATCGAGCCAGCCCTGCTTCATTGAGACTGGAGATTTCCACCCCCCCGACAATCACTCGTCCCGTGGTGGGCAAGTCCAGGCCGGCGATGAGATTGAGCAGCGTCGTCTTGCCGGATCCGCTCGGTCCGATCAGGCCGACGAAATCTCCCTTGGCGATCTGAAGATCGACGTGCCCAAGCACCTGGACCGCTTCGGATCCGCGGGAATAGGTCTTGGAGACCCCTTCGCATCGAACGATCGCCGAGTCCGCCATTACTTCGCCGTCTCCGTCGCGGAGGAATCCTTGGACGCCTCGGCACGTGCCTTGACCTTCATTCCGTCCTCGAGCTTCAAATTGCCGGAGACAATGACCTGCTCCCCTTGTTCGAGTCCCTTGACGACTTCGACCATGTCCCCCTGCTCTTCGCCCAACTCGACCGCGCGGAGCCTGGCGGACTCACCGACGATGACATACACGCCGTTCATCTCGCCGTTCTTGACGATCGTGGACTTGGGAATGGTCGGTTTCTTCGCCGACTCGCCGGTCGATCCCTCCTTGAGGAATAGGACTCGACAGTTCATTTCCGGCAGGAGATAGTCGTCCGGCTGATCGATGGAGACCTTGACGTTGACCACGCCTCGCTGCCGGCTGACGATCGGTTGCGTGCGATCCACCTTCGCCTGATAAACTCGATCATTGTAAGCGTCGGGAATTACCTGGCAGGGATGCCCGGGCTTGATCTTGTTGAGATCTCGTTCCTGGACATCCACCTCCGCTTCCATTTTCGAAAGGTCGGCGAGAACGCAAAGGTAGGCAATGCCGCCTTCCGGCCGAATGCTTTCCCCAACCTCCGCGTTCTTTTCCAAAACCGTTCCGTCGATCGGGGAGACGATGCGCGCGTTATCGTACCAGAATTTGGCTTTCTCGACGTGAGCTTTGGCGCGTTCGACCTCCGCTTCGGAAGCCGCGATTCGTTCCTCGCGAGTTCCCCCTTCGATCAAGCGAAGATTGCTCTCCTGGCTCCGGAGGTTGGATTGCGCTTCGCGAACTTCCGTCTGCAGCCGTTCGAACTCGCTCCGGGAAATTCCCCCCTTGGGAAGGAGTTGCTTGGCGCGTTCGATCTCCTGCGACAGGAACTCGAACCTGGTTTTCGCCTGCTCGTGAGCGAACTTTGCTTGCTGCTTTTCTTCATCGAGCGCGCCGTTTTTCAATTCGCGAAGATTGGCCTGCGCGAGTTTCAAGGCGGCCTGGGCCTCCAATAGATCGGCTTTGAAACTTAAATCATCGATTTGGCAAAGCAGGTCACCCTTTTTGACCTTGCTCCCTTCCTCGATCGGAAGAGTAACGACGGTCCCGCCAACTCGGGGCGCGACATTCAGCCGGGTGCGCGGAACGATATAGCCAGAGAGATCGAGAATGATGTTCCCACTCTCCCCCTCGGCGAAGACGACGATGTCGACTTCGGGGACGGGGGGATCCAAGTATCCGGAGTAGGCGGCGACCCCGCCGATCACGCCCACGACGACCACGAGCACAATGGAGATCAAAAGCCAGCGGGAACCCTTCGAGCCCTTGGGATCGCGTCGCTCCGCAGTGGACAGTTGGAGGTTGCGTAGGCGTTCCTGCATGGCGTCGGGCGTCGTCGCCGGTGCGGGGGCCGACACGGGTGGAGGATTCTTCATCTCGGTCGCCATGCCATTCACCTAATCTAATGCGTCGCGGACATTAAGGATGATGCTATTGTACCAACCGGCCGCTGTTTCCCCAAAGGACCCGCGGGCCCAAGCCATACTTTAAGGGCCGATTTTGCCGATCTGGTCAGTTTCAATGCGTCTGCTCAGCGGATAACAACTGCCACCTTGCCGCACAGGGGCTTTCCGTGGCGGGCGCGCCCGGCGCGGAAGCGTATCCCACGATAAAGCCGTTCAAGTACGTCGTTTGCACGACGAACCGCTCGCCGGATTCCACGTGCTGCATCAAAAAGCAACCCTGCACGTCCCCGTCGACCGCTTCGAAATTCTTCGGTTTCCCCTGCAACCCGGTGCCGATCAACTTGGAAAGCGCCTCCTTGGCGCACCACAGCCTCGTCTCCCAGGCTTGTCCCGACTCTTGCCGTTCCATTCCTTCTACGAGAGAAATCTCGGAAGGGGTTGCGAAATGTGAAAGAATCTTCGGGGCGCCGGAGCTGACCGGCTCAATATCGATGCCAATGGGAGTCGCCGACGCAACGCCAATGGCAATGTTCTCCGTGTGGGCAATGCTAATCTTGGGAAGTGACGGATCATTGCCGGGTTCGAGGAACGGCCGTCCCCACTCGTCGTGGCCGACGCTAAGGTCTGCCGGATGCGGATATCCGCCGCCGTACTGATTCACCCACCAGACCCTGACCGCGTCTTTCACGGCGGAACGCGAGAGCACGATCTCCCGTTTCCGTTTGTTTCCCTGCGCGGCGAAATAGGCGGGCAATTCGTTCGCATGCAGGAAAATTCTCGCCGCCCAATCGAGATCGACCCCCGTGAAATCCTGTTTGCTCACCAGGGAACATACCGCGTCCGCGGGAAGGCCGGGAAGCGAGAAGGGAGGAACGAGCAGATACCGATCGGGAAGCCGGGTGCACTCGGCGTAGTTCTTCGGCCAATTCATGATCCACTCAGACCAATTCGAAACTCGCACCCAGACGTTTCCTTGTCCGTCTTCAATTTCGATGTTGGCCCGGATCTGCTTCGTTTCCAAATTAAACTCGATGATTTCGACACGGATCGGCGCTACCGTGCCGACGGGGGGCGTTGGGCAGTAGAACTCCACCTTGTCGGCGCTGGTGGGGAGAATGTACTGGTCATAACACATGGTCCAAAGTCCGACGATCTGGCCGATACCATCCATCAAACAGGGATCGGTGATCAACATCGGATCGGGCATCGACGTAAAAATCCGATCCTTCGGCCGGACGTATAATGCCGCGGAACCGGTCGGATTGCCTTTTCCGAAAAGCCCCGCCACCACGTGAAACGACGGGCCATGGAACATCAGTCGTTCGCCGTACACTTGCTCAACGGTGAACGGCCAGGGTCCCTCGTCTTCTCCGGAAACCACTTGCATCGGCAAGTCTTGGCGATACTCCGAACCGCAGACCACGGTCGCGGAGAAACTGAGCTTGTCTTCGAAATAAATACCGCATTCCACGCGCCGCAGGCCGGTTTCGGGATCCACCGACGCCAATTTCCCTTCGATCCGAATCTGGCCGAGCGAGGAATCCCTCAGGCCGATCCACCGTCGGCCGCGAATGTTCTCGTAACCGATGACTCCTAAGCCCGGCGTCAACAAGCTCGCGGTCTCGGCGACGAATTCCATGCTCATGGTGAGCGGGAGCACGGGCAAACAATGGGAGGCGGGCTTGGACTCGGCGAAGACGAAAAGATGGTCGGCGAGAAAATGATCTTCTTCGAGAACCAGGTCGCGCACGATCATGATCTGTTCGTTCGGCACGAAATGGGTAACCCTGCCGAACTGCCCGAGAATGGGAAGCCGGGACGCCAACACGGGATCCACGGCAAACTCGACGGCGGGAGCAACCGGACTTCGGTCGTCATCTTCCTTCGCCGCCGCCTGCACTTCCATCGGACGTGCCCCGATGTCGGCGGGTTTCGTGGCGACGTGGCCGTTCCTCGGCTCCTGCGCCGCCGACTTGACCCGTTCGGGCGTTGCCGGTTCCCGCAGGGAACTGGATTCGGTTCGAGCGGTCGTCGTTTCGACGGGAAGGGCGGTCGCCGAAGCCGCGGGCTCCGCCGACGGTTTGCGCGGCGGGACATTGGGGCTGTAGAGCGGCGTCCAATCGATGCGGAGCGGAATCGCCATCTTCGGTTTCGCCGGAGGAGCATCCGGCACATCGAGATTCAGCGAGCGCACCGCCCGGTGATCGAAGAGGGCATCCAGCTTCATGGGCACGCCCGCCGTGTAAAGGATCGCGCACAAATGACACAATTGCGTCAGCGGATTTCGCGTATCCACGTCGAGCGCCGCGGTCACGACCTTGGAACCTTCGGGCAAGAGCATTTCGAGGTGCGCGCCATGTGCCCGCCGCCAACCCGAACGAAGATCCGCGCGCCGTCGGCGTACATCTGACGAACCGTCTGCCAGACGCGAAGCGGCTGATCCACGTTCAACAACAGGGTGTCGCGGACCCCCTCGAAATCGGTGGGGTATTTCTGCGTCGTAATGGAGGAATAGATGTCGACGTTCGGTTGGTTGACCTTGAAATCGTCCCCGGAGAGCGTTTCCATGAGCTCTGCCTTCAGATGGCTGAGACATTGGGTGTGAATCGGCGGATAGGGCAGTTGCACCAGGATCTGTTCTTCGCGGAGCCGGTCCGCGATGCGCATGAGGCTTTCCCGCGGACCGCCGAAGATTACTCCTTCGGGCGCCATGTAGATCGCCATGTGCGTGCCCGGATGCTCCTTCAGAATGGGCTCGATCCGCTCCGCGGTCGCCCAGGCAAAGGCCAGACGGCTCCCCTCCGATACGCGGGCGTCGATGTTGATCGTCTTCCAGTAGCTTGGCGGTTTCGTGGAAATCACCGGCCCCCGCGGCACATAAGGCGGCCATCTCTCCCTGGCTTTGCCCAGTCATCATGTCGACGGGAATCTTGAACTTGGAGAGGAGCACCCAGCCGATCCAGTTGCTTAGCGTCACTCCCATGGCAGCAAGATAACGCTCGCGCGGGGCGGTTTCCTGATTCGGATCCACGTCCACCTTGGGGGGCGCGAGTCGCTGCTTGAGGCGCTTGCGGAACTCTTCCGGAAGATTCGCGGGCGGGGAAAATATCGAGCTGGTGGGGATGTCGTCCTCCGGATGACGATCGCGATCCTCGAAGAAGTCGAACTCCGCTCGAACATCCGGATAGTGGAGACACAATTCCATCAGATGATCGGGATAATTTCCGATCAAACCGAAACTCCATTCCCGGAAACACGAACGCGATCTTTCCTTCGTGCCTCTCGGCCTTTTCCGAGAAATGAACTTCCTCAATGTCGTCGAAGTGGGGTTCCCCCTTGAGCCGGTCAAGGCATTTCGTCAGCAGACCGCGCAGATGGTCCTTGTCGTCCGCGACGATCGCCAGTCGGTGGCTCAGCTTGGCGCCGGACTTCTTGGCGAGAGTCCAGGCGATGTCCGCGAAGGATGCGCTGATTGATCCTCGTCGAGAAATCGCCGCAGTCGTTGGATTTCGCGGCCAATTCCTCGCGACTCCGCCTCGAGCACGAAAGTTCGCTGGCGCGTCGAATGGCTCGGCTCGATCGGCCAGCGAAAATCCTCGACCCGTTCGTTTCGCGTTCTGGGCCCTCGCCTCCTCGAGTACCACGTGACCATTGATGCCGCCAAATCCGAAGGCGTTGACTCCCGCGCGCCGCGGCCCGAACGCGGAGTTGTGAATCCACGGCCGGGTCTGGGTAATGACGAAAAAGGGCGTCGGACAACTCCTCGCGTGGCTGGTCGCGGTGGAACTGGGAGGCGTCTTGTTCGAAAGGGACAACGCGACCTTGATGAGGGAGGCGATGCCCGCCGCCGGCATGGTGTGCCCGATCATCGACTTTACGCTTCCCATCGCGCGTGCCGTTGCCGGTCGATCCTGCGTACCAAAGAATTCCTTGATGGAGGCGATCTCGACTTCGTCCCCGACGATCGTGCTGGTTCCGTGCGCCTCTAAGAATCCGATCGTCGCGGGATCGACGTCGGCGTCCGCGTAGGCCCGTTGCAGGGCGCGCACCTGACCCGCGCCGTAGGGGGCCAGGACGTCGACACCCTTGCCGTCGCTCGCCGTGCCGACTCCCTTGATGACCGCGTAAATCTGGTCGCCATCCCGGTAGGCGTCGCTCAGACGCTTGAGAACGACCGCGCCACCACCTTCGCCGGCGAGCAATCCGTCCGCCCGACGGTCGAAGGGTCGAATCTGCTGCTGGGGCGAAAGTGCTCCTAGCTGCGTGAACACATAAAGAAAGGTCGGCGATTTGCTGAGAAACAGGCCGGCGGCGATCGCGACGTCGCATTGATGGTTGCGAAGCCGCCAGATCGCCTGTTCCGCGGCGAGCAAGGAGGAGGCGCACGCGCCATCCACCGTATACGCCGCCCCGCGAAGGTTCAGCCGGTTCGCCGCCCGGCTTGCGGAAATGTTCGAGACCGCGGTCGACACATTGTCCGCCGCCTTCGGGGTCAAGGTCGAGCGGAGATACTCCTCCACTTCCCGGCGACGCGATCCCTTGAGCATGTCCGGAAACCGCCGATCGATGAGTTCGATCACCGTTTCGAACATTTCCGCGCGCAGCGTCAACTCGACGAGCTTGCCGGTGGCATACCCACCTCGGCCGATGATGAGGTCGGTCCGCTCGCGCGCCGGATCGTCTTCCCCGAGTTTCGCGTCGCGAAGCGCGTGGTCGACGACGTGGAGCATCAGGAACTGGTCAGGATCGCCGTAGCGAACCAAATTCGGCAGCACGCCATAGGGAACCGGATCGAAGTGGAATCCTTCGCGAAGATACCCCCCCCGGCTGCAGGGAATGAAGGCGTCATGCTCCCGCGGCAAGGAGAAATTGGAATGGTCTTTCCAGCGATGCTTGGGAAGTTCGCCGATGGCGTCCACTCCATTCACCAGATTGGACCAGTATTGCCGCAAATTCTCGGCCATGGGAAAGACGCATGACATGCCGACGATTGCGATATCTTTTTCGTTCAACATCCCGACGGATCCTTGCGCGGATCAATGCCGCGCGACTTCGATGGTGACCAGATTTCGAAAGGACCGCGGTCCCATGCTCCTTTTCGCGGCGGGAAGTCCTCACCGCGCCGGACCGGCGGTACGCGCGCCACCCAACGGTGGCCGATTTATGCATGCACGGGGTCCGTGCTCATCATTCGTTCGACGCTGCACGAAATGACCACTTCCGGGCTGCGCCGTTCGGCAAGCCGAATCTCCGACAGGAACGAGCGTACCCCTTCGTCGATCGGAATCAGCTCGAAACCGACGGTGGCGTACATTTTCCGTAGGTCATCCGAGACCATTCCGCCATCCCACGGGCCCCAGTTGATCGAGACGACCCGCGCGGGCCAGCGCTTGTCCAAATGGTCGGCCAACTTGTTGAGGAACTCGTTCGCCGCGCTGTAATCCGACTGCCCGGCATTGCCGAAACGTCCCGAAACCGACGAGAAAAAGACGAGAAACTTCAGGCTTTCCGGCCGAAGCTTGCTCGCCAGCGTCATGGCACTCCCCACCTTGGTGCGGAGCACGTTCGCGAACGATTCGGGGGACTTGTCCCGTATCCGCTTGTCGTCAATAATCCCCGCGCCATGGACGACGCCGTCGATCCGACCGAAACGGGAGTACAGATCTTCTATAAGATCGCCGAAAGCCTTGCCGTCGCGAACGTCCAGTGCGTGGTATTCGACGTTGGAGCCGGCGTCACGGCAGGCGGCGATATTGTCGAGAATCTGACGGTTCTTTTCGATTCGTTTCAGGGACCGTTCGATGTCGGCGGGCAACACCTTGCCGCCCCCAGCGCGGGCCTTTTCAATCAAACGGGACCGCAAAGCTCCTCCCTGAAGCCCACGAGTGTCTGCGGATTCCTCGCTCGGCAAAGGGGACCGACCCACCAGGATAAGCGTCGGCCGCGCGGAAACGGCGAGCGCCTTGGCGACATCCGCCGTCACGCCGAACGCGCCGCCGGTAATCAAGACCACGGAGCTGGCGTCCACCGGCAACGGCGAAAGCGTTTCCGGCGCTGGATCACGGAGTAGATCCAAGCGCCACCGGCCTTGCTTGCAAAGCCCCACTTCCAAAAGATCGTCCGAGGCGGACAATTCATCAATCAGTCGCGCCGCGACCAAATGCGGCTCGAGCGTCGGGTCGACGTCGACGTTTTTCACCATCAGACGAGGGCATTCTCGCTGCAAAGATTTGCTAATACCCAAGGTTCCCGCCGCCGCCAATGCGGCATTTTCACCCCGAACCAAACCGAATTTGCCATCCAATCGCGTGACGTTAACGAACCAACCGCCACCCTCGATGGCGCTGGTGCGCAGGTCTTCTTCGAATTCCTTGACGAGATTGAACGTCCATTCCGAAAGTCGGAGAGGAGCATCGGGGTCTTCGCAGCCGGGTCGGCAGAAAGGCTGGCAGAGACCCAGGAGGTTAATCACGCTTCCGACGGGAACGCTCTCGGAGCCGGCTAGCAACTGGTGTAACTCATGGACCGATTCGGGCGAGGACATATCGACCTCGAACCGATCCGCGGTTACTTGGCGCAGCCGTTCCGAAGGGACCACTTGTCGCACGCGATACTCTTCCGTGGACAAGGCGGCGACCAAGGCAGCAGTCACCTCGTGGACATCGCCAAGTATCAGGACGAGGTGCTGCCTAGGAAATTTTTTTTTGCGCCGTTTCCCTCCGCGGGAGCTTCTACCGCCGTGACCGAGAACCGTTCCACGCCGTGAGTAACGCCATTCCCTTCGACGTGCGTCGCGCCGTTCGAAGCGGGCGCTTTGTACATGGCCCGGCGACGATCGTAGGAGTTGATGATGTCACGCAGCGTCTTGAGACTCGTGAACTCCGTCAGCGCTTCCTCTTCGTCTTGGTCCTCGACGCGGAAGAAGGGATGGTAATCCTTCAGATTGCTGAAAATCTCGACCGTCTTGATGGAATCGATCCCCAAGCCGGCTTCCAGCGGCAAGTCCTCATCGAGCATGTCGACGGGATAACCGGTCCGCTCACTAACGATCTCGAGCAAGTCCTTGCGAAACACGTCGGTCGGAGGAGGCCCATGGGACGCCACCGGCGCTGCCGCCGGTTCGCTTTTCCGCTCGATCCGCTCTGCGGGCGCTGGCTCGGCGGGCACCGGCTTGGTCGCGGGCGCTGCCGCTGCAGCAACGGGTGCCGGGGCTGGCGCCGCCTTGGCAATGGCGGGAGCTGGCGCTGCAGGCATCGCAATCGGCGCTCGAGCGGCGACCGCGGGGACCGGCGCGACGACCGGAACCGGCGCTACAACCGGAACGGGGGCAACCACCGGAACGGAAGCGGCCGGCCGAGCGACGGGGGCCGGCGGCACCACGGGAGCTGCGAGTGCCGGAGCCACTGCCGTCACCGACACGCCTACCGTGGACAGGGAAATGCCTTGGGCACAATGAAAAAGCATCCGCTCCTGGGTCTCAAGATATCGTTCGAACAACCGATTCTGCGACTGCTGCATCTCGAGTAGCGCGCGAGTGGTTGCGTGGAATTGAGCGAAGATCTCGACGCCCGCATTCGACGGGGCGGATGTCGTTTCGTTGGTCTCATGGAGCATTGGAGTCATCTTTGGCTGATTCCTTGCAGTATTGACGTTGGAGCTGGAAACAGGCGCTGGCCTCGCAGCGCCCGCCATGTTGCCTGGAACACTCACGGGGGGCATTCCCACCGGAGCGACCGGCGTCGGCGAGGGTGAAATAGGCGGTGAAGCCGCGGTCGATGCGGACGGCTGTTCGGACGTCGAACGGGCCGCCGGCGCGAGCGCCGACCGGGCTGGCGAGGAAACAACTCCCGGTTTCCCCTTCGCGGAACGCGAACGTTTCGCGGGCAGGGGAGTCACGGGTTCCGAACGGTTGGGATGAAGGATCCACGCGGAGGGCTTGGGGTGAGTTTCCGCGTGCACCTTGGCCACAAACTCAGACACGGTCAATCGGGTCAGGCCGCGATTCTCGTACCAAGCATCCACCGCGACCGGTAAACCCAGAGCCTCCAGCTGTGCCAACAAATGCCCGAACTGCGTCCAACTTTCTCGTCCGGGAGCATCCATGGCCAGCGCGGTGTGCGGCTGGTCCTTGAGGATACTGCCCACCAGTCCCGTCAGCACTTTCCCTGGTCCCATCTCGACGAAGACGCGCGCGCCATCCGCATAAATCGAGCGAAGCTCCGCTTCGAACAAGACGGGCTCGGCGAGATGACGCGTCAGCAGATGCCGCACTTCCGCGGGATCGTCGGGATGCACTTGGGCGGTCGTGTTGCTGTACACCACCACGTTTCGCTTGGCGAACGAAGCTCGTTCCAGATGGACCACGAACTCCTTCGCCGCGTTCTGCAACATGGGGGTGTGAAACGCCGCCGGGACCGGAATCCGCTTGGCCTTCATTCCTCGGCGATTGAACTCCTCGACCGCCGTCTCCACGCTGGAGACCAGACCGGCAATGATGGTCTGTTCGGGCGAGTTCAGGTTCGCCAGGTACAACTGCGGCAGATTCAATTCGTCAATGAGGGCTTGCGCCTTGTCCGATCCCGCGCGGACCGCGGCCATCCCGCCGGGAGAGACTCGACCGGCCGCTTCGCAAAGCTTTCCTCGTTCCGCGGACAGGAGCAACAGCTCGTCCGCCGTCAGGGATCCCGCCGCCTGCAACGCGACGTGTTCGCCGAAACTGTGGCCCGCGGAAACCCCGGGCCGGACGCCAAACCTGCGCATCAGTTCCGTCGAGAACATGCCGATCACGCCGATTGCCGGCTGTGCCACGCGGGTGTCACTTAGCTCCTCGAACTGCTTTTGACGATCCTGGTCCGAGAAGACCGGCGGGGGAAAGATGTATCGAGACAGTGGCTTCGCCAGGAACGGAGCCAAGACTTCGTTCGCCCGTTCGAACAGCTCGTGGCTCCAACGGCAGGAGATCACGAGTTCCCGCATCATGTTGACGGTCTGCGAACCTTGGCCCGGATAAAGGAAGCAAACTTGCTTCTGAGGAACCGGCGCCGCTTCCGAATAGTACACGCCGCTCGGATCGACCAGCGAGGCGCGATTGGCGAGAAGGCCAGCCGTCTTCTGCAGCTTTTGTTTCAGCTCGGTGACCGAACTGGCCACCAATGCCAGACGGCATTCGCGGCTCCCTTGGCCACGCTTCGATTCATCGCAATAGACCGAATAGGCGAGCTGGGCGACCTCTGGAGATTCGACTTCTTTCAATTGTCCGTCGAGTTCCGCGATCGCAGCGAGTATTTCCTGGCGGTTGGACCTTTCGAAAACGAACAACTCCGCCGACCGCGGCACGAAATCGAGATTCTCGGCTTTCGCGTCCTTAAGGCGTGTCTTCGAGCACGACGTGAAAGTTCGTCCCGCCGAAGCCGAACGCGCGACCGCCGCGCGCGGCGGGGCTCGTTGGGGATCTCGCGCAGCCAGGGGCGGGTTTCCGTGTTGACGTAGAACGGGCTCTGCGTGAAATCGACTTTCGTCGTCGGCTGTTCGACTCCGATGGTGGCGGGAAGCACGCGCTGATGGACGGCCATCGCGGTCTTGATCAGACTGGCGATTCCCGCGACGGTCTTGGTGTGCCCGATCATGGACTTGACCGAGCCGACGGCGGCAAATTGCTTTTCCTGAGAGCTGGAGCCGAATACCTCCGTGAGGGTGGTGATCTCGGCGCTGTCTCCGACCACCGTACCGGTGCCGTGCGCTTCCACCAAGGATACGGAGGCGGGCGAGAAGCCGGCGTCCTGATAGGCCCGCTCAACCGCGCGAATCTGGCCCGGCGGATAGGGGGCGGTCAAGCTCTTATTTTTGCCATCGCTCGAACTGCCGATCCCACGAATGACGGCATAGATCTTGTCTCCGTCACGCTCGGCGTCGGCCAGCCGTTTGAGGATGACCACGCCGATCCCTTCTCCGAGGCCGATTCCATCACCGGTCTCATCGAACGGGCGCGAGCGCCCCCGCGGCGAGAGCGCGTGCGTCTTCGAGAAGCTCATGAAGCAGAACGGATTGTTGGTGGCGTCGGCGGCCCCCACCAGCATCATGTCCGAGGTCCCGGAGCGCAGCTGTTCGACGGCGGCATGAAGGGCGGCGAGGGAGGCGGCACAAGCCGCGTCCACGACGTAGTTCGGCCCGTTGAGATTCAGCTCGCGGGCAATCCGACCCGCCACCACGTTCATCAAGAATCCAGGAAACGAGTCTTCCGTCCACTCGGGAAGCTGCTCCTCGAGGCTTTCGAAGATCCGCTCGCGGACTTCAGGGTCGAGCCCTTCGACCTTGGGAAGAAAATGCCGCATCATCGTGCGGAAGTTGTAACTGGACCCGAGCTCGTGCGATCCGGCGCACGCGAAGAGCACGCCGGTGCGTTCGCGCGGAAACTCTCGCTGATGATAGCCGGCGTCCTCCATCGCCTGCCACGCAACTTCGAGGGCCAGCAACTGAACAGGCTCGATGCTTTTGAGGCTTGCAGGGGGTATCCGATACTTCATCGGATCAAAAACCCTGCTTCCAAGAAACCCACCCCACTTGGAATAGGTACGATCAGGAGCAAGCCGATCAGGTGAGAAAAAGTCGTCGACATTCCAACGGTCGGGCGGGACCTCTTCAATCGCATCGACGCGGCGAACGATGTTCCGCCAGTAGGCAAGCAGATCGTTTGCCTTGGGGAACATGCACGCCATGCCGACGATGGCGATGTCTGCTGACTGATTGCTCATCCGAATTGCGCCCTCTTCCACTACGGACTCATGGAAGCCGGTCCCGGCTAAGGATCCGCAACATCCTGTTGGCCACGCGTCCCGATCGACTTTTATAGGCGAAAAAACATTGGCCACCGGACAAAGGCGCAATTGCCCGTGACCTTTTGCAGTACCCTGTCATTCTTGCTTTAGTGTCGAAAATTCTGAGATTTTTTTCGAAACCTTGGAAACTTTCCGGTGTTGCTCAGCGTCCATCGTCAAGGACGAGTTATGCACCTTCGGCAAGAGGACCACGACGGTTGGACGCCGCAGGGGGAATGTTTTCGTCACCTCGCCATTCTAACCGCGAAGCACCTTGCCCGACGCGGAATCCGCCTCGGCCATTCACCAACACAAACACCTGCGCTTCGAGGATCGAAAATCGATCATAACCTATTACACGCCGGTTACGCAAGTGTGTCTCTCTCGTTCTGACTTCGGAAACACGTCGCATGCACAGCCAACCTCGACATCCGCGACGGCCCTGTGTGTGCGTCGTGGTCGTGGACTTGCACCGCGAATCTCGAAAATGGCCCGCTCCATGGGAACTGGGACCTTTCTTCTCGACGCCGTCCGGCTGGCTCCATCGTCCCGCCAAACGTTGCTTTCTCGAATCCATCGCCTCGCGTGCCGGGGTGTCCATACCCGTGAGAGTTGTCTGATGTGGACCCCATCAGATTTCCGAGAAGCGCCAGCGACGCATGCCCGGGGAGTCCACTCGACGCGAGACGCCCGATTCCCGTCGTTTCTCTCTCCGCTCGAAAGCGGTGAGAGGCAAAATCCACTCTTTCGTGCCATTTAGCCCAAGCACGATTCGTGCCGAACGTCGTCTTTCGCGTTCGAATTGAGGCATCGGTAGTCCGAGATTAGCGACAATTTTGTACTAATACCCCACACCACGTCAACCCATTTTACCTTTGTCCACGCCGTATTATGCGCGCCGGAGACCTCTTTGCTTCCGCTTCTTCCGATTCCCTTCGAAAATCAACACTCGTCGGCCGACAAACTCGAATCCAGCCGTCCAGTATGCCTCTCAGGAACCATCGCTTTCGCTCGATGGTCACCGCGAAAGAAGCTGGCCAAACGGCGAAGCCACGGAAGATGCCCTATTCCTAAACCAACTGCTCCCCAAAGCCATCGCCGTTTTCGTTTTTCATTGACGTTTCACACTCGACTCCGCTACAGTCGATGAAGTGGTCCCTGCACCCGCGTCGGCCCGGCGACAGGCGCGATTTATTTGCATCCGCTGCCGGTGCCATCCCTCCGTTTCCTGGACGACTGCTCATGCGAACACTGCCGATGGGAATCTTCGCGCTACTGCTATCTCAGGGGCTCGCAACCATCAACGCGGAGGAAGTGCCCACTTCCGCAGCAACGGATGCGTTTGATGCAACGCATGCTGAAAAACTGGCCGCCGGCCTGAAGACCTTTCGCGAGCACGTCCGCCCAATCCTTGTGCAGCATTGCCTCCGTTGCCATGGGGGCGAGGCGACCGAAGCGGAATTGGACCTGCGAAATCGAGACTCCGTCCTCCGTGGAGGCACGCAAGGACCCGCCATCGTCAAGGGAGATACCCGGGCAAGCCTCCTTTATTCGTTAGTCACTCACTCGCAAGAGCCCAAAATGCCCATGGATGCCAATCGGCTTGACGATGCCGCCATCAGACATCTCGCCGACTGGATCGATAATGGCGCCCCCTACGATGGTCCGCTGATCCCTGATGGATCCTCCCCCGAATCCTGGACCAAACGGAAAGTTTCCGACGAGGCACGCAACTTCTGGTCCTTTCAGCCCCTCGCCAAACCTGAAGTTCCCCATACCAACAGCGCTCCCTGGTCCCGATCCGCCGTCGACTCATTCATCCAACAGAAGCTGTTCGAACAGAACCTTTCCCCCCAGCCCGAAACGGACAAGCGGACGCTCTTGCGTCGAGTTACTCTGGATTTGACGGGACTTCCCCCGACGCTCGAAGAGCAAGCAGCGTTTCTCGCGGATGAAAGTGCCGAGAGCTTCGCGAGGGTCGTCGACCGCTTACTTTCAAGTCCCCGATACGGCGAGCGCTGGGCCCGGCATTGGCTCGACATCGCGCGCTGGGGAGAGAGCCATGGTTTCGAACACGATTATGACCGACCCACCGCCTACCACTACCGCGATTTTGTGATCCAGGCGTTCAATGAGGACATGCCGTTCGACCGCTTCGTGCGGCTGCAGATCGCGGGGGACGAATTCGAGCCCGACAATCCTCTCGCCTGGATGGCGACCGGCTACCTCGCGGCCGGAGTTCACAGCACCCAAATCACCAAAAACGAGGTTGAAAAGCACCGCTACGATGAAATGGACGACATGCTCGCCACCGTGGGGACCTCAATGCTCGGCCTGACCATCGGCTGCGCCCGTTGCCACGACCACAAGTATGACCCCATTCCTCAAGCGGACTACTATCGACTGCTCTCGGCTTTTACGACCACCGTTCGCAGCGAGCGCGAGTTCGACTTGCAGCCGGAAAAGTACCTGGCGGCGAAAAAGAAATTCGATGCCGAACATGCCCCGTTGCAAGCCGCGGTGGAGCGGTACACCCAAGAGAAAATCCCCGAACGTTTCCGGCAATGGGAAGCAAACCGCCCTCCCCAAGATCCGGTCGCCTGGCGGTACCTTGAACTCGAGCAAATGACCTCCGAGGCCGGCGCGACATTCACTCCCCAAAAGGATGGGTCCGTTCTCGTTACTGGCAAAAATGGCAAATTCGATACCTACACGTTGATCGCGACCGCGCGATCGTCCAATATCACGGCTCTGCGGCTTGAAGCACTCGCCGACCCCTCCATGGTCAAGAGCGGTCCCGGCCGGGCCGAGAATGGCAACTTCGCGCTCACGGATGTCAAAGTCACGGTCGCCTCTTCCAAAGAGGGCAAGTCGACCCCATGGAAAATCGCGTCCGCGTCCGCGACTTTTGAACAAAAGGGATTGCCCGTCGCCGCCACCATCGATGGAACCGATACGTCGGGCTGGGCGGTCGACCCGGAGTTCGGCAAGGATCACGCGGCGATTTTCCGGTTCGAAACGCCCGTTGGGCTCGCCGAGGGTTCCATCCTCGCCGTGAGCTTGGTATTCAAGGGGAATACCGGCCACAACATCGGCCGATTCCGGCTGTCGATTACATCATCCCAAGAGTTGCCCGATATCCGCCGCCCGGCATGCCGGATTCGCTGCTCGCCGCCCTGGATAAACCTGCCGAACGACGCACTCCCCGAAGAGATTCAAAAGCTTCACCAGTGGTATTGCACGATCGATCCAGAATGGCGGAAACTGAATGAGCGAGTCCAAGAACATGCCAAAGGGGAACCCAAGCCGAACCTCACCAAAGTCCTCGTTTCCGGCGAGGGATTGCCTCCGCTGCGGCTTCACAGTCAAGGACAGGACTTTTTCGAACAGACCTTCTTCCTCCGGCGAGGCGAGATCCATCACAAAGAGGGCGTGGCGGAACTTGGTCTGCAAGTGCTCATGCCCAAGGACGGCTCCCTTCGTCATCGGATGACTTCACCACCATCGGGGTCCTCTTCCTCCTTCCGACGCGCGAGCCTGGCGAACTGGTTGACGGATACGGAAACCGGAGCCGGCAATTTGCTTGCCCGCGTCATCGTGAACCGGCTTTGGCAACATCATTTCGGCAAAGGAATCGTCGCCACCCCCAGCGATTTTGGCACGCGCGGGGCACCGCCGACGCATCCCGAACTCCTCGACTGGCTGGCGGGAGAATTGATCCGAAACGGGTGGCGGCTTAAGCCAATTCACAAACTCCTCGTCACGAGCGCCGTCTACGCGCAGCGATCGCGCGCCAACGAAGCGGCAATCAACGCCGATCCCGAGAACCACCTATACTCACGTTGGCAATCGCGAAGGCTCGAAGCGGAGGCCATACGGGATTCACTCCTCTTCGTCAGTGGCACCTTGGATCCAACCCTGTTCGGCCCCGGAACGTTGGACATGGCGAGCCCTAGGCGGAGCATCTATTTGACGGTGAAACGGAGCCAACTGATTCCCATGATGCTCGCCTTTGACGCGCCCGACGCTTTGACGGGTATTGCCGACCGCGCCACCACCACCGTCGCGCCTCAGGCGTTGCTTCTACTTAATAACCCCAAGGTCCGAGAACTAGCAAGACGGTTCGCGGCCCGCGTCGCACCGGAGGATTCCATGTCAACGGAGGAAGCGGTGAATCGTGCCTACCGCATGGCACTGGGCCGTCCCCCTCGGTCCGCGGAGTTGTCCGCCGCCCTCCAGTTCGTGGATTTTCAAACGGCCGCTTACGCCGACGAGAAGCGAGACAAGCCGAGGGATGACGCGCTCACCGATTTTTGTCAGACTCTTTTTTGTCTCAATGAGTTCGTTTACATCGATTGACGCCGAGGAACTTATGAAGATTCCAAGCTATTTCGCGCCCCCGTCACCGGTGTTCCCGCACCGCCGGGCGTTTCTCGGCCAATTGGGAGGGGGCTTCGGACTGCTCGCTTTGGCGGGACTGCTCGATCAACAAGGCCTGCTTGCAGGCACGACGGACTCGGCGGCTCCACTCGGTAGTCGAAAACCACACTTCCCCGCCAAAGCGAAATCGGTGATCTGGCTTTTCATGAATGGAGGACCCAGTCAGGTCGACACCTGGGACTACAAGCCGGAACTCGCCAAACGGGATGGGCAGGAGCTGAAGGGATTTGACGCCAACACGGGTTTTTTTACCGACCAGGTCGGCCCGATCATGAAGTCCCCTTTTGCCTGGAAACAGCATGGCGAAAGCGGAGCTTGGGTCTCTGACATTTTTCCCCATCTCTCCCAACACGTCGACAAGATGGCGTTCCTCAAGTCCTGTTACACCGATTCCAATAATCACTCCCCCGCCCTGTTTAAAATGAACACCGGAATGGCGCGGATGGGATTCCCTTGCGTCGGTTCGTGGGTGACGTATGGATTGGGAACGGAGAATCAGAACCTCCCCGCGTTTGTCGTGATGTACGACACGCTCGGCCGCGGGCTGCCCAAAGGGCATTCATTGAATTGGGGGTCCGGCTTCCTGCCTGGTGTTTATCAGGGAACCGCGCTCAAGCCCAACGGCGCGCCGATCGACGATCTTTATCGAAGCGAGGATTTGACCGATCGCCACCAGCGGGCACAGCTTGACCTCTTGGCCCGATTATCCAAGGAGGCGCCGCCGTTAGGCGCCAGTGAAGCGGAACTTTCCGCGCGCATCGAGTCGTTCGAGCTCGCCTATCGCATGCAAACGGCGGCTCCGGAGGCGTTCGACGTCGATCGCGAGCCGATGGCGATTCAATCCCTCTATGGCATGGACAATCCGAAGGCGACGCATTTCGCGCGGCAATGTCTCGTCGCAAGAAGAATGGTCGAGCGTGGCGTGCGGTTCGTTCATATCTTCAGCGGGGGCATGGAAAACGAGAAGAGCTGGGACGGCCACCAGAATATCGTCGACAATCATCGCGGCTTCGCGGGGGAAACCGACCAGCCGATCGCCGCCCTGCTCACCGATCTTCAGCAGCGGGGTCTGCTCGATTCCACCTTGGTGATTTGGGGAGGCGAGTTCGGCAGACTGCCGTTAGTGCAAAAGGGAGGGACCGGCAGGGACCACAATCCCCACGCGTTCACCGTCTGGCTCGCTGGCGGCGGCGTCAAGGGAGGAGTCTCGCACGGCGCCACCGACGAGATCGGCCACAAAGCGGTCGAGAACCGCGTCAGCGTCAACGACCTGCACGCCACCATCCTGCACCTCGTCGGCATGGACCACAAGCGACTCACCTACAAATACAACGGCCGCGAGTTCCGCCTCACCGACGTCGCCGGCGAAGTGGTCACCAGCATCCTCGCGTGAGACAACCGCATTTCCAGTCCTCATTTTTGAATGTCACCTATTTGAAGAATTGTTGTTTGAAAAACTGATTTTTGAATAGACAAACTTTCGATACCAACCGTGAAAGAATGGACTTTTGCACTCTAAAAAATGTTCTATTGTCCTATTTCATAGAAAGATGGGTCAACTCATGCCTTCAGGCTGGGAGAGCGAACCAACGGAGGATGATTTACCGAACCGACGGCAACTAGGTTTTGTGAACGGACTTTGTTTAACGGCGTTTGTACTCTTTTGCCTCGCAGGGAACGCTTGGACGGAGGAATTGAATTCGGTCTCGATCGAGCCAGCCGATGCGCGATCGGAGGTCGAGCGGGAGGCTCGCACGCTGTTTCGTTGGTTCAACCAACAGGATGATGAGTCGGCCGAGGGACTCGAGGACGAAATCGTCACGGATCGGCCAGACTTTACGGAAGCCTCGTCGACCGTGGGCCGGGGGCGTTGGCAAATCGAATCGGGATATACCTACATTCGCGACACCGCCGCGGGAGTGAACACGCGAATCCACTCCCTGCCGGAAGCATTATTGCGGGTGGGGGTTCGGGAATGGCTGGAGTTGCGGATGGCTCAAAACTATGTCGACCATGAGCAGTTATCGGCGCTCGCGCCTTTGACGGGAAAAGGCCCGGAGGATCTCTATATCGGAGCCAAGCTCGGGCTGACGGAACAGTCAGGAGTGCTACCGGAAATGGCGCTCGTGCCCCAGGCCACGCTACCGACCGTCGATGACGACGATTGCGGCGGACAAGTAATGCCCGGCCTTAATTGGCTCTACGGCTGGGACGTAAACGAATGTATTTCCTTTGGTGGAAGCACGCAGGGAAATCGCTCGCTCGACGACGCCTGCCACTCGTACCTCGAATTGGCTCAATCGCTCACGGTGAACTATGCCATTACAGAAAAGCTGGGCGCCTACACTGAAACGTTCTGGTTCATGCCGACCGGAAGCGTCGATCCCGGCGTCAAGCCGCAGTACTACGCCGACGGCGGATTCACCTACAAAGTGACCCGTAACCTGCAGTTCGATATCCGTGCCGGCGTCGGCTGGAATAACGCAGCCGACGATTACTTCACTGGCGCTGGCGTTTCCTATCGCATGGGGAAAAACACGCGCGACCCAATCGCCAATCTAGACCCGATCGTCCGACGCTAATGCCGCTTCAAAAAATAATGGCGTTGGCGGTTGGCTATAAGTCGTCCCAAAAGCCATCCTTGCTTTTTGTCATGTTTTGAATTGGATTTGAATCGGACGGAGCCCCAAAGATAGGACAACGCGTGGTTCTCCATTCGCAACCTTCGATTTCTGGCTTTTACTTATTGATGGTACAGCATGACGAAAGCTCGAAAGCTTCTGATCGCGTCTACTGTAGTGGCGGCCAGCGTTGCTTGGTGCCTTTTTCTCGCCATCAGCGAAAGTTTCCATCACGTAGCGCAACAGAGCTACATTAAGAACTCGGCCCTGACGATTATCACGTTGGACCATGCCCTAAAAGGAGAACTTTTTGAGGGATCCGTTCGTCCGGAGCGATTTCAGGAATTGAATATTGCCATCGATTCATTCGAGTTTTATTGCAGCTCTATCCGCGATCTATCGAGGGGATGTTGGATGATCGAGTTTCGAGCCCCTGATTTTCCAACCACGACTTTGTTGATCCACCAAAAGAAAGGAGGTCGATCTCAACGATTGTATTTCTGGAACAAAGAATTCATTGACAGATTCCGAAGCCCATGGGCCCTGGGCCTCCATCTGAGTCGAAACGTTGGTATCTGCGTAGCATATGATGCTCGGCGAAATCAGGTCTTCGACGCTTTCCGTCCCTCCCTCTCTGATGGAGATCTATTCGTTTCCGAAACCCTCCGCGTAGCAGCATGCAACTCGACTTTTCAACTCGGTGGCGATCCGAGTCCCGGCGGCTGGAAGGTCAATCAAGACATGGCCCGCATTTTGAGGAAACCGGATGAGTAGTCCCAATAGGTTCAAACAGGAATCGCTCCTGGCTGCGTTACCCTGGAAGGGCCTACACCGCGTACCCGTCTGACCACATTGACCGGACGGCTACCTGGAAAGGCAGTCGCACGTTACCTCCGGGTGTGCCATCGTTATCACTTCGATGCCGCGTAGTCCCCAATCGGAAGGCCAGCGTTCCAACGTACCGAATGTCGAAATCAGATCGCGGACCTGCAGCGGAGAATGTCGAGGGTCGCCGCGCGCGTCTCGTTCGGACTGGTCCTGCGAAAGGCGAGCCATAGACTCAGCCTGCAGGTGGAAAACGCGCACGATCGGATCGGAGCGACTGCATGCCAGGATTGATGGACCCGATAGTCATCGGCGAACTTCGGCTTCCCAACCGCGTCATCATGGCCCCCCTGACCCGCCGGCGCGCGACCGTGCCGGGACGCATTCCCAATTCCTTGATGCGTGACTATTACACTCAGCGGGCCTCGGCGGGAATGATCATTTCCGAGGCGACGTCGGTCGAGCCCCACGGGGTCGGATACGAGAACACGCCCGGCATCTGGACCAAGGAGCAGACGGACGGCTGGAAACAGGTAGTGGAGGGGGTGCACGCGGCGGGGGGGCGAATGCTCCTGCAACTTTGGCATGTCGGCCGGATCTCCGATCCCTACTTCCTTGACGGACTACCCCCGATCGCTCCGAGCGCAATCGCGCCCAAGGGGCATGTAAGCCTGCTGCGTCCACAACGTCCCTTCGTGACGCCTCGGCCTTTGGAAACCCACGAGGTCGCGGAGGTCGTCGAGGCGTTTCGCAAAGGGGCAGTGAACGCCAAGGATGCCGGCTTCGACGGCGTCGAAATCCATGGCGCCAACGGTTACCTCATCGACCAGTTCCTCCAGGACGGCAGCAACAAGAGGGACGACAAGTACGGAGGATCGATCGAAAATCGGGCTCGGCTCATGCTCGAAGTCACGGACGCCGTCGTGTCCATCTTCGGCCCCGGCCGCGTCGGCATGCACCTGGCCCCCCGCTGCGACATGTACGACATGGGGGATAGCAGCCCGGCGGAGACTTTCGGGTATGTCGCGCGCGAGTTGGGGAAGCGCGGGATTGCTTTTCTTTGCGCGCGGGAGTCCTTGGACCCTCCGCGCCTCGGGCCGGCGCTAAAGGAGTCGTTCGGCGGAGTCTACATCGTCAATGAAAGCTTCACGCGGGAGACCGCGGAAAAGACGATCGCCAACGGCGAAGCCGACGCGGTCGCGTTTGGAAAGCTGTTCATATCCAATCCCGACTTGCCAAGCCGGTTTCAAAACAACGCGCCGCTGGCCCCCTGGAACGCCACAACCTTTTATACCCATGACAAAGAAGGGTACACCGATTACCCGACGTATTCGCCTTGAGGGAAGTCTACTCCGCCGGAACGCAACGGTCATTTCGTCCAGGGAAGCAGGAACTCGGCCAAACCGCCAACGTTTCCCTTTCCCGCACGAACAGGATCCGCGCGAAGTCTTCTCGCAATTGTTCGGCCATCGCGTGAACAAGTCCGAAACCAAGCGATGTACCACCAAAGTTCAACAGTTAGACTTTCCGGTGCGGGAAATAGAATCATCCGCAGAATAACAAGATTACACCGATTAAATGCGAGCTAACAACGCGATCGCTCCTGGAATTCGATTCAAATCTGCGTCTTCTGCGGAATCTGCGGAAGAATGGCTATTCGACCGACTTTCTTCCGCATTCATACTCGAGTCCACTTCCTTCGAATCCACCTGATTCGCGATTTGATTTCCATCTCGCCGTTGCGATTCGCCGACTCTTCGATGGTCTTTGGGTCGATATGCTCGGGGACGTGTAGGCTCACGGTCGGAACCTCGAAACTAGTTCGCTCGGCCTTGCAGGTCCAAACAAGTTGCGGTTCCAAATTGGGATCGTAGGCGTAGGTTTTCTTCACGGTCTCCAGCGGATCGCTCGAAGGAGTGACGAGTCCGACGGGGGGATTATTGACTCGCGATTTGTCCCCGTGGGAATATTGCTCGATCGTGCGTTTGTCGGCTTTCGTGGGGCGTTTCGCCGCGTCGTTCCGCTTCTTGGAAGTCGTCTTTTTCGCCATCCGTGTTCACCCTGGGTCAAAAGGGGACCACACCCGCGTCGTCACGACCTGCCGATGCTGCTGTTCCTGCGGCCACCCGAAGGTTCGAGCACTCTAGTCGGTTTACTCCCATGACTCCAGCATGAACTCGGATTCCTGAACTCGCATTCCCAAGAGGAACCTGCGCCGATACCGATTCGACGGCATCCGCGGCGATTTCTTCTTTCCACGTACGAGTCCTATCGCAAAGGCGAAAAGAAGCATGTTTCATCGTCGAATTGTCTTGACATTGGGACCGCGAAGCGCCAAGCTCCAGCGGCAATTCTCGCCTGCGGGTCACCACTTCAACGATTCGGGAGGCATGCCATGAACGGTACAGGGTCTTCGCATATCACCCCTCGGCAACGTCGTCATCCAGGGATTCTTTTTTCCGCCGTCCTCGGTTTGTTTCTGTCGATGGCTTCGTCCGCGAACGCCCTCATGATCGATTTCAACTTCGGGGCCCTTACCATCAACGATAACGGCTTGGGAGACTTGAATCCCCTTATCGGCATTCTGGATTTCAACACCGTCGTCGGCAATTACTCGTTGATCGGTCGACTCGATCTATTGGCGGGCCCCAACCAGGTCTCGTTGATCGGCAGCCCAAACGCGAACCTCCGCTTGACCAACTTCACCGCGGAAGCGTTGATCGCGAGTGCGGGAGTGATGGACATCGACTTCTCCCATTTCTTTCCTGGAACGTTCAATGGGATCATCGCGGCGGATTCCCTCGACGCGTACGTCGGGCACGCGACGGCGGCGGCAGTTCCAGTCGCCCAGGATTCGATCCTGCAGTGGCAGGGGTATGTCAGCGGACAGATCACGACATTGCCTGTCCCTGGCCCGCCTCCTTATACCAATCCCTTTCTTCCCGCTTCCAGCGTGCCGCTCCCTTATCCCTTGGTCACGCATGGCCCAACCCCGATTGCCAGCCCGTTGACGAACCCTGCGGTCGGAGCCTATTTCTCCTTCGATTTGCGTGGCGCGGGAGATCAATTGATTCTGTACACGAGCGCGGAGGTCGGTTTCACTGCCGTTCCCGAGGCTAGCAGCTTCGTGCTCGCGGGCGCCGCCGGCCTGGCGTTGATCATGGCGCGCGGCAAACGCATGAGAAAGAACGCTCGCTAACGATCGCCGCGATTGCTTATCACCTTGGTGCGTGGGGATCGTTTCTAGATGGGAACGGCCCCCACGGGGCGTCGGTTAAATGCTCCAGCACCATGCCGGCACCGCATGGATTCTCAAGGATTGTTTGCCGCGGCCGATAAGCCGCGTGGCTTTCCCGCCGTGAACAACTACTCGTCACGCCCGCGACCCGCTAGCATCACCTTATTGCGGTTCGGAAACAGCCTTGATGGCGTCGAGTATCCGGCCATCCGATCGGCGATGGACGGGGATCGCCCACCATGAACCGACAGGTAGCAAGAGTAAGGAGACATCGATCATGTTGTCACGGCGGGAATATCTGCGAATCAGCGCGTCAGCCGGTTGGTTGATGGCGTCGGGTCATTGGAGCAAGCTCGCTTTGGCAGCGAATGGCGCCCCAGACGCCAACCTCAGCCCATTTCTCCAGGGGAACTTCGCCCCGGTCAAAGAGGAAGTTAGCTTCGACCGCCTGGAGGTCGTTGGACAACTGCCGGTCGAGCTGAACGGCATGTTCGTCCGTACGGGTCCCAATCCCCAGTTCCCGCCCAAAGGGAACTACCATTGGTTTGACGGCGATGGCATGCTCCATGGCGTGCGAATCGCGGACGGCAAGGCGTCCTATCGAAATCGCTACGTCCGCACGGCTGGTTGGGAAGAGGAGAAGAAGGCGGGCAAATCGCTGTATGGCGGCCTGGCGGATCCGATTGATCTCAGTCAGGTCTTCCAAGGCAAGGCGCCCTTCAAGAATGCCGCGAACACGGCGTTAGTTTGGCATGACGGGCGCCTGCTCGCGCTTTGGGAGGGGGGAGAGCCGCATGAGGTCAAAGTACCCTCTCTCGACACGGTTGGGCCCTATACCTTCGATGGCAAGCTAAAACACAACTTCACTGCCCATCCCAAGATCGACCCTAAAACGGGCGAAATGATGTTCTTCGGTTATTCGACGATCGCGCCGATGGCGCGTTACAGCGTCGCGGACCGGGATGGGCAGATCGTGCGAACGGAAACGATCCGGCTGCGAAAGCCGGTCATGATGCACGATTTCGCCATCACGGAAAACTACTCGATCTTTCTCGACCTTCCCGCTTCGTTCGGCGGAGGCGCGGGCAAGGGGAAACAGCGGGCGCCCGGAATCGGCATGCGATTCGACCCCGAGTCTCCTTCACGATTCGGTTTGCTGAAACGGCATGGCAAGGGAGACGAGATTCGCTGGTTCGAAGGCAAATCTTGTTTCGTCTTCCATACGTTGGGCGCCTACGAAGACGGCGACGAGGTCGTGCTCCTCGCTTGCCGGATGGACGAATATCCCGACGCCGTGCAAGTGGGAAAACAGGCGTCGGGTGGCGGCAATCCATTGCTGGATGGACCCAAGGGCAGGCTCTATCGATGGCGCTTCCATCTCGCGGATGGTACGACGCGCGAGGAGGTCCTCGACGAGGCCCCCGCGGAGTTTCCCCGTTTCGACGAACGTCGCATGGGACGCGCGATGCGTTATGGCTATTGCATGCCCTTGCGGATGGACGGCATGATCAAATACGACTTGTTGAAAGGGACGAATCAACGCCACGAATTTGGGCCAGGCCGATTGGGTGGCGAGGGAGTCTTCATTCCTCGCGTCGGCGGCCGAGACGAGGATGACGGATACCTGGCGACTTACGTCTTCGATCAAAACCACGGCACGAGTGAACTGGTGTTGGTCGATTGCAAGGATTTCACCGCGCCCCCGGCCGCGCGAGTCCTCATTCCCGCCCGCATTCCCTTTGGCTTTCACGGACTGTGGCTCGACGGCGAACTGTTGGAGAAAGGATAGCGATACCTCACTATCGCCGCTCGGAATAACCATCTCGGGGGTCGGTGCGAATTGCGACAGGACACTCCAGGCGACCGCTCGATGCGAGATTTCTTTTCTGAAGCTTGATGGTCGCGTCGGCGAGCGCACGACGTATCCGATGAAACATTAAGCAAGACCGGCAAGTTGGAGAAAACGTGATGAGTGAAAGCTCGGCGCGCCGTTTCGTGACGGAGGCGGAGTTGGAAGTCGAAGAGTTGCCTTGGGGGCCGCACGAATGGCTTTGCCGACCCGGCCTGGTGGACGCGGATAAATTGATGCTGGTTCGGGTGCGCATGCCTGCGGGAACAGGCCACGCGTTTCATCGTCACCCGGCCATGGAGGAGATCATCTACGTCGTGGAGGGCCAGGCGGAGCAATGGGTCGATAAAGAATGTCGCCGCTTGCGTGCTGGCGAGATCGCGCATATCCCCGTGAACGTGGTTCACGGCACGTACAACCCTTTCCTTGAGCCGCTGGTCTTTCTCGCCATACTCTCTCCGGCGAAATTCACGGGGCCAGCCTTGGTGGACGTTTCCCAGGAAGAACCATGGCTCACGCTTCGGGATAAGGAAAATACTCACGAAGCGCGCCATTCACGCCACGGTTGATCGCTTCTTTCCTTTCAAGACGCCTAACTTTTGATCCTTGTGAACCTTGCAAACTCGCAGGCGGAAGTAGGATTTTAACCGAACTGGAACGTCAGGCAGCCCCGAGGCCACGAGGGGTTTCCCGAACGTGAATTTGCGTTCGCCTCGCGCACAAGTGAACTCATTGCATTCTAAGCTTCAGTGCGTGAAGACCAGCAGCAAAGCCCGAAATGTTCACACGCTTGAACGCGCCGAACCTATTGCCGCTCGGAATGGATATCTTTTCTGAAGCTCGATAGTTCCATCCGCGCGCAACACTTTTCCCTGGTCCATCGAACCGGATGGCGTCGATCCGCAATTCACCCTTGTGGCTTGGCCGAACCAGGGACCTCCATGATCTGCTGGATAGAACCGATTTACCAAAAATCGACGACTTGGTTCGAGCACCATCGAACATGAGCACTTTTTCGCCTTGGCAACAAGAAGGAACGGGACCTGCCTCGGCAGGAAATCGAGATCGCGAAAACGGGAGAGACATTCATGCGCGTCAGGGACTGGTCGATTCGTCGGAGAATCATGGTAATCGGCCTGCTGTTGCCGGGGATTCTCGTGGCAATGCTATTCGGACTCTACGTCCGGCAGATGCGCGACGATGTGGTGGAAAGATACGTCGAGAAGTCGCGGGCGATCATTCTCTCCGCCGAGGCGGCGCGCGAGCAGATGGACGAAAAGTGGCGCATGGGTCTCTTCACCAGCGCCATGCTAAAAACTTGGGCGGAAAAAGGAGAAGAAGACAAAGTTCTCGCCGCCGTTCCGGTGGTCACGGCTTGGAACACGGCGTTGCTCAAGGCAAAAGAAGGAGGCTATATCTTCAAGGTTCCCAAATTCCAGCCTCGCAACCCGGCCAACGAACCGGACGAGATCGAAGCATCGGCAATAAAGGCTTTTGAAAAGCAAGGGCTCGGCGAATACCACGTCATCGATCGCGAGACGAATTCCATTCGCTTTTTTCGACCCGTGAAATTGACGGCAAGTTGCCTTGCCTGCCACGGCGATCCCGAGACGTCAATGGCACTTTGGGGCAACGATGCGGGAACCGACATCACCGGCGGGCCGATGGAGGGATGGAAGGCGGGAGAAGTTCACGGCGCCTTCGAAGTCATTCAGTCGCTCGACGCAGCCGATCGGGACTTGATGGCAAACCTGGCGGTTGCGGGGACGGTGACGTTGGGTGGTCTTCTCGCGATGGGGGTTTTACTCTTCGTCGTCGTGCGACGGAGCATTGAAAGCCCCTTAACGCGACTGGCCGGTTCCTTGTTCCATGGATCCAGCGAAGTTTCGGGCGCCGCGGCACAGTTGGCCGAGGCGGGCATTCGGATGTCGGACGGTACCTGTAGCCAGGCGGCTGCACTGGAGGAAACGTCTGCTTCGCTCGCGGAATTAGCCTCCCGAACCCGACGAAATGCCGAAAGCGTCGAGCAAGTCGACAAGATGGGGACCAAGGCTCGCCAAGCCACGCAATCGGGACGAAACGCTCTCTCGCGGATGTCGGCGGTGATGTCGGAGATCAAGAATTGCTCGGACAAGTCGGCATCGATCGTAAGAACCATTGACGAAATCGCTTTTCAAACGAACCTGCTCGCGCTCAATGCCGCGGTGGAAGCCGCCCGCGCGGGCGACGCGGGACGTGGCTTCGCGGTCGTGGCGGAGGAAGTTCGTGGCCTGGCCAAACGGAGCGCGGATGCCGCCAAGTCCACCGGCGCACTCATTGATGAGTCCATCCACAGTGCCGAGAGCGGCGTTGCCGTGTCCGATGAAGTCGCCAATGTTCTGGAAAACATCGCCGACCTGGTCACGCAGATCACCGCGCATATAGCCGATATTGCGACCGCGAGCAAAGAGCAGGCTCAGGGCATTGACCAGATCAGTTCCGCCATGTCGGACATGGATCAGGTGACGCAATCCAATGCCGCGACGACGGAGCAAGTTGCCGCCTCGAGTGAAGAATTGTCGGCTCAAGCGGAAGAGCTCACCCATTGGGTCGAACTTTTGGCCATGTTGATCAACGGCCAGTCCGGAAATCGGCGACCCCAAAAAACGGCGACTCAGCCCCGCGACGTTCGGGAATCGAATCGGTCGGAGTTGGACAATCGTCATCCGCAAGTGATTCGGCGACTGGACCTGGACGAGCGAATCTTCGCGGGAAGCGGACCTACGTCCGGTTACTGACCGTCGGACAAGGGCTCGTTCGCGGCGCGGTCCACGGCACCGTCGGCGAACCGTGTTGTTCCCGAATTCAATGGCCATGGAGATGTTTTCTTCCTGACAACCTTTGACCGCCTTCCGATCCTTCAATCCTTCATCGGTAAAGAATCGGCTCTCGAATGTGGCAGTGAAACCGTTACACTCGTACGAAGCGACTTGGAGTGAAACCTGTCTCCCATCGGTAAGCCGCGTGGCGAACGCGAGACGGGAAGGTTTCCTTGCGAATGACCGTTCGAGTGGAATCTGCGACTTTCAGCCGAGAAGGATGCATTCTTGCAGCATGTCTATTGGGTCATCGAGAACGAATTGGCGGGTCGTCCAGGGCCGGAATGCTGCCCTTGGAAGCCCGCGGATTTAGCTGCCGCGGGAATCCGCGCGATCGTGTCTCTCGCCGGTCCGATTCGCATGGGGGAACTCCGCGGCGCGGGCATTGAAGTACTCCCCGTCCAGCAACCGATGATCCTGTTGGAAACGGAACCAGACCGCGAACGATTCGTCGAGGTGATGCCTCTGGTCGTCGAATTCATCGATCGACATCGGAATCAAGGGACGAAAGTCCTTGTCCATTGCCATTACGGTTGCGATCGCACGGGCGCGGTTCTGGCCTGTTACCTGGTGACTCGAAAAGGGCTTTCCGCGGACGATGCCGTCGCCCATGTTCGCGCCGCCAACCCGAATGCCTTGTCCGCGGAGGGATATGCGGAGGCGGTGGCCACCTACGCCCGAATACTCGCTTCACGCAAGGACGTTCGGTAAGTGAACGGATCCGTCACTCCCTTAGCCTCGATGGACGCGACGGTCCAGGCCGCCAAGGTCGAACCCAGGCCGTTCGATCCCTCGGCTTGGCGCAAAACGCCCGTCGGGTGGAGCCAATACGTCGGCGTCTGCTTGATCGTGCTCTTGGCTACAATTCCCTTTCTCAACAAGGCCTACCACGTCGACGACATCTTGTATTTGCAAGGGGCTTATCAAATCCTCAACGGTCATGACGCGTACCATGGCAACGTCCTGTGGGATGCTCCGGACGGTCAGCCGGCCCCCCTCTTTGACATCGACTTCAATCCGCCGCTTTGGAAGTACGTGCTCGCGTTGACGATCCACTTTCTTGCCCCGGATCGAGCCGAGTGGAAACTGCACCTGCTCGAAAGCTCATTCGTGTTATTTGCGGGATTCGGGCTCTTGGCGCTTGCGCGGCGTTTTTGTTCGCACCCCGTCTGGGTGGTCGCGATGGTGCTTTGGTCCCCGTTTTTCCTACCCGGCCAAAATCTCATGCTGGAATGCCCGTTATTGGCATTCGCGACCTGGAGCGTCGAATTCCAGTGCCGTGCCTGGGAGACCTCGAAAAACGGCTGGTCGTGGCTGGCGGGATTCTTCGCGGCCCTGGCGATACTTACGAAGTATACGGGAGGCATGCTCCTTCCCCTCTTTGCCTTGGGATCTCTCTTGGCGCGCCGGCGCGGGACACTGGTTGCATTGATCCTCCCCGCAGTAACCTTGGCGGCGTACCTGGGCCACAATTTGCTCCTCTATCGCTCGTCGCACATGGCGTCGCATGGGGTGTTTTTTGACGTCATCTACTGGCCAGCGCGACTTCTGATCACGGTGCGCGCCATCGGCTCGGTCTGCGTTTTGGGGCCCGTGCTTCCCCTTCTACTCCTTCGGCAGGGCTGGCGGCGAGGGATCCCGCTGATCGGCGTGGTGATCGTTGCAGGGATTCTGTCCGCCGTCGATCTGTGGCAGATGCTGGAGCTTTCCGCCCGCGAGGGATGGACTCCCTTTCCCTTCCAACAAGCCTTTCTCCTCCTCTTCTCCATGAATGGATGGATCCTCCTTGGATCGATCACGCTGTGGGCGTTCGCGGGGAAGCGGAGCGGCCAATGGTCGTTTCTCCCGTTGGTTCCGAAGTCGTTTCTTTTGGTTTGGATCGCCTTGCTCTTCCTGTTCAATGTCACGAGCGTGCCTTTCCAGGCAATTCGTCATCTCCTCCTCTTCATGGTTCCGTTGACGCTGCTCCTCGCCGCATGGCTGGAGGAGGGAGGATTAGGGAGCCGAGGGCGCGTTTGTCTTTTGGTTCTTTCGACCTTTTTGGGCTTCTCCTTGGCGTCGGCGGATTATGAGATTGCGGGGTGTTACCGGGAACTGGCGCGCACCGCGGTCAGGCGATGGATGGGGACCGGCAGAAACGTCTGGTTCACGGGAAACTGGGGATTCGTTTACTACGCGACCCAAGAGGGAGCGCGCCCTCTCGTAGATCATCCGGAACAGTTCGGCCTGCCTCCGGTGCGGCCCGATGACCTCGTGAGTTCAAACCAAGCGTGATCTCTTGCCAGCGATTTCCGCCCCCTCGGTTTCCCCGCTTGCCGCGATCGAACATATTCAACCGCAGGCATGGAACTTTTTTCCGGACCGTGGCGGCGGCTACCCACTATTCCGATGACTTCCGGGATGCGATTCCTAAGGAGATCTTGGTCGAGCGTCCCCGGGCGGACGTCTCCCCGTCGCTCTACGTATTGCCCCACTGGATGACGTATTGATTCTTCCAGGTCGGGGAACGTTACCCCCTCGAATTAAAGCTCGGGGTGGTATTCGCTTGCGGAAGTTGGGGGCCATGGGAGAAATCGCCGTACTTCCCGCCAAATTCGAGCCGTCTCTCCTTCCCAGTCCCAATTTAGGAACGGGGGGACTCGGGGGACCTGGTCCCCTATAACGAGCATCATTGAAGACATTCATCCCTTTGACACCAGGAGGAAAACGATGCTAACGGTTGGGGATAAGTTTCCCGAGTACACTGCCAGGACATAGCCGAAGTCAGAGGATCTCAAGGACATCAGCAACAGCTACCACAAGGGGAAGTGGGCCCTCTATATCTTTTACCCCCAAAGACTTTACGTTCATTTGCCCGACTGGAGTTGGTGGAGTTTGGCAAGAGGCTGGCAGTTCAAGGATCGGGACACGTTGCTTCTGGGCGCGAGCACGGACAACGAGTTCTGCCATCTTGCCTGGCGTCAGTCTCATGACGACCTGGAAAAGACTCCCTTATCCGCTGATCGCGGCGAACAAATTAGCGCGCGATCTCGGGATCATCGACGCCAAGGAGAACATTTGCTACCGCGCGTTTCATCGTGGATCCGGAAGGGGTCATTCAATGGGTGAACGTCAACAACACGAGCGTCGGCCGAAGCGTACCTGAAACGCTCGGACGCTGGACGAGATCCAGTCGGACGAGCTCTGCCGCTGCAACTGGAAGAAGGGGGACGAGTTCATCAAGGTATAAAAGCCCTTGAAAGAACAATGATAGCTTTTCGCGAACAGGAAGTCCGAGCAGAGGGGCTTCCTGTTCGCCTATTGCCCCTTGGAAAACTTGGAATCCGTGGAAAAGTCGCGAGGAAGTGAAAATGGCCGAAGCCGTCATGCCGAATCTCGAAGCCCTTCGACAAACCCTACCGGATCCTGCTCGCGACACCAAGTTGAATATCGCCAGCGTGCTTGGCGGCGAGATACTTTCCTCCGAGCAGATCTGGGGTGTTGCGATGGCATCGGCGTATTTTCTTCGGGACGCTCGCTTGCTGGCGGCCGTGCTCGCCGACGCGAAGGAAAACGGCATTCGCGCGGAGATGATGGAAGACGCTCAGGCCGCGGCTTCCTTGATGGCGATGAACACGGTCTACTATCGATTTCGACACATGGTCGAAAAGCCCACCTATCAGACAAGACAAGCGCAGCTTCGCATGCAATGGATGGCAAAGCCCAAGACGAGCAAGGTGGAGTTCGAGCTCCTCTGCATGGCGTGCGCGTTCTCGCCGGCTGCCAAATGTGCATTCAATCCCACGAAGCGAGCATTCTCAAAGGGGTCTCCGAGACCGTTCGCGACTCCGTTCGGATCGCTACGATCATGAACGGATTCCTCGTCACCCTGCAGTACTCCTGATCCAGGAAAAGCAACCCACTTGCGATTGCACCCGGCCAAAAGAGACGGCCCGCCTAGGCTCCAGGTAAGGGACGCTCCGCAAGTCCATTCCCGTTGGGGCCAAGTGATGAACCTCCAGACCATGCCCGCGCCGTCCACCAAACCGATTTCCGCCCGCCACTTGCTCTTGGGCAAGGATATCCTTCTCGACGCGGGCACCAACGAACTGGAAATCCTCGTGTTCCACCTGGATGGCGGCTCTTTTGGCGTGAACGTCGCCAAGGTCCGTGAAGTGATCACCCCTCTGGTCGTGCATCGGATTCCGGCAAGCCACCCGAGCGTCGAAGGGGCGTTCCGCCTGCGCGAGAAGGTTGTCCCCCTCATCGGCCTCCGAGAATACCTTGGCCTGGTCCCCCTTTCGGAATCGCAGCGACAGAACCGTGAAGGTTCGCGCATCATCATCACGGAATTCAATCAAACCATTCACGCTTTCCGTGTCGACGCCGTCGATCAGATCCACAAGGTCTCCTGGGAATTGATCAGCCCGATGCCACGGATCACCGATTCCCACGTGAGTCCCGTAACCTCCATCGCAAAGGTCAACGACAAGCTGGTGCCGATGCTCGATTTCGAGATGATTATCGACCGCATCCAGCGGATGAATCAGCTTCGCACGGGTCCGATCCCCAATCGGTGGAAGGTGGACCGAGGATCCAAGCACGTGGCGATCGCGGAGGATTCGCACACGGTGCACCAACTCATCGTCGACTCGCTAAAGGTGTCCGGCTACACGCACGTCCACGCGTTCACCAACGGCCACGATCTATGGTCTTTCCTGGAATCGAGAGCTAATGAAGGGACCGATTTGGCGGGCAAGATCGACATCGTGATTTCGGACATTGAAATGCCACGCATCGACGGATTGCACGTGACGAAAAAGATCCGCGAACACCACGTCTTAAAAGACCTGCCGGTCGTTTTGTTTTCTTCGTTGATCACGCCCGACAACTTGAAGAAAGGTCAAGCGGTCGGCGCCACGGCGCAGATCAGCAAACCGCAGTTGCACACGGTCGTGGACTTGATCGACGAGATCCTCGCCAAGGGAGGTCGCCTCGCCGACACATGACGGTACTCGGCCGTATGAGTTCAACGGGCCAGGATTTATCCCATAGGTAGCCAAACGCCCGCTGGGAATACCAAAAAGTCCCTTAATTCCCGCGTTTACGGGTTGACTTTTCAGACAGAGAACTGCTAAGCTCGCGACACCGGATCGTCGAAGCCGGCGAATCTGCCTAAACCGTTGAGTTCTGTTTCCCACGCTCGCAGGAAGTGCAGTCCTGGGTTGAGATGCACTTCGTTCCTGGGCAGTCGTCACGCGGGGTAAAGGTGGCCCTAGCGCAACTTCGAAGGTCCCAACGCCACAACTCTTGCATGTTCCAAAATGAATACAGTTGCTGCGCGAGGGGTACCATGCGTTCCGTGTTCGTATGCGCTTATCTTTTCCTATCGGTTTCTGCCGTTTCGGCCCAGTATCAATCCGAGATTGGTTACACCGACCTGCAGTCCCTCCTTGGGGCCGGGACGCCCAATGGAAGTTCCATCTCGGTCTCGCATGTCGAGGCGCTTTCGAGTGGAAACTACCGGCCGAACACCGCGGCCATCGTCTTTAGTGGGAAAAACTTCACGCTAAAGTCTGGCGCGTCGGGGATCAGTAGTCATGCGACCGGCGTTGGGGCTCTTTTTTACGGCAACACCGGAATTGCCCCAGCCATCAACACGATTGACGTGTACGAAGCGTCCCACTGGATCGGTGCCGGCATGCTCAATGCCTTGAGCCCGGACTTACCCGAAATCGAAACGAACGACGTCGCCAACTTTAGCTGGATCGGCAATGCCAATACGACGAGCCAGGCGACGGACATGCTTCGAAGATTGGACCTTTCGATCGAGCGGGACGAGTATGTCGCGGTGGTCGCCGTCAACAATGGACAGAACACCTTAATGCCTCACCTGCTCGCCAATTCGTACAACGCCATTTCCGTCGGCCTGACCAACGGCAACAGTAGCCACGGGTTGAGCACGGTGGACGTCGTGGGACGAAGCGTGCCTCACCTGGTCGTGCGCGATTCGTTCACCAGCAACGCGACGGCAATCGTTTCCGCGTCGGCGGCTCTTCTGCTCGATCAGGCGAACAAGGATTCCAACGCCAATGCGCAAAACTCCGAGTCGGTCAAGGCCATGCTGATCGCCGGGGCCACCAAAGACGAATTCGACCTCAATAACTCGACCGTCTCCACGTTGGATGATTGGTCCCATACGACCACGCAACCTCTAGATGATCGCCTCGGCGCCGGCGAACTCAACATCTATAACGCCTACCAGATCTATGCGGCGGGGGAACAGGAGGCAGGAAACAACTCGCTGGTCTCGCTGACCGGCTGGGATTTCGGCTCGATCGGCGTCGGCGGCCAGAATCTCTACTTCTTTGACGTTCTCGCCAATCAAACGGTGGATGAATTGTCGATCGCCTTGACCTGGAATCGGCACATCACGGCCACGCCGGATGGTTCGAATCCGTTGATCCTCGCTTCCCTCATGCCGAATCTTGACATCAAGCTTTACAACGCGGACGGGTTTACGTTGCAGAGTCTGGTGGATGAGAGCATCTCCACCATCGACAATCTCGAACACGTCTATCAGCTTGGTTTGACGCAAGGACGTTACGCGATCGCCATCAATCGTTCCTTCATTGGAGACGGGTCCGATGCCTCGGCGTGGGACTATGCGTTGGCTTGGCGCTCCCAGGTAACCACGGTCCCCGAGGCTTCCAGCTTACTTCTGGTGGGGGTCGGGCTGACATTGGTGGGAGCACGCCGACTACGAAACCATCAGCGGATTACTCGTGCCTGAGCGCCTCGATCGGATCCATGTACGCCGCCCGTCGGGCGGGATAGATGCCGAAAAATAATCCGACCAGAACGGCAATCATCAGGGACACCCCGATTGACCACCCAGCGACCTGGGGCTCTAAATTCTTGATCGAATCGGGAAGCGTTTGGTACATGGTGGGATAGAGATTCGCACCCAGGTATTGAATCACCGAGACCACGGGACCGCATAGCAAGCCAAGCAACACGCCAAGCACGCCTCCCGTAAGCGTTAGCACGAGCGTTTCCGTAAGGAACTGCCAGAGAATATGGACGCGGCGCGCGCCGAGGGCTCGGCGAATGCCGATCTCACGCGTCCGTTCCGTGACGGTCGCCAGCATGATGTTCATGATGCCGATACCGCCCACGACCAGCGAAATGCCGGAAATGAGAACGAGAAGCATCGTGAACAGCATCCTCATGATCTCCGCCTGGCGGAGAAGTTCCTTCGGAACCGTGATCGCAAAATCCTTCGCCGGATGCGCCCGTTCGAGAATCTCGCGAACCATATCCGCGGTACTATCCACGTCTTCCAGGGACATCACCTTCACCGTAATCTGGCTTAGTTCAACGATTTCACCTTCACGAGAGCCAGAACGGGTCGTCAGAATCTGATCGCCAATCCGCCAACGAAATGTCGAAAGGGGGATGTAGACGTCTTGGTTGTAATCTTGGGACTCGAGACTTCCCCCGATGGCGGCGGACGGCATTCGATTCTTGGTCACCCCGACGACGACGTAGAAGTTATTGTCGATTTGTATCGATCGGCCAATTGCATTCTGGAAGGGAAATAGCTGCTCCGCGGTTCCCGAAGCGATGACGCAAACGTTGTCCGATTTCGCGAGATCATGGTCGGTGAGAAATCTGCCTTGGGCCATCTCGATTTGATTGAGTTGGGGGTATTCGGGCGTGCATCCCACCGTGCGCGCGTCCATGGCGCGATCGTCGTAACGAATGCTTCGAATGATCTCGCGCATCGGGACTGCTTGCACGATGGCCGGGATGCTCGTCTGAATCTTCTCGAAATCGGAGCGGAGTAGGCCGTAACTGACAAAGAAACCTCCCCCGGACCGCGGGGTCGACGCCGTGGTTGGTTTGACGCTACGAACAATGATGCTCGTGGCGCCCAGGCTCTTGATCTGTTCCTGCGCCTGCTGGCTTACCCCCTCCCCCATCGCCACCAGCCAAATGACGGCGGTAACGCCGATCAGAATCCCCAGGACCGTCAGGGACGAGCGAAGCTTATGGAGAAAAAGACTCTTGAGGCCAAGTCGAAGCGTGAGCCAGGCGGTCCGTAAACTCATTCCGATGATCCCGAAAAGAATTCAAGAGGGACTTGTCCCACCCATCGCCGCCCAGAAACTTAATGCCCGGGCCGAGAAATACGCCCATGCTTTTCTGAAGTTCAGGACGCGACTTCGGCCCCGTGGCGGAACGAGGGCTTGGGCCGATGATGTTCCATTCAATCCGTGGGCGGGCTCACGGCTCCGCCGGCGTTCTGTTGTCGCTGACGCATCTTGGCGCGCGCTTCGCCAAATTCCTTGACGTCGATGAAGCCGTCCTTGTTGCCGTCAATGGCGGAAAACATCGGTCGAATCTGTTCGGGCGCTTCCGATTCGCTAACCTTTCCATCCTTGTCCTTGTCATAGGACATGAGGTCGAATCGCTTGGCCTTCTGTTTGTCCGCGGCAGGCTTTTCCGGTTTGGCGGCGGCGGGTCGAGCCCCTTTCTCTCCCGCCGCCTTCAGATCGGCGGCGGCGAAGTCGATGCTGGCGCGAACGGGCGAGGCCTCGCGCGCCTCCGCGATCGTCGCGCGCGGATTCAGAATGACGCGATCCCCCGCCGCCAGACCGTCCTTGATCTCGATGGTCGTGTCGTTGCTCTTGCCAATGACCACGGCGCGTTTTTCTGGTCCAGTCTTGGTCTGGACGAAACAGAAAAACTTACCGCCAATCTCGACCAAGCCCAACAAGGGGACGCTGATGGCGTCGGCAAGGTGATCGACGAGAATCTTGACTTCCGCCGTCATCCCAGGCTTGAGGCCTGCCTCCCCCGAACCGTCAATCCGCACCACGGTGGCATATTCCTTGACCTGCGCGGAAAAGAAACTGGTCTGTTCCGGCTGGGAAGCCACGGTGACCACCGTGCCCGGCAAATCGCGATCACGGATGCGAATATGAGCGCGCATGCCAGGTTGAATCATCTCCACTTTGGATTCGTGCACCAGCGTCTTGACCTGCATTTGGCTTAGATCCGGCAGACGAATGATCGTCTGGAACTCGCGGACCATGGCCCCTTCTTCGATCACGTTACTGGATTGACCCCATCGACCCGATTCGTTCGCGTAGATCACCATGCCGGGCTGGGGAGCGACGATCGTGCAACGCCTGAGTTGCTCCGTGAGCCGATCCAGTTTCGCCTGCTCCAATTCCGTCGCCGCCTTTTGCGCCATCATTGCCGCGAGCGCCGAATCGCGGAGACTTTCAAGTTCCTTGACCTTCTTGCTCTTGGTGTACTCCGTCAACACCTTCCGGGCGGTAAGGAAAGCGTCCAGATCCAATTGGCTGCGTTGCACGGAGAACCGGCTTGTCTCGAGTTGAAGTTGATTGATGTATCCCTTGCGAAACATTCGCTCCGAGTGTTCGAGAATGTTCTGGGCGCTCTTGAGATTCTCCTTGGCAATCACAATGTTCGCATCGGCCGTCTGGAGTTCCTGGAGATAGGTCCCTTCGACGTATTCCGTAACCGCGATGCTCGCGACGGCGTACTTCTCCTCCTGCTCGATGTACAGCGACCGAGCCTTCTCGTATTCAATTTTCTGCTGAGTGACTTGCTCTTCGATGGCGGAGGAATCGAGTCGGACGAGTTCGGTTCCCTTGGTGACTTGGGTCCCCTCGGGAATGATGTAGAGGATTTGACTTCCCCCCTCGACCTGGCATTTGAGTTCGACGTTGCTGGCGCTTTCGACATTCCCCTCTTCGGTAACCGAGATGACCAGCGGGCTCTTTTTGACCTCATAGGTTTGAACCGGTCCAACGTCTTTGACGTTGGAGGCGGCGAAACTGAAAATCCAAGCTCGCCCCCACCAGACGGCGACGCCGACCGCGACAACGATTCCCAGCAGGACCGCCTTCTTGGCCCCTCCGCGACGCCGAGGGATCGCGGGCTTGGGCCGCGGCGTTTCCCGAAGCGTCTCGTCTTTCGTCTGCAGCGTCGTCATGGATGGAGCCCCTTTTGTGTCGGCCCAGGGGGCCAACATTCGTCACGGTAGGTTGGATTCGCGAGCAATTCCCCGAATCGCGACGCCAAACCTCCCCACGAATGGAACACCCGAAGGAAGCTTTCGGACCAGATACCGTTCAGATTCGCGGGAAAGCCGTTCGAGTCACTCCTCCTGGCAAACCAGGCAAGAAGAAGACTCCGGTATGACGCGGTGGACGTACCGCAGGCAAGAGAGGCTCGAACGTAGGAGGACGATTCGCCGATTTCCCGTAAGAGCCTTTCACTTACTCTATCCGATTATACGGGCGGGAACCAAGTCTGGTTTCGGCATTTCCGTCCGGAAGCGTGGTTTCCGTTTTTCTGGCCGGAACGATTCGATCGGTTAAATGGACAGGTTCCGACCAGACCCGGCGAGCGGCCTGCTGATAAGCCAGGACATGATTCGTCGGAAGGCCCGTCCGCGCGGCCATCTCCTCGACACCCGCCCCATCGTCATCCAGTTTCTTGATGACCTCGAGGTTGTGGATGAACTCCTCCTTGGACACGGAGCCGGCATTCTCCATCGCGCGACGTCGGGAGAGGACCATCTCCCGAAACCGATCTAGTAGAGAGGGATCGCGGAGCATCGGCTCCGGCTCTTTCAAAGCTTGATCCATTTCATGATTCAAAAGATCGATCTCCGCAAGGCGGATTTCCGCCTTCGGCAATTCCGCCTCCTCCGTGGAGAGAGGAGCCTCTTCGTCAAACCAACTGAGCGGCGTCTTGCCTGCGGGCCGTTCCGGCACCGGCTCAAGAATGGGCGGTTCGCCATCGAATTCCCCTTGCGACCGGAGCCGTTCGATGTACTGGATCGCCGGGTCCGCTTTCTTGCCGAACATGCAGCTGGCGTATCCTTCCTCCATGAGATGCGCGAGCGCCTCTTGAACCGACTCCTCGATCCACATTCCGTTCTCGTCGAAACGAATCAAACCCAGGTCGTAGAGAAGCTCCATGCACTGCTCTTTGTGGTTCAACCACACGCTCATGAAGTTGTCCTGGGTATTGCGAAAGTCGGAGAGCGCCTGAAGCAGGTTTTGAGACAAAGTGGGCCCCAATTGGTCCGGCAGTTGACCGGGAACCGGCGGATTGAACGGCCGATTCAGATCTTCCAGCGTCCGGTCGACGCGACGGATGGCGATGACCAACGCCACGCGTTGAATCTCGAGGTTCTCCTCCAATCGGCGCAGGGCCCGGAGCCGAGCCCGAATGCGGAGCGCGACCGCGTCGACATACTGGATGTAGGAACGTCGCGCGCGGTCGTACTCGATGAGCGATTCGCGGTAAAGATTTCGTTCGCTCACCCGCGTCAGCGGCGCGTCGAACTGTACCCTGCCGAATAGATTGCCGGTCGGGCTGCGCAGACGCGCGGGGTTATCGCCGTTGGTTCCTAGGTTTCCTTCGATCGTGATATCGAGCACCCCTTTGAGTCGATTGGCGTTGAACGCAATCAGTCGCCATTGATCAACCAAGGCGGCACGGCGATTCATCCAGTCCAGGCGGTTGTTCCGCGCGATCCAGTAGGCCTCGTCGAACTCGACGTCGACCGGATTGACATATACTCGTTCGGTGCGAACCCGAGCCTGCAAGAGAGAGAGTTCCTGCAGCTGCGCCGAAGTGTCTCGAACCAATTGCACGAGCCGATCCGTCGCCTCTTTCTCTTTCCCCTCGACCAGGTCCGTTTCCAAGCCACGAACAATCTGGCCGTTTTGCGCGATCCGATCCTGCAAACCCTTGATGCTCTGACCGATGGTTTCGTAATCCTCCTCGACCTCCGACCATTTCGATTGGTCCGGCAACTTGGACCTGCGAATTTCCTTGTTCTTTACCAGCTCGACATGCTCGTCGGCTACTTGGGTCATGGTGACCGACAGCTCGTCAACCGTGGAAAGAAGTTGATTGAAGTAGTCCCGGATGACCGTCAGGCTCGGCCGAGGGGGGAGTTTACCCAGATCCTGCACGATTCGAGAAACTCGATTCTGGCTCTCGATCAAAGACGGCTCGATTAACTGAAATTGCTTGAGGATGTTGTCATCGACATACACCGGAAGCCAGGGAGGTAGGCCCAAGGTGCTGGTCATGTAAGCTTCGAGATTGTCGCGGTACGCCGCTTGACTCCGCAGGAGCGTCGCCCGTTCCGTTTCGATGTTCTGCCGGAATTGGTCCACTTGCACAAGGTCGATCAGTCCGGCCTCGAAGTTCGCTTCGAGAAGACCGAGAGTTAGCAGTTGCGACGCCAGACTGGCCTCGGTGTTTCGGATGGTCTGCATCCGCTGTACGATTCCGTAGAAGCCATCGACGAGACCTTCGCCACCACCGGCCAATCCCGCGCCGCCGCCCGCGCCACTGGCGCCGACGCCGCCGGAGCCTCCGAAGCCGCCGAAGTTCTGCCCGGCACCGACGCCGCCGAAGCCACCTTGTCCGGTGCCCGTAAACCCGGTGAGGCCGGCACCACCCTGGAATCCACCGATACGGTTCGGCTGCTCACCCGTGCCCCCGCCGAACGCGATGTTCTTGTAAAACCCTTGTTGGTAGCGGGTCTCGACCCTGAGGTTGGCCAATAAGTTTCGCTCGGCGCGCGTGAGAGTCTCGAGCACGACCACCTTGCCCCCGCCGCGCAGCATGGGCTGAATAAGGCTGAAGTTGAGTAGCGAGGTGGCGAAGTTCTGGTCCGTTCCCGAGAACTGCCAAACCATGGAATTCGCCGCACCCACGACCATATCGGCGCCGGTGACGAACCGCTTCGTGATGAACAGATTGGATTGATTGTTGAGGATGGATTGCGCGTTAGGGTTTCCCGGCCCGGTCGCGCCAATGATCGCGGGAGGCAAACTCCCTTGCGTGAACATCGAAGTGCCGTTGCCGCCGTAGAACTGCACGTCAAAGCGGAATCTCTCGAAGGCGACGTCCAACGCCGACAAATAGACTTCCTCAATGTTTCGTTGATACTCCGGCGAGTTCATGCGCGCTAGTCGAGCGCAACTGGGCAAGCTTAAGATCAGTTCGCCTTCCGGGTTGAAGTTGGAATAAGTGGGAAGCATCGCGAGCCAATCGGGATTGGCGACATCATCGGCGACGCCGTCCCGATACCAGCGTCGGTAGCCGTGTTTCCCATAAAGTACGCGCATGATTTCATTGGACGCGGGATCGTCCGGGGGAATAGGAGGCCGGTCGGGATTGTAGGGAGAAGCGTACCGGGCTCGAGGATCGGGATAAACGTCGAAGTCGTTCAAGGTCCAACGAGGGTCGAACGAGAGCATGTTGACTTGCCGATCCGCGGCCCGGTCGGCGCTCCGCCGATAATGGCTTCTCGTACAGCCGAACAGGCATCCGAACAGGGAAGCAAATACCAGCAGGGACGCGACAAATGTGCTCGCGGACCGCCGACGACAGATTTTCATATCCATTTCGCCCGTGATGACTCGCCGTCCTTTCCGGGAACGCTAACTCCCCGCATCCTCCCTTCAACGGTCGCGACCGTCGCGGCGAGGGGAACGCGAAGGGAAAAGGGCTGTATCAGGGTGCATCGACATTTCCGAAGTTGAGCTTTAGGCGGTCCGGGGGGTTTTTGCCCAATCTGCCGACTTTAGCGGAAATGCCGGCAATCTCCGTTTCCATGGGAAGGAGCATCTTCGTTTTCCCGAAGGAATGAGGGAGGTGGAAAAGATCGTCTCATGACAATGTGTTGCGTCGATTTCGTGACTTTTTGTTGTACTTTGAAAACGGAAGTCGAAAGAATCTTGGCTACCCTTGTAGCAGTTAGCGCGAGGTTCGAGGCGGGCATTGCCCTGGGGCTTGAACCAATTCAAACGTACTTTACCCGGAGGGGAATTGATGGGCTTGGCAATTTTCAGCAAGGACTGGGCGGATAGTTGGAAATCGAACCTAAACCAGAGCTCGGCTTACAAGGCCGCTGCCGCCACCTGGGAATGGCCTTTGGTCGTGGTGATTCAACCCGATCCCGGCGTCGGAGTTCCCGAGGCGCTCAAGGTTTACCTGGATCTGTTCCGCGGTGATTGCAAAGAAGCCCGACCCGCAACTCCCGAAGACATCGAAAAGGTTCCTTTCGTGCTCGAAGGTTCTCCCTCGACGTGGAAGGACGTTCTAAACGGCAAAAAGGAAGTAGTCGCGGGAATCATGACGGGCATGCTCAAGCTCTCCAAAGGAAACATGTTCTCGCTTGCGGGCTACACGACCGCCGCCACCGAATTGGTCAACGCCGCGCGCGGCATCGACACCGAGTTCCCCCCGGGACTTGCTTGATCATCAGATCACGATCGTCACCAGGCCCGCGGCCGGTCAACGTCCCGATTTCCATCGAGACGGTCCGGAGGCGGGCGAGCGCGAGGACTTTTGCTCACGATGGCATGTCACGGCGTCTTGAACCCTCGTAGCCCCGCGGGTTCACGGCCCCTAAGGTTCTCGCCGTGATCCACCGCCCGACTCACCGATTTATTCGCCGGCAATGAATTCCGCTCGAGCGACCATCACTGCATCGATGAGCCCGTTTCAACTCGACGACACGGGACCAACCAACCGCGATTCCAAGAGAGGACGTACCATGAATCGAAATTGGACAAACGCCGCTGGCTCCTTGTTGCTGTTCACCTTTGCCTGGATGATTTCCACGAGTGTCTCACAAGGAGCGGACCAAGCGCAAGGTAATGGCGATGGATTCGTTTCACTCTTCGACGGCAAGAGCCTGAAAGGCTGGAAGTTGGTCAACAAGAAGGGTCCCGGCTACGTGATCGAAAACGGCGTTCTGGTCTGTCCGGCCGACGGCGGCGGCAACCTTTACACCGAGAAAGAGTACTCGGATTTCATCCTCCGTTTCGATTACCGTTTAGCGCCCGGTGGCAATAACGGCGTTGGCATTCGAGCGCCGCTCGAAGGAGACGCGGCCTACGTCGGCATGGAGATTCAAATTCTGGACAATGATGATCCTGAATACGCCAACCTCCGGCCCGAACAGTATCACGGTTCCGTGTACGACCTGTTCGGGGCGAAAAGGGGAGTCACCAAAAAAGCAGGGGAATGGAACTCCGAAGAGATTGTCTGTAACGGCCGGCACGTCAAGGTAACGCTCAATGGCACCGTGATCGTCGACGCCAATCTTGACGACATCAAGGATCCGGAAAAGCTGAAAAAGCACCCGGGAATCGCCCGCGCCAAGGGGCACATCGGCTTCCTCGGCCATGGCACCCGCGTCGAGTTCAAGAACATCTCGCTCCGCGACTTGTCGAAGTGAAAGTTGGCTCGGGTGACCCACGCGCGCGTGGGTCACCGATCCGCCTCATTACCGGTTTTCGTAACTCCCATCCACGCGTCGACTACCAACCCCGGTTGGTATTCTCCAATTTTTGCCGACGCGGATTCGATGTTTCCAAGTAATCACGTCGAGTTCCCGCGGAAATGCCGATGGCGGGCTAAGTCCTCACCGTTTGGCCGTTTTTCTTTTGGCGGCCTTTCCTGCTGCCGCCGGTCGCCTTTTCGGACCTGGTTGTTGATTCTCGTCTCGGTACTCCTGTTTTAGCCGCGCGAGCTCTTGCTTCATCTCGTCGATGGTCGCTGCATACTCGGGCTCGGCGTAAGCACTCTTCATTTCCTGAGGGTCTTTCTCGAGGTCGTAGAATTCCCACTCGTCGAAGTCGGGAAAATAAATGAGCTTGTACCGTTCATTGCGCACGCCGAAATGCTGGCGAACGCTGTGGACGGCGGGAAACTCGTAATAGCGGTAGTACATGCTTTTGCGCCAGTCCGCTGGCGTTTCTCCCCGCAAGACGGGAACCAGGCTCCGGCCTTGCATGTCCCCCGGAACAGGAACTCCCGCCGCTTCGAGAAATGTCTCTGGGAAGTCGAGGTTGAGCACCATTGCATCCGCGGTGCTCCCCGGCTTCACCACGCCGGGCCAGCGAACGAGAAGCGGGGAGCGCAGAGACTCCTCGTACATCCAGCGTTTGTCGTACCACCCATGTTCGCCGAGAAAGAAACCCTGATCGGAGGTGTAGACGACAATGGTGTTCTTGTCCAAGCCGGACTCTTTCAGGTAATCGAGCACGCGCCCCACGCCATCATCCACCGCCGCCACCGCGCGAAGATACTCTTTCATGTATCGCTGATAGTTCCACCGGGTCCAGTCGTCTCCCTGTGGCATGTTTTTTAGGAATTCCGCATTCTCCGCGTCGAAGGTGTCGTGCCATTCCTTCTTTTGTTCGTCGTCGGCGTCCGCCGGGGGAACAAGTTTAAGGTCCAGCGGCGACATGTGACGCGCGATCGTCATCTCTTGCAGCTTGGCGGCCTTGCCCCGGTTCGAGTAGTCGTCGAAGAGGTTGCTCGGTTCGGGAATCGTCTCGTTGGCAAACAGGTGCCGGTGCCGGGGATGGGATTGCCATTCCCGATGCGGCGCTTTGTGCTGCCACATCAACAGGAACGGCTTGTCCTGGTCCCGGTTCTTCAAGTAATCGAGCGCGAGTTCGGTGATGATGTCGGTGGTGTAGCCGGCGTGTTTGACGATCCCCGCGGGAGTCTTCATCGGCGGATTGAAATACGGCCCTTGTCCGATCAGAATCTCCCAATGATCGAAACCGGTGGGATCGCTGACCAGATGCCACTTGCCGATCATCGCCGTCTTGTACCCGGCCTGTTGCAGGAGCTTGGGAAATGTCTGTTGACTGCCATCGAACGTCGAAGTGTTGTCGAAGAATCCGTTGAGATGGCTGTATTTACCCGTAAGAATCACCGCGCGGCTGGGCCCGCAAATGGAATTGGTGACGAAGCAGTTCTTGAAGCGCATTCCCTCGGCGGCAAGTCGATCCAGGTTGGGCGTCCGATTTATCTTGCTGCCATAACAACCGATGGCTTGAGCTGCGTGGTCGTCGGACATGATGAAGAGGATGTTCGGCCGCGTCCGCGCTGTTGGCTCCTCGGCGTCCGCGACGCCGACCGCCGGCAACATACTCCCCAAAATCGCCACGTGGGGAAACATCCAGCCCTTGTGCATTTCATCCTCCCGGACAGGTTTCGACGGACGGGTTCCGCGTCCCTCGGCATTGACGTGCCTATACCTCGTCACCTTTATAAAGATGGGCAACCCAAGGGCCGTACCCGTTGTAGGGCTGCGTGGGAAACTCCGCGTACGTGTCGAGCATCCACTCCGTCTTCTGAGACCAGCGCGGATGATCGACGGCCGGATTCACGTTAGCGAAGAAACCATATTCCTCCGGAACCGCGACGTTCCAAAAAGTTGCAGGCCGTTGGTTCGTCAACTCGATGCGAACGATCGACTTGGCGCTCTTGTAACCATACTTCCAAGGAACGACCAGGCGAATGGGAGCCCCATTCTGCCGAAAGAGACGCTCTCCATAAAAGCCGGTCGCGAGGAAAGCGAGTTCGTTGGTAGCTTCTCGCAGGGTAAGGGCTTCCTGATAGGGCCAAGCGAAACCCGCGGGGGGCGGAATACTGGTCAGCTTTTCCGTGTCCGCCGTGACGAAACGAACGTAGGTCGCCTCGGATTTGGGTTCGACCTTATCCAAGAGCCGTCGAAGGGCAAAGCCATTCCATGGCACCACCATCGCCCACGCTTCCACGCAGCGATGGCGGTAAACCCGCTGCTCCACGCCGAAAAGAGCTTCCAACTCGTCGATATCAAATGTCTTCGGCCGGTGGCAAAGACCGTCGACGGTAAGGGTCCAGGGGCGGACGGGAACCCGCGCCGCGTAACGCCAGAGGCCGACTTTTCGGGGACTGAACTCATAGAAGTTGTTGTAGCGTCCCACTTCCGCTTGCTTGGTGACCGGGCGATCGACCGGAAAACTGACTTCTCGCGTCACGTGGTAGGGGGGCAAGTGCAGCGACGCATCCACCGCGTTGCCCCCGAGAATCACGCGATCGGTTCCCTTGTACCACTGATAAACGCCGTACCCCGCGACCCCCGCGCTTCCCAACGCCATTAGCTGGAAAAGGCGCCGGCGACTGAATGCGACCTTCGGATCGGTCACTTCATTCTCCCGTCGGTCCCAGGATCGATCTTCCGACATGCCAATACCCCAGTCGCGATTCATTCCCACGCAGTTGTTCGACCAACCCATCAAGATCCGTGGGTCCGCCGACAGAACGTTCCATTGCCGCTCAGAAAACTAAAGCGGCGAAGCCGCATTGAACTCCCTCTCCCGCCGGGAGAGGGCCGGGGTGAGGGGTTTCTTTTTCGCATGGCAAACATGCGCGCACGCCGCGAGCATCGTACGCCCTAACAACGTAATGTCGGGGCCCAGCGCCAATTCATGGACGCCGCTTTTCGCGGCTTGCGCCAAGGCTCTCCAAGCGACCGGGCGGGGGAATACGACATTACTTTTCTGATGCGCTATAATACCCCAAGCGACTGGATCCATCCTCCCAGACGCCCGAAAAACTCTTGTTCGTCCATGGGCTCGGCCCCCTCGGTGTGACCCTCCGACGGATAGTGCAAACCCCGAATCTGCTCAAGTGCTTCGTCGAGCGCCTCCGTCGGCGGCGTAAGACCGCGAAAAATCAGATAGATGGCCAGTTTCGCGCCCGGTTCCATGGACTCGGTTTCATTGAGCCCCTGGGGACCGTCGAGCACGATTCCGCGAATCTGACCCGGTTTCGAGCGGACGTACTGCCATGCGACCGAAGCGGTCTTCGTACTGCCATGAATAAGGATCGCGCGATCCTTCAAGGCATACCTGCCGCGTAGTTCAGCGATTCCTTTCTCAATGCGGGGAAGGGAATGGCTGGACCAACCCTTGGCGTCCGGCATCAAGGCGACGAACAGAAGGCGGTTCTGATCGCATAGTTGACGCCAGCGCAACATCGAAGCTTCTTCCCCTGGTCCCCCCTGAGAAACAAGGTAAAGAAGCGCGCCGAGCACTTCCGATTCTTCGACGCCGCCGGGCTCCTGCACTCGATACGCGGGCGCGGACTCCGCGGTTGGAACTTCCTTCAGGGGAGGCGGTTTTTTCACCACCACTTTCGACGTCGTCGTTCCCGGCAAGGGGCCCAGGGGAAAAGCCGCCGTTTTCACGGAAACGGTTCGCGATTCCTTCCCGCGAACGTCGAGAACAAGAGGCTCTCCGATAGGCAACTCGTCCATGATCTTCTCGAGATCGACCCCCGATCGGATGGGCTTATTTCCTGATCCAATGATCACGTCTCCTGGTATTAACTTGGCGTCCGCGGCAGGGCTGCCGTCGAAGACGCGCAGAATCTCTAAGCCCAGCGGCCTCTCCGTCCCTTTGCCCAGGATTCCCAGCCAAGGACGAACATATACCGGAAGTTTTTCCACCAGCGAGAGGTCCACGTCGCGCGCGATTTCTCCTCGGGACACGACCATCGGCAATGCATCGCCCGCGTACCGTCGACCCAGGGCTTCCTGAAAGTCGGCCAGTCGACGAACCGGCTTACCACCCGCGGATAGGATGACGTCTCCTTTGGCGATCCCAGCATTCGCCGCCGGCGACCGCCAACGTACTTTCCCCACCACCACCGGACCGCTCATGGGATTCGAATTCGCAGGCTGAATGCCGATTTCTCCAGGATACAGATCTCCCTCCCGCAGTCGGGGCAATGCCGTCAACACCTCCTCGAAGGGGACCGCAAAACCGATTCCCGAATCGTACAATTCGGCTCCCACACTCCCTTTGTCAGCTGTGGGGGAAAGTGGTGCGATCACCCCGAGCACCTGACCCCGGAGGTCGATCAACGGTCCGCCGTAATTCGTCGGCGACACTTTCGCGTCGGTCTGAATGGCTTTCCCCGAAACCCTACCCAACGCACTGACGATCCCCACGGAAATGGAAAGCGATTCCGCGTTCCAGGCACGCCCTAGCGCGGCGGACCATTGTCCCTGTTTGATCGAGGCAAGGGGAGCGGCTTGGGGCACGACGAGGTCCTTGGCGTCCACCTTGAGCAAGGTAAGTTGCCGCAAATGGTCTTGCGCAATCCATTTCGCGGGAACCCGCCGTGGCTCTCCGGCAACTGCGGGGATAAGCGTTACCACAATCCCTGCGGGCCGATGAGACAAACCGTACGAGCTTGTGATGATCCATCCATCCTCGCCAACAATAACGCCCGTGGTCGGACCAAAGGTTTGCTGGCCGGAGACTTCGACCCCTGCTGAAGTGTCGATGCGTACCACCGAAGGGGCCAAGGCGGAAGCCGCTTGACGAACCGCGTTGTCCAAGGCGGTGTCCAGCGTTTTTTGCTGTGCTTCGCTCCGCGCGGGATGAGAAACCGACATAAGAATCATGAGCGCGATCGTTTCGCGGTGCAAGGTCCTGTTTCGACTTCCGAGCATCACCGCGATTCCCCCTTGTCCTTCGCAACGAGGTCGGCCGGCCGTTCGAACGTCGGGTTGGAATCAGTCCGATCCGAGACAGAGGGCAATCGATCAACGTCCGGATGCAAAAACCATTCCAATGGCTGACCACGTTTTTCCTACACGCATGTTTTTGCATTCCCGAGACGCTGCCACATACTTCAGTAGCCGGGCGAATTGTTCGCCATCCGTGCGAAACCATCCCTGAGTGGCGGTTCATTAGAGGGGCGATTGACTCGACGTCTTCCGCCAATTCCAAAACGAGAACGCAGGCATCGGCATTTTACGGCCAGCAATGGAGAAGAACATGTTTTTCAAGTCCAAGAGGACTTCGCACGTGGAAGAGCAAAGCAACCAGGCCGTCATCGACGCCCCTGCGACCGACGAGGTTCGTCCCAATGTCCAGGCGTTCAGCTGTGCCTTGGCGCGACAACCAATCTTCGATCGGGAACTCAACGTTTTCGGGTACGAACTTCTCGCGCGAAACACGGAAACCGCGTTCACGGGAGATCAAGGGGATGACGCGATCACCGCCAACACGCTTTACAACTCCCTCTTTGAAATCGGGATTGAAGACCTCGTCGGCAATCGCCTGGCGTTCGTGAACTTAACGAGAAACTTCATTCTTCAAAAGGACCGGCTTCCGGAATGCAGAAGCAGGCTCGTACTCGAAATCCTCGAAAACATCGAGATTGACGAACCCTTGGTCGAAGCCGTCCGACGCCTGCGCCAAGAGGGATATACGTTCGCGCTTGACGACGCGGTGTTTCAGCCCAAGATGCGAAAGATTCTCGACGACGTTTCTATCGTGAAACTGGATTTACCGCGGATCCCCCAAGCCAAACTCGCCGAACAAGTGCGTGCCTTTCGACAGTTCCCAGTAAAGATTCTCGCGGAGAAGGTCGAGGATTCCGACACTTTTCGCCGCTGTTGCGATCTGGGAATCGATTACTTTCAGGGGTATTTCTTCGCCCGACCCACGACGGTGACCAGCAAACGCATGCCGCATGACAAACTAGCCATGCTCAGCATATTGGCGGCATTGCAAAAACCCGAAACGACGATGGAAGATCTCGAGAACGTCGTGCGCCAAAGCGTTTCGCTGAGCTACCGCCTCTTGCGGTACGTCAACTCGGCGGCAATTGGAATCAACAAGAATATCCGATCCATCCGGCAGGCCATACTGCTGGTGGGGATTCGCCACTTGCGGTTACTTGCCTCGATTGCCACGCTAGCCCAGACCGAAAAACGGCCGATCGAGCTGATGGTGATGGCGCTCGTGCGCGGCCGAACATCGGAGCTATTGGCGGCGCACGTTCGCGACAGCGTGCCCGACACCTACTTTACCGCGGGCATGTTTTCGCTACTCGATGTCATGATGGATGTGTCGATGGAGCAGATCCTCGCGAACTTGCCCCTTTCGCCTGAAATCACCGGCGCGCTCCTCCGCCGCGAAGGGGAGATCGGTAATGTCTTGCGCCACGTCATCGCCTATGAACGCGGAACCTGGAGCGTGGAAAGCTGTCCCGGCTTCTCGGTCGAGGTGGTGAAACGCGCCTACCTGCAGGCGATTCGCTGGGTCGCAGACATGAATCCGGGGCTCTTTTACCAGAAGGATTGAACCGGGTCGGATTACTCCGTTCCGATCTGTCGATTGTATTTGGCGCGTTCGCGATCGTATTTGATCAGTTCGTTGCGCATGCGGCGGTGCTGACGCTCGATACTCCGCTGCACCCGCCGAAAGAAAACGCGATACCACGGATTGGTGAGATCGCTTTGGCGCTTCGCGTGCCGCGTCGCGATTCGAAGGGACTGCTTGGGCCGATACCGTCGGATGAGTGGATCCTCGAGGGAAACGAAGAATTGCGCGGACCCGGGATCCCCTTGCCGGCCCGCGCGGCCGACGAGCTGATTGTCGATTCGGCGGCTTTCGTGGCGTTCGGTGCCGAGCACGTGCAAGCCGCCAGCATCGGCAACGCCGGGCGCGAGCTTGATGTCCGTACCGCGACCCGCCATGTTGGTGGCGACGGTGACCCGGCAGGGGCGCCCCGCTTCGGAAACGATCGCCGCCTCTTCCGCTTCGAAACGAGCATTGAGCACCACGTGCGCGATCCCTGCCTCGGTCAGCTTTTTGCTGAGCAATTCGCTCTTCTCAATGGATCGAGTCCCCACGAGAACCGGCCGCGAATCCGCAACCTTTTGCCGAACCTCCTCGACGACCGCCTCCCATTTCCGCTCCTCGGTCGCGAAAATCCGATCCGGCATGTTGATCCGCTGCAACTTTCGGTTCGTCGGGATCTTGATCGAGCCGATACCATAGACTTCCGCGAGTTCATTCGCGTCGGTCATGACGGTACCGGTCATGCCACTGAGTTTTTCGTAACGGTTGAAGAAGATTTGGTACGTGGTCCTTGCGAGCGTCTCGGTCTGCCCCTTGATCTTGAGCCCTTCCTTGGCGGCAACGGCCTGATGGAGACCGTCTTCCCATTGGCGACCAGGCATTTTTCGTCCGGTGCTTTCGTCGACAATGACCACCTCTCCCTCGTCGACCACGTAGTCGACGTCTTTGTGAAACAGCACCTGCGCCTTAATCGCGCGGATACAGGATTCGTGCCAATCGATGCGGTGGCCGCTAAGACTCCGCCGCCCGCCGAGCAAACTCCTGACCCGTTGCTCGCCATTATTGAGCCATTCGACCCGCCGCTCCTTGCGCTCGTAGGTGTAGTCGATGTCCTCGATAAGTTGAGAGGCGACCTTGTCGGCAAGTTGAAATTCCATGCAAACGTCGTCGTCCGCCGGCGGCGCGTCGGCGATGATTAGCGGCGTGCGCGCCTCGTCAATCAAGACGCTGTCGGCTTCGTCCACGATCGCATAGTGGAAATCGGGACGCTGGACCTGCTGGCCGGTCAGATGATAGGCGGACTTACCGAACTGGAACCAACCTGACGGCCGACGACGAATTTCATCCCGAAGAAAGTCGAAGCCCAATTCCTTGTTGGTTGCGTACGTGATCGACTTACGATACTCCGCGAGCCGCTGGGCCGGATTCTTATCGGTCGTGATGCAACCGACGGTGAGACCGAGAAATCGGTGCACCTGCCCCATCTCCTCGGCATCGCGCTTGGCCAGGTAATCGTTGACCGTCACCACGTGCACGCCCCGGTCGGTGAGCGCGTTGAGAAACGCGGGAAGCGTGGAGACGAGAGTCTTGCCTTCCCCCGTCGCCATTTCGACGATATGACCGTAATGGAGACCGATTCCACCCATGACCTGCACCGGGTAATGGGCCATTCCCAACACACGGCGGGAAGCCTCCCGAACCAGCGCGTAGGCGGAAACCAATAGGGAATCGAGCGAGCGACCGTTGATGACTTCCTGATGATAGTCGCGGGCGAGTTGCTTGAGCTCGCCGTCCGTTTTTCCCGTCAATGTCTCGGAGTGGTCCAGGACTTCCGCCGCGATGCGCCGATAGCGCTCGAATTTCAACTTCCTCCAAACCGGGATGTTTTTCAGGACGGAGGCATAGGAACGATAGACCTGTTGACCGGACCGTAACGGCATATTCCAAACTTCCCATCATGCGACGGAATGTCGAACCCCGCGGCAGCTAAAGGACGCTCCGACCAAAGGACCCGAAAAGATCGCGATTCCGTTCTCGTTGGTCGACGCGTTGACTCTCCAGCATGAAGTCTAACGAGGAATGAATTTCAAGGCAATTTCGATGCTTGCCCGGAGTTTGTACAATGCGGGAAAAAGCTTGCGGAGGAGAGTCTCCAGTATGGCGCGGCAGGTGCAATTCACGGTTTATTGTTCCGACGACCAGGCAAGGGGCCGTCCCGCACGGTATAAGATCGCGGCGGAATGGACCGGCGGGGACTATACGGAGCTAAAGACTTACGGCTTTGCCGATGACGAGTCCCTGCAACGGGTCTTTGCCGACGCCAAGAGACGAACCGAGGCCATTCGACTCAGCGAAGGCGAGAAGTTGGGGGAACTGCGCGTCTACCGCCTCGAAAAACGCAAGCACGATTATGAATTGGAACGGATGCCTGAATTGGAGCGACAATTGAACCAAAACTACGGTAGCGCCCCACCGACGGACGGGAAGGTTTCCTGAAACCGGTCCCAATGAGGATTTCGGTTCTTCTTGAAGTTTACGCGTGGCTTTGGGCGAATTATCGCCCTCGTACTTCCTGAAAGTGAGCGTTGCATGGACACGTTCGAAAACGCCTCCCCCGCGGAAAAGCAACCCAACATGCGCCAAGGGACCTGCTGGGAATGCGGCGAAGAACTTCTGTGCAACGAGTACGTCGTCTGTTGCACGGGAACCGTGTTTCATGTCTGCCCCGACTGCGAAAACAAAGTCCAGGAAAAAGACTCCGCAACAAGAGATGGCACATCTTTAGACTCCACGGTGGGCGCGCCATGACGTTACTCTACGCGGACAAAATCTTCGTCGAACATGACACGGGACCGATGCACCCCGAATGCCCGGAGCGTGCCGTCCGTATCTGGAAACGGTTGACCCATAAGGGTTTGGACAATCGTTGCCAAAAACAAGCGATCGCATTGGCGACCAAGGATCAGGTCCTCTCCGTCCACTCCCCCGCCGTCTTCTCATTCGCGGAACAGACCTGCCACGAAGGAGGGGGCTACCTCGATGGGGACACGCCCGTTTCGTCCCATTCGCTGGAAGTCGCCTTGTATGCTGCCGGGACGGGAATTGCCGCCGTCGACGCCGTGATGGAAGACAAGGACAACAACGCCTTTTGCCTCGTTCGACCACCCGGCCACCACGCGACACCAAGCCGAAGCATGGGGTTTTGCCTCTTCAACAACATCGCGATCGCGGCCAAGCATGCGATCACCAAATATGAGCTAAACCGAGTCCTCATCGTCGATTGGGACGTGCATCATGGGAATGGGACCCAGGATGTCTTCTATGCCGATCCCCAGGTAATGTTTTTCAGCGCCCATCGGTTTCCGTTCTACCCGGGAAGCGGCCGTATCAGCGAAACCGGAACGCAACACGGCTTGGGTTACACGGTAAACTTACCGGTCCGGTACGGCACGTCCCGCCACGAGTATCAGAGCGGGTTTCTCTCGATGCTTGAAAAGGCGGCGGAAAAGATTCGGCCGGAATTAGTGCTAATAAGTGCAGGCTTTGACGCACACGCCCTGGACCCGGTCGGGAGTTTGGGTCTCGAGTCGGAAGATTTTGGCGAATTGAGCCGTTTGGTTCTTCAGGTCGCGGATGTTCATGCCTCCGGACGCTGCGTGAGCATGCTCGAGGGAGGCTATCACCTGGAAGCACTTGCCGAGGGAGTGGAGATCCACCTACGCGAGTTGCTCGCCGCCTCCAAACATGTTCCATCGGGAACCTGATCTTGGGCATAGACGGCCGCGATTTCACCGCCTTGAGTCATTCCCCTTCGTGGAAACTCGAACACCTTCCATGGCCGTCCTTGGGACGAAACGTTTCCAGGGGGGATTCGACAGATCCGATTGGAAGGCGGCAGGCTGGTTAAAACCGGTGGCCGGCGGGCCGTAAATCCTGGAAACGTGGTCGTTTACTTGCCGGCCGCCGGTCCCTGCGCGTATATTAGGGGTACATCGAAAACAGTTACCGCCGCGGGATTCTCGTTTTTTGGCCCGTGGAAGGTGTCTCATGCGATGGAAACGGGAGGGGAAAATGAATAGCCCATACCTGCTTCTATCCCTGAGCAAGCGAGCAAGATTCGCGAACCTTCTGGGGCATTCGGGTGACATGTCGGTGGCGGGTACTTCCAACCGGAAATCACGAGAATATCAACGAGAAAGGGCTTGGTGAAAGCCATGGCAGTGGAACCGAATGCGAAACCCCAGTTGGGTTGCGATATTCTCGTAGAGGCGATGATTCGTCAGGGAGCCGAAGTGGTCTTCGCGTATCCCGGCGGGGCGAGCATGCCCATTCACCAATCGCTGACAAAGTACGAGAATAAACTTCGCACGATTTTGCCCCGTATAGAGCAAGGGGGAGGGTTCGCCGCCGAGGGTTACGCGCGCACCACCGGCAAAGTCGGCGTCTGCATCGCGACCAGCGGCCCAGGCGCAACCAACTTCGCCACCTGTCTCGCCGACGCCAAGATGGATAGCATTCCCATCGTCGCCATCACCGGTCAAGTTTCGACCAAGGTGATCGGCTCGGACGCTTTTCAAGAGACGCCGATCGTCGAGATTTCCCGCCCGATCACCAAGCATCACTATCTCGTCCAGCGGACCGAGGACATCGCTCGGGTGATCAAAGAGGCCTTTTATGTCGCCCGCTCTGGCCGGCCTGGACCGGTGCTCGTGGACGTTCCCAAGGATGTGCAGAACCGGATGGTCGTTCCAGACTATGATCCGGTGATCAACCTGCCGGGCTATGATCCGAACTTGCGCGCCAGCGAAACGGAACTCGACCAGATCCTTGAGATGATCCGCCAATCGAAAAAACCGATCATTTATGCGGGTGGCGGCATCCTCTCCAGCGACGCGGCCCCCGCGTTGAAAGAGTTCGCGGAGCGGACGGGAATCCCGGTCGCGATGACCGTCCATGGACTTGGCTGCTTCCCGGGCGAGCATTACCTCTCGCTGCACATGCTCGGCATGCATGGAACCGTTTATGCCAACTACGCCATCAACGCCGCGGACCTGCTGCTGGCCTGGGGCGTCCGCTTCGACGATCGCGTAACCGGAAACGTTGAAGAGTTCGCCAAGCACGGCAAGATCGTGCACATCGACATTGACCCGTCCGAACTCAACAAGAACAAGAAGGCGGACCTTCCCATCGAGGGAGACATCCGGGATGCGATCGAACGGCTCAACGAACGGCTGCGGGCCAACCCCATTCGAGGCGACTACGAAGAATGGCACCGCCAACTCGATCATTGGCGCGAGACCGAGCCCCTCCGACTTCCCTCCATGGAAGACAATCACATCTACCCGCAAAACGCCATCCAGATGCTCTGGGAGATCGTCAAGGAGCGCGGACTTCTCGACGAAACCATCGTGACCACCGGGGTCGGTCAACATCAGATGTGGGCGGCTCAATTCTGGCGCTTCAACCAGCCTCGACTGTGGGTCACCTCGGGCGGACTGGGATCCATGGGATACGGCCTCCCCTCCGCGATGGGTGCCCAAGCGGCCCATCCCGACAAGCTCGTCATCGACATCGACGGGGACGGCAGTTTCCTCATGAACATTCAGGAACTCGCCTGTTGCAAAACCGCGAAACTCCCCGTTAAGGTCCTACTCCTCAACAACCAACACCTGGGGATGGTCGTTCAATGGGAGGATCGTTTCTACGAGAGCAACCGGGCGCACACGTACCTCGGTGACGGCGACGATCAGCCCCCGTATCCCGATTTCGTGAAAATCGCCGAGGGGTTTGGCATCAAATCCCGCAGCATTTCTCACCCGGCGGATTTGCGCGGAGCGCTTGAGGAACTCATTGATTCCGACGGTCCCTACGTGCTCGATGTGCTCGTCCCCCACCAGGAACACGTGCTGCCCATGATTCCCTCGGGAGGTTCCGTCCGCGACATGATCAAGGCATGAACTATGCTTGTTGAAACGCGCCGTTCGCTTCGGCGCGTTTCCCGATCAATGATCGGGAATCGAGGACCCCAATGAAGTGGGTCCTCGTTCAACAACGTCGAGGACGAAATCTACATGGGAATCATCGAAGCCGTCGGCCTGGGAGCACTCCAAGGGTTGACGGAATTCTTGCCTATCTCCAGCAGCGGACATCTATCGCTCATCCAGTATTTTCTGGGACTCGAGGACACGCCCCGGTTCTTCGACGTCATGCTCCACGTGGGCACCCTGCTTGCCGTCGTGATCTATTACCGTTCCTCGCTCTGGATCCGACCCAAGGATCTTTTGCGCCTGGGAACGTCTGGCCGAGAAAACATCGATCCACCGAAAACGGTTCCCGGCAGGCCGGGCGCACTGTTCTATCCCTCTCCCTGGCGGATCCTGATATTCCTGATGCTGGCAACGGTACCCGCGGTGATCGCGGCGGGGATTTTTCGACCCACGAAGCTCGAACCTGGGGAAAGCCTGGCGACCGCACGCTCTTCGTGGAGAAACAAAGTTGGAGATTTGCGGGAGTACTCCTCGCAAAAACCTTGGGTCGTCCTCGGATTTCTGACGTGCACCGGTTTCGTGCTCCTCGCCGGCGCACGCGCCACCGGAGGGCACGTCGACTCCCAAACAATGCGCTGGTGGCATGCCTTCGGGGTCGGAATCGCCCAGGGAGTATCCGCCATCTGCCCGGGCCTCAGCCGAAGTGGCATGACGGTTTCGACCGGCATGCTCCTCGGACTGCGGGGAGAATGGGCCGTTCACTTCAGCTTGCTGATGTCCATTCCAGCCATACTAGGCGCCGTCGTGCTGAAATCTCGAGATCTCGATACCACCTGGCTGACATCGGAGAATCTTTGGGCCACGTTCGCGGGTACCGTTACCAGTGCCATCGTCGGCTGGTTCTGTATTTCGCTCCTGTTGCGTTCCGTACGCCGCGGCAGGTGGTGGTGGTTCACCATTTACGTGTGGAGTTTGGTGGTCGTCGTCTCGCTGGTGCTTTCCTTCACGAAGTTCCACGCCTCGTAATCCGTTACGAGCTGACTCTTCGCGTGGGGTTCGACGCGCCACTCGACATTAGGCTGCAAAGGGAAACGCGATGGGGAAAGTCTTTCTGGACGACGCTTTGGACGAACATCTGTTTCGCAAAGGTTATGCTGTTTTTCCCTTGCTCGACGAGCAAGAGATCGCCGAGCTCAGGCGCATCTTCGACGAACTTGGACCGGACACGGAACGAAACTTCACGATCGACAGCAATTCTCCCGAGTATAAGCAGAAGCTCAGCCAAAGCATCGAGCGAGTCATCGGCCCCAAAATGACCCGCATGCTCAACGGCTACACGTTTCTCGCCTGCAATTACGTGGTTAAACGACCGGGCGGACCGCTTCTGTCACTGCATCAAGACAACGCCATTCTCGACGAGACCAAGTACACGTCGGTCAATACGTGGATTCCTCTTCATGACGTGGACGAATCCAACGGCTGTCTGACGGTCGTTCCGGAAAGCCATTTATGGTGCGATTACAAACGCGCCTTTGGCGACCGTCTCGAGGATTCTCCCTTCAGGAACGTCACGAAACTGCTTGCCGAGAAATTCGAAAAGCCGGTCCCGATGAAGGGAGGACATGCTTTGGTGTACCATTCGTGCACCATGCACGGCTCGACTCCCAATCGCACGGACCAGATGCGCGTCGTTACTCTGTCCGCCTCCACGCCGATCGGCGCGCCGGTTATTTTTCATCATCGCGTTTCCCCTGACGAGATCGAACTTTTTGCCTGCGCCGAAGACTTCTATTACCGAGAGATGTTTGTCTTCACGAGGCCGCAATTCACTCCCAGCCTTGGCGTGCACAAGATCCACTATCGCGAGCCTTATACCGAAGAAGAGTTTCTCGAGATGGTGAAGGCGAAGTCCCCCGCGCAAACGGTTGGCTGACAAGCGATCAACGACCACCTGGCCCTTTCCTCAAGAAAGGGCCAACCACTCCTTCCCATGGCAGAATCCCTTTAACAAGCTCTCCCTAGGAGCGTTGCCCGAGGCTCACTTGTGAATGCCCCTCCGGAGCGTGGAAGAACGGGCTCCACCGCGGTTGGGTGGTAATGGCGTCAGAGAGGTGGTGTTTGCCAACGGCTTCGACGGGGGCGGAAAGGCAAGGCGAGGTTTTGGCTTGTCGAAAGAAACGTTGTTGGAGAATTCGATAGTCTTTCCCGAGAGACGACACTTTTTCCAAAGGAAAGTCGGCTCACCGAACCTGTCGCGCAGAAGTGGGTTGAGGAGTTGCCGCCAATCGGTCTTATGCCAGTCGGATTCCTCAGACGACACCTCGAGCACACAGGCGGAGCTCATGGCACCATTTTTCTTTTGATGTCCAGTGCCACCTACTGCATGCCGTCGATCCATTCCCAAAAACGCAAAGTGGCCCCTCCGATGGGAAAGGGCCACGTTTACTTTCAAGTTCGCACAACGGACCCATTAACCCGCGAGCGGTACGGAGCGGAGGATGATGTCGTCATCGACGCCGGGTTTTTCGCTCGAGCGGAGCGGGCGAATTTTTTCGAGAATGACTTGAGCCTGGCGACGAACTTGTTGGTCCTCATCCCCCAGCCGAGCGGTCAAGGCGGAGATAACGGCGTCGTTATTCACGGTCATCTTGCCCAGGGCGAAGGCCGCCGACCAACGGACGTCCCTGCTGGTATCATCGAGCGCCTTGGCTAGCGCGGCCATCGCGGTCTCCGATTTTCCATCGATGGATGCCAAGGAACGGGCGGCGACCGCCCGGACGTTCCAATGCGCGTCCTTCAAGCAAACGACCAGGGGCTCAACGGCTCCCTTGGCGCTGGCGCCCATGCTGCCCAGGGCGTGAGCCGCCGTCCAGCGAACGTTGCGTCGAGGGTCCTTAAGGGCGGCAATCAGCGCGGGAACGGCTTGCTCGGCCGCCGGGCCGCGATGCGCCAGCACCATAGCTGCCGAGGTCGCGACTTCCTCGTCCGCGTGCGTCAAGGCTGCCACCAATACTCGCAGCGGGATCTTCTGCTCATCCAACCCCTCCGCCATGCACGCCGTGGCCGGGCTCAACACGCAGATTAACGAGACGCAAAACGCTAACGAAGGGGGCTGGATTGACATTTCCCGTATTCCTTATTCGAACAGTCCAAGGGGAGTTCCGAAAAGGTATGGGGAAGTTCGCTACCAGGCGGACAGAAACCTGAAAAAAACTCGAAGGAAATTTGGAAAATGGGAACGGACACGCGGGAGCAACCCGAAATGATCTCGCAACTCATTTCAAGACAGAAGGTTGCGATCCCTCAGGGCTGGTGGGTCGGGATCGATCCGGACTATCGGCCGGCTTGTTTGGCGGTAGTTGCGATCGCCACGCATGGGCGGACTGCCATTGCCGGGGCGGTCCTTCCAGGATCATGCGGTCGATCGCGGACTGAATGTCCTTTCCGATCCGCGCGGTCAGGCCATTGAATGCTCCCTCTTCCCCCCGTCGACCCTCAGGAAAGTCGGCAACGTTCAGCGCGGGGAGGATCTCGACCACGACTCCCATTTTCGCGATCGGCTTTTCGAAGCCGAGCAAATCTTCTTCATGCCTTTGAATCGTCTCCGCCAACCGCTCCTCACTGGGATTGTCGAGCAAGTAGGGCACGTCCTGCGAAATGATTTGTTGGCAGATTCCCGTGTCGCGGAGCGTCCGCAGGACCTGGGCCTGCTCGGCCGATCCGCTCACCGTGCCCCGGAGTTCGCGCACGACCGCTTGACGAACAATGCGAAGGCGTTCCATGGCGACGCCGGACTTCTCCTGGCCGAGCACCTGTTTCTCGAGTCGCGTGAGTAATTGGTCCGTCAGATGGGTGATTCTCCGTTCCAGGCCGTCGCTTAGGTTTCGGCCGAGATACTCGACTTCGCGAACTGCCATGTACCCGGTGATGATTCGCAGGACGCGTTCGAGCGCGTTCCCACGGTTTTCCGGCTCCCAGAAGAAATGTTTTTCGAGCCGGTCCAGTCGTTCGGCGATTGCTTGACGGGGATCTTCGGTGAACCAGTACTTGATGGCGACGGGATGGATGAGGATCGGTCGTTTCGCCTTGCTTGCCGCTCGGCGCGCGATGAAGGTGACCCCTTCTTGAAAGGGCCCAAGCTTGTCGTTTTGTCGGTAAAACGTCCCTTCCGGATACATGACGACGGGCCGTTCCGCCTCCTCGAGGATTCGGACCGTCTCACGAACCATGTCGCGGTCGGCCCCTTCGCGAAACACGCTGTACACGCCAACGCGGGGAAACACCCAACGGTGGAAGCGCTTCTGCATGAAGAGATGCCAGGAGGCGGCGTAGTAGAAGTACTGCTTGGCTTCCAGGCTGAGCAAACCAAGGACGGGTGGATCGGCATAACGGCAGTGATTGGGCGCCAGGAGAATGCCCGCATTCCGGCGGAGAGAATCCTTCAAATGATCCAGGCCGCGAAACTCATGTTCATGCACGCCGTAGGTTCGCTGAAGTCGAGGCACGACCTGAAAGGAGAAGAGCCAACACCAGAAAGTGCCGGGCTTCGGCGGTATGAACTCATACGGTTGCAAAAAATGTTCGAGTTGCACCTAGCTTCGAATCCTTGCCCTTCATTATCGCCAATCCCGAGGGTCGGCTTCCTTCGGGTCGATTAAACCACAACCTCGCGCCCAGCGTTCCTCCTTGGACCCGGGTCGCCACTGGATCACATACGGAAATGGAAGGTTTGTTGGAAGTAGCGACGTAGCCGCCAGGCGAGCGAATGATAGCCGATGTCAATACGCGCCAATCCGCGGACGCCCGGAACCAGCGTGCCATCCGGGTTGGGAACCCGAACTTGGACCGAATACGATTTCACCAAGGGTTTTTCCTGCTGTTGATTTTCCCTCGGCCCGGTCGTGGTGGCGACTTCGCCCCATTTGTTGAAAGGGCGGAAGTTGTTCAAGTTCGCCGTTGCGATCTGGCGACTTGCCCCTCAATGATTTCGCCGACATGCCGGCGAGTTTCACCCCGAACCGTTTGTCCTTCGTGCAACAGCGACGTATCGGAATGCTCGACGATGAGAGAAGGCTTCCAAGTCGGTGGGATCGCCGACCTGGCAAAGGTTTCTCCCGGCTTGAGGGTCGTCGAGGGCTTCTTCCTTCGGCGGCGAGAAGACAGTTCCTTGGACATCCAGGCGGAACCTTGATCGTGAGTTTGTCCAATTCCTGCCTCAAGCTTTGCTGTTTCTCCAGGGCAATTTGCGTGCGCATCTGGGCTTCGCGCGCTCGGGCGAGGTCCCCCTTGGCACGAAAAGCGCGAGCGGCCTTGTCGCTCATCTCCTGTTCTTGCCGGGCTTCCTGGTAGAGTTTCACCACCTCGGGATCCTCGAGGACCGCCAAGGTCGCGCCCCCCGTTACCTTTTCCCCATCGCGAACGTCCAGTCGTTTGAGGATCCCCGGCACCTGCACGAAGATCGTGGTCGCGGCGCGCGGCTGGAGAATCATCGGCACGTCGATGCGCATCGGGTAGGGTATCAACAAGATCAAGGCGACCACCGCCACCGTGGTCGCGATCGCCAAGGACATGCGGAGTTTGTTCACCTTCATCGACCTCCAACGCTGGCCCAACATTTTCAACACTCGATAGGCCGGCAATACGAAAAGCGTAAACGCCGCCATCGTCGCCAGCATCGCGCTCAGCATTCCAAGTTTATAAGGCTTGAGAAACGTATACAGGAACCAAAGAATCCCCACCGTCACCACCCAGCGGTAAACGTAGGCAGCGATCGAGTAGACGATGAAGAACCACTTCCGCCGCTTCGGCATGTAGGGGTCCGCGACCGCCTCCGTCCCGAAGAACACCTTGCTCGCCACGTTCCCCAGATACTTGTTCGATCTTTCCCGCAAGTTGGGAATCTCGATCAAGTCCGAAAGGATGTAATAGCCGTCGAAGCGCAAGAGGGGATTCGCGTTGAACAGCACCGTGCTGACGCTGCAGATGAAAATGATGCTCAAGGAAAGCGTGTTTAGCAGCCCAGGCTCGGTGTACCACCACACCCACACGAAGATCGACGAGAGGATCAATTCGACATAGATGCCCGCGGCGCCGATGATGGCACGATGCCACTTGTTGGGCAGCATCCAAGCATCCGTGACGTTGCAATAAAGGCACGGGGTCAGCACGAGGACGAGAAACCCCATTTCGTGCACTTCGCCGCCAAAACGTTTACAACTCAAGCCATGCCCGAACTCGTGGATCACCTTCACCAGGCCGAGCGTGCACCAGAAATAAAGGATGTTGCGCCACGTGAAGAACTCGTGGTAGCTCGGCAGTTTGCTGACGAACTCCTCCCAATTGACCAATACCAAGAGCAGGGAGGAGAGGCCGAAGAGCAAGGCAAGAGTGAAAAACGGGATGGTGAAAAAGAATCTCGTGAACGGGAGCATCCGCTCCAGCAGCTTTTCGGGATCGAAAACCGGGATTTTGATGTACAGGATGTTCAGGAAGAACTGCTTGATCTTCTGGTTTCGCTTCTCCTGGTAACGTTCGAAGAGCCTCTGCCCCATTTGCGGCGTGTCCGCCGTTGCGATTCCCGCCTGGAGCAGTTGGCCGGCGAACTTCTCGAGTTCCACCACCGAGATGCGCTGCGGCCGAAACCGTTCCACGAACTCGTGCCGAATATCGTCGAGCGTATTGAATCCATCAAACTGCTGGAGAAGGAACAGCTCCTCTTCCCGGAAACGGTAATAGCGTAGCGCGACGGGATCCTTGACGATGAAATAGGTTTGCCCGCCATACTGCTGCTTGGTAATGACCAGGTCGGGGCGCATGCGGACCTTGATCTTGCGACGAAGGTCCGGATTGATCATCGAAACGCCCATGGGCACTCAAGTCCATTCAAAGAAATCTGCGAGATCCCGTTGGCCGGGGACTTTATCGAGTTTCAGAAAAGTAGTGCGTCGACGCCCGGCCCGTTCCCTGGGAGAGCCATGACGCGAAGCGCGCCGGCCCTCGACATTTACTTTGCCGAGTGGCGGTAATCACCCTACTATTGGCTCCGCGCGGTCACGGGTGGCTCTTGCGGATAAATCACCATGGTGGCGAAGTCGCCGGGCAAGAGCGCATCGTCCTTGTTCTCGATTTCCGCGTGCACGGCAACGGTGCGGCTACCCGCTTCCGCTTGCGGATTGACGAAGGAAATCGTTCCGACCTTGCGCTCCTTGCGAATGGTTGCGGCGTCGGGAACCTTCCAAACGTGTACCACTCGGTCGTTCCCCACCGAGACGAAGTAATCCCCCTTCGACGAGAAATCGACCGCTGTGATTGGCCCGGTATGCCCCTCGTATCGACGGACCAATCGGGGGCTTCGACCCGCGGGGGCCGGCTCGTAGAGTAGGAGCTGCGAAGACTCGTTCGCCGTGAGCACCATCCCCCCTTGCGGCGCAAAGACTGCAACAAAATCGAAATCCCCGGTGAGATTCTCCAGGTCGGCGACGGGCACTCCGTTAGCCAATTCTCGAATCTGCAGGAAAGCGCCGTTGTTGAACGGGAACAACATTCCATCCTTCGAGAGACCAATACGGGAAATACCCGTGGAACGACCACGATAACTTTTTGATTCCTTGCCGGTCGCGAGATCCCAGACGCGGATGCTCTGATCATTCCCCGCCGAGACCAAAGATTTGCCGTCTGGAGTCGCGTCGAGCGTCGTCACGTGATTCGTATGACCCGAAAGCTTGCCGATCTCCTTGCCGCCGGCAAGATCCCAAATGCGAATCTGGCGGTCTTCATGGCCCGTGTACGCGATGTTCGGATCCTTGGGATTGACGGCGAGTGAAAGGATGTCCCCGGCTAGAAACTTGATCGTTTGCGTCGGAGTGCCGGTCGCGAGATCCCAGACGTGAATGCGTCCATCCGTCCCCGCGGAGACCAGGCGATTGGGATCGGATGGACTCGTCGCCAGGCAGCGAACGGCGCCGTCGTGGGCGCGGATTTCTCGTTCGAACGTCCCCTGTTGCACATTCCAGATCACGATCGAGCCGTCCGTCGACGCCGTCGCGCAGCGTTGGTCGCCGGCGAGCACTTTCACGTCCAGGATGACGCTCGTGTGTCCCGGAAGTCGATTCTCCTCTTTCACCGGCTGATTCGGATAGACTTCGACCCTCATGCCCGGCCGAACCCGTTCCGCCTCGTTGACGCTCACGGTCCCTTCGACCTTGACGACGTCCCGGCTGATCACGAGGAATACCGGATCGGACTCCTTGATCGCCTCCCCTTGCTTGGCGAACTCGTCGATCACCACGCCGTCAATGGGACTGCGGACTTCGTAACGCTTGACGATTTCCTCCGCCGCGACCTGTTCGATGTCCGCGAGTTGTTGCTTGGCGACTTCGTCCGACACGCCGTGAACCGCGAGTTCCAATTTCGCTTCCGCGATGCGGAACTCTTCCTCGCTGAGGGTTCTTCGGTCGTAGAGCTTCTTGGCGTCGTCCCGCTGTGCCGCTGGGCCTCTTTTTGTCGCGCCTGGGCGGACTTGAGCTGCGCGTCGTTATTGGCGGCGGCGGTCTTCTTTTCCAATTCCACCCGCGCCAAGATGTCGTCGACCTTTGCCAGCAGCTGATCCTTCTTGACCACGTCTCCCTTCTTGACGAGCACTTGCACCAAGACGCCCGGAACCTTGACGGGTACCTTCCGCTCCTCGGTCGGCACGATGGGGCAATCGGTGAGCACGATCGGACGGGTCTGTATGTCGTTGGACTGCTGTGCCGCGGTTACCACGACGAAACAGGGAACGACGAGCATTAACGCGGATAGCCAACGCATGGTTGATCCTCTCATTGGCGGCTGGCATGACGGGAATGGAAAGCCACGGAATCCAGACCGTTAAAAGAATACGTACTCGCGAACGAAATCGATGACCTCGCGAAAGAGAACATAGCCCAAGGCATGCGGGCCACAATTCACCTTGGCGCGAACCTCCAAACCGGTGGGAAGCTTGCCCCCTTCGTAGATCATCCGCCGCAGGTCTTCGTCCTCGTCCAGAACAATCTTGGCCTCCACGATGTTTTCCTGTTCGACCGGCTGCGCTTGCGTGGATACCTCGAGCAACTTGCCATGGTATGTCTTGTCCGGAGATGAACTCAACACGAACGTGACGTCGAGATCCTCGGAGCCCCTCTCCTGCTTGGCGCGCGCGATATGCGTGACCGCGCTTTCGGGGAACTGGACCTCCAGGATCCACGGACCCTCGACGTCGGCGACCTCCAGAAGCGGGTCCCCTTGTTGAACCGGTCGATTCAGCAGCTTCTCTTTCGGCTTCCAATCCATGACCCGGCCACGAATGGGAGAGACCACGCCAAGATCCTGCATCCGAGCACGCTGCAGCGCGATCTGCTGCTGCAGACCGTCGGCCACCTGCTTTTGTTCGTTGATCTTGCCTCCCAACTCCGCGTCAAACGCACCACGAACCTTGCGGTCCGCCTCGAGCGCGCGCAAGACCTGCAAAGCGGTGGTGTACTCTCCTTGCAAACGGAGGAGTTCCCGTTCCATTTCTGGGTTGGACATCTGCGCCAGGGGGGAGTTCTCTTCGGTCGGATCGCCGTGATCGATCTTGACTTCACGCACCGTGCCGGTGACTGGAGCAAAAACGGTTCGCCGTGTCTTGGGGACCAATTCCCCGCGTCCTTCGAGTTTGAGGTCCCAGGGAAACAACGCGAGGAAAGCCACCAAGACGATCGCCAAGACCAATCCAACCACGACTTTCGGCATTGAGCTCGCGTTAAGCCATTGCGTGGAATTCCCGATCGCGCGCCAAACCGGCAGCAGGAAAACCCTATGGTATTCGAGCGCGTTGTACAGCGCGCTTGCGCCATGGCGAGTGACCACTTCAACGCGAGCGCCCATCTCCTCGGGCTCGGCGCTGTCCTCGATCATCTCCACGACGACCGCGGCCGCCGCTTTGCCGTGAACGCCGAACTCGCGCACATCGATCATCGGCACGACGACCAGAAGCTTGCTGCCAGACTCCTCGAGATAACTTTCGAGTGCTTGCACGACGTCGCGAGGCCAATGTTCACCAATCGTGCCGGCGTACACCAGGTTGTCGCCGTGCTTGATCACCGCGCCCGCGAGCTTGGACATCCGCTCCACGAGATTGGAGCGTTTTTCCACGATATCCTGGCCGCTAATCGCTTCGATGATCGTCTTTCGGCCTCGCTTGAGCGCCACGGATACCCGTTCGCAACCGATCAGTTTCTTGGCTTCGTTGGCAATCAGATAGGAAACTTGCTTGGGGTTCAATCCGCCATGCACGGCTCGGATGTACGCCTCGACTTGATCCCACTTTTCGGATTGATGCAGAATCCTGCGATACCGCTGATTCTTGAGGTACTTGGCCACCTCGCCGGCCATGCGCGTGAGAAAACTCAAGTAACCCTGCTGCGCGCTCGCCCGCCGATTGGCGTCCTGAAAGACTTCGATGAGACCCAGGTTCTCATTCTCAACGACGACGGGCGCCAGGACGAGCAAGAAGGGAACTGGGTTCGGTGGGTTGATGCCCTCCGATTCGATACCCGGGCCGGAATGAGGAGGCACGAGTGCCGGCTTTCCGTTGGTAACCGACCGGCGAAGTAGATCGATGTGTGCCTGTTTGACAAACTCGTCCGCGTCCAAGCCGACCGACTGCATGTTGATCTGATATTGGAGCTGCAGATTGCCGTTGGGAGTCTTTAACCAGATGGCGGACGCTCGTGCCGCCAGCGCGGTCTGAACACGCCTTAAGAACTCGGCATAAAACTCGCCTGGAGGAATGTCCTGATTGGCAATCTGCTCAACTTCGACGACGAGTCTTCCGATCTCCCGGCGAGTATCGCTAACTGTTTGCGGATCAAGATCTTGTTCTGCCATCATCGATTCCTGTACGATTCAAACCATGGGCTTTCGACCCGCAATGCAAACCCGATCCCGCAGACCCGATCCCGCAGACCCGATTCAGCACAGGTTTCGGCACGTGGATAGCGCGCAAAACCCCGCTCACCGACGATACGCCCCGCGCGCCGGCAGAATCGCTTCAACCATTGTAACCGATAAAAGCCTAATCCACCCACGAAATTGAGTCAAGGCAGCCTCGCGGGGCATGTTCGCCAAGCATAATCACTTACGATGATTTTACGATTTCCGCTGGACGATTAGCGACAAAGGCTTGTCCTGGCGTATAGACTTACAAGACGGAACTTTCCCACGATCAGTCCGGATTTGCACTTTGGCTCAATCGTTGGCAAGTGATGTCCGAATCCTGAGGGTCCGCGAAAGCATTCAATTGGGATTCCAAAAAGGTGGCTATCAAGCTTCTGCTCGGAACACCGCGAACGAACACAATGGGAAGTTGCGTTCCCCATGGGACCGGCTCGGTCGTCGGGAAGGAAGTCGCGGATTGAAGATTTTGCTCGCAGGACGAGTTCACCCGGTATTCATCCTCCAATGATTTTGAAGACCATGAGTCGCCATGACAGTCCAAACGCAGGGGTTAGTCAGCAATTGTCGTGATACCCCGGTGGCTGGAGAAGGCGAACGACGCATCGATCGAAGACTTGTTTGAGGGAGTCCAAGACCATGAAACAAGGGACACGTGTCGGGATTGGAGTTTTAACCTGGGGACTCTTGTCCGTAGGTTTCGTCGCCAGCCCCCTGCCGTCGCGTGGCGAGCAGCCGGCGCCCGTTACCAAAGAGGGGTCCGCGGCGTTTCGCACGGTCGTGAAGCAAACGCTCCCCGCCGTCGTCAGTATTTCGTCCATCACGAAAGTGGATCCCGCACTGGCCCAGCGGCGTGAAGCGGAACTGAAGCGATTCGAACAGCTCTTTGGGCCTCTTTCCGCAGAGCAAAGGGAACGGTTCGCGGAAGAGTCCGCCGAATCCGCCGGTGGTTTTGGGTCCGGCGTCATTGTTCGCGAAGACGGCATCATCCTGACCAACAATCACGTCGTCGAAGGGGCCGACCTGGTCAAGATTCGACTCAACGACGATCGGATCGTCGAGAGCAACCAGATTTTCCGCGATCCCAAAACCGACCTGGCGATCATCAAGCTCAAGCCCGAAGACGCCAAGAACCTCACGACCGCGAAACTCGGCGACAGCGACAAGGCGGAGATTGGGGATTGGGTTTTAGCCATGGGCTCTCCCTTTGGCCTCAACGGTACAGTGACCGCGGGCATCATCAGCGCCAAGGGACGCCAGCCCACGGAACTCAATCATCTCCTTTACAAGGACTTCATTCAGACCGACGCGCAGATCAATCCAGGCAACAGCGGCGGCCCGATCGTCAATCTAGATGGCGAAGTCGTGGGCATCAACACGGCAATCCGTTCGAGCACGGGTGAGTTTTCCGGTGTCGCCTTCTCCATCCCGAGCAATATGGCCAAGGAGGTCATCAGCGAATTGATCGAGCACGGCCGCGTTCGGCGCGGGTACCTCGGCATCCGCATGGCCGACGCGTCCGAAATCGATTTGAAGAAACTGAACCTGGATCATGGCGTGATGATCGATGGCGTAATCCCGGGCCAATCTCCCGCCAGCCGGGCGGGCCTTCGTCCTCGGGACGTCATCCTCAGCGTCAATGACAAGGAGATCAAGAGCAGCCGGCAACTCCAAGAGATGGTGATGAGAACCCGCGCCGGACAGATCGTGCAGATGAAGGTTCACCGTCCCGAGCAGGGGATAGTTGACGTCCCGGTCACGATTGACGAACAGCCGGAAAACTTCGGGGGCATCACGGTCCGACGTGGACCGGAACTGCCCGGCCCGCAGCAAACCGAGGTCGAGGCGATCGTCATCGACAAGATCGGCGTCGCGATCACCAAGGATCCTCTCGACGGCCAGGAAGGATTACTGATCGTTAAGGTTGAAAAAGGCTCGCTCGCGGAAAAAGCGGGCCTGGAGAAGGGAATGACCGTTCTTGCCGCCGAGAAGAAGCCGGTAACTTCCGGCATCACCTTCGCGGAGATCGTCGAGCAAGCCGATCTCACCAAGAACGGACTCATTCTGCAGGTCTTGTTGCCCCAGGGGAACAAGATGATCGTGGTCGTCAAAGAGGAGTAACCGGGGGTCGTCCCGAGGTGACCGGAAAAAAAATGGTAAAACCCGTCGGCGGCGCCTGTCGTCGGCGGGTTATTTTTTCCCCTTGGCGCGAAGGCCGGCAAAGAACTCCGTCAGGATACCGCCGCACCTGTCCCCGAGCACCCCTTCCACGATTTGCGCCCGATGATTCAGCCGCGGATCGTCCAAAATGCGATAGAGCGATCGGCAGGCTCCCGCCTTGGGATCGACGGCACCGTAAATCACGGCCGGAATTCTTGCCTGAACAATCGCGCCCGCACACATGGGACATGGCTCCAAGGTGACGTACAGCCGACAGTCATCCAGCCGCCAGGAACCCAACGAGGCCGCCGCCTGCGTGATGGCGATCATTTCCGCGTGAGCCGTGGGATCCGCGAGCCGCTCCCTTTGATTGTGCGCGCGGGCGATGACGGTTTCGTCCTGAACGATGACCGCGCCGACCGGAACTTCATCGATCGCAAAAGCCGCTTCCGCTTCGCGCAGAGCCATTCGCATGTAATGTTCGTGGTCCGGTTCCCACATTCCTTCAAGGACTCCCCAAGACTATGAAACCCCGGAGCAGGATCAGTCCGCGGCAAAGAGCGCCTCGACGAACGCGTCGGGATCGAATGGCTGCAGATCATCCTCCTTTTCGCCAATGCCGACGAATTTCACCGGAAGATCCAAGCGTGACCGAATCGCGACCACGGCCCCGCCTTTCGCCGTTCCGTCCAACTTGGCGAGAACGATCCCGGTGCACTTCACCACTTTGGTGAAATTCAACGCCTGCTGAATCGCGTTCTGACCATTGGTGGCGTCGAGCACGAGAAGCACTTCATGCGGAGCCCCAGGGCACGCCTTGCCGATCACCCGATGGATTTTCTCGAGTTCGCGCATGAGGTGCTGCTGGGTATGCAGACGGCCCGCGGTATCGATGATGGCGACGTCCACGTTGCGCGCGACCGCGGCGGTGCAGGCATCGTGGGCCACCGCGGAGGGATCGCTCCCTGGCGTCCCTTTGACGATCTCGGCGCCGATGCGATGAGCCCACCGATCCAACTGCTCGATTGCCGCCGCGCGGAAGGTATCTCCCGCTCCGAGGAGCACTTTCTTATCCTGCTTGCGATACCATGTGGCCAGTTTGGCTATCGAGGTGGTCTTTCCCGACCCATTCACCCCCGCCACCATGATCACCGTCGGAGGAGCGTTGGAAAGGACGATTTCGCCCGATCCCTCCTTGAGCATCGCCTTGAGTTCTTGTTTGACGAACTCGATCAGGTCGCCGGTCGCCTCTTTATCGGCGAACGCCTTTTGCACGCGATCGAGAATCTTCTCCGTCGCATCGACCCCGACGTCCGCGCCAATCAAATAGCTTTCGAGTTCGGCGAGGAAATCCTTGTCGACCTTTCGGCCCAGCAACTTTCGCAGTCCGCCGCCCAACGTCTGCGCCGTCTTGCGTAGTCCCGACTTAAACGTTTCGAAAATCTTACCGAACACCATGTCGACGGGGCCTTCCCTTGGTCAGAACTATCGGCTTTTTAGCCGCCGCGTTGCGAACGGAACCTCTTCCCGATAACGCTTCCCTGCCGCGCCTCGGGTTATGAATGTTCACGGTCGGAAAGTCCGATGTGTGGACGTCCCGCGACGGTCATTCCCCTAAGTTCACTCGGATCCAAGGCTCGTCGCCCCCCTTGGCGACGATTCGGCCCGCGTGCCCCGATACTGGGAAATGGCGACGTCGTTGTCGGAGGTTTCATTGACAACAAACCGGCTGCAGCCGTTTTATGGCATCAATTCAGCGGATCCAATGCGGTTTGAATTGATCTCCGACCAAGCCGGCATGCATGATGGCGGCTTAGGCCACGGAGTTCCAGATTCGAGAAATGTCGCCAACCGTTACATAGGCGAACAAGCTCAGAAGCAGGAGCCAGGTGACGGCCGCGAGCGCGAGCCGAACGCGGACGTGGAGCGGTCGACGAATCAGGCCTTCCAACGCCGCGATGATGATCTGGCCACCATCGAGCACCGGCAGCGGAAGAAGGTTCAAAATCGCCAGATTCAGGGATAGAAATGCCGCGAATCCGCACAACGCCGTGACGCCCGCCGACGCGCTCGCACCCGCCAACTTCACGATACCCACGGGGCCCGATAACTTGCTAACGGGTATGGCTCCGGAAAAGAGGCCGCCGAGCACGTTGAGCATTTCCCGCGTGGAATCCACCAGCAACTCGGGACGACCAATCGACGCGAACAGCACTGCGGTGAGCAAGACATTCGCCAAGGGGCCCGCGAAGAAAAAAAGAATCCGCTGCCACGCCGTCGAAGCTTGAAAGGAGGGATCCTGGGGATCCAACATGACGTAGCCCCCCAGTGGGATCGCGGACAGACGGTACTCGGTCCCACGCCATTTTTTCGACCAGAGAACGGGTCCCAATCCGACGGAGAACGCCGGCACCGACATCTTCATCGCCTTCGCCGCGAAAAGATGGCCGAGCTCATGTATCACGATCAAAAAGCCTAATACCAGCATGCCGACGGCAACGGTCATCGTGTCTTAACTCCCCGCCTCTTTCAAAAACGGCCTGGCCGCGGATGTTGAACTATACGCCGCCACGAAAGTCGAGGCAAGTTAGGCAGAACTTGCTCCAACTGTCGCTCATGGAGCATCAGAAAGGTAATGTCGTTATGCGAGGGCCGGGCGCTTGGAGAGCCTTGGCGAAAAGCGGACTGGCCTACGACATTATCTTCTGAGCGACAATAAGTCACCTCCACTCGTCCCGTATCTCTACGTGCATCCCACTATTCGCCTTGAAGAACGGACCTGGGATTCCGCAAATAATAGAAGAATCCGTCCTCGGCTCCGATCAATAAATCGCGAATCCCGTCACCATCCCAATCGACGGTCGTGGGACTCGTGTCATGACCCGCCAGTCGATGTTCCGAAAGTGGTCCCATCGGCTCGAATACGACTTGGCTCGAGTCCCCCTCGACGTTTCGATACCAGTCCACATTCTTTCCGTCGATCAACAGATCAAGTCGGCCGTCGCCGTCCCAGTCGGCGAACGAGAGTTTTCGTCGACCACTTTTTCCCGCAGGATTGGCGTTCAGCCTCAGCGGTTTGCCCCCCTTGTCCACGAAGATCCGTTTTCCTGGAAGGAGCACCAGCGCGTCCCCTTGCCTAGCTCGCTCTAATAGCGAGAGGTAACCCTCGTGATCGAGCATCACCAGATCGCAAAGCCGGTCTCCGCTCCAGTCGACCGCAAAGGGAGTTGTCCGCCACTGCGTCACCAGCTGTTGGCCACGCGGATTCCACCAATTCCATGCCGGTTTCGGCGGCGGACCTTCCCACGCAACTTCGACCGGCACGCCGGCCCCCAGTTTCGGCTTCCCCTTGCTCCCCTCGTTGCGATAGAAGAGCACCTCGCCCCAGATCGAGTTGACGAGCAGGTCCTTCGTCCCATCCTGGTCCCAATCCGCGACCGAAACGGTGGTATACCCCCATTTCGCTTCGCAAGGCCCTTGAATCGAGCCGTTGGGACCCGCCTGGATCCGAAGCACTTCTCCGCCCGCTTCCAACAACACGGGGGGCGCCCATCGTGGCGTCTCACTGGCAGAGTTCGACTGCCCGCTCAGATTCTCGATAAATCCGATGTAACCAGCCGTGTTCCCGGAAATGAGATCCTCGTCCCCGTCCTCATCCCAATCGACGCCGACGGGAGTTGCCAGGGCGCCGAACTTCACCTCCGCTGCCTGTTGCTGAAAAAAACGAGGGGAATTAAATCGCGGCATGCCGCCGGTCACTGCGCCGGTATGCTCGAGCAATGCAACGCGACCGTCTTCCTGCCCCACGACGAGGTCGATATCCCCGTCCCCTTCCCAGTCGATGGCGACCGGAACGATCATCTCCAGGTCCATCGCCAAGGGCTTGCCGTCACTTTCGAGAAACCGGCCGGCGGCGTAGACGGGCTTGGTCCGCGAACCGGTGTTCTCGAAATAAGTGAACTTGTCGAGGAACTCGCCGCACAGCAGGTCCAGATCCCCGTCCCCGTCAAAATCCGCGAAATTTGGGCTCGGCATGCCGAACACGTCCACCGGCTTGCCACCCGCTTCAACCTTCACCCCGTTGCCGTACCTCGGCTCCTCCGTCGTCCCTTCGTTGCGAATCCAATAGACGTAGCCATGGAGCGGGCCGTTCGTCCATTCTCCCTTTTCATTGAACGCATTGTCCCAGCCATAATCCGACCAGTCGCCGATGCCCACGACGAGATCGAGTACGCCGTCGCCATCGAAGTCCGCGTACTTCCATTGATTGGCGCGGATCCGGCCGGCAGTCTTGTGAACGTCCTTGGAAACGGGAAGCTTTGCCGTCCGCTGAAACGTACCCTTGAGAAAGTCACGCCATTCCACGCCGGGAGTCAGCACCCGAGGCGTTCCCTCCACGTACGAGACTTGAATGTTCGTTGCCCCTTTGCCAATGAGCACCGCGGGCTTGAACAAAGGGTCCGTTACCTTGCCCGAAATGTTTTCGAAAAAGTAGATGCCGTTGTAAGGGACGTCTGGACAGGAGACGACCAGGTCATTGTCCCCATCGCCGTCATAATCCATGGGCAACGGCCAGGCCCAAAGTCCCACGCCGAGATCCACGTTCCGTTCAGGATTCCCGTACGGCAGACGGGTCAACTCGCTCGCATTAGACTGGAACGAAACCAGGATCACGATCGGCTAGCATGATGGCGAATGGGAAGACCGTCTCCGGCGTCGGACTTCGACGATGGGAAGCCGTCCGGATCTGAGTCCCCGCTTCATCACGGCTCCGGGCCACGGCCATGAGACACCGATGGGCAAATTCTCGAACGATCGACCGAAACATACGCGGCATCTCCACTCCCCATCCCCTGAAGGACCACGGCAAAGGCAATGTTGTTCCGCTTGGGCCGGTCGCCGGGCATACCTTGACGGACGGTGGACCGGCCCAAGCCGACATTTCATTCCTGATGCTCAAAAATCTCCGCGATTATACCGTGTCCCGGACCTCGAACATTGTTTTCGACGGAGAAAACCCCCAACGCTCCAACCTCCGCGAAGCGTTTTAATGGACCGAAGAGTTGGGAGAGCCGTGGCGGAATCTGAGCCCTGTTGTCGCCGGGACAAGCGTGACATGTCGCGAGGGAGCCCTTTCCTCCGCGTCCCGGAGAGCGACAACATGTACGCCCTCGGAAGACAACAGACCATCCAAAGTCCCGGAGCGGCGACACCATCGGTTCGCGAACCTCGACGAGATTTCGAGATTCGTCGCCCTGGAACCGCTCCCGCCGGGTCGTGCCGAGAACTCCTTGGTCACCTTTGATGGGTGAGGAAATAGTCGTTGGACCACCACCAGGACTCGCCCTTCGCTTTCTGTCTGCCCTCCGCCGAGGGATGCGGGCGACCGGCGCTGGAACGCGTGGCGTCACGCGCGACATGCGGATCGAGCATGCCACCCGGCGATCAGAGGGAGAATGGAACGAAAGATCGGAAAGGCCCAAGGTCGACAAGGAATGCAGGAGGAAGGTAAACACGGGATCGAAACCTTACGTCTTGGCGCCCTAGCATCTCCTTTGTTCCTGTGCCATGGAAAAACAAGTCAAGGATGGGGCACATTCGACTTTTCGCATGCGTTAAACTGTCCCTTCAACTTCACCGCCATGTACCCTTACTCTCCGCAAATGCAATCGAGTATCTCATGCAATTCCTTGATGGTGATCGCGGGGTCCTGACCATGAATCACTTTGTATATATGCTGATGGAGTTTATAGTGCGCCTCAATACGCACGTGCCGGTCTTCAAACTCTGTATATGCAAGCGGTACGGCCCAAACGGTTTTGGGATCCTCGAGTAGGGAGAAAAGCCAAAGAAGATCCTCGATAATCAGGGGCTCTTCGGGGATATGATCGAGGCATGCAATGCTGATCTCGCCTTGAACCTCTGGGGTATCCGAAGCCATCGATATTCGCTTCGCGAGCCAATGCTGCAACGGGATCTTGAGATCGGAATAAGAAATGCAATCCGCGACGTAGGAGAAGACCTGTGTTGTGTAGTCAATGTCCTTGTCAGCGAGCAGTTTGTCAAGCAACTCGAGGAAGCGAGAAAGGTCGGCGTTCGCTGCTAGCGCGCAATCATCAAGCAAGCCACTTGCCGTTTCATGGGCGTGAGCGTCATGCACGCTACTGATCTTTGGATGGCTATCCATGATTATCTCGTTTTCCAGGAGCAGGTTCAGGGCCCGAGGCACCTTGGCCCCCTCGGACTGGGGTTTGCATGGCCAACCGGGAGGACGAAGCTTGCGATTGCACGTGTCCTCGTTTTCATCCCGCCGGGGACATCGATGTGCCGACACCTGCCTGTTTTCCAGGCGAAACCTCGCTGGCGAGGCTTATTGGCACCCAGCGCCACCCGCGATGTTCCTTGAGTTGCCTGGCCCCCATGAATCGTCCATCGCGTCTCCGCGCCTCTGCGTGAAAAATTCGAACGAAGGTCAGCGGACCCTACTTCACGCCGAACGGTGTCTGCGGAAAGTATCATGCGTGAACAGGCTAGAAACCCCATCCAAGGAGTTGTCCGGAGATACCTATTCCAGGATTCACCTTCGATTCCATCTTATTGTCTGGCGATTTCACCTGTTTGAGTTCGAACTCCGCGCGTTGTGCTTTCATTTCAGCGAGCTTTGCCTTCGCCGCCGCGGTTCTGGCACGCGGTGAATTCGCCTTTCGCATTCGCCGCTGGGATTGTTTATCGCGCGCCTGCTCCCGCTGAATCGAATCTACAAGCGCGGCCTCGATCACCATCTCGTTCGGAAGGCCCTCTTTTCCCGCAGTTTCACGAAGGACGTTTTTAGCCTGGCGGAGGCTCTCCAGAAGTTCGCTTATCTCTTCGTGCAATTTAACCGCCTGACACACGACGAGGCTGGCCGTCAGCGGGTCAAACCGAATCGTTCCCTGGGCCGCCTTCTTCATTCCACGAGGAAGGTTCAATGCTTCTCGTATCGTCCTTGCCAATTCTTCGCTGAACGCGGCATATTCGCCAGAATGATTGCGTAGAATCACCAAATCGGCAACCGGATAGAGAACCACCTCTATTCGATCGTGAACATGTTGCTTCGAAGTGATGACGAGCGCCTCGTCCTGGACGATTGTGTCGAGTCCCAATGGACTGAGCATGATCCGCAAGGCGCTTCTGAGGGCAACATTCGAAAGCTTCATGCTTATCGGCGATTCAAGGGTTACGCCCACATCATCGAAGGCGAGTGCGTCTAACACGACGTTGATACCGGCGGCATCTCTGATGAATTCGATCGCATCCGCCAAAGGCGTATTCTTGAACTCGAAGCTAATCGGCTTATCCAATGCCCGCTCGACGACAGCGTTTGCCTCATTTCGAATTATCTGAATGGTTTTTCTTGGCGTCGCAGCCGCGCTCTTTGGCTGTGTCTCCTGTGCTTGAATGGGTGCCACAAAGACGAGAAACATGACGAATCCGATATCTCGAGAGCCTAATCCGGCGCGCATTTGCATGTCTCCCGTGTCACTACCAGACAACCACGATTTCGCTCTATCGTGCTTCAAATGCAATACTACATTTGTCTCATGCTGCCGCAAATTAAAATGTCGGATTGTCAGGGAGAAGTGGAGTCGCGAGGGACTCACGTAGAGCCGGAACTCGAGATACCGTTTACCAGGGCTGCGCCCTTCGCTTTCCTGTCGGTGGGCGAGATTCGCACGGGCGGACTGGCGATACGACGCGTGGCGGGCGAATCGAGCACCCACCCTGGCGGCCATGTCGAACGAACGAATCACCATGCTCACGCAAGCGGGGAACATGACACCCGACCGCTCGGAAAACAACGTCGTGGCCCAGATTGCTTTTCGCTAAGGCACCACGCGCGACCGGGCGCGGAAATACGCCGTCAATGCACTGATGCTCCAAAGTCACCAGTGACACCCAGCCGGTACGCCTCGACTCCACTTCGCACAGAATACTGGTGGTAAGGACCCGACACTGTTCCGGTTGAGTTCGGACTAAACGGAAATTCCCACGCTGTTTACGCGGCAATTGGTCAGCAGCGATCCGGGTATCACGGGCGTACTTTTCGGAAGCTCAATAATTCCCAACCTTGCGTGAAATGCGACCTGAAGCCAAGTTCCACGTGTCATCGAGAGGCCAATTCGGCTGAATTTTCGATTCTCAGACGTCGATGGAAGATTTGCGAAGTGGCACGCCGGGAATGTGAAACAGGGCGGTTCAACGACAACCGGGCCAAAACGGGCATGAGGACTATTGCAGTTCAGTTATGGGGATCTCCGAAGGTCCGTGGATCCCTGGACATGTGTTCCAAAGGTCCCTTGACGCAAATCGGCATGCACCACATAGGGCACGGCGAGATGGAGAGTCGGCGTCAACCCGGCCGTTCGACATTTCATTGGCCCACCAAACAACCGGGCCGGGAAACTCGCCATTTCCTTTCTTTACTTCAATAAGAACGGTGCAGATTCGAATCGAGCATCGTCACGACGCCGCCCGCAAATTGGGCCGGCGATTCGCCAAACAATTTCGCTAACCCCCAGTAACGCGGAGTTGAATATGGTCTTTTTAAATAACGCGGCGCGCCCGCGCCGATGGATGGACAAGCCGCTCGCGTTTCTCTTTCGGGGCGTGCCGGAAATCTCTTCCGAAGCGCTCGCGCTCTACCGGATCGTGCTAGGGACGGCTCTATTCGTCTCGTTCGCGGTCGCGTTTAAAACGCAAATAAACAGCGGCGTTTTTCCAGTCTCCCCCTCCCGGCCCGCCCTCCATTTAGCGCGTTATTTCCCCCCCGCGCAGTCGATCGCGCAAGATCTCGATAAGTTCGAAACTCTTCGCGCGGCAACGCTCGTCGCCTTGGCGCTTTTTACGCTCGGAATCTGGCCACGAATCTCGATGTTCCTCGCCTCCCTGGGACTGATTCTCTTCGAGTTTGTTTGCCTGTCCGGCGGCGTGAGCTGCCACGTCTATTGGGTACCGGTTTCCACCACGTTGGGCCTGACGCTCGCACCCTGGGACGATACATTGTCCATCCGACGGCTATGGAACAAGTCCCACGTGTCAGATTCCAAAGTCCGTTCCAAACGCCTCGGGTACGCCGTTTGGATTCCTGGCTTGCTTCTGGGTTTGGCCTATATCGGGGCGGGGACCGCCAAACTGTACGCTAGCGGCTGGAGTTGGATCAGCAGCGGCGCCGTGAAGTACCACTTCGTCGAGGACGCGGGCGCGGCTCCGCTCAACTGGGGAATCCTGATCGCGGGTAATCATGACTTGAGCGTCTTCCTTTCCTTTGGCGCGGTGGCGTTGGAGATCGTTTTCCTCCTCGTCGTCTTCTTCCCCGGGGAATGGATTCGAGTGTTCTTTGCCATCGTCGGCCTCGGACTCCACCTGGGGCTATTGCTCTTCCAAGGGCTGTGGTGGCAATGCTGGATCTCGCTGTATCTCTGCTTCGTTCCTTGGCAGTCAATCGCGGATCGATGCTTGGGACGCGCTTCCTTGACGGCGCCAACGCTTCCCCGAAAGACCCTCGGTCTCGGATTTGCCCAGGTCGCTTTCAGCCTTTATTTCATGATGCAGCAGGTCTTCGCATCGGTTTGCTGGAAAGAGCACGAACCACTTTGTTCCATGTGGGGAATGTACTCGTGGACTTACACTTCCCTCGACGAAATGTACGAGCAAAAGCGATGGTACAAGTATCAGCGGTATCACTTCGTGGACGCGACGAACAACAAAAACATCACTGAGAACGTGTACCAGATGGGAAGGTACGCCGTGGAATCCGTGGTGGAGGCGTGCAAACAGCTCCACAATCGCGAAACGCTTACCCCCCATTACTGCGATCGCTTGGAAAAGGTGCGGCTCAACTATTTGAAGGATCACGGCAAAGAGATCTCAATCGTCCACGTCCGCATGGATCAACAAGGAATCGACTTCGACAAGGGCGAGTTTTACTGGCAGCTCCATGGAGTACCCATCGGAACGGTCGACCTTTTGGGCAAGAGTGCCTCACTCCTGACGAAAGACGAGGAGACACAGGAATTCCGCCGTGGAACCACAAGTCCAAGCGGTTTCGAAGAGACTCGCGAATCCACGCTCGCGGCCAGAGAGCCGGCGAAGGGATCCGACGAGAGCTCCAATAGCCTATCCCTGGACGAGGGAACGGGGGGCTCAAATGATTCCTCCCTCGGAATGCCGGCGGGTGAATTCATCGAGGAGCCGAATCCCAAGTCGCCCGATTCCAAGCCGATTCTCGACGTCGAATCGTCCCTCGATCCGCCGGCCTCGGGCAATAGCGATACTTAATGCCGCTCAGAAAAGTGCTCTCGAGGCCCGGTGCATTTTGAGTTTATCCCGGGCATCGAAAGAATGTTCCACCTTGCCGACGGTGGGAACGCGTCCTCACGGTTGCAATTCCGCGTCAAGTCTCGGCAGAAAGCCCCTCACCCTGCCCTCTCCCAGTGGGAGAGGGTGAATTGCGAATTACCATGCTCTACCAGGGGGAGCGGATTGGTCGGTCGGCGAAGCACGGGACCATTGGGGTGAATTCTTAATTACCATGTCAGCCCGGTGGGAGAGGGGAAATGGAGTAAGTATCAAACGTCAGCGCCGCTTAGGCGCAGGCCTTTCGCTCGGATCGACCGTAGGCTTGCAACGTCCAGTCATTCAAGCGAGCCGAACCATCGCAAGGCAGGTCGTTGGTATTGATGCGTGGAAGTTCCAACAAGGAATGGTTGGGATGGACGAGACTCACTTCACAGGTTAGCCCGATGGCACCTTCCAGTTCTTCCAGCAACTCGACGGTGGTTCGGTCATAGCTGCCATGCGGGTAGCACATGAGCCAATCGTTCGATAGTCGCGGTTCGATTCGTCCCAAAAACTCCCGGGACGCGAGTAACTGTTCGCGCTGGCTCGCTCGGTCCAGAGTCCCTAGCCAACTGTGATCGAGGCCATGCCCGCCGATCTCCATGCCGCAGTTATACATGGTGCGTAGCTGCGGGACGTCGACGTACAGTTCTTGGGCGAACGCCGCTTCGTCGGCCGTGACGTACTTATGAAACAGCCGATCGACGACCTCGTTGCGAACGTCCTTGGGGAGCCCCCATTGCAGGATTCGCTTGACGAACGCTGTCTCCGGTGGATCGAATCGTCCAGGCATTCCATGATCGCGGAGGAGCGTCTCCTCGTCCGGAATCCCGTGTTCCGTTCGGTACTGCTCCAACAGGTCCAGAACGTCGCGCGCCAGTTGCTCATGGTCTTCGCGGGAGGCGAGGACGAAATGGATCTTGTGCACGTCCAGAACCACGTGCTCCTCGATGCAGCAAGCGGACGGGAAGAAACTCCCCTGGATTCGCTTGGCGTCCAATCTGGGCAGGACGTTCGTGTAATGGTCGATGAACCCGTCGTCGAACGTCAAGGCGCAGGCATTGGGTGGAAGGGACTCGTTGGATCTTGCCGCGGCGATGACGTCAGCGAGACTCACCACGTTGTAATGCTTGGTGATGTAATCCAGTTGGCCGTCAAACTTCGCCGTGTCGAGACCCTTGATGCGCGGATAACGAGAGAGTCGGAGATCGCGGACATAATGATACATGACGATGGTTAACATAGCTCTCCCCTTCCTCGGCATCAGTTGGGTCGATCCTGATCGCAATCGGCGCTCGTGAAATAGGTGAGTGAATGGTCGAAAAAAGCACGGCTGTCCGACGCGACGGCTGGCGAGCACCACCAAGCGCCGGTCAGCCCGGCCTTGCGAAAGTCGAGAGGCTGAAATCGGCTGGGAAACGCCTGCGCCGATTTGCCCTCGAGTTGAAATCCAACGGCCGATAGTTCCTGACCCACCGCCGGGTCGGTGCAATAGAAGTCCGCGAACGCCACGTTCGGAGCCCCGACGGCATCGGTCAGCTCACCTAAAAGAAGGCCGGCAAATCCAGGTTCCACCATCCATTCGAGGACGCGGACCACCTTCTCCGATCGATCGCGAATGTCAATCACGCGGTAAACCAAGAGCCCACGGACTTGCTGATTCTCCCGCACCACGCGGATCTGATACTGAAAACTCGGATGACTCGCGTAACGATGATGCACGTAATCGGCATCGCGCCAAACACCGATGTTCCTTGGGGCAAACCGGGAGTTCCATGCTTCGTTCCATCCCGTCGCGTTCTGTTCATTCCAAGGATTGACTTGCAGTTTGGAAGCTGACTCCGCTCGCGGGGAGGGAATATTCTTGCACTGCTTCGCGAACTCGAGCATGGCCGCGCCTACGTCCGGCGGCGCGGCTTTCGCCAGTGATTCAAGGGCACTCGGCGAGCCGGGAAGAATCCAACGAGGCAGTGATTCTTTGCAATGGAACCGGAGCGCGCCGAGGATTCGCATGGTCGTGCCATTTCCACCTAGCGTACCGACGCAGGCATAGTTCGACTTGAGAACGTGCTGCAGGAGATGCAGTCCGATTCCCGAGCTCTGCAATTCCTTGCGCACCACCCACATGGAAAGCCAGGCGCCACGTTCCATGTTCCCTTCGTGACAGAAGGGAAAGGGAATGACGCCCAGAATGCCTGCTATCCCCTGTTCATCGCGTGCGACGAGTACATTAAGATAGCCCGCTTGTTCACCTGGAAACTGCCATTGGAGGAGCGCTCGATCGCGCGCGAGAACGTGCCCCTTTCGCCAATGGACGTCGATGAATGCTTGTAGCTCGGCAGCATCCTCACGGGGGCACCATTCGCAGGTAGCGGTCGGCAAGGTTCTTTTTTGAATCATGGGAACAGGACCTCGCCCCCCGCGACGGGGATATTCACGCCGGTGAGGTAACCCCCCGCCGCTTCGACCACCGCCAGGACAGCGTGAACGACGTCTTCCGGGGCGGCGAGCCGACGCATCGGATTGCGCATCGCGAGGGCCCGCCGGCGCGTCTCGGGGATATCGCTCCATTGGTCCGTCATGACGGCGGCGGGAGAGACGGCGTTGACCGTGATGCCGGCGGGCGCGAGTTCGATCGCCATCGCTTTGGTCAAACCCCAGAGTCCGCTTTTGGCGGCGACGTAGCCCGCCATGTCCGGAGGTGGATTACCCGCCGTCGCGATGGTGAGAAGATTGACGATGCGGCCGAATCCCGTCTGCTTCATGCCCGGGACAAAGGCGCGCGCGAGAGTAAAGGCTCCTTGCACGTAGGTCTGCCAATAGCGGTCGATCTCTTCCCAGGATTGCTCGAAAAGTGGCTTTCGCGCGATGGCGGGGGAGGCGTTATGGACGAGAATATTGACGTTGCCAAACCGTTCGAGGGCGGCTTTGGCGAGTTGCTCGGCTCCTTGCACGGTGGAGACGTCCCCTTGAATCGCGACCGCTTCTCCCCCCTCGGCGGCAATGGCTTCCAAGACGCTTTCCGCGCCCGCCTTGTCCTTGAGGTAGTTGACGACGACTTTCGCGTTTCGCGAGCCTAGGGCGCGCGCGATGGCGGCTCCGATTCCCCGGCTCGCGCCGGTCACGAGCGCGACGCGCGGCACTTGCTGGGCGTCGGCGGCAGCTTCCAACATCATGACTTTTGCCTCTCCGGTCAGAACCGTTTCCTTCCGCTGGTTTCGCACGTTGGTCGAAAGTACGAGGGTCCGCAGCGCCTCGGATTTATGCGTGACGGTCACCTCGACGGCAACGACGTCCCCCACGTAGACGGGCTGCAAGAATCGGGTATTCTGCGACAACCAGAGGACACCGGGGCCGGGTAAATCCATCCCCAGGACGCGCGAAAGGAACGCGCTGACGAGCATGCCGTGGACCACGCGACCTTGAAAGCCATGCCGCCGAGCGAAGGCGTCGGAAAGGTGCAGGGGATTCTTATCCCCCGAGAGCTCCGCGAAACGATCGACTTCGTCGCCGGTGAGTTCGTGATTCCAGGACACCGATTCGCCGATGGCGATGGCGTGAAACGTGCGCGCCGTCATGCCGCCGCCGACATCCCCTGGCTACCCAAATAGTCCACGATGGCGTCGAGGGTCAGCAATTCGAGCATGGTGCTCGCGGGGATGCTGACGCCAAACTCCATTTCCAAAGCCATCATGAGTTCAAGATGTCCGAGCGACGTCCACGCCGGATACTCCTCGATCGCGGCGTCGTCGGGAATCTCCGCAAACGGGACGCCGAATGTCTGTGCCATGATTTGCTTGACCCGTTCACGCGGCATGCCGTTGCCCCTTTACGTTAAGTTTAATTCCCATGGGAATGTCCGCGGACGCGCCCGCGAGATCGAGCTGAAATTGTTCCCCCTGGCCCACAAATCCGTGATCCGGGTAGAAATTGGCGACCTGCGCGTTCTTGGCGGACGGTATGAAAATGCCTTGCATCCTCGATGCTCCCCAGTCCTTGGCAACCCCCACGAGATAGCGGAGAAACGCGGTCTCCAACTTTCTCCCCAGGACGCGACAGCTCATCAGAAACGTGTCGACGATCACGTCATCCTTCTCGCGCCGAAGGATCGCCAGGCCGGTGATTCCGCTGTCGCCGAAACGGTCGCGAACCGCCATCGTGTACATGCGGTAATTCGCGTCTTTCTGGAATCGCTCCAAATCGGCTAGGGCGTGACGGACGGTGGTCAAATTAAACTGGTTCGTTCGCTGGCAAAGTTGCGCTCCCCGCGCGATTGTAGTCTCGTCGACCGGGGCGATCGTCAATTCCAGATCCAGAGAGACGAGGAAATCCTCGAAACTCGTTACCTTCGACTTCAATTCCCGACGCAGTCCGTCGGCCCGGTACGACTCCGTCCGCTTGCGGTCCGCGTCGGTCACGTTCGTCCGCAGGTAATAGGCAAGCTTGCGCAAGAACTCTGGTCGAGACGTCGGGTCCTCGGGTATGGAAGGCACGGCGACCATCGGCAAGGCTTTCGTCACCCAATCGCGCTCAAACGGACTGTCGTCGAAGAACACGAAGCTATCCAAGCCGAGATTCAGTTCCTCCGCCAATTCGCTGATGTTCGTTGCCTTGTCCTGCCAATTGATTCGGGCGGCGGCAATGTGGTCCCGCTTCAGAATCATTCCAGGATGACGATCGAAGACCTCCCAGGCGTCGGCGGCTTCGTTCTTACTGCACAGAGCGAGCACGATGCCGCTGTCATGCAGCTTGAGCAACTCGCGCTGAAAATCTTGGAACGCCAGTCCGATCCCTTCGTCGCCGAGCTTGATTCCCTTGAGACCAGCCTCGCCGATGACACCTCCCCAGAGGGTATTGTCGAGATCGAGGACCGCGACCTTGCGAACTTTGCCCTGAACGGCGGCAAGGGATCGTCCCACGCATTCCGCCAACGTCGCCAGGCCCACAGGCGATAACCGCATCCGCCCGAGATACCATAATCGTTCGTCGCGCAACGCGGCGTAACCAATCGAGCGCGCCTGCCAGTCCAGATCCACGACGCAAACGCGCGCGGAGATTTCAGATAGCATGCGAAACTTCGCCAAGAGGCTTTCGACCGCCGCTTGCCCACGCAGGCTCGCGCGTGGATCGAGAATCGACGAGGTCGCTAGTCGATCCGTGCCAAGTAGAACGACATGGCAAGTCGAACTCTCGATACGCTCCAGAAGAGTCTCAATCCAAACCACCATCTCCGACCAACGCTGCTCGACCAGGGCCAGGGGATCCTCGACGTGCGCAGGACGCTCGAAAATGGGGGCAAGAAGATCTTCGACCGCGGGAATGAGAACCACGTGGTCCGGTTTCGCTTGATAGAGCCCACTGGCGGGGTTGAGAATCTCTTCGGCCATCTGACCGAATGGACCGAAATAAGGGGTTCGCGAGGTTCCGTAGCGTTCGAGCGCCTCGAGCAAAAAGGGCTTGCAGGAATCGACATTGAAGCTGGAGAGCACGCCGAGCCGCTTTTCCGGAGAACTGCCGGTCTTCATCGCCGAAAGCAAGGCTGTTCCGCGAGTTCGGCGCGACGTTATCTCTTCCATGGAGACCGGGAACACGTGTCGTCCTCCTGCTGTCCGGCACCGACCGAGGCTCCGCCCCGGTCAAGATGGGCAAATCATGGCCAAAGTCCCCAAACGTGACAAGCCGAAGTCCCATTTCCCCAAGGCGGGGGAAGAGACACCGGCATAAAAAAGTCTTCAACCCTGCTTCCCTTGCTTGACGAAGCGGTTTTTGGGTGACCAGCCCGGCCGTTCCTAGGCGCGCAAAGTCCCCGAATGAAGGGATTTGTGCTGGAAATCCGCATCATCAACGACTAGGATTCGGGGACTTAGCAGTCCGTGGGCCTCAGGCATCCCCCGACGCGGCATGTTGCGGAACCTCATGGCGCGCTCGGGCCCAGCCACGCGGCAGGGCATCGTTGGACTCCATGACCTTCGGATCCACGGAAAGCTAATTGCCGCCCAGTCGTCCGCGAACCGTCCGTCATACCGGTCCACTCAAGCCGAGTAGACACCGCAATCTGCGGGAAAGACGGAAGGTTCGCGAACGAAAAACGTGAACGGGATCAACGGTCACAGGTAAACGAATTTCCAAGGTGATTTCAGGGGAAGACCATGCATGCTCCCCTGCTCCGCAAACTTCGTCGCCGCCTGCGATCTAGCCAACCTGCCAAGCGAGGTACAACCAATGCCTGATCAAAGTCGAAGAAACTTCGTGAAGACGAGCGTGGGAGCCGCAGTGAGTAGTGGTTTGGTGGCGAAGGTGGCGCGCGCGGAGGCGAACGACACCATTCGAATCGCGGTCCTTGGCGTAAACGGTCGAGGAAAAAGTCACATTGAGGGTTTCGAAGGGAAAGAGAACGTCGAAGTCGCCGTTCTCTGCGATCCGGACCAGAAAGTTGCGGGACAACGGGCCGAGCAGTTTGAAAAGAAGTATGGCCGCAAGGTGGAAACGGAATCCGATCTCCGCCGCGTCTTCGAACGCAAGGACATCGATGCCGTGAGCATCGCGACGCCAAATCACTGGCACGCGCTGGCGACGATTTGGGCCTGCCAGGCCGGCAAGGACGTCTATGTGGAAAAGCCAGGGTCGCACAACATTCGCGAAGGCCGCAAGATGATCGAAGCGGCGGAGAAGTACCAACGAATGGTACAACATGGCGTGCAACTGCGTAGCTCGGAGGCCGTTCAGGAAGCGGTCAAGCATCTTCGAGACGGGCTGATCGGCGACGTCTACATGGCGCGCGGCCTCGTTTTCAAGAACCGTCCTTCCGTGGGCCACTCGGGCAACGAAGCGCCGCCAAAGACCCTGGATTGGAATCTCTGGCAAGGGCCCGCGCCGGCACGAGAGTTCTCCAAACGCTATGTCCATTACAACTGGCATTGGCACTGGGACTACGGCACCGGGGACGTCGGCAATCAGGGAATCCACGAAACCGACTTGTGCCTTTGGGGCCTAGGAGTCGGACTGCCCACCGAGATCACCGCCATGGGAGGGAAGTTCCTCTGGGACGACGACAAAGAGACTCCCGAGGTATTGACGACGCTGTTCCACTATCCGGAACAGAAGAAAGTAATTCAGTTCGAAGTACGTCCCTGGTACACCAATGCCGAGGACGGAACGACGATCGGCAATATTTTCTACGGCTCGAAGGGATACATGGTCATCAAGGGCTACGACTCCTACGAGACCTTTTTCGGCTGGGAACGAAAGCCTGGACCGAAGCGCAGGCGGGAGGAGATCACTTCGCGAACTTCATCAAGGCAGTCCGCAGCCGCAAGAGGAAGATCTCAACGGTCCCGTCGAGACGGCCCATACTTCGTCGGCCTTGGCGCATCTGGGGAATGGCCTACCGCCTCGATCGAAGTTGAGCTTCAATCCTCAAACGGAACAGTTCGTCAACGACTCCGAGGCGGACGTATGTTGACGCGAAGTTACCGGGCACCCTTCACGGTTCACGAGCAGGTTTAATCTGCCTTGGGGCGTCCCGGCTGCCCCTTCCCTTGAAGGCGGCAGTCGCGGCGCGGCACACAAATCGGACCCCGGCCGCGGGACGAGCAGGATCGCGTGGGACGAGGCATGGCGGAGTCGATTTCCGAAAAGCAAAAAAGGGCCCGCGCGATCGCGCGCGGGCTCGCCAAGCTGTATCCCGACGCGAAATGTGCCCTCGAGTATCAAAATCCGCTGCAATTACTGATCGCGACCATTCTCTCGGCTCAGTGCACCGATGTCCGGGTGAACATGGTCACGCCGGCCCTTTTCCAGAGATACCCGACTGTCGACGATTTTGCCCAGGCGGATCTTCCCGAACTGGAATCCTTGATTCAGAGCACCGGGTTCTTTCGCAACAAGGCGAAGAACATCAAGGGCTGTTGCCAATTGATCGTGGAAAAGCACGGGGGCAAGGTTCCGCGAACCCTCGAAGAGTTGATCGAACTTCCTGGCGTCGCGAGAAAAACCGCCAACGTCGTGCTCGGAAACGCCTTCGACACTCCCGGCATCACCGTCGACACGCACGTCGGCAGATTGTCACGAAGAATGGGGCTCACCAAGCACGAAGACCCGGTCAAGGTCGAAACGGACCTGGGCAAGCTGATTCCCCAGCAAGATTGGACGATGTTCAGTCACCGCATGATCTATCACGGCAGACAAGTCTGTGCCGCGCGCAAGCCGCTTTGCGCGACGTGCGCGATCGAGACACTCTGTTCCAGAATCGGCGTGAAATAAGCGGTTGACGGCTTTACGCCACCCGCTTGGCCCTTTGAAGTCGCTTCTCGATGACATCCACGATCACCTGGCCCGCGCGATGGCCGGAACCGCCATCAAACGATCCCAGTTCGAGGCGCGTCAGTGCCGCTCGCTGGGGGGCCCGGGCTTCGGGGCGTGCGAGTGCGGATTCGATGTACGTAGCCAGTTGATCCAGGTCATAGGCCGCTTCCACCGCGCCGCTGCTCATGACCGGCACCAGGTGTTCGTAAGTTTCCCAGAAACGGCAAAGCGACGTCTCTCCCGTGCTGTCGAAGCCGATCAAGACGACCGGTTTATTCACCGAGGCAAAGTCCAGAATCATGGTCGAGTAGCCGGCGTGAACGTTGACGTCGCCATGACGAACCGTGTTCACGGCGCGTACCAGGTCGTCATGATTGGGACACCATTGGTCCTTGCCCTCGATCTTGGGATCCCCCGCGAGCGTCCAGGTGATGTCCCGAAAAGCCGGATCTTTTCGCAAATGTTCGTAGCGTTCGATGCGATCCTTAGGATGGAGACGTACCAGGATCTGCGGATCGCCGGAAAACCGCCGACTCCTGAGCACGCCGTGCAATTGCCGGATGAGTTCAGGATTGTCGGGAATGATCCCCGGCGTGACGGTCGCGTAGACGATGATCTTGCGTTTCGGATCGAGACCCAACGGCCGGCAGAACTCTTCGCGTGACTGCTGATAACGCTGGTCGAGGTAGAAGTCGAACTGGGGAGCGCCGACAATGTGGATCCGACCGAGATCTTCAACCCCCATGTACTTCCGCAGTTGGTCGCGCATGTCCTCTCCCCAGACCAAGTAGGCGTCGTAGTCGCAGGGAGGAAATTTCTTGGTGCTCGGATTATCCCAGGAAGTAATGGCGGCGACGACCGGAAGTCCCATGGATTCGGCGGCGAGGGACGCGGGCCACTCGGTCCGTTCGCTCATATTCGTGGAAAAGACGGCGACAACGTTTTCTTTTTGAAAGAGATCGCGCATCTCGCGCACCGCGGACCACGAACGAACCGCGGAGGCTTTAAAAATCGACCGTAGCGGCGGAAAGAGAATGGGATGAGACACCTTCTCCATCGCCTTCCAAACCTTGCCCCGAAGTCCCGATTTCTTTTCCGTCGGTTCCGATTTCCGCTTCAACTTCTCCCCATGAGAAACCGTGGGATGACGCCGAAGAAACGCATTTTCCGCGAAACGAAGCAGAATCCGCGGCGTCTTCGGAGGACTGTCCAGCGGCAGGGATGCGACCGCGGCGCCGTGCCCTTCGCAGAAAGCGCGGAAGTCCGACAAATGCGAATAATGCGATACGATAAGCGGACGAAAATGTTGCTTGATGACGTCGAACGTCTCGCTGAGCAAGTAGTTTCGTATTCCCCAACCCACTCCAACGATGATCGCCAAGGTTGGCTTTTCTCCGCTCTTGGCTTCACACGAAGCGCGCCTGCCGGCGTGCGCCGTGTTTTCGTCTTCCTTGGAATGCAAAGCAACAATCATCGTTCTCTTGCCTCACTCATTTTAGCGATTGGAGATTTCGATCGAGGAGTATCGCTATTTCACGCTTGTCGCAAAGACTCGCCGGCGAACGCGGTAGGGCAACCGCGCGAGAAAATACAGAGCCCCCACGCATTGCATCTTGCAGGCGTGAAGTAGTCGTCGACGCCAAATGCGGTTGGGTGTCGCCTCGCGGCGAACGATGTCGACGATCACTCGCCCCGCGCGTTCCCCGGAACGACCGTCCAGAAATCCGAGTTGTTCCTCGACCATCTTCTTTCGCTCGGACCTGTGTTTTTCAGGGCTGGCAAACGCCTCCTGGAGCATCGTGCGCGCCTCGGACTCGGCATAGGCGACGCGCACGCCGCCGCTGGCGAGGACCGGCTTTAAATGCTCATAGTCCTCATAGACCTTCGCCCCAGCAGTGTCCCCCGCATTGTCGTAGGCCAACACCACTACCGGTTTGTCCATGCACGCGAAGTCCAGCATCATCGTCGAGTACCGGCAATGGACGTTAACGTCACCGTGACGCACGGTATTCACCGCGCGCACCATATCATCCCGGTCCGGACACCATTGATCCCGTTTTTGAATCTTGGGATTTCCCGCCAGCGTCCAGACGATCGGAGAACGGCGCGGATCCTTGCGAAGCTCCTCGTAACGCTCCATGCGGTCTTTGGGATGCAGACGCACCAAAAGCTGCGTCTTCGAGGGGAGCGTGCCGTCGAGAATCATGTCGTGCACCCGGCGAACCATGTGCGGCTCGTCCGGCATGATCCCCGGCGTAACCGTGGTGTAAACCAAAATTTTCCGCGTCGGATCCAGGCCCATCGATTCGCAGAATTCCTCCCGGCTGAGCGCATAGTTCTCGTCCCGGAGGAAATCGAACTGCGGGGCGCCGACGATGTGGATTCTGCGGGAATCACGAATCCCTTGGTGACGAATCGTGGCGTCACGCATCCGTTCGCCCCAAGCGAGGTATCCGTCATAGTCCGACAGAATGGGAAACGTCTTCGTGCTTGGGTTGTCCCAAGAGGTGATCGCCGTGACGACCGGCAGGCCTAGCGATCGAGCCGCCATCACCGGCCCCCATTCGCTGTTGTTCATCTGGTTCGTCGAGAAGACCGCGTCGACCATCTTCCGTTCGAAAAGATCGCGGATCTTTATCAGGTGGATCCAATCACGAAGCACGAGGTACTGATAAAAGGAACGGAGCAACGGAAAGAGGGTCGGCGCGAGTTTCTGACCAAGCCAGGAATCGAGCCCCCCTTTCCCCGCCGAATTGATGCGCGAAAAGAGCCGTCGTTCGCGGCTTTTGCTTCGCGCCTTGTAGAAGTACGCGGTCTCGGTCATGCGGTGGACGTCCGCCGCCTCTTCGGAGGGACGATCGTCGAGCCACTTGCAGACGCTGATCCCCTGCTGTTCGAAATGTTCCTTGAACTCCGGCACCAGGGCGTAATGGGAAACGATCAAGAGATCGAAGTGCTCCTTGAGCACTCGCAGCGTGTCGCTGAGAAGATAATTTCGCACTCCCCAGCCAAGTCCGACCGCGATGGCGAGACGAGGCCGCTTTTCTTTTTCACCTTTGGTTTCGCGTCCAAATCCGTTTCGCTACCCATCCCGTTCCTCGTTACCTAGCCGGGTGTCGAAGGCGGTCGAATCCCCTCGCGGTGAATCACCGTTTACTCTTGTACCGATCCGACTCGAAGCTTCGCGAACGTCGCCTTCGAGTCAGGCTTGTTACATTCCTGCGGATACGTCAAAGGGAGCCGCGTGGCTTACCAGCGTCTGGAACGAGTCCCGCCTCCTCGACGATCCCCTCGGCGTTATTCGCCTGGTTTCGAGACAGTAGCCAGCCGAGAATGAGTTTTCCCAATCGTGAGTTGGAAAACCATGCAACGAGCGTGCAGGCGATCGCCCAACCCACCGACGGTGCTAACGTTCGCGCGTGCAAGAGGAGCCAAACCAGAAGAAAGCCCAGGGAGGCGTGGCATGCCCACTTTTGCGCCTTGGGGCTCGTGGCGCGCTTGACTAGCACGATCGACGTGGTTCGAGCGCGCCGCCGAATCCCCTTGTAGATTTGGTCCACGCTCGGCATGAGACCGAACAGGACCGCGCCGGTGGCCCGCCGCCAACGACGCGCGCGTTTGGTTCGTTCCCCTAATTTCGAGACGACATTTTTGACGGCGATGCCCGCGCGTTTACCCGAGTTCGCGTCAAACTCGCCGATCTGGAAGCGGGTGAGTGCCGCGCGAGCCTCTTGACGCTCCTCCGGAAACGCAAGCGATTGGGCCAGCTGGCTAATCAGTTCCTCGGGATCGTAAGCGACCTTGACCGCCCCACTGTCGAGCACGGGGCGTAGATGCTCGTAGGTCTCCCACATCTTGCACTTTTCGGTGTTCCCGTCGCTGTCGTAGCCGACAAGAACCACCGGCTTGTCCATGGCGGCAAAGTCGAGCATCATTGTCGAATAGCCGGCGTGAACGTTCACGTCCCCGTGCCGAATCGTGTTGACGGCCCGAACCATGTCTTCGTGGTTGGGGCACCATTGATCGCGGCGATCCACCACGGGAACGCCAGCGAGGGTCCAGACGATGTCGCCGCGACTCGGATCCTGCCGGAGCGATTCGTAACGTTCGAGCTTGTCTTTTGGATGAAGCCGAACCAGTAACTGCGGATCGCCCGGCAACTGGTTACTCTTCATCAAGTCGTAGACCTGGCGAATGATCGCCTCGTTGTCGGGCACGATTCCCGGCGTGACGGTGGTGTAAACGATTAGTTTCCGCGCCGGATCGAGACCGTATTCGGCGAAAAACTCCTCGCGAGTACGCTGATAGTTCGCCTTTTTGTAAAAGTCGAATTGAGGCGCGCCGACAACGTGAAAGCGCCGGTTATTTCCGATCCCCATGAACCGTTGAATTTGTACTCCCATGTCCTGGCTCCACACCAGGTAGCCATCGAAATCGCACGGCGGACTCTTCTTGGTGCTAGGGTTATCCCAAGAAGTGACGCTCGCCACCATGGGCAGCCCCAGAGACCAGGCGGCGATATCCGCCGCCCATTCCCCGGTCTCGCTCAGGTTCGTGGAAAAGACTCCGACCAGTTCCTCCTGCTCCATTCGTTCACGAATCGCTCGCACGGAGGGACAGCTGGAGGCGGCAAGGTAACGGAAAAGCAATCGCAGCGGCGGATAGCAAAGTTTTGCCCAACGGCCGGAAACCAGGCGAGCGCCCCGCAGCTTTTCCGCCCGCGAATCAATGATCGAGTCGAGTTTTCTCCGATTGCGCACCGTCGCCGACATGGCCAGTTGCGCCATCTCCAAAAGTTTGAAAACCTTCACCGCCTTGGACGAAGGTTGAAGTTCGGGGCAGTCGAAAACTCGAATGCCCTGATTCTCGAGCTCGTCCCGAAACGAATCCACCTCCGCCAGGTTGGAAAACACACAAAGCTCGAAATGCTCCTTGAGCACTTCGAGAGTGTCCGTGAGCAGGTAGTTGCGAACTCCCCATCCGATACTAATGATGATTCCCAACTTCGGCTTTTGAATCGGTCCACCCGCGTCGACGGAAGCGATTTCCTCCCGCACGCGTGCAATCTGATTCGTCGAGCGATCTTGATGAACTGCTTGTCTATCGCGAACTTGCGCTAATTTCATAGAGAACCTGCTACTCCGCCATCCCAAGTTGTTCAATGACAGCGCGCGATGTGGGAGATAATCCTCCCGGGGAAGTGATGCAAGGGCATTTGCCGCCAATCTTTACTGAAAGCGATCACGCAAGACTCCCGTAACATTCTCCGCAACAGTTATCCAGATAAAATCTTGGGGCGATTCCAGGCCAGCGTAAGCGATTATTCTCGTCCGAAGGTTCTTGCGCGGGGCCGAAGAAAATAGAAATTGGCGAAACCTCGGCTTGTCATGTTTTCCAAACCCCATTATCCGCTCGCCTGACTCCATGCGCGACGGCATGGCCGGGGGCACCGCGAACTTTCGGCCGAACCGATTCGCTCAAGGAGGACGAACGCGGGAACTCGACGGGCACATTCGAACCAAGAGACAAGTAATGCGGATTCTCACCGTTTTCGGAACCAGGCCCGAGGCGATCAAAATGGCACCACTTGTCAAGCAGTTGGCCGTCGCCCCGGGGTTGACGGCGGCGACCTGCGTGACGGCTCAGCATCGTCAGATGCTCGATCAGGTGCTCGCGCTGTTTGAGATTCGGCCGGAATACGACTTGAACATCATGACCGCCGGTCAGGGACTGACCGACATCACCCGCCTGGTGCTCGAAGGTCTGGGCAAAGTGCTTCGCGAGTTCCGCCCCGATCGGATTCTGGTGCACGGCGACACGACCACGACGTTCGCTGCGTCCCTCGCCGCCTACTACGAAAAGATACCGGTCGGCCACGTCGAGGCGGGACTGCGAACGGGAAACATCTACTCCCCTTGGCCGGAGGAAATCAATCGCAAGCTGACGGGCGCAATCGCGGATTTGCATTTCGCCCCCACGCCGCGCGCCGCTGACAACTTGCGAAAGGAAAACGTTCCCGAGGAACGGATCGTCATCACGGGAAACACGGTTATCGACGCTCTGTTGGAAGTAACCGCGAAATTTCAAAGCGATCGCGAACTCGTCGCCAAGCTGCGCGGCCAGTTTCCGTTTCTCGACAATGGCCGCCGAATCTTGCTCGTTACCGGTCATCGACGCGAGAACTTTGGGGACGGATTCGAGCGGATCTGTGCCGCCTTGGCGCGACTTGGACAACGAACCGACATCGACATCGTCTATCCGGTGCACCTCAATCCCAACGTGCAAGGGCCGGTGCGGCGTCTGCTCGGCGGGCATCCCAGAATTCATCTGATCGAGCCGCTCGACTATCTCCCTTTCGTCTATCTGATGAGCCAGGCGCATGTGATCATTACCGATTCGGGAGGCGTCCAAGAAGAAGCGCCGTCGTTGGGCAAACCGGTCCTCGTGATGCGCGACACCACCGAGCGTCCCGAGGCGGTAACGGCGGGAACCGTTCGATTGGTCGGAACCAACGATGAACGCATCGTTTTCGAAACCCATCGGTTGCTCGACGATCCCAGGGCCTACGCGGCAATGAGCGAAGCGAACAACCCTTACGGCGACGGCCAAGCGTGCGCGCGAATCGTCGCCCACTTGAAGGGAACCGCGGCCAGAAACACTCCCGCGGCGATGCGAAAGGCGGGCTAGCGCAATCTCGGTTGACGGTCGCCAGCGGCTCTCGGGCGCCGTCGAAAGGAATCAGCTTTCTTTTCTCAAGGACGAGGTGTCATGCAAATGCAACGGAACGCCGTTGGTTTCAAGCGAGTTTCCGTCATCGGTCTTGGCTATATCGGCCTGCCCACCGCGACCATGTTCGGTAGCTGCGGGATCGAGGTCATCGGGGTGGACGTAAGTCCCTCGGTGGTGGAAACGGTCAACCAAGGGAAGGCACATTTCGTCGAGCCGGACCTGGACGCATTGGTCAAAGCGGTGGTCGCCAATGGAAAACTTCGGGCGACCACCAAGCCGGAGAAAGCGGACGCCTTCATCCTCGCGGTGGGAACCCCCTGCCGAGGCAATCATGTCCCGGACGTCAGCTACGTCGAGGCGGCATCGCATGCGATCGCTCCCGTTCTCGAGCGAGGCAACCTGGTGATTTTGGAGTCCACCTCGCCGGTGGGAACGACGGAACTGGTCGCGCGCATTCTCGCCGAGCGCCGCCCGGATCTGACATTCCCCCACCAAAGGGGCTCGCTGGCGGACGTCCAAGTCGCCCATTGTCCGGAGCGAGTGCTTCCCGGACGCATTCTGACCGAACTTGTGGAAAACCACCGGGTCGTCGGCGGACTCACCCAACGTTGCGCGGAACGAGCCATCTCCTTGTACCGCAGTTTCGTCCGGGGAGAATGCGTGGCGACCGACGCGCGGACCGCGGAAATGGCCAAGCTGACGGAAAACTCCTTCCGCGACGTGAACATCGCCTTCGCGAACGAACTATCGGTCATCTGCGACAAGCTCGACATCGACGTCTGGGAGCTGATTCGCGTGGCCAATCTCCATCCTCGGGTTCAGATCCTTCAGCCCGGCCCGGGCGTGGGTGGGCACTGCATCGCGGTGGATCCCTGGTTTATCGTGCATTCTTCTCCCAAGGAAGCACGCCTGATTCGCACGGCACGCGAAGTTAACGACCATAAGCCGCATCACGTGCTCCATCAGGTCAAGGCCGCCGCGTCCCGATTCAAGCATCCGGTGGTTGCGTGTCTGGGGCTGGCGTTCAAGGCGGACATCGACGACCTTCGCGAAAGTCCCGCCGTCGAAATCACCAGGGCACTCGCCGAGGAAGAAGTCGGCCGAGTCCTCGCCGTCGAACCGCATATCGATGCCTTGGATCCAAAACTCGCGGAACTAGGCGTCGAACTGGTCGACTTACGGACGGCGGTCCGCGAGGCGGACGTCGTCGTGCTGCTCGTCAATCACCGCGCGTTCATGGACGTCGATCCCAACCTGCTCGCGGGCAAGACGCTTATCGATACTCGCGGAATGTGGCGAACGCTCCCCGCGACCGGATACGAAACCCGACGCGCGGCTTAGTCCACGCCGTTTCCCGGGAAAGAGAGGCAGGCGGCCGGCATGGGTTTGACGGTTTCGGTGGTCACCCCATCGTTCAACCAGGGTCCTTACCTGGAACGAACCGTGCGCAGTGTTCTCGATCAAGGAATCGAGGGGCTGGAGTACGTTGTCATGGACGGTGGGAGCAAGGACGACTCCGTCGAAATCCTCCGGCGATACCAATCCCGATTGCGCTGGGTTTCCGAGCCGGACCGTGGCCAGGCGCACGCCGTGAACAAGGGCATCGCAGCCACCTCCGGAGACATTATCGGCTGGCTGAACTCTGACGATGTCTACTATCCGAACGCCATCGCCGCCGCTCGCCAGTATCTCGAGTTTCATCCTGAAGTGGATTTCGTCTATGGCGAAGCGAACTTCATCGACGAGCAAGACCGATTCGTCTCCCGTTATCCCACGGAACCCTGGAATCGGGGCCGACTCCAGGATTCCTGTTTTCTCTGCCAGCCTTCGGTCTTTATTCGCAGAAAAGCGGTCAAGCAATTCGGCCTTCTCGACGAATCTTTGAACTTTTGCATGGACTATGAATACTGGCTTCGCGCGGCGGAACGAGGAGGACGATTCGCCTATGTGCCTTCTGTTTGGTCCGGCGCTCGGCTGCACGCGGCAACGAAGACTCTGGGTTCGCGCACCAAGGCGCACCTCGAACTGAACGATTTCATGAAACGTCGCTTTGGACTCGTGCCGACCAAATGGCTACTCAACTATGCTTGCGTGGTGCTGAAAATCGACGGCTCGGTCTCCTCCCCCAAGCTGTACGCATTGCCGGCATTGCTACCGGTCGTTCTTTATGCCTCGTTGCGCGCGGAACGGCGGGATTTCCGCTCGCTTCTTGCGCGAACTCGGCGAAGGGATTCACGAAAAGTTCGCCAAGCGATTTCTGCCGACTCGAGGAAGCACGCTCGTCACCTCCCTGGGCCCTAAAGGTTAACGGAACCTGACATCCTCGGGGTTACCGACCAGTCCCCGGGAAATGCCCGTCGAACTTCGTCGATGAACATCCCAACACGATTGTCGTAAAATGGAGGCTGGGAAATTCAAAAGTCCAGGCGCGCGGTCGCCTGCATTCGCATGACCGAACGCGCCCGATTCGTTCATCGATACAATCGCGGATACTCTACGTTTCGTATCCGGGCGGCGTTCGTTCCCTGGGTCTCGACGACTTTATTGTTCTTCAGAGCCATTCGTGACATGACGAAACCATCCACCCGAACGATTGGCTCGACGCGCAGTCCAGGCTTCCGCGCGTGGTAATGACGCAATTCCCTCCAATTACGTGGACAACGCGTTCCGAACGACCGTGCTCTTGCTGTCATTCCGGTATTTGCATCAGGGCGAGGACAACGCGGTGGCGTCCTTGACGTCGGCCTTGTTTCTCCTCCCGTATGCGCTTCTTTCCCTCTGGGCGGGAGTGGCCGCGGACCGGTTCAGCAAACGAACCGTCATCGTCATCGTCAAGGGAATGGAGATCCCACTGCTTTTCATCGGTTTGGCGGGTTTGTTTTTCGTCAATGAAACGGACCGCTGGCCCTTTACCTTGTGCTGGCGATGCTCACGAGCCTGGGGCTCATGACCGCCCTATTGTCCCCATCCCGGTACGGCATTCTTCCGGAAATACTTCACGAAGAGGAACTCGCGCGGGAAATGGCAACCTGGAACTGGGAAGCTATTTGGGAACGTTGTTCGGCAGTTTGAGCGCGGGTTTCGTCGCGCTTTGGGTTGGAAGATCCGGTCAACTATCTCTGGACGCTGATGCTCATGCCGATAGCTTCGGTTCTCGGCTTCGCCGTCAGCTTTGGGGTCCGCGGGTCCCTCCCGCCAATCTCGAAGAACGCCCTCACGGATGGGTTTGATCCCAAGATCATGGTCCGCAACTGGAACTCCCTTCGCGAACGGCCCGGTCTCATTCCCACAGTGATCGGATTGACCCTGTTTTGGAGCATGAGCATACTATTCGCGCTCCAATACGATTCATTTTGGCTCCAGCGTCCTTGGCTTCAAGGACGATCCCATCCAGAACAACTGGCTACTGGTGGCAATCAGCGTTGGAGTTGGTTGGGGAAGTTGGTCCTCGGGCCGACTTTCCCATCAATCGCCGAACCTCGGCTTGGTCCCGCTTGGGAGTTTTGCATGGTTTGTGGCATCCGTGGGGTTGTTTTTCGGCACGAGTTCGGTTCGACCATGATTTGGCTGGCAATCGCGGGAATGGGAGCAGGAATGTTCGTCGTTCCCCTCAATACTTTTTTGGAACAGTTCACGCCGAGGGAAACCCGAGCCTCTTGCATTGGTACCTCTAACATCGTTACCGTGATAGGCATGTTGATGGCATGTGGCTTGAATTTCATGTTGGGATCAGTGATGGGCATCAACCCAGGATGGATTTTTTTGGTGGCAGGCGCGGTGCTTGCGCTGGCAACCCTCCTTGCGATTCGGTGGGCTCCGGACCACTTCGTTCGGTTGGGAACTTACTTGCTCACCCGCATCTTTTACAAGATCGAGGTGGTGGGCGAGGAAAACGTGCCCAAGACCGGCGGCGCGCTGCTCGTTTTCAACCACGTCTCTTTCGCGGACGGAAACCTCATCACCGCTTCTTTTTCCCGCTTTGTCCGTTTCGTCGTCTATCAAGGGCACTATGAGTTCGCCATTCTCAAACGACTTGGCGAAGTCATGCAGGCGATCCCGGTCGATCCGGAAGCGCCTCCCAAGGAAATCGTCCAACAACTCCGCAAGGCAAGCGACGCCTTGAACCGGGGGGAACTGGTCTGCATTTTCGCGGAAGGGAGCATCACGCGAACCGGATTCACTTTGCCATTCCTCCGTGGTTTCGAACTCATCATGAAACGAGCGCCCGGAGTACCCATTATTCCCGGCTATATCGACGGCATGTGGGGAAGCGTTTTCAGCTTCTATCGTGGAAAATTCTTTTGGAAACGACCGAAAAAATGGCGTTTGCCCGTAACCGTCTGCCTGGGCAAGCCACTTCCGGCGGATTCTCCCGCCACCCAGGTGCGCGAAGAGGTTCAACTTCTGGGTGTCGAATGCTTTGAACGGCGCAAGAGCCGCAGGCTCCCCTACCACCGACAGTTCCTGCGCACCGCGAAGAAATTCTCGAGGCGCCAGGCGATTGGCGATGCCACCACCGGCGTCATGACTTTCGGCCAAACCCTCATGCGTTCCGCAATCCTGGCGCGCATGCTCAGCAGAAAACTCGGCAAGGAAAATGTCGTCGGCGTGTTCGTACCCCCCTCGATCGGCGGAGCGCTCGCCAACGTTTCCTTGACCTTGCTCGGCAAGATACCCGTCAATCTCAATTACACGACCGGCGTCGATGTTCTGAATAACTGCATTAAGCAAGCAAACATCACCCAGGTGGTCACCTCCAGACTATTCCTGAAAAAAGTTGGGTTACACCCGTCCGCGGAGCTCATCTACCTGGAGGACCTGCGCAACGACCTGCGAACCTCCGACAAGATCTTTGGATTGCTCGCCCGGTTCCTCCCCGCTTGGATCACGGAAAGGACCTTGTTCCATCTCGGTTCCCACGGCATGGATGACCTGGCGACCATCATCTTTTCGAGCGGCAGCACCGGTGACCCCAAGGGGGTCATGCTCACCCACAACAACATCTGCTCGAACACCGAAGGCATCATGCAGATGGTCAATGCGAGCGAGGAAGATCGACTTATGGGGGTCCTTCCCCTCTTCCATTCGTTCGGCTTCACGGTCACGCTTTGGCTCCCGTTGACTCACGGGCCGTTCGTGATGTTCCATTTCAATCCTTTGGAAGCAGACATCATCGGCAACCTGATTCGAGATCACAAACTTACGATTTTCGTCTCCACCGCGACGTTCTTGCGCAACCATATTCGCAAATGCGGGCCGGATGACTTTAAATCCATTCGCCTGATCGTCTGCGGAGCCGAAAAGCTACCGATGAACGTCGCGGATCAGTTTGAGCAGAAGTTCGGCGTTCGCCCGATGGAAGGTTACGGCTGCACAGAGCTTTCCCCCGCGGTTTCTGCCAACGTGCCCGATTTCATCGAGGGCAGTTATCGCCAGATCGGACAAAAACGAGGTTCAATCGGCCATTCCATGCCAGGGATGGCGGTCCGGGTCGTCGACCCCGATACCTGGGAGCCATTGCCGATCGGCACCGAAGGAATGCTGATCGTCAAGGGCCCAAACGTCATGAAGGGCTATCTGAACAAGCCAGAGCTCACCAAGCAAGTCATTCGGGATGGATGGTACCAGACCGGGGACATCGCCAAGCTGGACGAAGATGGATTCATCACCATCACCGATCGACTCTCCCGCTTTAGCAAGATTGGCGGCGAGATGGTTCCTCACGGCAAGATCGAAGATCTCCTTCACGAGATCCTCGAAACCAACGAGCAAATCTGCGCCGTCGTTGGCGTTCCGGACCCGCGCAAGGGGGAACGGCTGATCGTCATTCACACGCCCCTTCCGATGAGCGTCGATCAACTCTGGGAAAAGCTGCGCGACAAGGGACTTCCCCCCATTTGGCTACCAGCCAAAACCGCGTTCTACGAGGTGCAGGAATTGCCGGTGTTGGGAACGGGAAAATCCGATCTGAAAGGAATTAAACGGCTCGCGCTGGACAAGGTCGGCAACCCCATGGGACTCGCGGGCCAAACGTCCTAAGCCGGCAGGGCAATTGGCAACAAAAAAAGAGTTGGCCCTTTCAGCCTACTCCTTCACCAAGACCGTCCTCACCGCCAAAATGGCGAACCAACCTGTCGTCGTGACGCTTCGGATAGGTCCAGGGTCAATCGCGCGGTGTCGCCACGACCAACTCATTCGAATTTCCCTCAACCACGAAAGTGTTCATGCGACGCCGACTTCAAGCAATCGCTCGGCCATTCGAGAACGTTCTTCCGCCAACCGTTCCAGAACGAGAACCCACGTCTCGCGTAGATGCTGGAAGATGAGGATCGCGTCGTCGATCGGGTCGGGACTATGCGAGTAATTCGCCTCCAGCATTTTTCGCGCGCAGAAATTGTAGAGGGAGGCGAATCGGTCGCAGAGTTCCGGATCGCTTTCCGGACGAAGTCCGCCGTGAAGTTCGCAAACGATACCATCCACCCGTTCAAAAGCGTTGCACGCCTTTTCGTAGTCCTTTTCGATCAATGCCATTTTGGCGACTTGAGCGAATCGTATCGCGCCTTCGTAAAGCATCAGTTGAAGCTGTTCCGGCGAAGCCGTCAGGATCTTGCTCTCAAGATAGGCGCGAAAAGTTGGATTCTGCATGCTCACACTCCGATGCGAAGAATCGGATTTTCCCCATCCCCGAAAGTCTAGCCTAGAATTCGCCGGTCGACCAGCACACAAATGCGAATATGCCAATCCCCTAATGCTCTAACCAGCACTGTTGGTCGTCTCCATTTTCCCAAACCTCAAACCGGCTCGAAAAATGTCTCTGCCCCCGCCTGCCGTCCGCGACTTTTCGCGGCGTACCTCTGCCCCCAGCCGATATCGCAAACCATTGCAATCTAAAAGGTTCCATGCAGCCATCAAGCACGGAGCAAGAGAATGATTTCTTGTCGCAGAGAATTCCGAACGAAGCAAGACTGGTTCCGTCCGCGAGGGGATCCGGGGAATCACCGCTGCATGGGAAACGCTGGGACGATTCCCGCCGATTTACCGCAGACCGAGCGTGGAACTGGCGGCGGCAAGGTTCGCCAATTGCGACAGCGTGTTCTGTTGGCTCTGGAGATTGGCAAGTGAGACCTCCATGTTGTAGAACTCGTTGTAAAGTCTCGCCTGCTTGAGATCGATCCGCGCGTTGAACTGCTCCAAGCTGGCCTCTTGGCGCGTGATGGACGTCTGCAAGTTGCCCATTCGCTCCGTGAAGACTCCCGAGGTGTCCGTCAGACCATCCACGAGTTCGCCGAACTTCTTCACAAATCCGTTGCTGGTATCGGCGAAGAACCGTTCGACGTCCGCGCGATTGGCGTCGTACTGCGAACGGAACTTGTTTTCGTCAAAGGTGTATTGACCCGTATTGCCATCGAAACGAACGCCAAGTTGTCCGAGAGTCGTGAACGAACTACCGCTATCGCGCGACGTCTGGTTGATGAACGAGCCAATCCGAGCGTCCGCGAGCCGCACGGAACTCTCGGTGAACAAAACTCCCCGCTCGTTGGTGTCGGCATTGAACGAAGAATTGTCGGCGATGTATTTTCGGACGGAGTTAACGCCGTCCACAAAGGACTTCATGGCCTCGACGACGGCGTCGGCATCTTCGGTCACGGTGACCGTCACGGGATTGTTTGAAATCCCCTTCACGTCCAGCGTAAGACCGGGAACCACGTCGGTAAATTGATTCTTGCTACTGGTCAATTGGATCGCGTTCGATCCACTACCATACAGTAGGACCGCGTCCTTGGCCTGGGTGGTAACGTTAAAGGCGAGGTTGGTATTGCCCGCGTCGAAAAGGAGGGCCCCCGCCGATCCGGACTGTTGGCTGGTCAAGTTGAGCCGGTAGGGAGCTTCGCCGGTGCCTGTATTCAAAATTCCCGCGGTTACTCCCGCGCCCGCCGCGTTGATTTTCGCAACAAGGCTGGCCAGCGTATCGGTCGCCTCGACGGTGATGCTCTTCTGCAAGCTTCCGTTGATATTTCCCGATCCATCCTCGGCGTTTAACAATCCCAGGGAGTTCGCGGTTTTTCCCGAGCCTTCCTCGAACACTTGAACATTGCCGCTACCACCCAGTTTTTGAATGAGAATGCCATCTCCCGTGTCGTTGATTCGGGCGGATACCTGCAGTCCCGGGCGGGTATTGATTTCGAGGATGACGTCGCCGAGAGTGACGTCGGATTCCTGGGTGAGATCGACCGTTCCGGTATTTCCAAAGCCGTCGACGATCTTGAACTTTCCTCGGGAAATGCCTTGCCCGCCGTTGAGGGAATCGAGCCGCGTACCCTCGCTAATGTACTTCCGGTCGAGGTCGCCGCTTTTGATCACGCCCGTCGCGGAGGTCCCCGCGATGCCGAGAAAACTGCTCAAGTTTCCGCTATTGTCGGCCACCGTGAGGTTGCCGCCACCCGCGCGCGTGAGGGTAATTCCGTTCTGTGCCGAGTTGACGGACGCGGTGACGCCAGTCGTTCCCGCCACTCCGTTGATTCCGGTAATCACGTCCTGGAGCGTGGCGGCGTTCGCAAGATTCACGTTCGTTCCGTTGATGCTGAGGGTCCCACCTTGCACCAAGGTATCGGCACCCCCGTTGTAGCCCCCCTTGAGACTGGTAAGCAGAACGGAGTTGAACCCGCCGACGATATTCCTTCCAGTGAGCGTCGTCCCGCTACCGTTTCCGAGAATACCGAGGTCGAAGGCGGCGTTGCTGCCGCCAATGGCGCTGACGGCAATTCCCGTCGTTCCGCCGGTGAGCTGAATGGATCCATCGACCACCGCCGCGGTGACCTGGCCGGACGTCTGCGCAGAAATCGCGGATAAGACGTCGCCGACGTTCTTGGCCCCATCGATGTTGATGTCGAACGAGGTGGAACCGTCGAGGACTATCTGAAAGTCCGCGATCCCCGCAGTTTGGCGCACGCCATTGCCGTCGTTAAGCGATTGCAGGCTGAAGCTACTGCCCAGTTTGAGAATCTGAGTTCCTTGATTTACTCCTCCGTTGAGCGTCAAGGATGCGAGTCCCAGGCTCGAAGCGGTGGATCCGCCACCGACTTCTTCCACGGTCACGGCTCCGCCGCCGACGGCCTGGAGCGTGAAACGACTTCCATCCAGTTTCGCCGTCACGCCTAATCCGCTGGCGGAATTGATGGAATTGACGACATCGTCGACGGTGGTCGCGCCGGAGAGATCGATGGTCGCTGAACTACTGCCGTTCACGACGCGAATCGAGCCAGGGGTGGCGCCGCTGCCACCATTGAGGCTGCTGAGTTTCGTCGAGGAATTGACGAACCCACCACGCGAAATGGAGATCGTCGTTGCCGCTGCGTTGCCAAGCGTGCTCGTGGTGCTGGCGTATCCGTTGGAGAGTAACTGCTGGGTAGACACCTGCTGTTTGGGAGTGAACTGAAACGAACCGACGGCCGCCTTCGCACCGGCGGTGGCCCCGATCGCGTCACTGGAGGAGTTCGCGGTTCTGTTTGCGAAGGCCCCGCCCGATGCGAGTCTGGAGACGGCGAGTTTCGCTCCTACCAGGCTAAGGGAAAGGGCCTGGAGCGAGTTTCTGACCGCCGTGTTCTGGTCAATTTGATTCTGAATGACTTGGCCGGGCCGTTTTTCGATGTCGATGAGCTGCCCGACGAGCTTGGTATAGTCGATGCCGCTGATGAGACCGATACCGGTGCTGACGGTCCCCATGATGACCTCGGCGTGCAAACAACCTTAGTTGCAAAGGAAAAAAGGGAGAAAGGAGCACGAACTCCTTTCCCCCTCGAGTATAGCATTCCCGGCAGGCTGCGACAGCGATGTTGACGATTCCCGCCGGCTCACGCTTCCCGGATAGCTCCGAGATTCGCCGTCGGCGGGAGTCGAATTTCACCCGCGGCCCGCGGCGGGTTTTGATTACCCGAGCAACGACAACACGTTCTGCGGTCGGGAGTTCGCGATCGACAAGGCACTCGTACCGGCCTGCGCCACAATCTGCAAACGGGTAAGGTTGGCAGTTTCCTGGGCAAAGTCGGTATCGATCAGGGCGCTTCGCGACGCCGTGATGTTCTCAAAGGCCACCTGCAGCGCGGAAACGTTCGTTTCCAACGTGTTTTTCTGAATGGCCCCGAGTCGTGCCCTGGCGGTGGAGACCTGGTTGGTCGCCGATTCGAGAATCTGGCCCGCCGTGTTAAAGTTACCACTGCTCAAGTCGTTGGTGCTACCGCTTCGGAGCGTATCCAATCGTCCGATCGCGTTGGTACCCAAAGACGCCGAGCTGAAGGATCGAATCCCGAGGTTCAACTGGCCCGCGGCATTGATCTCCTGCCCGAGTTGGAACTGGGTTCCACCACCATTGATAGTGAAGTTGAAGCTACCACCCGCCGTTGCGGTGGCGCCAAACTCGATGCTGATGTCCAATCCCGCGGTTCGGAGGGTGGCGTTCAATCCCTTGCCGTTGAAAGCCTGTCCTTCAATGGTACCCGCGGCATCCACGCCGGTATCGGTAAACTCGTTACCGGTGATCGCCGTGGCGCTGTTGACGAGCCCGCCCGTAATGTCGCGGAGCGTGACAAAGGCATCGCTACCGTAATCCACGCTGGTCAGCGTCGTACCGGAAGCGGAAATGCCGGTGACGTCGGAGACGGCATTGACCGCCGCCGCCAGGTCGGTGGCGTTCGCCGTCGCGCCCAAGGAAACGGTCGCCGCGCCGCGGCTGCCGACTACTTGGAACGAAACTTGCGCGTTGCCGGTCGTAAAGCCCGCGAGGTCCGCCGTCGCCCGCGCCGCAACCGTGGTGTAGGTCACGTCGATCTGCGTTCCTGCGGATCCGCTGAACTGGTTGACCTGAATGTCCTGCAGTCCCGTGCTTCCATAGGTAATGCCAGACAACTGATAAGACAAAGATCCGTCCAGCAACTTCTTGCCGGCAAACTGCGTGTTCGTCGCAATGCGATCGACGGAGTCGAGCGCGGAGTCAATGAACGCCTGGTTGGCTTCCACTTCCTCATTCGAAAGCACGCCCGAGTTGGCCGACGAGGTCAAGACCCCCTTGATGTCTTCGAACAGGTTGCTGATCTGACCCAACGCCGCGTCCGCGGTCGTGAGAACGTTATTGGTGCGGTTACTGTTCGTGATGGCGGACTTGATCGACGAAAGTTCCTGTCGGAAGAACTCACCACCGATCAACGCCGCCGGGTCATCCGCGCCAGAGTTAACGCGAACGCCGGTCGACAACCGGGTCAAGGCGACACCCAAGGCCTTGTTCGTCTTGTTCAGACTGTTCTGGGCAATCAATGAATCGACGTTGCTATTGATGCGCGACATGGAAAATCTCCAATTTTAAACGGTGGGATATTCCCACATACTCCTGTCAAGCCTTCGGTCCTCTTCGCTTGCGCCCACCAACTCGTCCGCGCTAACCCTGCGATCGAAAGTCATCTCCTTTCCGGCACGATCCAACGGCGCGAGCGCGAGAGGGGTAGGCAACGATTGCGATAGAGAACCGATCATTCAAACCTGCAATAGGATCAACGACCTGTCAAACGGGCGAAGGGAGTATTTCCGTCATGGCTCGCCGACCGCTCGCCGACAAGCCCCCGGAAATGCCCCTTGAGTGTAACCCATGGAGATTCTCTTTTTGAGGTCACTTGTCCCAAGCTCGAAAGAAATGTGGGAGTGGGGCTCCGCAGGACGTAAAGGACGGCACGCATCGTCTAGTCGGCAATTTCGCCAATCTCGAATCGATGTCCCGGACGGACAACTCGGACTCTACGGACCCACGGACCGATTTCCCCCGCGGGTCCCGGGCTGGGCACCTCAAGATCCGCTTCCCGTTTGCCGATTCTTCGTGGCGTGTGATTTCCCAAGCCAACTCTAAGGAATCGCAACGCATGGTTCATTTGCCTACGTTCGAAGACCTTAAATCCTACGTTCGCAACGTTCTTTGTGACCACGCAGACCTGGATCTTTTGACCCCGCTGATGGAATCGACCCTCTGGAATCGCGGCCAGCCTTGCGGAATCGAGTACACGTTGCTCGCCCCCCGCTCGGTCCGATTGTCGGCGATCTGGTCCACCCGTGAAAACCGACTACTCTTCTACGATCAGGACCTTGAAAGATTCCGCGTTACTCCCGTCGCCGGACCCGATCCCAACGAGATTCTGAGCCGTCCCAAGGAGGAACTGCAAATCAAGAGCATGTGGAAAGGGAAATAAGCGCGCCGCCGCTCGATCTCCAATTCCCAAAATCCCCGGGCCGATTCCTCGCGTGAACCACCTTGTTCGCGAGGAACGGCCCGTTTTCCTTTCCCTGAACGAAAACGGACGAGGAAGGCGGCTTAATCTTCCCGTTTCGCCGGGCTTACCCTCGCTCCCACTCCTGCCAGGCCAAGACTGCTCCCGTGACATCACGGGCTGGGCAAGGAGTTTAAGCCATTACGCGAAGTTACGGCTTTGCCGAATAGGAATGCGTTCCCGCCAATCCTTCAATCCCCCTTGAGCCGTTTTCAAAATCGTTTAAAGACATCGAATTGGTGGACCCGTATTGCGGGACTCGTCGGTTCCGCGTCACCGGGTCACGATCCCGCAGGATCACCACGCTTGGCAGCGTCACGGAGGAATGTGCCCCATGATTCGACATACCCGCAGGTTTATTCTCGCCATCGTTTTGGTCGCGTCCGCCTGTAACAATCAACAGGCGCAACACCTCGGCGACACTTCCGCGCAAAACCTAGGCAAGGCGAGCGAATCGCTCAAACAGGTGGCACAATCGCTGGGCAAAGGGCTGAGCAAAGTGCGTCAGGGTCTGGACGACGCGGAACTCACCGGCAAAGTCTACGTTCGCATTCTTTGGGACAAGGATCTTCAAGAAAGCAAAGTGTCGATCAGCTCCAAGCCAGGAGGGATCGTCACCATCCGTGGAACCGTCCCTTCGCGTACCATTCGTCGCCGCATTCTCGAACTCGCGGAATCCACGATCGGTGTCGAAGAGGTCGACGATCAAATGGAGGTCGATCCGGACGCGACGACGCGCCAAGCTTCTCGCGATGGCGAAAAACAACGATAACTGACTATAAATCAACATGTTACAACTGAACGCCGACATTGATCGCAGGGAGCGGGAAAGCCCGAAGGTCTCAGGCGGCGTTCGAAGTTGGTCACGGAAAATCAATCGTCTTTCATGGATTCGGGAGAACCCAGCTAGGACGGCTAGCGTCAACTTTCGGTTGGATCCCCAGGGCGAGCGTAGCCTTGCGACGAAGAGCGCGCGGTTCCCTCGTTGTGGCTATTGCAGAATTTTTGCTGATGGACTATTCTACATACGGGCCCCTTGGCCTTGCCGAAAAAACGCTGCTTGTTTTCTCGGGGGCTGGCGATTCGGATCCTGTCCCGCGGACAGCCGCATTCCGCTGATTTGGTTTGAAGCATTCCGCACTATCTATCACAGGGGTCTTTTTGGACGTGGTGAATTTTGAAATTCGTAAGCGCATGCGCGCTCGCAAAGAAAGGAATCTGTCGGTGCGTGATCTGAACTCGGCTTGCGCTTGGCGTAACTGGCGAAGGAGACCATCATGGAGGACGCTCGTGCTCTAATTGACATCATCCGCGGTCGGCAAAACCTCGGCGAGTTTCAACGCGAACATTGGGAAGGGTCATTCGAGGAATACCTCGAGATCGTTCGCGAAAACCCCAAGGTAACGAGAAACGCCTTCCAGCGGATCTACGACATGATCATGTCGTACGGCTTCGTGCCGATGGAACGTAACCGCGAATCCTTGGTGCGGTACACGTTCTTCGACGATCCTGACCACCACGGCGCAGACGCCGTTTTCGGATTGGAACGCTCCTTGATGGAGCTGGTCAATGCCTTCAAATCCGCCGCGCAAGGCTATGGCATTGAGAAACGGGTCCTACTTCTCCACGGGCCGGTGGGAAGCTCGAAGAGCACCATTGCCCGGCTACTCAAGAAGGGCCTGGAGCGCTACTCTCGCACCGACGCTGGCGCCATGTACACCTTTTCGTGGATCGACGAGGAGGATCCCAAGGTCCTCATCCCCTGCCCGATGCACGAGGAACCGCTCAAGCTCATTCCCCGCGAAATGCGCCCGGAAATTCTCGCGCGTTTGAGTAACGATCACTTCAAAGTCGAGGTGAACGGGGAATTGGATCCGTTCTGCCGGCGCATGTATTCCGATCGGATGCGCCGCTACAACGGCGACTGGACACGCCTGATCCAGGACGTTCGCGTCCGCCGCGTCGTCCTCTCCGAACAGGACCGCATCGGCATCGGAACCTTCCAGCCCAAGGACGAAAAGAATCAGGACTCGACGGAACTGACGGGCGACATCAACTACCGGAAAATCGCCGAATATGGCTCCGATAGCGATCCGCGCGCGTTTAATTTCGACGGCGAGTTCAACATCGCCAATCGCGGCATCATCGAGTTCATCGAGGTCCTCAAGCTAGACGTCGCGTTCCTTTACGACCTCTTGGGCGCCAGCCAGGAACACAAGATCAAGCCCAAGAAGTTCGCGCAGACCGATATCGACGAAGTGATCATTGGGCATACCAACGAACCGGAATACCGCAAACTCCAGTCCAACGAGTTCATGGAGGCACTGCGCGACCGCACGGTAAAGATCGATGTCCCCTACGTCACGCGGCTTTCCGACGAACGGAAGATTTACGAAAAGGATTTCAACAGCGAACGCGTCAAGGGGAAGCACATAGCCCCCCACACGTTGGAAATGGCGGCCATGTGGGCGGTGCTCACGCGGTTGGAGGAGCCCAAGAACGCCTCTCTCTCGCTTCTCCAGAAGCTCAAGCTGTACGACGGTAAGTCCCTGCCGGGATTCACCGAGGAGAACATCCGTGAACTTCGCGAGGAGGCGCACCGCGAGGGGATGCTCGGCATTTCGCCTCGCTACGTTCAAGACAAGATTTCCAACGCCTTGGTGGCGCATGCCGACGCCACCTGCGTCAATCCGTTCATGGTGTTGAACGAACTCGAGTCCGGCCTCAAGCATCATTCGTTGATCAACAGTGAAGAGTTACGCGCCCACTATCGGCAACTCTTGACGGTGGTCAAGGAAGAGTACGAGGACGTCGTGAAAAACGAAGTGCAACGCGCAATCGCCGCCGACGAGGACGCCCTCACCCGGCTCTGCGGTAATTACATCGACAACGTCAAGGCCTACACGCAAAAGGAGAAGGTCGTCAACAAGTTCACCGGTCAAACCGAGGAACCGGACGAACGCCTCATGCGGTCCATCGAGGAGAAGATCGGCATTCGCGACGCGCGCAAGGATGATTTCCGCAGAGAAATCATGAACTACATCGGCGCCCTCGCGCTCGAAGGCAAACGGTTCAATTACAAAACCAACGAACGCCTCCAAAAGGCGCTCGAACTCAAGCTGTTCGAGGACCAGAAGGACTCGATCAAGTTGACCAGCCTCGTGTCGAAGGTCATCGATCGGGAGACCCAGGAAAAGATCGACGTGGTCAAGGCGCGGCTGATTCGCGATTTCGGCTACAACGACGAGTCGGCGACCGACGTGCTCAATTACGTCGCCAGCATCTTCGCGCGTGGCACGACGAAATCGTCGACGTAACCGGGCTTTCCACGAGGGACGGCGGCGTCCCTCGACACGACTTGATGGTTCCGTCAACCGGCAACACTCTCCTTGGGAGGGTTTCCTCGCGAAAACCCTCTCCCGTGGGGCGAGGGCAGCGTGAGGGGCTTCCTGGCCGAGGCTTGGTCGACGGATGATGACGTCCTGCGGCGATGGAAACGTGGATTCGACCGGACGAAAAGAGCGGCGAAAACATGGTACAGAGCATTGATAGAGACGTGGCCCGGTTCAAACAGATCGTGCGTGGCAAGATCAAGCAGGATCTGCGCAAGTACCTCAGCCACGGGGAAATGATCGGCAAACGGGGCCGCGATTTGGTCAGCATCCCCCTGCCGCAACTGGACATTCCCCATTTTCGCTACGGCGACAAGGGGAACGGCGGCGTTTCCAGCGGCGAGGGGGAGGTCGGCCAGCCCATTGGCTCCGGCAATGATCCGGGGGGCGAAGGCAAAGCGGGAAACACGCCCGGCGGACATATTCTCGAAGTCGACGTTTCCCTCGAAGAACTCGCCGAGATCCTGGGCGAAGAACTCGAACTCCCGAACATCAAGCCCAAGGGGGAAGCGAATATCGTCCACGAAAAGGACAAGTACACCGGGATCAGCCGTAGCGGCCCCGAGTCCTTGAGGCACTTCAAGCGGACATACAAACGCGCCCTTAAACGCCAGATTGCTTCCAACACGTACGCACCGGACTCCCCGCTTATCGTGCCGATCCGAGAGGACCAGCGATACCGCGCCTGGAAGACCATCCGCCAACCCGAAGCACGGGCAGTCATCATTTACATGATGGATGTCTCTGGCTCGATGGGAGACGAGCAAAAGGAGATCGTGCGCATCGAATCCTTCTGGATCGACGCTTGGCTCCGATCCCAGTACGACGGCATCGAAACCCGGTACATCATTCATGACGCCGGGGCGCGCGAGGTGGATCAACATACGTTCTTTCACACCCGGGAGAGCGGCGGGACGGTGATTTCCTCCGCTTACAAGCTCTGCCGAGAGTTGATCGAGACCCATTACCCGGCGAACGAGTGGAACATTTACGCCTTGCATTTCTCGGACGGGGACAACTGGGGCGAAGACGATAACGCTTGCATGAGCATCCTTGGGGAAGGATTGCTTCCCGTGGTGAACCTGTTCGGATACGCGCAGGTCAGTAGTCCGTACGGGAGCGGCCGCTTCATCGACGAATTGCGCGCCGCCCATTCGAGCACCGAGAACGTCGCCATCTCGGAGATCCCCAGTCGGGACGGGATTTTAGAATCGATCAAAGTTTTGATGGGAAAAGGTAAGTAAGAAACGCCGACGGACCGATGCAAAAACAGGAAGTGTCGCTCGGCCTGGAATTTGCAGTAATTTTAGCGGTGTTTTGGCGAATCCGGGATCGGATTCGATTCCCGGCGGCATGACGCAAGCTATGATTTGTTGGGGAGATCGGCTTTTCAAAGCAGTTCGGTCGGCTCGCTCTTTTGGATTCGCTCCCGGCCGTTTTACATGAAGGTACCGATGGAAGAATGCTGTTGTCGCGGGCGATGCCCGCTTAAGAGATGGTCGTTTAGGGGTGCTCAAACATGGCCCTCACGCTGGACAGAGCTTTGCCGGCGAACCTTCGGCGACTTCAGGTCGAGATCGAAGGTCATGCCCGGTCCTATGGGCTCGATTTTTTTGACGTAATCTTCGAGCTTGTCGATTGCGACGAACTCAACGCCATTGCCGCGCTCGGCGGCTTTCCAAATCGCTATCCACATTGGCGGTTTGGCATGGAATACGAACAGCTCTCCAAGTCCTATCGCTACGGCCTTTCCAAGATCTACGAACTCGTGATCAATAACGACCCTTGCTACGCCTATCTCATGGATAGCAACGCGCTCGTCGATCAGAAACTCGTCATGGCTCACGTCTACGGACATTGCGATTTCTTCAAGATGAACCAGTCGTTCTCCAAGACCAGCCGCAAGATGATGGACGAGACGGCAAATCACGGCAACCGCATCCGTGAATTCATGGATCGGCAGGGACAAAGCGAGGTCGAGGACTTTATCGATATCTGCTTGTCCCTCGAAGATTTGATCGATCCCCATTCACCGTTCATTAAACGGCGGTCGACTCCCGGCGAGCGGGAAAAAGACCAGGCAAACAAAACGACACCCGCCCGCTTCGAAAGCAAGGGGTACATGGATGCCTTCATCAATCCACGCGAGGCGCTAAAGGCGGAAGCGGAACGGCTCGACAAACTGGAACGAGAAAAGGCGGCCCGGTATCCCACCGAGCCGGAACGGGACGTCCTTTGGTTCCTCATGGAACATGCCAATCTCAAACCCTGGCAGCGCGAGGTCCTTTCCATCATCCGCGACGAAGCATACTACTTCGCCCCTCAGGGCCAAACCAAGATCATGAACGAAGGTTGGGCCAGCTTCTGGCATTCGACCATCATGTGCGAGCGGGAACTCGACGACACCGAGATCATCGATTTCGCCGACCACCATTCGGGCACCATGGCGATGAGCCCCGGCTCCTTCAACCCGTACAAGATCGGCATCGAACTCTTCCGAGACATCGAAGACCGGTGGAACAAAGGGAGGTTCGGCAAGGAATACGACGAATGTGATGACTGGAACCTGAAACGCAATTGGGACATGAAACTCGGCCTGGGTCGCAAGAAGATCTTCGAGGTTCGGCAGATCCACAACGACGTGACTTTCATCGACACGTTTCTGACCGAGGACTTCTGCCGCCGGCACAAGCTCTTTTCCTTCGCCTATAACCGCGGCGACTCCCAATACGAAATCGAGAGCCGGCAATTTGCGATGATCAAGGAACGGCTGCTGTTCCAGTTGACCAATCACGGCCGTCCGTTCATCTATGTCGTCGACAGCAATTACCGCAATCGAGGCGAACTGTTCCTGGTTCACAAGTTCTTGGGGGTCGAGCTTCGGCTGGACTATGCCCGTGACGTGCTCGTCAACTTGTGGAAAATCTGGGGCCGCCCCGTTCACGTCCGGACCATGGTCGAGGATCGTCCGGTTCTCTGGTCCTACGACGGCAGCGATCACCTTTCCCAGCCCGCTGATAATTCTGATGGAGGAGTTTGACGCATGCACTTAAGTGAATCGATTCGAAGAGGGGTGCAACATCGCGCCCCATTCCACGACCATGTGGAACAGATCATCGCCAGTGATTCCGGTCTGACGGTCCGCTGTGACGTGAGCAGTGCCGAGCGTCTAGGCTGTGCGATGACGCAATTGGAGTTGGTCGAGGTCGCGCCGGACGCCCTGACCATTGAAGAACTGGACGCCAGGGCGGAGAAAATCTGCAGCAAGGTCACGTACCTGCTCGAACCGCTGCGGAAGATCGAGCTCGACGCGCAAACCAAGGCAGTACTCTTGCGTAGCAAGCAGCCGAAACAAATCGGCCCAAAAGTCTGCTATTACGAAATCCTGGCGGACGCGAAACGGCGAACCAGTCTCAAACGGTACTGCTTCGATCCCGAGTTGCGAAAACGGTTTGCCGTCGAGTTTCTTCTCACGAGCGACCAACTGGAACTCCTGGTCGATGATTTGATCGTCGTCGCCAATGGTATTCGCAATTGAGATTCGAACCAGCGGTACTCGGCGGCATCGAAACTCTCAAAGATACTCCGCGGCGAAAGTTTTATCTTTAGCCGCGCAGTATCGTGCTTTTTCCGAATTCTCGTACTTGGGTGAAGCAGCACTGATTCCTGAATTCGGCGACCAGCCGGGGACAATCTAGCTTTCGCTTTCCTTGGACTCTGCTTTGGCCTCTTCCTTTTTTTCCGCGTCGTCCCCTGCTTCCTTCCCTTCCTCTCGCTCGCGCCGGCGTTCCCGGAACTCATCCCGAGCCTGCCGATTCCCCGCGAGAATCTGCTGCAAGAGCGCCGGTCGCATAGCGACGTCGAAGTACAGGTCGGTATCCTTGGCGGTTAATTTCACCCCGCCGAGCATCTCGACGATATCCGGACGACGGTCGGCATTGCTGAGCGCCGCCTTGCCCAGTTCGATCATGGCCTTGAACACGCGAACCGATTGTTGAGCGGTCGTTGGGTCTTCGAGCGTGAGTCTCGCTTGAAACTCCGCCTCTTCCTCGACGCGAACGACCAGGTTGTAGGCGACCATGCGGTCCGCAATCGGCTTGAGCGGTGGAAACGTCGCCATCTGCCGGCGAAATTCGTCGGGAAACAATCCAATGAGGTGAATCAGGGGAGGGGATTCCTTGCCATCGTCCCATTTCAGGCGGCCCGCCAACTCCTCGGCCGGTTCACGAAGCTCGGTTAGCCCCTGAATCGCGTCTTCGATCATCGCCTTGGAACTGCTGGTGATCACCGTCTGGCCATCCACCAAGGCGAAATAGATCGCGTTGCGGGCGCGGTGATTGAAATAAACCGGCAGGTCGTTGATCGAGATCGAAGTCAGCTCTCCTTTGTCCACCATCTCGCCTAAAGCGGCGACCAGCTTGTCATAGGGGAACTCGCCGTTGACGATGAGCAGAACCGAGGCCTCCGGTCCTTGCTGCCGGCCACCGCAAATCGTGAATCTCGTCACTTCCTTGGAAGGATCGAAGTTCAGGATCTTGCCGACTTTTTGCACCTGCTCGTTGCTGTTGATAATGTTGTCGAAAGCATCTTTGAGATCGTCCTCGAACAGGCCGGTCTTGCGAATGCCGGCAAGGTCGAAAATCGCGACCAACGTCGTGTCTTTGAGATACATGTGGGAGTTGATGTCTTCCGCCCACGCCGTCACGTTCGCCAACAAAGTCAAAACCAGAGTTACCGCCGTCATGGAAATGGATCCTCAATGGATTGCCACGGACATTGCCGCCTCAAGTATCATATCGCTCCCACGGACTTATTGCCTCCGCGACGCCGCTTGGCTTGTTCGCCGCTCCAAAGGAAGAGGAATAACGCGATCGGGACAGCGGGAAGCGATATCCACGCCCACAATTCCGGCCAATGGGCCGCCGGTGGCCCCACCGGAAGTTTCACGGCCAGGTCCGCGTTCCCTTGGGGACCCGTCAATTGAATCCGCAAATTCCAGCTCCCCGCGCTGGGAATCCGCACCTCGAACGATTGATAAAGCGGCGACGTTGAATGATTCTGCTGAAACACATTTGACGCGGAAGCGTTGTCGCCGGCCCCCTGGAGATCCGCCTCGATGGCCACATTATCCACCAATCGATCGGTCATGGGATCCTGAACCATGACGTCCACTTCCATTCCCCCCACCCGTAGCGGCGTCGGCGAGGTGAACACCGCGACTCGGTAGGGACCGGCGAGTCCGTGAAATCGAACCGCGCCACCGTCCCCCAAAGAGGGTCCGGGACTCGTCCCCCACCCCACCGCCAACAGGATCGCGAAACAATTGGCCCGCATCAACCCTCATTACCCTCCAGCCATCAACATGGTTCCACGCATTTGCATCGGCTCCAGCACAATCCAGATTCCCCAGGCAAATGTTCCCAATAGGACAAGCGCCATCGGCAGGAATCCCAACAACGTGTGCGTGGGACCGTCGGACGAATACTCCGCGTGCTTGAAGCCGAGATAAAGCGACCCCAACAACCCGAGGTCGAGAAAAAGAATTTCGAGACGCAAGAGCCATCCTGGCACCTGAACGCAACAGCCACACGTCCACTCCGGTTCGCCGATCCCAAACCCCAGATCCCCCGCCAACCGTTGCGTGACGGGCAGCCAGGTCCCATAGCTCGTGAGGAAATGAAAGGCAAAGTGGACCAGCCACATGCTCGCCCCCAGAGGGACGAGCGCGTACACCTGGTGAGAAAACACCGCCCGCCAATTAGCCGAGTCTCGTCGCCATACTTTTCCCACGCCGATCGCGCCGGCAACGAGCATACCAGGAACGATTACCGATCCTAAGTACGTGCCCGTAATGATCCAAGATTCCTTCACCGACCATTGGCGCGCCAGGGAACCTTGCCAATCGACAACCGGGCCCACCATTCCCATGGCGTTCGCAAAAGCGCTGAACACCAGGAGGAGCGTCAGGCACGCGAGGTCGAACCTGCGACTCAGTCGGCCGATTCCCGAACGAACGGGATCGGCTAGCAAGGCACGTCCGGGGAAATCGGCAATCAAGCCTACATTGTCCCTGGGGCAGGAATGAACGCAATCGAGACAGAACGTGCAGTCGAAATTGCCCCCCTTTCGTGGCAGGAACAAGCCGAGTTCGCAGCCCGGCGTCTCGCCGCCCCCTTGGATGCATTCCCTCCCCGAACAGGTTTGGCACGTCCCTAGGTCCCGAACCTTGATTTCGAACGGCGAGATCAAGGACTGAAAAAAATGGAACTGACCGATGGGACAAACGTATTTGCAGAAACTTCCCGCCTTGAACCAGCCATCCACGGCAAACGCGACCAGAAAATAAACCATCACCAGCGTTGCCGTCCACACGGGATCCGACCAGAGAGCGAACACTTCATAGGCCCAGAAGAACGTCAGCAGCAGCCCCGCCGCGAGCCACTTATTTCGCAGAAAAACCGGCCACTTTCTTCCCTCTGGAAGCCATGCGCCCGCCCACCGGCGGGCCATCGGAAAGGGGCACGCGAAACAAAACACGTTCCCCACCGCCAGAAGACCGAAGACCACCAGGCCACGCCAATGGATCCACGGCAGGACGCCCGCCAGGTTCATCGGCGCGACTTTCGGGCCCCAGAATCCGTCGGCGATCACCACCAAGGCAAGGACAAACATTGGAGCTTGAACCAAAACTCGCGCATAACGCCAACGCAAGATGGACCCCAGAATGGGGACGTGCAACAAGTCGATCCCTCGGTCACTTCGCGGTCGTGAGCATGGCGCGGATACCGAGTTCAGAACGGGCAAGGCGTAGGGAAGCGAACCATCCACCTCGGTCTCATGAATCTTCCTCTTCTTCAAAACCGCGGATCCACGGCGTCGACCAAACAGCAAGCGAGCACCGATCACGCCAACGGGCACCAGGTACGCGATCGAGCCGGGAATCCACATGAGCGCGCCGGCGATCTCTTGGTCGCGAACCGCCGAGATACCCCATAACCGCGGCACGGCATCATAATGGGAGTAAACGGCTCGGCCGGAGAAGGCGAACAAGGCGGACAATAGCGTGTTTTGCAGATCGGCGGCGAGCAGGTACGGAATCATCAGCCAGCGGGACCAGCGCGCGCGCGACGGGTAGGGTTGCACGACGGGCCACCAGAAAAGCAACGCCGTCGTGAAGAATACGACGTGTTCAAAGTAGTGCCATCGGGGAGAAAGCAGCGCCAATTCATACACCCGCGGGACATGCCAGAACCAGGTCGACAGCACGAATGCCGACCACGCGACGACCGGGTGGGACAGAAATCGCAAAAGTCTGCGAACCGATCGACTGCGGAGCAATGGTCCAACCACCGCCGTCTGGAGGATTCGAGGCATGCCCCAGACCATCGGCAAAAGGGGCGAGCCAAGGAGGAGCAAGGGGGGAGCAACCATCATCAGCAACAGGTGCTGAATCATGTGATCGGCAAAAAGAAGACTCGCGGCGGCTTCGATCGGCGAGGCCAAGGCGAGGAACAACGCCACCAGGCCGCCGAGAAAACTGAGCCAACGAACCGAGGGAAATCGATCGGGAAGTCGGACGCGGTAGTGAAGCCAGCCACGCGTGTAAAGGAACGCGGACAGGACCAAGGTGGCAATCAACCAAGGATCCAGTGCCCAGGTTCTCAGTAAGGCATGGAGTGTCGGATCCAAGGCCTGTCCATTCCGCGCGAGGGTCTACCCTTCGAACACCGCTATTCCTCTATGGTATCGCGGTGAGTGGCCGATCCCCAGCCTCGGTTTTCGCGGGCGTGTCCGAAGGCCGGGCGGACGGATCGTAACTGGGTTTTAAAGTTTCCAAGAACGCGACCAAGGCATCGATCTCGTACGGCTTAAGTTGCTTGCCGTATGCCGGCATGTTGCCCCCCCCCTG
>JAXMAQ010000002.1:0-210143 GCA_046350335.1 Planctomycetota bacterium
AGCCAGACATGCGCGAGGGAAGTGAAACGTTTCGCGTACGAATAGCCACAAAGAAACAACAGCACCGGTCCGGCAAGAATCATTGGCCAAGGATTGCGCGACGAGAACCAAAAAATCGAGGTCGATGCGAAAAAGCCGACCGCACATAACGCAACAAACCACAGAACGGTATTCGCCGTTAACAGACCGGCGGGAATCGCGCGAATCACGGTCCTGGGATTTTTCGCGTCGAGGTCCCGGTCGGCCCAACGGTTAAACCCCATGGCTGCGCTGCGTGCGAAGACCATGCAAAGAAAGATTCCCACCAGATCGAGCCATCGCCACCCGCCCGACCGCTCGCTCGCCAATGCCGCCGACAGCAACGCGAAGGGCAACGCGAAGATCGTGTGGCTGAACTTGATCATTTCCAGAAAGACAAGTATCCGCATCGGAAGACTCCGGGTCTTTAAGAACCTCTATTCTTCCTTCTCCAGCCAATGGCGAATCCCGGACTGGTCTTGGCCCCAGTGGGAAGAAAGCCTCCGCCGGCAGAACGCGTCAAAGAGCAGATCGACGGTTTCGCTGAGGTGCCGGATCTGGTCCATGCGATCTTCGAGCATCGGCCTTCCCGGTTCGCTATCGAGTTTCGGCAAAGCGGCGCCCCCAACGGCCAATGACTCAGCGGAGAGCGTCAATTCATACTGCTCTTCATGCCGGACCATGGTAATGCCCGTTTTGCGGGGGAGTTTTCCGCCAAGTATTGCCCGCTTCGCTTCGGGAAGACGGGTCGGCGCTTCACTGCTGATCGTTTCCTTCCCCGTCTCGTTGAGTGGACACTCCAAACTCAAGGTCTTGTTCAGCATGCAAGTGACCACGGATTCATCGGCAAGCTTGATCCCCTCCGATTGCGTTTCGAGAACCCACCATAGCCAGAGCAGGAACTCGTTACCGAGGAAATCGCGGGAACCGAACTCGTCGGCAACCCAAGCCACGGAGATTTTCCGCTTGGGACCCGCGAACACGGCGGGTGTTAGATCTTCCAGGGCGCGCGCGTGGCCACTTTCCGCCGCCCCGTCGTGCGCCAGAGTTCCCGCGGTAATTCGCGTCAATGTCCGTCCGAAGGACTCTTTGAAAAGCGAGAGAAATCGTTCGATCGCCGTCAGGTTCGACCCGCCGAAATACACGATCCCCTGCCTTGCGTCCCACAGTAAAGGGAACGCCTTCATCTTCTTGAACTTGCCGGTCTTGGCCTCTTCCTCGCAGCGGGCCTCGGCGGCCTCGCGCGCCTCTTGCTTCTGGCTCTTGGTGGGATGGCCACTGGGATTGTTCGCCGCGAGCGCCGCCAGTTCCATCTGCATGTACGCCTTGAACAGGTCGCCAGGAACCTTGTTCGTATCCACGCGCATCGCCAGATGCAGCGCGTCGTTAATGACGTTCTTTTCGAAATCGAAGTGTACGTCGAGGATGTGATCGCCTGCGGTAAACCCCACTTCAATGCCGTCCGCCGCGATCCCCCCGACCTTGCCGATGGCGAACCGTTCCGCGGTTTCGAGGTGTTTCTCGTCGAACGTGCTGAAATCGCGGCCGCCAACCTTGAACCGCTCGTAGGTGACTCGACCTGTTAAAAAACCCATGGTATGCCGCTGCCCTCCGGGCAAACTGCCGTGTCTCGGATCTCTGGAAACCGTCACGAATTTGATAGGCTCTTCTGTATAGCTGCCCCGACGCCCAGAGCAACCGCTCCGCCAAACCGGAACTCCCGAACGGGCGGAACCAGGATCCCAAAAGGTTTTTCACCGGCGCAAGGAACTTCGCGGATAATGCACAAAATACTATTCCTGCACGGGTTGGACGCGGCGCCCGGGGGATTCAAACCGACGTATTTGCGTCAAAAGGGCTTTGAGGTTCTCAACCCTGCTTTGCCGAAGGAGAGTCTCGAGGAATCGTTTCGCATCGCCGCGGAGGAGTATCACAAGGCGAGGCCACCCGTCATCGTCGGATCCAGCCGAGGCGGCGCCGTCGCCATGGCGATCGCGCCCCCGGACGCGAATCTGGTGCTCATTGCCCCCGCCTGGAGATGGTGTGAAGTCGAGCCTACGGTTCCCCCCAATACCATCATTCTGCACTCCCAGGGGGATGAGATTATCCCTTTTGAAGACAGCGTGCATCTGGTGGCGAACAATCGATTGCCCATCGAGAACTTTCGCGCGGTTGGCGTTGATCACCGCATGAACGATCCCGAAGCACTCGATTCCCTGGTTGACGCCATCCTTCGTCTCTTCAAGGTTAAAGAAACCGATGCGTGACAACTCGGGCATACGTGGTAATTTGGACGGGGGATCTCCCTCGATCGTCCACGCGCCCACCCTCTCTTTGGGGAGTGGGCAGGGTGAGGGGTTACTCGGGACTCTCTGTCGCATGTAGTAGCGCCCGCGGACGAGTTATTCGCCAAAACGTTGCTGATTTTCGAATTCACGACGGGAGTATGAATTGGCGCCGCCGCATTTACCCCATCCCGCGCGAAAAAGCGCGTTTGCCGTTTTCCTCCTCCTCCTGCTTCTCGCTTTACAGGAGTTGGTGTTTCGCGTCTCCTTCCCCATGCCCGAGGTCGAAGGATTTAATCGCAGCCACTATTCCCTCAGCATGGCGGGCAAGTATTCTCACCGCGAACCGATGGAGATCCTCTGCGAAGACGCCAATGACCTGGATGGTTACTCCTTTATCCATCAACTCAATCTCTATGGCTTTCGTGGTCCCAACTTTCGCATCGCCTATCCCGAGGACAGACAACGGGTCTTATTCATCGGCGACAGCTTTACCGAAGGGATTGGAGCGCCCCTGGGATACACGATTCCCGAGCAATTCGAATCGATGGTTTCGGCACATTGTCCGGCGGAGGCAATCAACCTCGGAATTACGGGAAACGGACTTTGGCAATACTTTCATCTCGCGAAGGACGCGATTCCGCTCCTCAAGCCCGACCATGTCTACCTCATGGCCTGCTGGAATGATCTGCCCGCGTATGTCGATCAACCAACCGATCCTCAACCGATCTCGATAACTTCCATCGACAGTCGCTTTACCCCGCGATTGTGGCTGGTGCTGAAGCGTCTCTACCACGACAAAATGCTGGCCTTTCGGTTTCGATTCCGTCCGACGCCGCTCGAGGAAGTCGACTTCTTCGAAGACGAAGACGCAGGCCGGCAAACGGAAATCGACCAGATGCTTCGCGAGTTGGATCCTCGGATCATCGAGGCGGTGAAGGCCAATCGCTTTAACGGTGCCATGCTGAATATTCGCGAGAGCCAAGAGCGATATCTTACTGCGAACTTCGACGCTTGGGACAACAAGGACGGCGAGAACGCGCGTCGCCCGCTCGAGCGAATCGCGGAGATATGCCGACAAAACTCCTGCGGCTTGACGGTGGTGTACATTCCCAGCCATCTCGCCATACACGCCAGGTATCGGGCCACTTACGATTCGATGAGGCCAGCCAAACCACAAGCCCCCTGGAACGATTGGGAATCCGCAAAATATCGCGCCCAACAGGCACACTATCAGCACGTTTGTAACGATCTTCGCATCCCGTTTATCGACACCACGGACGCCGTCTTGAACATGGAGACTGGCGACAGGAGGCTCTTCTGGCCCTACGATGGCCACTGCAACTTGGAGGGATACCGCTTTATTGCACGAATCTGTGCCGATTCATACCCCTGCTGGCCGAGCCCTGTCTTTCGAGAATAGCGTCTTTTCGACGCTCAGAAAAGTACGGTCGTGGCTAGCGCCAAGGCTCGAGCGACCGGGGCGGATGTCACGACAAGCCTTTGTCTGATGCTCTACCGAATCTCGCGAATCAATGACGGCCATGCCGTCCTTATGGGCGGGCGATGATGCCGCTACAAAATCGGTCTTTGGGCTGCAGCCTTACCCATCGGACCGTTAAACTGAACCCAGTTCGACGTTGATTATCCACCGTTCTCCAATCAATTATCTTGAGAGCCACTCCCATGCACTTCATGCGTGTTTGGATCGCCTGTTTTGGAACACTGGCGTTCACATCCCTCCTCGAAGCGGATGATGCGAAACCAAGGAGCGTCTTGCTTGTGGGCCAAAGTCCCGACGGGCACCCGAAGGGGACGCATGAGTACTTACCCGGCCTGGAGATTCTCAAGGCAATCCTGGACGGTCAATCAGGACTGGAAACAACGCTCGTTCGCGCGGACGACCCTTGGCCCGAGGGTCCCGAGCTTCTCTCGAATGCCGACGCCGTTGTTTTCTTCGTCTCCGAAGGAGCCAGGTGGTTTCGAGAGGATCCCAAACGTCTAGAAGTACTGAATCAACTCGCTGCGAAACCTACGGGGCTCCTGGGTATTCACTGGGGCCTCGGCACCCGTGATGCCGCCAATATCGATACATGCTTAAGTTTGCTAGGCGGATGCCATGGCGGACCCGACCGCAAGTATCAGGACGTGTCGACGGACCTGACTGTAATTGACCCCTCGATGCCCATAACCCGCGGCATCGGAAACATGAAGATACGCGAAGAGTTTTACTATCGGCTCAAGTTCGCGAAAACTCCCGCGCCGATTCCCCTGCTTATGGCTCGAATGGAGAATCAGCCCGAGACGGTGGCTTGGGCATGGATTCGCCCCGGCGGCGGTCGTTCCTTTGGCTTTAGCGGCCTCCATCATCACCGGAATTGGGAGCTCGAAGAATATCGGCGTTTGATCGCGCAGGCAGTGCTTTGGACGCTGGACCGCCCCATTCCACCAGGCGGCATCAAGGTGCAACTACCTCAAGGAACGTTTTCCGGCAAAACGACGGGAGACCAGTGACGCGCGTCCGTCGAATTTCGCTGAAGCGATCACAACCATGGTGGTCGACGAATCTCGATTTCTGCGGCGGCTCACGGGCAAGCCCATCTCACGACGGCAGTCAGCCGATCGAGAACCTCGGCATGCACATCCCAATCCAAACCATCAACCGTCGGCTCGGCACGTCCCGTGACACCGTCGACAACCCCGGCATCCACCAGTCGTTCGAGATCTTCGCGGGCCTTGGAAGCCGCCGGCATGAGGTTTTTCTCGGCCAGCATCGAAATGCCCGCAACCAATCCCCAAGCTCCCCAATTGGAAACACCGGCGACGATCAAATGATCCACGGGAATGGTCGAACCGATCCGTTCCCCTTGAGAAATATGCGTGCTCACCAGCCCACGGACATTCCCCATGCCGATCTCATTGCCGCCGTCGCCGACGCCAATGGTCAAGACTCCCGCGTCCGCCGCTTGGAGGAAAAGCTCGTCGAGAGGAGCCGTGCGGTCGGTGATATCCACGCCGCGCATGTTGTAATAGTGCCCGTCCAGGGCGCGGCCGAGCCGTTCGATGGAAACGAGAGCTCCAAGCTCGGAAGGTAGCTCGCTCCAGTGACTGCCAATCAGCTTCGAAAAGCCAAGTGTTTGCAGGCGGGAATGGCAACGGTCATCCGTGATTAAGGTGACCGATTGGCCATTGGCTTGCAATGCGTCTCGGAGATGGACGGCTCCCAAGGGTCCATCCGTCTCCGGTGCCTTCGCCGAGGGAATGTAGAATCCGGTTACGACCGCGACGACGCTTTTTTCCAACAGTTGCCGGGCCGCGGACTCCAACGCACCGCGTTGAACGAGGGGCGCGATCCCACGTTTGCCGGGGTCGAAAAGCAGGATGTCTTCAAGGGCCTGGAACGATGGACTCGGCATGCTTTCGCCTGAGTTCTTCCTGCACGCGCTCCGAGAGCGTGAGCAATAGGTTGGACGGTGGAGGATCCTTGACCCAATAGAAAAGGCGGAGCAATACGGGCAGCGTCACCAAACTGCCCACGAGCCCTCCCAGCATCGCGAAGCTCACCAGCACGCCGAAATGTATCGTGGGGAGGAAGTTCGAGAACGTGAGCACGCCGAAACCGAGCATCAAGGCAAGATTGGCACAAACCATCGCCTTTCCGGTGCTCTGATGCGTTCGACACAACGCGGTGTAAAAATCGGCCCCCGCGTTCCGCTCTTCCAAGAATCGCGTCAGGTAGTGAATGCTGAAATCGACGGCCAAGCCCATGGAAATACTTTGAATCATCGCGGTCGCGACGTTCAGTTTCAGCCCGAGCCACCCCATCATGCCGACGACAATGGCCATCGGAATCATGTTGGGAAGAAACGCGACCAATCCAAGCCGAAGACTGCGAAACGCGACGGTCATCATGAGAAGGATTCCCAATGCGGAGACCACCAGGGCCCGCCATTGGTCCTCGAGCAAGCCGGCGATCAGTTGGACCAACAGGCAATAGAGTCCGGTTACGGTGGCGGAATTGCCGAGCGTCTCTTTCGCATTTTTTTCGATTACGGACAAAAGAACGGCCTTTTCGTCCGTGGTTTGCTGTTCGCGAACGCGAAGCACCATTCGCATTCGGTTTTCTCTGGTATTCCAAACTTGCAGCACCTCGGGCAGGGAAACCATGCGAAGGGCCTTGAGCTGAACACCAGCGAGCAGAGAGGCAGCCGGACTGGCGAGGGATTGCGCCGGCGAGAAGAAGTCCAACAAATCGCATAATCCGGTAACTTTCGTTACGCCCGGAAGTTGGCGGAGTTTCTCCTCGCAGGCGCGAATTCGCGCCAGGTCGGCGGGGGTCGGCTCCGCGGGAACGTCGAACACCAACTCGACGAATCCTGCCCCTCCCAAACGGTCCTCGACGAAACGATACCCCTCGATGACCAGGCTGTCGTCCCGAAAATTACGCGTGAAGTCGGTTTCGACGTCAATCCAACGAAAACCATAAAGAGCAATGCCGAGAAGCGCCAAGGTGAGAACGGCGGCTCGCAGGGAATGCTGCGTGACCCATTGAATGGAGCGTTCCAAAGCCGCGACGATTTTCTCTTCCGCCGGCACCTTCTTGGGCACGACCCCAAAGCCCCCCATGAGTATGCCCGCGGGCATCAGGAGGGCCGCGGCAACGCCGACCGACATCGCCGCGAGCGCCATGACGATGCCGAAGTCGCGAACCGGAACCACTTGACTCGTCGCCAACGAAGCGAATCCCAACGCCGTCGTCGCGCAAGTCCAGAAAACCGGCCGAATCAATTTCGCGAGCAGATGTTCGAGCGCCAATTCGTGATCGCTCGTATGGGCGCACTCTTCCTGGAAGCGAACGGCGACATGGATGGCGGTCGCGATGCCGATCACCGTAATGAGCGCCGTCGTCAGCGAACTGGTGATGCTTAGCTGGATTTCCTGAATCGCCATCACCGCGCGCATCCAAATCAACGATACTTGAACGACCAGCAGAGGAAGGATGGTCCAACGGATCCTGCGGAACAGTAGCAAAATGACCATCATGGTGGCGAAACTGGACACGTTCGCCAGCACCCAGGAATCTTCCTCCAGGAAGTCGTAGACGTCATTGATCATGACCGGCGCGCCGACGACGTGGGTCTTGAACTCGCTCTTGGCGGCGATCCGTCGGAGTTCGGCGAGGGTTTCGGTGAACTTCCCCGACCCCATCGCGGCGGGGTCGGCGAGAAGGACAATGCCAGTGGTTCGGCCATCGGCGCTAATGAACTGATCCGAGTACATTGAACATTCGATGATCGCTTTACGCAGTTCGTCCTTATTGTCTCCCGCCTCCGCCATCCGTTTCGCCAAAAGGGGAAGTTGGCCGTCGGCTTTATTTTTCGCGCGCCGTTTGGCGAGCATGCCGCTCACTTCGGACATGGACACGCGATCGAGGGGAGAACGCATCTCCGCCAGGCTCGTAACCTGCAGAATGCCAGGGACGCCAGCCATCTCCCGCGCCAAGTTATCCAGGCGGACCAGACCCTCGACGGTAAGTAGGTTCGGGTCGGTGTAGACCGCCAGACACATCGTGTCGCCGCCAAACTCCGCCTGGGCGCGAATATATTTCAGCAGGGACGGATCATCGAGGTCAAAGAACGATCGGACCGACCGGTCGTATTTCATATGTTGGGAAATGGGGAACGCGATCGCCGTGATCAGAAGGCAGGTTACGAACAGAAGTATCCGATGCCGGACCATCCATCGAGCCAACTGCTGCATGGTCCTGTCTCACGGGGTCCAAGGAAAAAGGATTTCGCCGAACGCAACCAACGCCAAAATCAGCCTGCATCGATCGGCATTCCACCCAACATGGCTGGCGCGGCTGCCCGGACGAGTTTCTTGACGGCCTGCGAGACGATCATCCGCCGTGCGATCGATTGAACAAGGACATGCGCGGGCGAGCGCGGAAACCAGATATTCTTTTACACTTCGGCCAGTGGAATGTCCAATGTCCCTTTCGTGGCAGAGACTCGGAATCGCCATTTTTCTGCTCGCGCTCGTCCGCATCGCCGTTTTGTTCGTCATGAACGACTCACTTTACCGTCAACCGGCCAATGACCCCGACGCCTACGCGCTCCATGCCCATAACCTCGGCATGACCGGAACGTTCGGACCGGCGGCGAACGAGCCTTCTGCCTACCGTCCCCCGGGATATCCCCTACTGCTGATTCCCTTTTGCGTGACCACTCCTCCGCGAATCTGGGGAATCCTATTACTCCACTTCGCCGCTGGAATCGTTACTGTCCTCGGCGTGTGGCGGATCGCGTCGCGCATGGATGGCCCCAGTTGCGGCTGGACCGCAATGCTTTTCGTCGCCGTCGATCCCCTTCTCGCTCGCCAAGCAGGACTGGTGATGACGGAAGCCGTTTTCACCGCGTTCGTCACGGGTCTGCTCGCCGGTTGGATCAAGCCGAGAATTCCCCACGCGGGTACGATACTCGATCGGCTGGCGATGGGAATACTTCTTGCGTTGGCCGGCCTCACCCGTCCGGTTGCCTGGTTGGTCTGGGGAACCGCTTTCCTGGTAGACGCCTGCCTTTCTCGCCGACTTCGCGAATGGTGCTCCATTCTCGCCATCGCAATCCTCGTTGCATCCCCTTGGATCGCGCGCAATTGGATGCTGTTGGGCCGACCCATCCTCACGACCACGCATGGAGGTTATACCCTCTGGTTGGGAATGAATCCGGTCTTTTATCGAGAAGTCGTGGTGAAGGGGAACCCGATTTGGCCGGAAGATAGTTTTCAGAATTGGACTCGTGAGAATGCCCGGCTGACCGAGGGATTGGAGGAATGGGAACGTGATGCGTTCTTTCAAAAACAGGCGATGAATTGGATGAAGGAACATCCAAGCGATACGGCGCTTTGCGTGCTTCATCACGCGGCCTCCTTCTGGTCCCCCGGGCCCAATTACGGTCCCCGGTGGGCGCGGATCGGCGTGTCCGCGTTTTACCTGGGCCTTTTTGTCCTCGCGGCCATCGGACTCTTCCAACGGGTCACCTGGACTCCCCCTTACCTGGTTTTACCCCTTTCGTTACTCGCTTACTTTCTGCCTCACGTGGTTTATTGGAGCAATGTTCGCATGCGGGCGCCGTTGACTCCCGTACTCGCGGTACTGGCGGCACTGGGCTGGATCACGATCGCGCGTTTCCGCCGCGAGTTTCGTTCCACATCAACGGCGACGCCGGGCTCGATACAATAGTTCTTCCACGAGGTTCGGAAGCGCCACGAGAACGACGTTTCCGCTCGCCCCATTTTTAGCGCGGCATTAAGGAGAAGACGGATGCCCTCTTCGCAGGCTCTTGAGGAAGATCGTTCCCTCTACGACGTCGCGACCAAGGCGGCGGGGCCGATTGGCGCCTTGCCCCTGACCGAACAAATGTTGCTCGAACGCCCCAGCGGTGACTTGTTCGGCCTGACCCAAGACGCGGGGATGGGATGGAACCCTTCCGAACTCGGCCGGGCGGAGTTCCTTATCCTCAGCACGCAGGGTGGGATTCGCGCTCCGGACGGCAGCCCGATCGCGCTTGGCTACCATACCGGGCATTGGGAAGTCGGTTTGCTCATGGAGGAAGCGGCGCGCGCCATTCGCCTCGCGGGCGGCATACCCTTCGCCGGCTACGTCAGCGATCCCTGCGACGGGCGCACCCAGGGCACGGTGGGCATGATGGACAGCCTTGCCTATCGCAATGACGCCGCCGTCGTACTGAGGCGCTTGATCCGTTCTCTTCCCACGCGAAAAAGGCGTCCTGGGGGTCGCCACCTGCGACAAAGGCCTGCCTGCCATGATGATGGCATTGGCGGGTTGCAGTGATCTGCCGGGCGTCCTGGTCCCCGGGGGGGTGACGCTGCCTCCCAGCGATGGCGAAGACGCGGGAAAAGTGCAAACCATCGGGGTTCGTTTCGCGCACGGGGAATTGACGCTTCAGGAAGCTGCCGAGCTTGGCTGCAGGGCGTGCGCCTCGCCCGGGGGTGGATGCCAGTTCCTGGGGACGGCGGCGACCGCGCAAGTCGTCGCCGAGGCGCTCGGCATGACGGTCCGCCACGCCGCGCTCGCCCCTTCCGGCCAACCGATTTGGCGGCATATGGCGCGGCAATCCGCACAGTCCCTCGTCGGATTGCAACGGAGTGGATTACTACTTTCCGACATTCTGACGGATGCCGCGTTTCACAATGCCATGGTGGTGCACGCGGCGTTCGGGGGATCGACGAATCTACTTCTTCATGTTCCCGCGATCGCCCATGCCGCCCGCCGGCGCCGACCGACGGTCGAGGATTGGCAAAAGATCAACCGGAGCGTTCCCCGACTCGTCGACGCCTTGCCCAACGGTCCCGTCGGGCATCCGACCGTTCGCGTATTTCTCGCGGGCTGCGTCCCCGAGGTCATGCTTCACCTGCGCGAACTCGGCCTTCTGAAGTTGGAGGCCCTTACCGCCGACGGTATCACGCTGGAAGAATCGTTGATGGTTTGGGAGACCAGCGAGCGGCGACGGCGACTTCGGGAACGGCTCTTCGAGCAAGACCATGTGGATCCCGACGACGTTATCCTTCCCCCGAAACGTGCCAAAGAGCGGGGCCTGACCAGCACGGTCACCTTTCCTCGCGGCAATCTCGCGCCGGATGGTTCCGTGATCAAGAGCACGGCCATTGATCCCTCGGTCGTCGGCGAGGACGGCGTGTATCGCAAGGTTGGTCCCGCGCGGGTCTTTACTTCCGAGTCCGCGGCGATCGCCGCCGTCAAGAGTACCGGCGCGGATCGGGTCAAGGCGGGAGATGTCATCGTACTGACATGCCGAGGACCCCTTGGTTCCGGGATGGAAGAAACCTACCAGATCACGTCGGCGCTCAAGCACCTCTCCTTCGGCAAGGAGATCGCGCTCGTCACGGATGCTCGATTCTCGGGCGTCTCCACGGGCGCATGCATCGGCCATGTCGGGCCTGAGGCATTGGCGGGGGGCCCGATTGGAAAGGTGCGCGATGGCGACCTCATCGAGATCGTCGTCGATCGGGTCTCTCTCACCGGTTCGGTCAACCTCGTGGGGGAGGGACGACAGGTACATGGCATCACGTGGGGTACTGAGGAGTTAGCGCGACGGAAGCCCCGAACCGATCTTGCTCCCGACCCGTTGCTTCCGGAGGACACGCGTTTGTGGGCGGCCTTGCAATCCGCGAGCGGCGGGACCTGGGGAGGCTGCGTCTACGACGTCGATGCAATTCTTGCGGCATTGGCCCTGGGAGAACAGAAACGCCGCGAGGCTTGAACCAGGTGGCGGCGCGAGAAAAGACTGGGACTGGTCAGGGTTTATTGCCCGGCGTTGGCCTCAGCGAAGTTGATCTTCTTGATGTTCGCCTGATAGCAAGCATCGACCGCTTCGATGATGAATCGGTATTTCAAGGTGGGTGACGCGACGATCGTCGCGGTTTCCAAGCTCTTGCCGCTCGCTCCCTTGATGGCGCCGGCGGTTACCTTGAGCTGATTCGCCAGGCCACGGATTCCCCCCTGCACTTGTTTTTGCTCGATTTGAACGCCGCCGAGAATTCCTTCCGGCCCCGCGTTCAGCACGATGGTGATCATTTCGAATGGTTCAATCTCTTTGTCGGGTATTTCTTGTTGTCCCGACACCGCGCCTGAAGCTTGCACTTGTGGCGGTGGCAAGCTGAGATCGAAATTCCGCTCCGGTTCGGGCGGGTTGAACGTCATGACGAAAAACGACAGCACGTTGAAAATGACGTCGAGGGCCGCCGTCAGATCCATGCTCACCGAGTCGGCGCTCGAGGTTCTACGCTTTACCACCAGCCTTCTCCTCTTCTTCCTTCGCTTTCAGCTGGAACTTGGTAAAGCCTACCGAACGGCAAATGTCCATGATCCTGCGGAAGATGGAATAGTCGACCGCGGAATCGATGCGAACGATGACCGTGGTGTCCAATCCGTCTTTTTTCCAATCGGAGCCCTGCCTCCGTTTGTTTTCCTTTTCGATGTCGGCCTGCAGTTTGAGCAGGCTCTCGAGCTTTTTGAACCCCGCTTCTTCGTTGAGATTGAGTTGCAGGCCCCATCCCAGGAGGTAGGACCGCTTATCGACGTTGATGTTGATCGAGTCCGGGTTTTGATCGTCTTCCAAGACAGGCGCGGTCATCGCGACGGGGAGGTTGATCTTCGAAGCGGCATCATCGCGCGATAACGTCATGAGCATGACGAAAAAGGTGATGAGCTGAAAACAGATGTCGATCATGGGGGTCATGTCGGGCTTGACCCCCTCATCGAGTGTCGAGGCGGCTTTTCTTGCGGCCATTGCGATCCTACTTCTTGAGAGCGCCGGCGAACCGCCAAAGATAAGTCTCGCCCACCGTTTCCACTTCGAACACCAGGCGAGCAATGCGATTGCGGAACAACGCAAAAAAGATAATCGCAGGGACCGCGACGACCAGTCCTTCCATCGTGCTCACGAGGGCCAAGCCGATGTTGGCCGCCAGTTCCGCGGGCTTGGGCTGTCCTCCTTGCGAAATCTGCTGAAATGCCAGGATCATGCCAAGGACCGTGCCCAGCAATCCGAGCATTGGCGCCACGGTGCCGACGGTCGCGACCGGGCTAATCCCGTGCTCCATTTCCATCTTGCCATCCTCGGCAATATTGAACATCGCTTCCGCGCCGCGGTCGAACCCATGCGACAAACGTTCGACTCCCGCGGTGAGGGACCGGGCGAACAACGACTTGTCCGCGCGAATCAATTCGTAGGCTTCCTTGTATTTCTTTTCCCCGAGCATCGAGTCCAGGTTTGCCACCAGGGGAGGAGGAATGACTTTGGGAAGCTTCAACTTCATGAAGTTGTTGACGAGATTGGAAACCATGTAGACGGAAATGCCGAGCATTAACCAGAAAAAGGTCGGGGACGCGTTGTAGGTGTAGACAAGGAAGCTCTCTTGCGTGACGGCTTGCTCTTGGCCACCTTCAGTGGCTGGCGGGGGAGCGGCGTCCGTTTTGGCGGGCGCTGCAGCGGGGGGAGCCTCGGGCGCTGCGGCCGGCGCCTCGGACTTCGGGTCCTGAGCCATAGAATCCAACGCCATTCCCAGGGAAAACGCAATGGCCAGCCAGGCAAACGCTCGCCGACCCAATCGAAGACCCCCGCAACTCCGAAACATCAAACTCTCCCGTTCTCTATTCCAATCCACGACTCGACGTTTCTTGATGACTCATGGCTCGCGGAAACGCGTGGTACCCATTGCCTCCAGCTTCAAACCGTTCACCAGACCTCGAAACTCCTCGAAGGGAGCTTCCCGCCGGAGAACCATGGAGAGCGGACAGTTAGACTCCATGACGCCGGGCATGGTTCCAGCAAATGCCAAAGGCGAATCTCCCAACTCTTTGCAGAGTTGCAATTCTCAGCGATCGTCTTCTATCCGAGCGACGGATACCGTAAACTGACAAGGGAAGGGTGTCAAGCAATCGGCCAAGAATCTCGCTGCCCTTGCTTACGCCAAGGCGGCATGCCAGATGAAAGAACTCCATGGCCCCATCGACGCGTCATCGACGACCTCCACCACCGCTGCTGACCAAACGTGAGATCACGCACCTCAGCATGCTCGTCTCCGCGCTCTTCCTGCTCGCCATCGGATCCCAGCGAATTCAGCAGCCCTCCAGCTGGAATTGGTTCGCGGAGCCCGTTCCCACGGAGGTTGCCCAAAGCAACGGGAGTAAACCGCGCGCCCCGGGAGCAAAACACGACGCCGGTTCGGCGATCGTCGAACCGGTGACTTCGGAACCAGGACGCCAGGTCGTTGCCTTGGCCGCCTCGGGCACCCTCCCCCAAACTCCCGGCAAGGCGAATCCGCTCGGCCTGGTGCAGACGGAAGAATGCACGGAAGTGGACACTGGTCTTCTGGCTCGCGCGAAAGATAAGACGCCGCGACGAGCCGAAGAATCGGCGTCCATCTATCAGATTCTCTGCGTCGCCGCCACCAAGGGATCCGGCGGACTCGCCAACGAATCAAAGAAGGAAGTTTTATTCGCGAACCTCTTCAATGCTCCTGACGAGTATCGTGGCCAACCGGTTCGCATCGAAGGCATTCTTCGCCGCCTCGTCCGTTGGGACGGCAAGGAACTCAAAAACGCGTACGGCATTCCCCACTTTTACGAAGGATGGGTCTTCACGGAGGACCAGCCGCACAATCCGATTCAAATCCTCTTCACCCGGCTTCCCGAGGGGCTCAAGCCTGGCACGGAACTCAAGGAGAATGTTTCGTTCGACGGGTATTTCTTCAAATTGTTCGCGTACCAGGCGCTGGACCAGAAATGAAGTGCCGCCCCCATGTTGATTGGCTATGAGTTGGACTGGAAAAGAGTTCTAAACACGTCCGTCGGCCCCAATGCCGTCCTGACGCTTCCTTGGCATTGCCGGCGTCATCCTCCTGGCAAGCATGGTGATCTGGTGGCAAGCAAAGCCGCGACGATGCCGCATGGCGGAACAGATGCGCAGGAACGCCGGCCCGCCGCCAACCCCCGAAGTCGGTTTTCTGGAGGCCAGTGACTCCCATGCCCCCACGCCCGACGATGCGCCGAAGGGACCTTGATGAGTCGAAAACACCACCTCGCTTGGGCGGCATTTTTTGCCTTTGCTTCCGCCGCGTTCGGCCAACAAGAGGCCGCGTTGCAACGCGGCATAGCGTTTCTCAAACGCACGGCGCTCCGACAATCGGATGCGGGGAAATGGCCTTGGCGACGTTGGCCTTGGTGAAAAGCACGGGAAACGTCGACGACCCGATCGTCCATGGGCCTACTCGAGAAGGTCCGCGCTTTGGTCGACACCTCCGGTTACCGGCCAACGCGCAGTTCCGGCGATATTTACGAAGCCGCCGTCGTGCTCATGACCTTTACTGCCGCCAATTCCGACATGTACCTACTTGAGATCGAATCCATCGCCAAGTTTCTGATGAAAAGACAAAGCCCCAATGGGCGCATGGGACTACATGACGAAGGCGGCGACACGTCCCAAACCCAATACGCGATTTTGGCTTTATGGGAAGCCGCGGCCGCCGGCGTCGAAGTCCCCATCGAAGTCTGGGACAAGGCCCTCCATTGGCTCATCACCAGGCAGGACGTCGCGGGGGGATTTACCTATCACCCCAGCGCGATCCTCGCGGAGAAAGTCGCATCTCCCAAGCCGGCATCACCCACAGCATGAGCGTCGCGGGAGCAGGGTCGATCATCATCTGTAAATCCCAATTCCCCTTCAAAGAGAAACGGCAACCCAACGAAAACTCGAACTGCTCATTCCCTGTCATCGAAGAGACGAAAGTCGAGTACCAGCCCACCGTCACGCAGCGCAGGCGGAAAACGCGGGTCGAGCTGAGCGCGGACGATGGATGGCGAGCAACATCTCGATCGACAAGGCAACGGGCCCGGACGTACTACTACCTGTGGTACGGCCTAGAGCGTTATGCCTCGCTTGCGAACATGAAGCTGATAGATGCCGTGGAGTGGTTATACCTGCCGGGGGCCAGATTCATCGCGGAAACAGTCTCAAGAAGGTTCCTGGGCGTCGAATTATTCCAACTTGGTGGACACAAGTTTTGCCCTGTTGTTCCTTGGTCGATCCACGCAAAAACGATCACTTGCATCCAGATTACGCGACTGGGACGAGGAACGATGGTTGGCGGCCGCGGGCTCCCCGACCCTTCGGGCACCGTCTCTGGATTGGCCGCCCGGCGCAGCGCTCGTTACAACCGGGCCCTCAAGGCGCCGGTCGAGGAATTGCTCTCCGCCTTGGATGACGAGGATCCCGCGAACGTGGAATCCGCCGCCGTCGCCCTGGAAACCGCCGATCCTCAAGAGATCTTGCGCGCGGTCAAGGGAAACAAGGCGAAACTTCGCCTACTTGCCCGACACCCCCGGCCGGAAGTCCGCGCGGGAGCCCTCTGGGCACTGGCGCGCACAAAAGACCTTCGCACGGCCCCCGTGCTCATCCAGGCAATTGGCGACGCCGACCCAAATGTCTACCGGGCGTCGCGCGGCGCACTTCGTTTCCTGAGCCAACGGATGGATGCTTTCGGGATGCCTGGCGATCCGCCACCGTCGACAGAGCGCGATCGCTGGGCCAAGGTCTGGAAAAAGTGGTACGACTCCCTCAATGTCCAAGTGGATCCCCAACAAGAATTCAACGATCCTGTCACGACCACCCCGGCCACCCCTTGACCTCCCCATAGCCCGGTCTACAATTGCTGGCGGTGAAGGGTTTGATCCAAGGCGACTGCATCGTAGTTTGGGGAGACTGCCTGCAGTCGCCTTGGTATTTCTTGAGTTCCCCACCACTGCCGCACAACTTGACCCATCCATCCTGAATTACCCATATTTCGCGTAAGCCTTTCGCGTCGTAGCTACTATTGACCGCCACCCAGGGATTGGGCATAACCGGCCGCTCGCGTCACGATCTCGTCTCTGTCCTGGAAGGAAATCGCATGATTCCAATCCGTCGAGACTTGGTTCTAGGTGCGTTCTGTTTGGTATTGCCAGCCTGCGCGACGCACACCGGAACGGGAATGGCCGCCGGAGGACTTTTGGGGGCGGGGACGGGAGCGGCTATCGGCAGCATGACCGGAAACGCCGGGGTCGGCGCGTTGGTCGGCAGCGGACTCGGCGCGATGACCGGCGGCCTGGTCGGCGCCGGGCTCGATGAAAACGATCGACGCAATGAAGAACGGATCGCGGCGGCGACCGCGCCCGTCGAGGTCGTTACGCAAAACCCGCTGACTTCGGCTGACATCATTCACATGTCGCGGTCCGGCGTCTCCGAGGACGTTATCCTCTCTTCGGTCGCGTCGAGCAGTACGATTTTCGAACTCTCCGCGTCGCAAATCGTCGATCTTCACAACCAGGGAGTCAGCAATCGGGTGATCCAGGCGATGATCGATACGGTGAACCGCCCCCGACCGACGGTGGCGCCCGCCGCGGTGGTCTACGAACGAACACCGGTCTACGTTGTCGAACCCCCTCCTCCGCGCGTCACCTTTGGCATCGGCTACGGCTTTGGACCGGGATGCCGCCGACGCTGCTGGTAAACAATCCAACCTTCCTTCGTCCAAACCCTTTCCTCCGGAGAGTACAGGGTGAGGGGTAACGCTGCTGGCAAAGATTTCAACCCACCTTCTCCTCGCGCGATGCTAAGCTTGCGCTACGCGCGGCGACGTCTTGCGATTCGCGAGAAAGATCTGTATAAGAGTGTCTTCCAGTCGTCGGCTAAATCCTTTGTAAAGAATGCGTTAAGGAGCATCTGAAGGGTGATGTCGCTTCCGCCGGCCCCAACGCTCTCCAGCGTCGGAAGTGCCGGTTGGATGCTGCTACCTTTCCGAACGTCAAGAAGGAGTGCGTCGTGGGCGCATCGCAGGATTCGGTGCTGAAAAAGCCGATCATCGTGATCGGAGCGCCAAGGTCGGGTACCACGATTCTCGGAGAATGCTTTGCGGCCCATCGCGATTTGGAATACATCGAGGAACCCCGACTCACCTGGCGCTACGGCAACGACGATAAATCGGACCGCCTCCTCCCCGCGGATGCTCGGCCAGAGGTCATCCAGCACATCCGCTCCTCGTTCGCGAAACGGATCCTCGACAAGGGGAAAACCCGACTTTTGGAAAAGACCCCGAGCAATTCCTTGCGGCTGGGATTCGTCGACCGCGTCTTTCCGGACTGCAAGTTCGTGCACATTCGCCGCAATAGCGTCGATTCCGCGCTTTCCATCCGCCGATTCTGGCTGGATCACGCCAAAGGTCTCAAGCCCAACAAGATCTCCGAGCGGCTTCGCGAGTTGAACGCCAGCTGTTTTTATTACGGTAAAGAGTTCCTGAGACGGATTCTCCCCGGAGCATCTTTCCCTTGTGGGTGCCCCGGTTTGGGGGCCGAGAATCCCCGGCATCTCCTCTTTGATGCGGGATCTCGACCTGCTGGAAGTCTGTTGCCTGCAGTGGCGCATGTGCGTCGAAAGTGCCGCCTTCTACGGTCGACGATTGCCGCCGAACCGGTATTTCGAATGTCGCCTCGAAGACCTTTCGCAGGATATGTTGACGGCAATCATGGAGTTCTGCGAACTCCCGGAGGATGAGAAAGTACGCGAGTATTTCGAGAAGTCGTTCGATCACTCCATGGCGGGCGCCCGAAAACAACACGCGACCCCCGAAGAACTCGAAATGATTGAGGAATGGGTTCAAGCAACGGAATCCTGGTTGAAGGTAACCGGAACGTCCACCCAGCACCCCGCTCACCAGATCGCCTAATCCCCGCTTGGAGACCATCGCATGACGACGGGCGAGGTTGACCTTTCCAGATTTGCGAACCCCGAGTTTGAGCGTGGGGCGAGCAAGGCGACCGAACTCGCCTGGCTTCTGGTCCGAAAGTGGTTTTTCGAAAATAGCGTTTTGCCAATCAACAAGCCGAGGCGCGCGCTCTTGGCTCGATTTGGCGCCAAAATCGGCGTCGGCGCCGTCATCAAGCCCAGGGTGAGAATCCATCTCCCTTGGCGTTTGACGATGGGCGATCACGTGTGGTTGGGCGAGGAATCGTATATCCTCAACCTCGCGCCGGTGACCATTGGCAATAACGTTTGCATTTCTCAGCGTGCTTTCCTTTGCACGGGAAGTCACGACTGGTCGGACCCGGCGTTTCGCTTGCTCACCAAGCCAATCACGATCGAGGACGGCGCCTGGGTATCCGCGGACGTTTTCGTTGGCCCAGGAGTGACGATCGGCAGAAATGCCGTTGCGACCGCAGGGAGCGTCGTTCTCCACGATCTGCCTCCGCAGATGATCTGTTCGGGGAATCCCTGCGTTCCCGTAAAACCGCGCGTGATTCGAGAGAGCTCCCCCATCGCGCGTTGATCTCGGCAACGAGGGAAGCCCGTTTGCAATTCGCCTCCTTTTGCCGTACACCTTTTGCATGTCCGAGTCGACGGCTTGGCATGGCTGAGAGCGTGCGGCGGCTTGGCTTCCCCACGACCACCATGGCTTCGGAACGGCTAGCGGAGGCCAGGACGGGAATTCCATGAGTGAATGGCGTTGGCTGGTTTCCCAATTCGGCGCCCGGCAACATTACGCCGTGCCGCGCGCTTTTCAGAAGCGAAATCACCTTCGTTACTTTTTCACCGAGGCTTGGTGCCGATGGGGCGCCTCACGATTGGCCGCCGGCCCGTCGTCACTCCGTTCCTTTGCCCGTCGACACCACGACGAGCTCCCGTCCGATAAGGTGATTTCCTTCACGCTCGCCGAACTCGCGCGACAATTCCGCCGCGCGCTCGCGCCCCGGCATCGGGAAAGCCGTGCCCTTTACCAAGAGTTCCTAGCCATGGGGCGAGGCTTTGATCAACGGGTCTGCCGCCGCATCCAGCGAATGCCGCTCGATCCCACCAAGGATCTCTTTTTCGGCTTTGAAAACGGTTCTCTTGCCACGCTGCGAATGCTCCAAGGCCATGGGGTGGTCACGCTGCTCGACCAGATGGATCCCGGTAAATTCGAAGAGGAGTTGGTGCGGGAGGAGGCATCCCGATGGCCCGGCTGGCAACCCCTCGAAAGCGGCGCGCCGGACGAGTACCACGAACGGATTCACGAGGAGTGGGAAGCCGCGCGCGTCATCCTCGTCAATTCCGAATGGACGAAGCAAGGCATCGTGGCCCACGGCGCGAATCCGGACAAGATCATCGTCGTTCCCATGGCATACGAAGGCTCGCGCGTCACCACGCCGAAGTCTGATCCCAAGGACCGTCCTCTTACCGTCCTTTGGCTTGGCCACGTGAACTTGCGCAAAGGGATTCCCTATTTGCTCGAAGCGGCGCGCAAGCTTTCCGGCATGCCGATCGAGTTTTTGGTTGCCGGTCGAATCTGGATCGCGGAGGAAAAGATCCGCTCGGCGCCCTCGAACGTTCGCTTTCTCGGCCGGGTCACGCGCGATCGCGTCGCGGAGCTCTACAAACGGGCGGACCTCTTCGTTTTGCCCACCATTTCCGATGGATTCGCCATCACGCAGATCGAAGCCATGGCTCACGGACTTCCCGTTGTCGCAACTCCGAATTGCGGCGAAGTCGTGACGGACGGGCAGGACGGCCGCCTGGTCGCCAGCCGGGACGCGGATGGGTTGGCGGCTGCTTTGGCGGCATTTGTCGACGATCCCTCGTTGTTGGAGCGGATGTCTCGGCAGGCATTGGAAAAGTCCTCCAGCTTCACGCTCGAAAACTATGCCGACCGGGTCGAATCCGCGGTCGCGCGCTTTCGAACCGCGGGCAAAGCCCCAAGTTTCCCATGAACCTGGCGACTCGTCGCTTCGTAGAAAGTCTGCCTACTTTCCGCACGAAGCACGCGAGGAAAATATTCGGGAAAACCGCATGGCCGTTCATCTGATTACCGGGGGCGCGGGGTTTATTGGTTCGCACCTCGCGGAATTCCTACTCGATCAGGGAGAGGAGGTTCTCGTCCTCGATAACTTGAGCACCGGCCGATTTGACAACATCCGGCACCTCGTCTCGCGAAAGAACTTTTCCTACCTGCTGGTGGACCTCTCGAACACTGCCGTCTTGGAAGAGGCGATCGTCAAGGCGGACCACATCTACCATCTCGCCGCCGCCGTCGGCGTTCGACTTATCGTCGAAGATCCCGTGCGGACCATCGAAACCAATATCGAGGGAACCGGCTTGGTTTTGCGTTTGGCCGCGAGGACCGGCAAACCGGTCCTTCTTACCTCCACCTCCGAGGTCTACGGAAAGGGATCCCAGAGCCGGTTTTCCGAGGAGGATGACACGGTTTATGGACCCACGAGCAAGTCCCGCTGGAGTTACGCGTTCTCGAAGGCGGTCGACGAGTTTCTTGCCTTGGCTTATTACGAATCCAAGGGACTGCCGGTCGTCGTGGTCCGCTTGTTCAACACGGTTGGACCAAGGCAAGTCGGCCATTACGGGATGGTGATCCCCCGATTCATCGATCAGGCGCTTTCGGGCGGCCCCATCACCGTGTACGGGACGGGGGACCAATCCCGCTGCTTCTGTCACGTCGCCGACATTGTTCCCGCGCTGCATCGACTCATGCACACGCCACAGGCGGCTGGCCAGGTGGTCAATCTTGGCAGTGAGCAGGAATGTACCATTCACCAGCTCGCCGAACTCGTTCGCGACAAAACATTTCCCAGTTGTGAGATACGTCACATTCCCTATGAGGATGCGTACCGGCCGGGGTTTGAAGACATGCGGCGGCGCGTTCCCTCGCTCGAAAAAGCCCGCCAGCTCATTGGCTACCGCGCCACGCGAACACTCCATGAAATCCTCGACGACATGATTGCCTGGGCTCGGCGATAGACCAAAGGAGCGAGCCCGTTCCGGTTGTGCCGTTCCTTTTCCAAAAAAAACGAGAATAAACCGGGGCAAGATTTGACATTTCCACGTTCCGCGCTTTAGTTTGGATTTCTCCCCGATATTCAAGGAAACGAACTTCGAGAAAAGTTGGGAAAATTCATGGTTTTCGCCAACGCATTCAAGGATTGAATCGTACAACCGCTCAAGGCGAATCAATCAGACGTCAATCGGATGGTAGTCGGCGGTATTTGTACCGATTGGGAGTCCTGTTTGCGCGCAGAGATATCGGACTCACGTTTCCACCGATTTTGACGAACCAGCAAGGTAAGGTAGAATGGAATGGGTTCCACCTTTGCTGGTACGAATTGTTCTTCGACTTTCGCTCAAGTTCGCGTCATGAGTTCGCCCTTCAGGTCGTGCCGTCTGGCCGCTTATCGGCGAACTTTTCTCGGAGCGGAAGAGTTTCTCTCTGTTAACGGCGAGAGTTTTCGAGTCTCGGTGCAAAGGGTGGAGGATGGAAAACGTCGTCTTTCCGCGTAATCCGCGGAGTTAGCGAACCGGCGTTTTCCCGCACAACAGCCTACAAGAGGACGAGCGGTGAACGATCTAGAGCGTTGGTCCGAAGATGCGTCCATGGACTTGGCCCAAGGCAGCCAGCAGGGGTTCGACTTCGTCGGACTCTTGAAACGGCGTAAATGGTGGATCGTCGTCGGCGCCATCCTCGGACTGTCGGGGGGCTACGCCTATTACAATTTGGCCTCCCCAATTTATGAATCTTTTGCCCAGCTCATCATCGTGCAGCGGCAGGCGGAAATTCCCACGGATGCAAAATCGCGCAACACCCGCGGCGCCGAGACGACCGTTACCGGTGAAATGCTCGCGACGCAAATGGAGCTCGTCGGCAGCGTCAGCACGCTGGACGCAGCCATTAAAAAGCACAATCTGAACGATCTTGCCAGCCTTAAAGATCTCGATGCCCTCACCACCATCTACGAAAACCTCAAGATTTCGATGGGTGGTCGCGGCTCCGAGGACGCCGCCGTCATCAACCTCAGCTTCCGCTCGAAAGATCCCCGCGATTCGCAGCAGATCGTCTCCGCCATCATCGACGCCTACCAGGACGACCTGGGTAGCTCCTTTAAGAAAGAAGGGGCGGAGTTCATGAAATTAATCACCAGCGCGCGCGATGATATCGGCAAACGCCTTCAAACGCTCAATGACGCCTATAGCAAGCAAGTCACCGAATCGACCAACTTGTTCACCCGCCGCGACAAGACCGGGTTCGTCGGGACGGCGAGCGAGAGCCGCGTCATGGCATTGGAGACGGCCATCGGCGAACTCGAATCGAAACGACTCCTACTCGAAGCGCGAAAATCCACGCTCGAGCAGGCGGTGGAGAATGGCGAAGACCCTGCCGCCATCATGATGATCATGGAGCGTGAAGGGGCCGTCCATCCGTTCATCGCCAAAGAACAAATGGACATGAAGTCCAACCAGCTCCTCCCCCTTCTCGAGGAGCAGCAACGGCTCTCTCTCAAGTATGGTCCGGAGCATCCCATGCTCGAGGACGTCAAGAAGAGAATCGAGCTTTACGAAAGCACGCTCGGCGGTTCCGCGGACGCGGAGGCCGTCGAAACCGAAACGCTTACGCCCGAAGAACAGACGAATAAGATGATCCAGTCTTACATTGCCTCGCTGCATCACGAACACAAGGAGCTCACGGCTCAAATCGAATCCTTGACGGCGAGCGTCAACGAGCAACGCGGAAAACTCCGGGAAATCGCGGTCGCGAAACTTGAGGTCGAAAACCTCGCCGAAGAAGTCGCGCGGGAAAAGGAACTCTACAACGCCGTTCTTCGTCGCGTCACCGAAACCGACTTGGTCAAGGACTACGGCGGCATGAGCGCAAAGGTCATCACCCGGGCCGGCTACGGTCTCCAGGTCGCTCCGAAACTGTTTTTTGCCCTTCTCGTCGGCGGCGGTCTTGGTTTTGGCGCGGGATTCGGCTTGGCCTTCCTCTTGGACCTCGCGGACAAGAGCTTCCGCAACGCCGACCAGATCCGCACGCAACTCGGACTCCCCGTCCTCGGACATGTTCCGGTCATCCTTTCGCACGACGAGGTCATCAACTCCGGCGATCCGATGGACCCGATCCTGTGTACCTACCATCTCCCTCGCTCCCGCTACGCGGAAGCGTATCGCGCGGTCCGGACCGCGTTGTACTTCAGCACGCATTACCGTGAACACAACGTCATTCAGGTCACCGGTCCCAATAAGGAAGACGGCAAGTCGACCTTGGCCGCGAACCTCGCCATCTGCGTGGCGCAGACGGGCAAGACGGTGCTCCTCGTGGATGCCGATTTCCGCCGCCCGACGATTCACAAGCTCTTCGGCCTCTCGAACGATTCAGGACTTTCGACCGTCATCAAGGGGGGCGCGGAACTCCCGGACGTCGTGCAAAAAACCAAGGTCGAGAATTTGTCGGTCCTCGTCGCGGGCCCCAAGCCGACGAATCCCGCCGAGCTTTTGACCTCCCCCCGCTTCAAGGAAATGATCGACCTGCTTCGCGAGAAATTCGACTTTGTGATCTTCGATTCGCCGCCGGTGCTCGCGGTCACCGACGCGTCGGTCATCGCCGCCCGCGTCGACGGCGTGCTGATGGGCATTCAGATCACCCGCAATGGCCGTCCGACCGCGAAGGAAGCGGTGGAGAAACTCGACGCGATCGGCGCCAGAATCCTGGGGGTGGTCGTCAACGGCGTCGGCTGGAAGCGCGCGGACGCGTATCGCTACGGCAGCAACTTCGGCGCTCAGTCGAAATACTACAATGTCGGGTCCGGCATCCTCGATACGGACGCGCAAGGTTACATTTACGGTGACGGCGCCGACGGAGAAGAACACGAGGAGTTAAATGCCACCCCCGTGGCACCAGCGCCGCGCCGATTCTTCGGACGCAAGGCCGCGGCTCCCATTGAAACCGAGTCGGAAGTGGGCATGGGATCGGAGGTCGCGACCGCGACGGAAGAATTCGATTCGAAGGCCGACACGCACGTGAATGGGAAGTCGGAGGAAAACTCGCTCGGTTAATTTTCCTCGGAGATTCTGTTTTGCGACCTCCTCCAGGTCGCTTAAGATCTGATCTTTCGCGAGTCGTAACAAGGGAATGTCGTCAACGAAATTGTTAACGTGGTTGGGCTGGCGTTTGGTTTCGTTTCGTCGGTGGTGGTGGCCAGACCAGCGGCGTAGCATCAGGGGGAACCGTTCGACCCACGAAATCCAGGAACATAAGTGCCCACCTTTCATGTTCATCGAGTCCATGGTATTGGTTGTAAGTCAGGCGAGACGGCCGGAGACGCGCGATCCGCGAGTGCCACGGATGACGCGGAAACCTTGGGCCGCACCGCCGATTCCAAGCGCGGGGTAACTGCATTTGAGTACATCATCGCTTTCCGGCGCGGGCGTTCCGCCAACTCTGGGTAATGTCGACGCATCCAAGGACCGATCGCAGGCGAACGCCCTGTACATCGTCGCGGGCATCATCGCCTTGGCGCATCTTCCGATGCTCGTGCTACACGCCCAGCAACTGTGGAAGAAACCGCATTACCAGTTCTTCCCCCTGGTGCTGGTCGGCTCCATCGCCTTGGCGTGGAACCGGCTGCAGGGTGCCCACGAATTCAAGCCCGCGAACAAGATCTACTGCTATCCTGCGGCGATCTTTTTCGTGATCATGCTCTTCATCTCCGCGATCGTGAACTCGCCTTGGCTCGGCGCGGTAACCTCGCTGGGAACGATCCTGGTCGCGATATACGGCATCGGAAGTTGGCCGTTGACCAAACGCCTGCTTCCCGCGTGGCTTCTGCTCTGGCTCGCCGTTCCGCTTCCGAATCGACTGGACCAGACGTTGATCAACGGCTTGCAGAAGTTCACCGCGCAGTGGAGCAGCGTCGTTCTCGACATGCTCAACGTGTTGCATTTCATGCAAGGCAACGTCGTCGAGATCGCCGAGAAGCGGCTTCTCGTCGAGGAAGCGTGCATCGGCATTCACTCGTTGTTCGCCACCCTTGCCTGCACGATCTTCTTCGTCATGTGGGTTGGTCGGCCGATTATTCGTTCCATCCTGCTGGTGATCTCTTCGGTCTTCTGGGTCGTGGTTTGTAACGTCGCCCGCGTCGTGATCGTGACGACGACGGACGTGTATACTCCGATCAACTTGACCGAGGGTTGGCCTCACGAGGTGCTCAGCCTGGTGATCTTCGCCGCGATCCTTGGCTTGGTTTTCAGCACGGATCGCCTGCTCCTCTTCCTTTCGCCGAAATTCCTCTTTTCCAAGCGAATGGAGGAAATGTCGACCATGCCCGAGAATACCGGTGGTCTCCAAGACATCCGCTTGCCGGCCGCCAAGCAGACCTGGTTGGGATCGGGGCCGATCGTCGCCGCCTACGCGCTCCTCGCCGCGATCCAACTCGTTGTCTTCTGGGCAAACGCCAGCGAGGCCTTGGCCATCGATCAACTCGGAGCCGATGGCCTGCCGGAAAGTTGCAGCCCGCTGTCCAAGCGGCTTGACTACGCCTTCAACGCGCGGGACCAGGACCATTTCAACGAAGGGGATTATTCGCAGGTTTGGACGTACCGAATTGGCGACAACCAGGCGATCGTTTCGCTCGACTATCCGTTCGTCGGCTGGCATGAACTTACCGTCTGCTACGGTGCGAGCGGCTGGGCCGTGACGGAGCAAAAAGAGCATGAAGACGTGAGCAAGGACGGCATGCTCGTCGACGGCTACAAGGAGGCGTACCTCGCCAAGCCGCCGAAGAACTATGGCTATCTGATCTTTGGCGTCTATGATCCGACGGGGCGTCCCCTGAAACCGGTACAGGAAGAGTTTTGGCGCCGTATCGGCCGAGGAATGGGAGCGTTTCGCCGGCTGTTGGGATCGTGGGGTTCGGAATACGTTCCCATCGATAAACTTCCGGGACCGAGCTACCAGGTGCAGCTGTTCATTCGGAGCAGCAAGCCCCTGACGGAGGCGGAAAAGAAGGAGGCACTGGTGGTGTTTCAGAAGGCTCGTGCCGAGCTGTCCGCGAAGATCAGCAAAGAGCAGGAGGGCAAATAATGGCCGAACAACAGACCACTCGTCGACCTCCTTCTCGGCGTGGCAAGCCATCGATCGGCAAGCGCGTGGGGGGATTCTTCCAGTCTTTATGGCTGGGCATTTGGTATTACGCGTCCTCGCCGTTCCGCTGGTATCGCAACGTCACGGAACAAAGACGGCGCCGCGCCGCTTCGGCGGGCAAAGGGGGCTTTTTCCGCAAGCTCCGCTATTGGGTCTTTCTGCCGTTCTTTCTCGTCGGCTCCTTGTTTTCGAAGATGTTCCGCGGCATCGGCTGGTGGTACCGGTCGACGAGCGCCAAGTACCTGGTGCAAGCTCTCCCCGCGATCATCGTGGGAATCGGCGCCTTGGCGGTGACCGCCGTCGCCTATCTGCGACCGCAGGACAAGCTCATCGCCCGCTACGAAAAGAGCGGCATTTCGTCGATGCAGGCGAAGAACTTCAAGGTCGCGCGCGTTTGCTACGAACGCCTTCTCGAATTGCAGGGGGATCGCCCTGAGTTGGTATATCGCCTCGCGCTCGCCGAGGAGGGTTTAGACGAGAAAGTCGACGCGGACAAGCGCACCAATCGCGCGTATCAACTGATGAGCGATCTGGCGCCCGACGATAAACCGGGATACATCGATGCCCATTTGTGGAAGGGTGATTACCTGCTCGAATCCGAGCGGATCAGCCCGGAAACCATTCGACTGGCGGCCGTCCATTTCAAACGCGTGCTCCAAAAGAAGCGAAACGACACGCCAGAATTCTTCAAAGCCGCGAACGGAATGTACAACGTCTACATGCGGACCAATCAAATTGGCGCCGCCATGCAGTTCGTTGGGGCCGCCGCCGCCATCAATCCGGAACTTCGGATCATCGCCGTCAAGGCGGGCGCAAACGCCGGCAAGGCACCCGAGCTTGTTCGCCGCGAGGCGGAACTCACCCGCGACTATTACAAACGAAAGCTCGAAGAGCCGACGGGTAAGGACACGAAAGAAGAGGAAGAGGAGAACAAGAAGATCCGCATTGCCCTCGCGGAGACATATCGCATTCTCGACGATTTCAATGCCGCCGAGCAAACTCTCATCGATGGTCTGCAAATGTCCAATGGGGACAAGGACTATCACAACGCCTTGGCCAATCTTTATGCTGCCCATCTCGTGAAACTCACCGAGCAGCGCAAGATCGGCTATGACAACCAGATGAAGCTCATGCAAGCGGTGCTGGACCACGACCCTGGCAACCTGTTCATGCTCCAACGCCTCTACGCCATGAGCGCCGGGGAAGGAGAAGGAGCGGAAAAGGCGCGCGACCTGATGCGGCGCGTCATGGCCAGCGGCAATGCGACCGCCATGCCCACGCTTCACCTGATCATGGGGAACTACGAGTTTAGCCGTGGCCGGTTCGACAAGGCGAAGATTCACCTCGAACAGGCGTACAAGCTCAATCCCAACATGCTCGAAATCGCGAACAATTACGCGTGGGTACTCGCCACTACCACGCCTTCGGAACAGGAACGGGCGCTCAAGATCATCGACATGGTGATCGAGAAGGCGCCTCTTGCGGCTCAGTATCGCGACACACGCGGCCAGATTCTGCTGCAGATGGGCCGGTACCAGGACGCGCTCGCCGACCTGGAGTTCGCGCTCAAGGAAATGTCCGAAAGCCGCAGCCTGCATCGCGCGCTGCAGAAATGTTACGACAATCTCGACATGAAGGAGATGGCGGCCGTCCACAAGGACTTCGCCGACAAGCTGACCGAACGGAACGCGCTACAACAGATGCGGGACGCCAACCGCGCCCTGTTCAATCAACCGCCGCGCAACACGTCGAACCAGCCGACGTCGGTGGCCGACGATCCGGACAATGACCGCTTGCCTCGCGGCATTCAGGTCGGAGACGCGGTCAAGTCGACGGAAGGAACTCCGAACGGCGAAGCCAAGCCGGACGGCGTAAACCTTCAAAACGAGCCTGCCGAGCAAACGTCCAAGTCCGAAGGGGACGCCAAGCCCGCGGAACCAAACGCCGGCGAAGCCCCCAAGGCAGAGGAACCGAAAGCCGAGGAGAAACCCGCAGAGACTCCCAAGGCCGAGGAGAAGAAGGCGGAAGAGCCTAAGGCGCCCAGCGAGCCTCCGGCCGCTGAGCCTAAGGCGCCCAGCGAGTCTCCGGCCGCTGAGCCTAAGGCGCCCAGCGAGTCTCCGGCCGCTGAGCCTAAATCGGAAGCCACGCCGGAAAAGGCACCCGAAGCGCCGGCGACTCCGCAGGGATCCGCCGAGCCGAAATCGGAAGGTTAATCTACGAGTTCACCGGCGGGGCCGAGCGCCCCGCCGGTGAACATTCAATCCTTGGTCGCGATTCTTTCCCATCCTTTCATGGTTCGACACGACAACATTCTTGGATGAAGTTCGACCGGGTCCGCGGAAGCATGCCCGGAGATTCCCAAGACAGACCCGACGATACCATTCATGCCGGATTCCCCAGCGGATTATCAAGACTTCTACGCCGGCATCGATCGCAGAAACGTCTACACCAAGGACCATCCGGACGCTTTCGAAAGGGAGCTCCAGGCATTCCTGGACCAACATGACCTTCGTCGGGGAAAGCTCCTCGAGATCGGATCCGGCCGAGGTGTTTTTCAGGACGTCGTGCCAAACTATACCGGCATGGACATTGCGGAGAGTCTGCGGTCGTTTTATCGCAGGCCGGAGCAATTCGTGGTCGCCGTCGACGGAAGGCCCTTCCCGTTCCCGGACCACGCGTTCGACGGCGCTTTCACCTATGCCACGTTCGAACATATCCCAAGTTTGGAAAACGCGCTAGAGGAGCTACTCCGGGTCGTGCGGCCCGGAGGATTCATCCTTTTTCACGCGGCTTGGCAAGTCCGGCCGTGGGCGTCGCGAGGATTGTCCGTCCGACCATTTCGCGACCTTTCGCTCCGCGATCGCTTGGAGAAACTCACGGTCCCGATACGAAATAACGTTCTTTGGCGAAGTTTGACGGTTTTTCCGGCGCGATTCTTCCGGACCCTTCGATTTTGTCTCAAGAAGAATCGGAGAGAATGGAGAATCGATTACCGCCCACTGGACGCCAACTATCAGGTCTTTTGGCAATCCGACAGCGATGCCTGTAACCATATTGACATTCACGCCGCCATCCTCTGGTTTCAAAGTCGCGGCTGCCAGGTGGAGGAATATCCCACGCTCCTCTCCGGCTTCTTCGCGAGGACCGGCTCGTTCGTGGTTCGTGTACCCAAGCCCTAACAAGTCCATCGCCGAGCGTCGCAGCGTTGCCATGGCGCCATCGTTTCGGCGGAACCGTTGCAACCGTCAATACCCGCAGAATTCGCTCAACTCCTAGGGACCGACGAACAGTTAAGTTCGCGAATCGTGGACTTAACCCCATGGGTGTCACGATCGTTGCATTCGTACCGGGCTTGGTCGAAAAGATGAGAGATGTTTCCCCATCTTGCCCTGGGAAAAGGGACATTCCTGCAACCGCTTTTGATCCGAAACCGATTTCCCAGCCGAATCTTGATTTCGAGAGGCGTTGTGCATGGCACCGCTCTCGCTCTCGCAATGGATTGCGAAGGCACATTCATCCAGGAGGAGAATCATGAACCGAATTGGAAGCCGGCTTACCCGCGCGGCTGCCGGCCTGGCCTGTGGCGTATTCGCCCTTTGGCTGGCAGGCTCTGCCGTCGCGCAGGAAGAAGCTAAAGTTCCTGCGGCGCTTCCGGAAGCGCCGGCGGAAATGACGAGCATCGTCGACCATGGGTACTTCAAGGGAGCGAGCTGCGAAAAGGACGGCGAGTGCTGCAAGAGCCTGGGGACCGATCGCCTCCTGCTGGCGGTCTTCGAATTGGATCCTGCCCGCCCGGCCACGCAGTTCCGCATTCGTTACGATGCCGCTTGGGGGTACAACCGGCCGGACCGCGCGGAATACTTCTTCGCACAGCAACTTGCCCGCGGACCGAATGCGGTCAACACCAACGTCGACTACCAAGACATCCGGATCTACTACGAAGCCGCGTCGGACTTCATCTCGATCTTCACGGATCTTGGCGTTCGCTCCCTTGACCCCTCCACCAGCCCGGACACGACCGGCTTTAACGACATGAACGTCGGTATCAAGAGTCGTGTGCTGGCAGGCGAGAAGTACGAATTGACCAGCATCTTCCGGACCTACATCCCCTCCGGAAACGCCAGCAAGGGGCTCGGCGTGGGACACGTCTCCCTCGAACCTGGTCTGCTCGGCAACTATCGCCTGGGCTGCAAGACGTACCTGCACGGGGAATTCAAATTCTGGATTCCGATCGGCGGGACGAACGGCTTCGCGGGCAACATTCTCCGCTACGGCACCGGTGTCAGCCACCTACTCTGGGAAAGCTGCAACAAGCCGATCGCCGTCATCCCCACGCTTGAGTTCGTCGGTTGGACGGTGCTCGACGGTGCCGAAACTCTCCCAGGAGGCGTGGTCACGCCCGTCGACGGCGTCTGGATCTTCAACGTTCAGCCCGGCATCCGCACGACGTTGGGCAAACACTTTGACGTCGGCGTGAGCAGCGCCTATTCGCTCACCGGTGATCGGTGGTACGACAGTCTCTGCCGCCTCGATCTTCGCTGGGTGTTCTAAGGCATCAATCCATTCCACCGGACATGCCCACGACTTGCGTGGGCAGGCGGCGGGTTTCTCCGTCCACCAAAGCCGTTCCCTTCCGAAAGAGGGAACGGCTTTTCGCTTTTTGGTTCTAAGGAAATCGCCAAGGGCAAGACTAAAGCAGAGGGCTGGCCTCGGATTGCAATCGATTCCATTCCTCCCGTAGATCGAAAGCCTCCGCCCACTTCTCGACATAAGGAAAACGATACTTAACGATGGGAGCGCTGGACGCGAGCGATCCCGTGAGCATGTATGGAATTCCTAGTTCTTCGAGCGTGCTGCCTGCCTTTTTCCAGTAGTCCTGATTGTGACATTTGGCAAGCCGTTCAAGGTAGATCTGATGAATCTCGTCTTCCGTCTTCTCGGGAAATGTTCGCCGCAATCCATCCATAAACATACGGCGGGTCATGTCACCCATTTCGAGGGCTTGAAGCAGCCTCTGCTCCAATGTCATCTCGCGAAGGACTCGCAAAAAGACGTCGCGATAGGGATCCGGCTTTTTGTTCATTCCAAGTCTCGCCGCGAACAGCGTTCTCACTTCCTCTTGCCGCATGGAACCATTTGCCGTGGTCCGTCTCCAACTCATGGACACCGCGAACCGCAACCAGCGCAAGACCCTCAAAAAGACCGGGCCAGGAGATACGCCATTCCTTCTCTGATTCCCATAGACTAGCCGGGAATCCACCTTCAGGCCAATCGGAACATGCATGTCGTTCCCGGCCTCCCTTGGTTCGTCCCTAAAAGGATTGGCCTCCCTCCCAGTGACTCATCAGAATGTGGGCATGGCGAAGAACGAAGCGGATCGCGAAGACTTGTTTCGGGAAGCGAGCGGCCTTTATCGACGCGTGGAACTTACCGTTCTTGACGAAATCGTCGTCGCCGGTTTTCGCCGGCATGGCGGCCTGACGATTTACTTCGGCCAAGACTTCATGCTCGGGTTCAACGCCGCCGGGGAATTGCGCAGGGCTCTGCTGCATGCTCGACTCTATCGTGCGGAAAAAGGCCGAGAATTGACCGAGCTTCAGAGGCAAAGAGATACCGAAGGCAACCCAATCCTCCTTGCCCGAACCATGATCGATGACGACGTCGAAGGATTCAAGAGGATCGTGGCGGAACAACTGTCGATTCTGCAAAACGCGCTGACCGAAGAGGTCAAGTTATCGCGAATCGAACCCCCGAACGATTCTCGACAACTGGTTGGCGAAATCCGTCAGATCATCGAGAAACTACTTGAGAACGGCTTGCCGGTCGCGGACGGCATGTGATCGGCAGTCTCAAATCCAAGGTCCGTTGGCAGCAAAGGCGTCGGGGAAATGCTCGATGGTGGGCTTCTTCCACCAGCCTGGCGGCCAGGTGATGCCGATGATATCGAAGCGCACGGGACGATCCTGAGCGTGGTGTGCTTTGATGTAGTGCACGGCGGCGCGCGTGACCTGGCGTTGCTTGCGCGCGTCGACCGCTTGCCACGGTTCACCGTGATCACGGGAAACTCGCGTCTTCACTTCGACAAAGACAAGGAAATCCCCCTGCTCGGCGACGAGATCAATTTCACCGAGCGGGCATCGATAGGAATGAAGGAGAATGCGGTATCCAGCGGCGCGCAAGAAGCGAGCCGCCTGCCATTCCCCTCGAGCACCTAGTGTTGGTTTTCGAAACCACGCCAGGAGTTAATCCGCCTTCTTTTTCGCGGATTTCTTGGGCTTTGCAGCCTTGGTGGCGGTCGCCTCGGCGGCCGCAGACTCTTCCTTCTTCTTGCGGCGAGCCTTGATCCGAGTTCGCGATCGGCCCTTGGTTTCCTTCTGAACGATGGTCCGTTCCTTCAGCCGGAACGCCTGCTTGCCCACGCGGTCACGGAGATAGTAGAGCTTGGCTCTTCTCACCACCGCGCGACGCTTGACCTCGACGGCGGCAATCTTCGGCGAATGGATGGGGAAGATACGCTCGACCCCTTCGCCATCGACAATGCGGCGGACCGTGAACGTCTCGCTCGTTCCGCTGCCGCGCATCGCGATCACGATGCCGTTGAAGATCTGGACGCGTTCCTTGTCCCCTTCGAGAATTCGAACGTGGACATCGACGGTGTCGCCGATCTCGAACTCGGGCTTTTCCTCTTTCAGGCTGCTTTGATTCACTTTCGCCAGCAGCGGCTTGATGGACATCGGCCTATCCTTTCTCACGTCGTTGTCGTTGTTCGGACCGTCGTTTCGCTTGTTCTTCGCGCCAGCGAGCGATTTCCGCGTGATGCCCGCCGATCAAAACGTCGGGCACTTTCATGCCACGGAACTCGGGCGGCCGGGTGTATTGCGGATACTCGATCCAGCCCGGCCGACTGAACGAGTCTTCCTGAGCGCTCCCTTCGTGCCCCAGGACTCCGGGAATCAATCGAATCACGGTGTCGATCACGACCATCGCGGGAACTTCTCCGCCGTTGCAGACGAAATCCCCCACGGAGATCTCGCGCGGCTGGAGCCCTATCCGCACCCGTTCATCGAACCCTTCGTAACGCCCGCAAAGCAGCAGAACCCTTGGGACGGACGCTAATTCCGCCACCAAATCCTGAGTCCAGCGCTCGCCTTGTGGCGTCATGGAGACCAGCAGACCTGGCTCCGCTTTCCGTTGCACTTCCTCGACGCAGTCGAAAATGGGGCCCGGCATCATCACCATGCCCGGACCTCCGCCGTACGGCCGGTCGTCGACCTTTCGATGGCGGTCCGTCGTCCAATCGCGAATATTCCAGCGATGAACCTCCACCAAGCCACGAGCGATCGACAACTTTAGCAGGCTCTGTCCCAAGTATCCGTCGAAGATCTCGGGAAAGAGCGTCAATATATCGAATCGAATGCTCATTGGCCGAGCTCAGGACCCACTCCCCGCGCGGCCAGGGAAGTTAGACTTCGCGCCCCGGCGGGAGTTACTCCGCCTTCGACTCCGCGGGAGCCGATTCCGTTTCCTTGGCCCCCTTCGCGGGAGCTGCCGCCACCGGCGGCGCCGACGGGCGTCGCTTGTCCGTGCGCGTCTCCGGCACCTTGCCCTTGTACTTGTCGATCAAAACCTTGACCTTCTCCGTCGGCAGAGCACCGACGCTCAGCCAATAGTCGATACGGTCCGCTTTCATCGTCACGCGATTGTCGGTTTCACGAATCAGGGGATCGTACGTTCCCACCTCTTCGATCGCGCGACCATCCCGCGGCGTGCGCGAATCCATGATGCAGATGCGGTAATACGGTTGGTGGAGTCGTCCCAACTTCTTCAAGCGAATGCGTACAGCCACGGCAATTCCTTCCTCGAGATTACTTCTTGCGATTTTTCCGGTTCTGCTTTTTTCGTTGTCGTTCCTGTTTGCGAGCCTTGGCCCGTTCGTCCGCGGACATCAGGTTCCGTTTGGAGCGTTCTTTCTGCTTGAGACCCATGCCGTTGGCAAAGGCGCCCCCCTGGCCGAGCCCCATCAACTTCTTCATCCGGTCCATCATGGACATGCTGGCCATTTGCTTCATGAGCGGCCGCATGTCCTCGAACTGCTTGATCAGTTTATTGATTTCATGCGCTTCAACACCTGCGCCTGCGGCGATGCGCCGGCGGCGGCTGATCGTGATGATGTCCGGATTCGAACGCTCCTGGGGCGTCATCGAGTTGAGCATCGCGGTGACTCGACGGAGATCCTTCTCCGGGTCCGCGTCCTCGGGGATCATCTTACTGAGCCCACCCGGGAGCATCTCCAGCAGGCTACGCATCGAGCCCACTTTGCCCATCGCCTGAATCTGATCGCGGAAGTCGTTGAGGTCGAACTTCCCCTGCTCCATCCGCTGCTGCTGTTTCCTCGCCTGCTCTTCGTCAACCGCCTGCTGGGCCTTTTCCACCAGGCTGAGGACGTCCCCCATGCCGAGGATTCGCGAGGCCATCCCTTCGGCGCGGAACGGTTCGAGCGCGTCGAGCTTTTCCCCCATGCCGACGAACTTGATCGGCACGCCCGTGACCTGCTTGATGGAGAGCGCCGCTCCACCACGCGCGTCGCCATCGAGCTTGGTCAAGATGACGCCATTGAGCTCCAAGGCGTCGTTGAATGCCTTGGCACTTTGAACGGCGTCCTGGCCGGTGAGCGAGTCGGCAACCAGGTAGCAGATGTCGGGACCGACTTTTTTGTCGATCGTCCTCAGCTCATTCATGAGCTCGTCATCGATGTGCAACCGGCCGGCCGTGTCGAGGATGACGATGTTTCGATTCTGCTTCTTTGCCGCCGCCACTGCGTTCTGGCAAACCTGAACCGGGTTGCTGTTTTCCTCGAAATAAACGGGAATTTCCAGCTGGGAACCCAGCACCTTGAGCTGCTCGACGGCGGCGGGACGCTGAAGGTCGGCGGCGACCAGCAAAGGGTGCTGGCCGTTTTGCTTTAACATGCGCGCAAGCTTGCCGCAAGTCGTCGTCTTGCCACTTCCCTGGAGCCCGCACATCATTAAGACGGTCGGCCGACCCTTCTCGAGCCGAATCGTTGGATCGACCGGCCCCATCAACTGGACCAGTTCTTCGTAGACGATCTGAACGATTTGCTGCGAGGGATTGAGGGATTTGAGCACGTCCCGGCCAACGGCGACCTGTTCGACCGATTTCACGAACTGGTCGGCAACGCCGAGATTCACATCCGCTTCCAGCAAAGCGCGGCGGACGGCGCGCAGTCCCTCTTGCATGTTGGCTTCGGTGAACTTCGTGCCACCGCGCAACTTGCGAAGAGCTTCGCCTAGCCCTTGCTGAATACTTTCAAACACCTAGCTTGCTCCAAAACCCGCAGGGACAGCCTCCCGAGATCACCGGAATGCGTCTTGAATTGGCTGCCGCGCAAATCCAATCGAGGAAATACGTAGGGGATGATTCTATGGAACGATTCCCGCACATTCAATGGTGACCGCACGCCTCCTTTTCCCAATCCGCGGGACAATCCGCACCGCGCAAACATCGTTTCTCGCCTTCCCCGGAATCGACCGGACAAGGCCGCCGAAATCCGACCCGAACCTGCTCCTTGGTCATCGACCTAAGGCATTACAGTCCTATGGAATATCGCGAACCTGCATCCATGGAAGGACTTGCATGCCCCCCCAAGATATCGGAACCAGGCACCGACAGGCGGCAAGGCCCGTTCCGACCGCCCGACATGCCCAGCGTACCACGCAGGACATGCGGCTGAACAGCAGGCAAGAGACAGCTGACAAGTGTCGAGGCACCCGAGCGCCTCCCCGCGACGAACGAGAGCCGTACCATTCATAACCCAAGAGAATGGAATGCCTACGGTTGGATTGTGCGGTCCTTTGAAGAAGTTCCCCACCCTTCAAACAGGAGTGTTTCCTTGCCGGATCTTCTTTTGACCGATACATTTGAATACATCCAGATCCAGGGGGGAAGACGACCAAATCCATGACAAAAACAGGCAAGAAGGCGCTCGAGTTCGTCGAACCGATTGGAATGCGTGTCTTGGTTCGCAAAGACCAGGCGAAGCGAGAAACGAAAGGGGGTATCGCGCTCCCCGATCAGGCGGAGATCCCCACGATCACCGGCCGAATCGTCGCCATCTCGACGCAAATCGAGCGAGATGAAGACGTACCGTTACGGCAATACGACAAGATCTTGTTTCACCCGAAAAACGCCATTCCAGTGGATTTCGAACAGGATAACCAACTCTTCGTGGTCCCGGTGGAAGACGTTGTCGCGGTGTTTCGACGGGAACAGCCGAAGGAAGAGGCGTAAGTCATTTCGCGAGGAATTAAGGAACCGGGCATGGTTCCGTCGGAGGACCTGCCAACAGGAGCTACCACGCCGCGGAAATTGAACAACGGGCAGCGGATCCGCCTTCAGCAACGTTAATTCCCTACATGAATCCTAGAAATCTCCGAGGATTTCTTTTCCGTTTGGCGTTCCCATGCCACGCCAAGTCATGCCGTCGATTCCGTCCGTAATGAAGTGCACCGAACCATCGCCGAAAAGCGTATGCACGCCACCGGGATGGTGACTTCGCGAGGTGATGGCTGCGAACGTCCCCTTGCCCGTGGTCCAGCTTTTCTCGCGAATGCCCACCAGGTCGATGTCCTTGTAAACGATGGAATTGCCGCCTCCCGACATTCGATTTGGGGGAAATGCCGTCGTGAATCCGGACTGATGAACGCCCCCGTCATTCCACTCTGAATGCCCGGTTTCTTCCTTGAAGGAACCGCCCGAGCAGTTCGTGTAGGCAGCTACCGTCGAACTATCGACATTGGGAGCGGGCATCGCCATCGAATTGATGGGCTGGAAAACGAGGTCCGAGCAATCCCGCCCGTAGTTCATCCTCGCCTTAACCTCACCGAGGAAGAGCGTCTTGCTCAGACCATCGCCAATATGCTTAAACCGGACACTGCTATTGGGATAAAAGGGCGTCCGCGGGGCTTGCGAAAGCGGAGTAAAGCCTCCCCAAACGTACCAATCCCCTCGGTTGAAACCATAGTTGGTGTTGTGGTGCCCCTCGGCGGTACGGTGAATATCTGCCATGGGATCCGTGGGGCAAAGAAAAATGGCAAAGGGGATGGCGGCTGCAGTACTATTCGCCGGATTGTCGTAGGACACGCTGAGATCGAATCTCTCAAACTTTTGAACGTTGTCCAAATAGGGAAGTAGCCGCGCAAGTCCGCTCCACCCATGCCATTTGATCGACCCATCCGGGTTCTTGCCAATGGTAATGGGGGGTGGCAATACTCCTTCGGCATCGTGGTAATTGTGAATGGCGATGCCTAAATTCCGCAGATTGGCGGCACATTGGTTCCTGCGGGCCGCTTCTCGTGCCTGGCCGACGGCAGGCAGCAGCAAGGCAATTAAGACGCCGATAATGGCGATAACGACAAGCAACTCAATCAACGTAAATCCGAAGCGTAGTGAACGGATTTTCATGATTCATTTCCTGGCTGGCGGCCCAAAAGGGGGTGGCTTGCTGGGTAATTGAAACTGAGTCTCGATTTTCGTCACTATTCCTAATCAAAGAGATTGAGTTTCGCAATACCCTCTGCCAACTTTCTCGAGCAAAAATACTCCGACACACCTGACGCGCTTTTCATCGTTTTCGTTGGACGTGTTCCCCTCCCGCGCGCTAGAACGTCTCCCAGCCGAAAACTCGCGCGCGGGCGACGAAACCATAGGGGCAGTTTTCTTCGGCAAGGTTTCCAGGAGAGCATGATGCAGCGGATGTCGGCGGAAAAACTGCAGGACTTCACCAACAAGATTCTGCTCGGCATGGGAGCAAGGTCGGAGGACGCGACAGTGGTCGCGGAGCACCTGGTGCAAGCGAATCTCGCCGGCCACGATTCCCACGGCGTGATTCGATTGCCCCAGTACGCCCAACATGCGCGCGAAGGAAGACTTCAACCTCATCAAACGGTCGAAATTGAGCAAGAGACGACCGTCACCGCGAGGGTCAATGGGAACTGGACCTGGGGCCAGGTTTCCGCAACGAAGGCCATCGATCTGGCGATCGAAAAAGCCAAGGCCCATGGCCTCGCGGCAGTCACGGCAAGGCAGTGTTACCACGTCGGTCGCGTCGGCGTCTATCCGCTGCGCGCCGCGGAACAGGGACTCATCGCCAAGGTCTGGTGCAACGGACATGGCGTGGTCAGAGTTGCCCCGTGGGGCGGCACCGAGCCTAGACTGGCAACCAACCCCATCGCCGTCGCGATTCCCACGGACGCAAAACCCATTCTCGTCGACATTACCACCAGCGTCGTCGCCGAAGGGAAAGTTCGATTGGCGAAAAACCAGGGAAACACTGTCCCGGACGGTTGGCTACTCGATCGAAATGGCCAACCCACCAATCAGCCCGGCGACCTTTATGAAGGGGGTTCACTCCTTCCCTTTGGCGGCCCCGTCGGACACAAAGGGTATGCACTCTCCCTGATCGTCGACCTGCTCGGCGGACTGCTATCGGGCGCCGGTTGCGGCGCGATGGCCGGCGTTCCCGTCGGAAATGGACTCTTCATCGAGGTCGTGGATCCTCAAGCCTTCATGCGGAAACAAGAGTACAACCAGCGCATGAGGCAGTACATCAACTACTTGAAAAGCTCAAAGCCGCTGCAAGGAGTCGCTGAAATCCTGTTGCCTGGCGAACCTGAATTTCGCACGGAGGAAAAGCGCCGAGCCGACGGTTTGGAATTGGACGATGAAACCTGGCGACAGGTTTGCGAGGTTGCGAACTCCGTGAACGCACCAATTCCCGTTTGATCTTCGGAGAACCCGCGCGGCCGCGTTAATACCTCCCCAGATCCGTCACTGACAGTAATCCGGAGAATACCCACCGGTTCGACCGCCTACTTTGGACTTTGAAAGAACGCGCCGACGGCGGATTCACCCATCGTAAACGGTCCTCAATCTCGCCAATTTCCGCAGGGACTCGCTAGGGAGCGTCGTGGGTCGAAAGCATGGACCTGCTAACGTGGCCGTTTCTTCGGTTTAGGGGGCGGATCGTCCCCTTCGATGGACCATCGCGGGGTTGAAGAATCGTCGTCGGAGGAATCGTCTTTCCAGATGTCCGAATCGAAGTCGTCCTTGTCCGACTTCTTGAGCCCGGCTCGTTCGAGAAGGGATTTGGTGAAGACGTTGGAATCGTCCTTGCCGGACTCGCGGCGATCGACCGTGGGGCCGGCCCCCTCAACGTTATACTCGATTCGGTAGGGGTGATGCCGGGCGATCGTGACTTGATCGCCCGGCATAAGCCGCTTCTTCGTGACTTTTTCCGAATTCACCTTTACCCCGTTCGAACTGCCTAGATCCTTGATCAGCCACATCCCCTCGATGAATCGCAGTTCGCAATGATGCCCGGAGACGTTCGGGAAAGGGAGGCAGATGTCGCAGTCGGGCCGCCGGCCGATCACGATTTTCTTTTTGAGGAGCGGGATCGGGTCTCCCCCGCCGACGGGGATAAGTTGTCCGTTCATGGATCTGTTTCTCTCGATTCTTGGGCTTTCGAACCGTCGGCCGGGCTGAAACCCGAACGGAAATTCTAAATGCCGATGCAAAAATTAGCAGCAGCGTTGTAGTGCCGGGCTCATCGACGGACCAGGGTGAACCTTGACCTCAAGCCGATCGAATCAGGGCGAACCCATGGCGAGCTCTGTCAACTGTCCGGATCGCTGACGTTCCGCCAACCGAACGGCGGGAATCGGCGTATCAGTACTGATTGATTCTTCGCCATCCCCCGCCCGCTGTCAAGGTAGTTCCCCTGGGGGCGAAAAAGGTTACAATTGGGCTGTCGGGACAGAACGGCATATGCCGGTCATTCCGAGGGTGGCGATTTCCGAAGTCGCAAACGGAGCGAAATCGGCGGTGGTTGCATCAGGAAGCCGACTCCCTTGCGTGCCGTGACCGGCGCAGCTGGCTTACCCCTTGCCGATTGTTCAGGTGGCTTGGGGAATGAAGTGGTTGCCGCCATGGGAGCATTGCCCACGGTCCGTAGCCGACGGCTGCCAAGGAACAAAGTGCTAAGCATTTTCCCAAGGCGAACGCCCCCTCTGGGCCCGACGAGGGGAGCCTCGGGGGGCGAAAACCGAGTTCCGGAAAGCCACTTGGGTTTCCCAACTTGCATGTTCCGGCGAAATGTCAGCTGTAGAAACCTGACGAGTCCTAGGCGTTGAGGCAGGTCCAAATGGATTACGATGAACATGGGTTTCCCAAACCCGTCGATTTCGAGGACTCCAAGCCGCGCAAGCGAGCGGAAGTTAGTTTCCAACGGTTGGGGTTGGTGGTCCTCGTACTATTCATCGCGGCCTTGATAGGCGGCACGGTGAATTACGGCCCGGACTTCCTGAAGAACCTCCCCGCCAACCTGATCCCGATGGGTTCACGGGACGAGATCATTCGCAAAATCAACGTCTTTCTCAGCCGTGGCGACATCGATCGGGCGCTCGCGCAATGCGACAAGCTCATTGCCATCGATCCCAAAGAGGGACATACCGCCAAGGCCGAGATCTACATTAAGTTGGAACGCTACAAGGAATCGATCGAAGAGTTTACGCACATCTTGGCGATCGATCCCAATGACGCTAGTTCGTACAACAATCGCGCCTATCATCGAGCGTTGGCCCGGATCGACCTCGACGGCGCAGAAAAGGATGTCCAAAAGGCCTTGGAGATCGGGGGCAACGAACCCTCCTACATCGACACGCGAGGCTATCTGCACTACCTCAACGGCAGGTACCAGCCGGCATTGGAGGACTTCAACCAGATCATCGAGAACGCCAACGAATTGAACGGCATGCGCCGGCGAGAGTTTGGCGAAATCCTATTCCATCGTGGGTTGGTTTATCGCAAGCTCGGCAAGCAGCGACTCGCGGAAAATGATTTCGCGTTTGCACGACGCCTCGGTTTCGACTTCGAAACCTATCCCGAACCTTTGGCGGAAGAAGCCGGGGACCCGAAAGACAAGGCAGTCGGCAAGAGTTCGGAACCAGACGGCGATTCTTCCATCAAACCTGCCAGTGAAGAACCGGCCAAGCAGGCGGACGATCCCGCGAGTAAGGACGGCAAGGGACTCGAAGTCGGGCCGGCAAAGTCCAACCCGCCTTCCGCAAAAGAACCCCCTCCCGTCAAAGACCAGGGCGGGGAATCCCCCGAACCCAAGGTGATTCTCTGAATCGAAACCACCGGCAAGAAAACCGGCCCCTCGCTTCCGAATTGAGCCAGCACTCCGAGAAACGGAACGGGTCGGGGACATTCCTTCACTAAAATTCGCGCCACCTCTCATTTATCGTCTTGCCGGGACCACCGCGTCGACCTCTGCTTCCATAGAATCTTCTGTCGCGGCTCGGCCCAAACCAAAGCCAGTCCTGGGAACATCAACGAGAAGATTTTCGATGGCATCCGTCGTCAATATTGCCGCCTACAAGTTCGCGAGCATGAAAGATCTCCGCCTGCTTCGCGCGGAGCTCCAGGGTCTCTGTCAATCGCGACGGCTGAAAGGAACGATTCTCCTTAGCGAGGAAGGAATCAATCTCTTCGTCGCCGGACAAAGGGAGGCCATTGACGCGCTGCTCGTTCGGCTCCGACGCATTCCTGGGTTGGACGATCTGGCAGTCAAAGAGAGCTATAGCGAAACCCAGCCCTTCAACCGCATGCTCGTCAAAATCAAACGGGAGATCATCGCATTCGGCGTCGAAGGGATCGAACCTGCCCATTACACTTCTCGCCGAGTCTCCGCGCTTCAACTCAAACAATGGTTGGACGAGGGGCGCGAAATAACCCTGCTGGATACGCGCAACACCTTTGAAGTGAACGCGGGAACCTTCGAAAACGCCGTCCCGATCGGCGTCGACGACTTCCGAGATTTTCCCAATGCAGCGCGCCGGTTGCCGCCCGAGTTCAAGGATCGAACGCTCGTCACCTTCTGCACCGGCGGCATTCGATGTGAAAAGGCAGCCCCCTTTCTGGAGCGAGAAGGGTTCCGTGACGTCTTTCAACTCGACGGCGGGATTCTCAAATACTTCGAAGAATGTGGCGGAGCGCACTACCTGGGCCAATGCTTCGTCTTCGATCAGCGCGTGTCGCTGGCCCCTAATCTGAAGGTCGGTGATCTCGCCCAATGTTACGTCTGCCAAGCCATTCTCACGCCCACCGAACAGTCGGCACCGGAATACGTCGTCGGCAAGTCCTGTCCTCGGTGTCATCGCACCAAAGCCGAAACGTTGGAGCAGCTGCTACGTTTTCGCAGGCAAGCAATCGAAGCCGCGACCACTCCACTTCCCGGAAGTTCGCCCTACGACAATCTGAGGCCCATTCGCGTCCCCTTGCGTTTTGACGGAGCGGAACTGCTCGATTTCCTCGAAGGGATGCGCACGCACCTGAACCGCGACCAATGGCAACACGTTTGTGCATTGGAACGACTGACCTGCCGGGGCGAACCGGCGTACCCCGGAAGGACGGTTCGAGCAGGCGAGTGTTTTCTTCACAAGATTCCCGCGACAAGTGAACCCGATGTCGCCACCGATATCGAGATTCTCCACGAAGACGATGCCCTCGTCATCGTTCGCAAGCCCGCCCCACTGCCGATGCATCCTTGCGGCCGGTTTCATCGGAACACGCTGACGTACATTCTGGACCAGGTCTACCATCCCATTCATCCTCGCCCGGCTCATCGGCTCGATGCCGATACCTCGGGAATCGTCGTGTTCCGCAAGACCCGCGAGATCGCCCGCTTGCTTCAACCTCAATTCGAGAACGGCACGGTTGACAAGACCTATTGGGCGCGCGTCCACGGTCACCCTTCGGAGGATTCCTTTGACTGCCAGGTGCCGATCCAGCAGGAACCTGGCCCCAACGGTGTTCGGCTGCCGGATCCGGAGGGTGCGTTCGCAGCCACTCGATTCCGCGTTCTGAAGCGATTGGAGGACGGGACGTCGCTCCTGGAAGTGACGCCAATCACGGGGCGCACGAATCAGATCCGCGCTCACCTTTGGGAGCTCGAGTTGCCCATCGTCGGCGATCCCATCTACCTCAGAGATCGGCAACTGGGCGTTTTAAGGTCCCTGTCCCTCGCCGATCCACCGCTCTGTTTACATGCACTCGCCATTGAGTTCGTTCATCCTCGAACGAGACAACGCGTGAAGTTCGCAACGAAGCCCCCGCATGGGCTCAACGAAGAATGACGGAATCCCTTTACTTCGAATTCCATTTCTACAACCTCTCCTCTTCCCACGGCATTTTTAGGTTTGATGCGCGGCGAGCGTCTGTCCCATTCGCTGGCCAAGTCTTCTCACCACGGGAAGCCTCGACTTCTCCTTTTCTCTCGTCGTCTTTTCGATCATTGCCCGTTACCATGATCCGAGCATTACCTCTCGGACCTGGGAACAATCCAATGCGAATCGATGCCATTGAAGTTTATCGCGTCGCCATGCCGCTCATCTCACCTTGGCGCACGGCCTATGGAGAAGACGCGACGGTGGAATCGGTTCTCGTTCGCATGTGGTCGGGGGAAGAAGAGGGCTGGGGAGAATCGACGCCGCTCGCTGCTCCCTGTTACAGTCCCGAGTTTGCTGCCGGCGTTTACCTCACGGTCAAGGATTGGCTCGCGCCCAGAATCGTGGGGCAGGAAATACCCTGTGCCAGCGATCTGCAAGCTCTCTTGGCGACATTCAAGGGAAATCCCTTCGCCAAAGGGGCCCTCGACACGGCGTGGTGGGCGTTGGAAAGCCAGCTTTCCTCGCGCCCTTTGCACCGACTCTTCGGCGCCACGCGCGACGAAGTCGTGGTCGGCGCGGACTTCGGCGTCCTCGATTCGATCGACGAATTGCTCGTCAAAGTGGGACAAGCCGTCGATCAGGGTTTCCCCAGGGTCAAGCTGAAATTTCGGCCGGGATGGGATCTCGACATGCTCGCCGCGGTGCGCCAGCAGCATCCCAAACTCGTCCTGCATATCGACTGCAACAGCGGCTATACGCTCGACGACCTGGACCTCTTCCGCAAGATCGACCGTTTTGACCTGGCGATGATCGAACAGCCACTCCGTTATGATGACCTCGTCGATCACGCCAAACTGGCGCGGAGCATCGAGACCCCCATCTGCTTGGACGAAAGCATCAACTCACTGGACCGAACAAGGCAGGCTTTGGATCTCGAATGTTGTAGGTACGTCAACATCAAGCCAGGCCGGGTGGGAGGCATTACGGTCGCGATTCAGATTCATGACCTGTGCGCCCAGGCGGGGGTCCCCTGTTGGGTCGGGGGCATGCTCGAGAGTTCGCTCGGCTCATCCTTTTGCGTCGCGCTCGCGATGCTCGACAATTTCACGTACCCGGCGGATGTTTTCCCGTCGTCCCGTTTCTTCACGGAAGACCTCGCGGAACCTGACCTCCAGCTTTGCTTAAGTGCCGGAGGAACCCCATCCGTTCGCGCGTCCAGCAAGGCAGGAAACCCTTCCGTACCCGTGCCGTCCAGACTCGATGCTTGTACCATCGAGCGAATCCGACTCGGACAAGGGGGGTGAAAACCTGTATATCTCCGCTCGTCTGGCGGAGTTTTCGCCGGTTCCGTAACCCGTGGGTTGCAGAGCGGTAACCCATTCAAACCGACTAGAGTTCTCGGGGTTCTTGACACCATGAAGGTTCGCACGCGTTTTGCACCCAGTCCTACCGGCTATTTGCATATCGGCGGCGTTCGCACCGCGTTGTTCAACTGGCTTTTGGCCCGGCGTTATGGTGGAGAGTTCATCCTCCGGATCGATGACACCGATGCCTCAAGGCACGTGGAAGAGGCGGTTAAACTCATCCTCGATGGCTTCCGATGGCTCGGGATGCAATGGGACGAAGGTCCGGAAGTAGGTGGGCCTTACGGACCCTATTTCCAATCCCAACGCCGCGAGAACCATGAGATGGCGCTCGTCGCGCTTATCGAGGCCGGACTTGCTTATCCCTGTCAAGCCAAGCCGGAGGAGTTGGAGGCTCAGCGCGAAGCGGCCAAGGCGGCGAAGCAGCCGTTCGTCTACCGCGGTCCCTTGCGCGACCTCCCGCCCGACGAGGCCCTCGGCATTTACCGGGAACAACGGACGGCATTACGATTCAAGGTCCCCGTTGGACAAACTACCGTCCTCGACGACAAGATTCGTGGCAAGGTCGAGTGGCAAACGGATTTGCTCGGCGACTTCACCATCGCGAGATCCGGAGGAGATCCACTTTACAACCTGGCGTCGATCGTCGACGACATCGACATCCAGATCACGCACATCGTTCGCGCGGAGGAGCATCTTTCCAACACGCATCCACAATTGCTCATCGCCAAGGGACTGGGAGCCACTTTGCCCGAGTTCGCGCACGTACCCTATGTCGCGGCCCCCGGCGGCAAAAAGAAATTGAGCAAACGAAACCCGCCGCCAGGCGTCATGGTGGCCCTCGAGGAATACGAAAAGGCGGGGTATCTGCCCGAGGCGATTGTCAATGCCCTGGCGCGACTTGGCTGGTCTCTGGATGACAAGACGGAGATCATGGACCTGGACGTCATGATCGCGAACTTCTCGCTCGATCGAGTCACCAGTTCCCCAGCGGGTCTCGACCCGGACAAGATGTACTGGATGCAAGATCACTACATGCGCCAGCTCTCGGCGCCGGCACGGATTGAGCGAATGCTCCCATTCCTCGCTCAGGAAGGCTTAATCTGTAATCCACCCTCCACGGAGGAACGGGAGAAGGTGGCCAAGATCGATACCGCGTGTGGCGAACGGCTCAAGCTGCTGTCCGATATCGTTCGTTACGGCGATTTCTTCTTCCGCCACGAGCTTCGATACGACAAGCAAGCCGTCAAGCACCTGAAAAAAGAGGACTCCGCGGGGATTCTCGAAAAGATTCGCGAAGTACTGACGCAAGTACAGACCTTCGACGTTCCTTCGATTGAGTCCGCGATCGCAAAGTTGGCGGAAGAGTCGGGGATTGGAGGCAAGATCAATCACGTCCTCCGGGGAGCGCTTACCGGAAAATCGGTCGGCCCCGGTGTCTACGACTGCGTCGCCATTCTCGGACGTGAAAAAGCCCTCAAAAACCTCGATGCCACTCTCGCGACACTGAAAGCGGGTGGCCCAGAGGTCTTCGAAGAACCGAAAGATTAAACGGACTCGCTACGTTTCGTCTCTCTGCTCGCGAGTCGCCATTAGCCATAAGCCATTAGGAATCTATCGGCACGCAAGAGGGGACGGGGCGAGGGACGGTTCGTGGAGCGACGAATTCGCGAGCGGACACGCGGGCTCCACCACTTTATCTGGGAGACTGGACCATGGATGAAGAAGTGCTCGTCTTTCCCAGCCATCTGCTCGAAAAACTTGGGACGTTTCGCGGCTATTCGAACGCGGTGGAGAGCTATTTGCCGACGCTCCTCGATCCGGCGAATCTTCAGTATCTCCCCCGTTCCCGGGCGGAAGAGGACCCGAGTTTCAAACAATTGATTCCCTACACCGTCCTCCGTTCCGGAGAGTTCGTGTACTGTTACACAAGAGGCAATAAGGGAACCGAGAGTCGGCTCCACGATCTGCTCTCCATCGGCGTGGGAGGACACATCAGCAAGGAGGACGGATCCGAGGGGCGAATCGCCTACGACACCGGATTCCAACGGGAACTCGACGAAGAAGTCTCCATCGAAACCACGTTCACGCAGCGCATCGTCGGTCTGGTGCACGACGATTCCACGCCAGTCGGATCGGTTCATTTCGGCGTGGTTCACCGCATCGACCTGGCGGCACCGAAAGTCACTCATCGCGATCCCGCGCTCGCCAAAGCTCGTTTTCGACCCATCGAGGAGCTCCGAAAACTTCGCGACCAGATGGAAAGCTGGTCCGCGTATGCGTTCGACCACGTCCTGTCCTAGTGCCACTAAGAAAACCAGAGCGGCATGGCCACGATGAACTCCCTCTCCCGCGAGAGAGGTTCGGGGTGAGGGGCTTATTTTTCACGACACGCAGGTTCCCATGGCCCGAGCGTCCGGACCAGATGACATGACTTTTCCGAGTTCAACGGCACGCAGGCGAAATCGTTTTGCCAAACCTGTGGGTTCCTGCGAGGGTATATAGCCACGTGAGCCATCGAACCGTCGTCCGAGCGATGGATCGGCAAGGGATGTCTTCCGGGCACGAGGAGTCGCAAGAGTGAACGCCGATTTCATTTTCAAAGTCTGCAATTACGCCGCACTCGTGGGCTGGCTATTGCTCGTCTTCGCGCCGAATTGGAAGTGGACGCGCGCGGTTATCGAAACCGCGCTCATTCCCTTGATGCTCGCGGTCGTCTATCTCGTGTTGATGATCGCGTATTTCGGCAACTCCGAGGGAAACTTCTCGACCCTCGACGGCGTATTTCAGCTCTTCCGCGATCGCAACGTCGTGCTCGTCGGCTGGATCCACTATCTCGCCTTCGACCTGTTCATCGGCAGTTGGGAAGTACGCGACGCGCGCCGGCTAGGCATTTTTCACCTCCTCGTCATCCCCTGCCTCTTCCTCACCCTCATGCTCGGCCCCGTCGGCTTGCTCGCCTACTTGTCGTCCGCTGGTCGGCAAAGAGGAGTTCTCATGTCGCAAATGTAACGAAGTCTGCAACGTCGCGGATTCGAAACGGAAACTTATTGCCGCTCAGAAATCTAAAGCGGCGAAGCCGCATTGAACTCCTCTCCCGCCGAGAGGCCGGGGTGAGGGGTTTTTTCGCATGGCAGTCATGCATCGCCGCGCGCATCGTACGCCCTAACAACGTAATGTCTGGCTCCCGGTGCTAAAGTTCGCGGACACCGCGAAACTGCCTTGCCAAGGTTCTCCAAGCGATCAAGCCGGCGAATGCGACATCACCTTTCTGATGCTCGACGGCGACGGGGATGATCGTTTGAGCGTCATTGCACGATAACCGCGTCGCGGTTATCATCCATTCAATGAGATTCAGGTTTCCACGGGCGCTTCAGGAAAGCCACTGAACATACTGTTTTCGAGTTTTCCGGACATCAAGGAAGACATGGCCTGAAGCTCGAGACGTGATGCAGACACAACGTCGGGCCAAGCGAAACACGCCGCGCGGAAGTTCGTCAGCATCGAGAGCCATTAAGCCTATCTTTGATATTTCCCAATCGGATGACTTTCAGTCGATCTTTGATTGGGTATACGAACATCGGCAACCAACCACCTTTGCCCGATATCTTCGCGACATGTCGGTTCTAGAGTGGTTATGGCAACAGACGACTTCGGCCTCCAATTCACGGTGCTCGATGACGATCCAGGAAATATTCCCGACAAATCCACGGGAACGGCAATGACGGCTTGCCGCTCTGCAAAGAAATATACACCGCTCAACGCGGTTTCACCCGACACATTCGAAAGTGGTGCACACCGTTGCCAGCGAAGATGCCCTGTCGTCGAACACGACACGATCCACTTTATCAGTCCAAAAGCCGCACCACCCGACTTGTATGAACGCATTTCCATGAACAGCTTCACCCCTCACAGCGGGAACACCTGGCGGAAACTGCACCATGGACGGACCCTCGATGCTGTTTGTAACGTTCCAGAATCTGGATGATCAAGCCCTCCCATGGAGAAGTCGCCCGCGCGCAGGAACTTCGCGAACAGATCCTCCGACTTCAAAAACTGGGGAAATTGTCCATTCAAGTAACACCGGCTACACAACTGAAAGTCTGATTGCGTCGAACAGCCAACTGAAGTGGAGTGGAACCAATCAAAGGAATGATCGACGTACTGAGCTCATCGATGGGCATATCCAAGGGAGTATCTCGCCCGGAAGAGCGTGCCGAGCTCGCGGACCTGCAACGGCAGGCGGTTGCTTATCGTGATCGAATCGCCGTTGCTGACGCAAGGGCGCAATAAAGTCGATTAAGAATTACTAAAAAAGAGGCGCGAACAGAGCGGATAATAGAAGCATATGGCTGTTTTCGTGTATCGGAAAATGCCCCATGAACGCCGTCATGGGCCAGTAGGTTACAAAGATATCCAAAGCTTTCTGCCATGGCTTCGGACGAGTTCACTCTTTCGATGCGTTTATCAGTTTCATTGAGAACAATGGGGGAAGGTAACCGGCGATTTTGACGCTGAACACTTCCATGCTCAGGCAACAATCCAAATCTCCGCCTTGACTACGATAATCTGTTTCCCATGCCTGCCTGCGGCTGCAATCTACTGAAAGGGACTAGAGAGCTGCCGGATCTAACCGCCGTTCTGAACGCCCATGACGCACGAATTAATCTCGACGGCAGCATTGAAGCGGCGTACCGCTGACGCGCGAAAAAGCTTATCGCGACACTCGGCCTTGATTCGAAAAATACCGTCGATGCTGAACCCTTTGGATGCGAATCATCTAACTTTGCCGACGAATATGATCGAGAAACCTCATTCGACTCCGCATGGATTTCCGGACGACCTCCCCAACCTGAACTATCTCCTCTCGGCAACACGCGACTCGAGGAGTGCAACGGTCGTGGCATGCTCTGCGAAAGCGCGGCGAGTTACCCGAAGTCTATTGAAATCTCCGACGGCCGTTTCTGGGCAGTCTGTCTGGCAGCGTCATGAAAAGCGAGCTAACACGCATTCGCGACCGTCCGATATCCGCGGACGCTCCGCAATCGGTGTTCAATGGATTCCCGGAGTCGAAATGCCAATGACGACGATCCAGTATTCGCCGACCGCTCATCGCTAGCGCGTGGAAATTTGCGCGGTTCTCCGTGAAGCGATTTCGGCGATTTGCCTCGGCGGTGATCGAGGTCCCCACCGGTCGCTCGGCACGTCCCATGGCTCCACGAATCCGGCTACGAAGAGGTTCGACGAAACTAACTTTGGCGATAAACGTCAAAGGCCGGCTTGGCCGAAGGGGGCGTGTTCCTCGGTAAACCGGCCTCATACGCGACCGCTCAATAGCGTGAATCACATCCTCGCGTTCTCGACTTCACGGTTTACTTTTGCGAATCAGCTTCATTCCTTGGCACATTTCCTTGGCAGGCTTGCCCTCTCCCCAGCCACAGCCATCGATTTCGTAATGGTCCTCATCGACGAACGCACGACGGCAGAGTGTACGTTTGTCTCTTCGGCGTCCAAGTTCGTGCCGCCGACAAACTCGAAGTGGAGTTTACTCCTTCACATCGGCGTTCGTCTTCATTTGCGGCTGATTGCCGAGTACGCAACAGCGCGCCGCGACGACGTCCGAACCTTGTGCGGTGTAGATTGAAACCATTTTAAGGTTGGCTCCGAAAAATCGTCTCGTGAATCACGCTTCCTTGCCGTCAACTTGATCACGGATACGACCGCGTCGGTCGGCTTGTTGTTTTCATCGGCGGCAACTCATCGCCCCACCTCAACGTTTTCTAGCCTTTGAATTTGCTCGACGTGGCGGCTGTCGGATGCTCATGTAGTTAGATCTGCCGAAGCCCCCAACGCATCCAAGGCACACCATTCGCAAAAACTAACATCGGACTGATCATGACTAATCCTCCTTTCCACCGTGTTCTCGAATCCACTCGCCATGAATCAGTCGAACGAACGACCGACGTATTTCGACATTCGCCCCAAAAAGAAATCGGAAAAAATCGGCATTCGGAAATTCCTGGATTTGAAATGGGCTAACCTGGAACGACTTGCACGAATCCCAACGACCACGAATCCCGCGCGTCAGGCGTTCCACCTCCCCGACTTCACCCCACCGCCGCCTGTGTCTCCGCGCACAATGGCCCGCCGTCGGTGCATCAAGTCACCCGCCGCTTGTTCCCCAGCCGACGGATGTGGCATGGTTTGCCCCCGCTGCCTTAGCCACGGAAGTGGGCGCAAGCGAGCTTGCCGGGATCTTTGAAACGCCGAACGAGGGGGAGAGAATTGAGATTCGTCCATTTCTTCGCCGGGAGAATCCTCGTCGTCTCGACGACGATGCTGATCTGTTTGCTATGCTCGCCTGCGTGGTGGAACCACCAGAGTTTCCATTCGACGTCCAGGCGGACGTTGCCTTTAAAGAATTGAATCCGGATTTCTGCTGGTTCCATCCGGCGTTATCGCGATCCCGAGAAGTGGAACGCCGGCGGTCCCGCGGTGATCAAGGACTTGCTCAAACACCCTGGTGGCCGACGATCATTATCCGGGGCTCTACCGCGCGGACGGACGATCTAGGCAAGACCTGGACCAAGCCAGCCGCGATTCCCGAACTGGCTTGGCGAAAGCAGGGAACGGACATCACGGTCGCGGTGGCGGATACCACGCCGGGCTGGCATGCCGCCAGTCAACAGCTGCTAGTCATCGGCGTCAAGATCCTCTATTCCTCGACCGGAGACTATGCCTCCTTGGAAAAACTGTCTGGCTCCTACGAAACCTCCTACGCGACGTTCGATCCGGAAACGAACTGATGGTCGGGATGGCAAGAGCTCGATATTCCACACGGACGGCAAATTCTTTCGCGCGGGGTGCGGCTGTTCTCAATGGCTGATTCAACCGGACGGAACGCTGCTGGTCCCCATTCAGTTCCAGCCGAGAGGGCGGCCGATTAATCGACCGTTCTCCACTGCAGTTTACGGCAGCAAGATGAAATATTCGTTACGGTTTCGAGCTACTATCCAAGGAGGGCGCGGCCATTGCGAACCGTCGCTCGCGAAGTTCCAAGAGCGGTATTATCCTCACGCTGCGCAACGACAGCCGAGCGTACGCATGCACGAGCGACGACGGCTTTCCGTACTTCAACGCCCCGAAGGTCTGGACGTTCGACGACGCGCGCGGAGCTGGGCAGTTACAACACGTAGCCGCACTGGCCCACCCACGGCGAGGGATTGTTTTGTGCTACACGCGGCGCGCGCGAATAACGACCACATCGTCTTCGGAATCGCGCTCCAGCTGTTCGTTGCCCAGGTCGATCCCGAATCACTCGTGGTCCTCCGCCGGACGGAGAAGGCATTGCTCCCCGAGCGTGGCGTCATGTTTCGCAATCTCGCGTCGGCCATCACCGCGGACGAATCGTGCGACTGACGCCGAGTTCATCTCCCGGCTGGGTCGATCCGAACGCGGGCAAATCTCCACATCCGCGAGGCCGACGGGACCGTCCGGGTCGGCTGATTGTCGGTCAAAACCCAACGTACTTGCCGCTAACCCCACGCCCAATAACCAACCTCGCCCGGCGAGGGCGCACTAAAGCAGCTTCGGGAAGGTTTGGGAAAACCTTTCCATAAGGGTTTCCACCTCCTCCTTCGCTGCACCAGGTGAAGTCAACCTTGTCCGATCGAAAGACCAATCCCATCGGGCTGCTGGTGAGCCGCACGACGAGCAGAAGCGAAATGGTCCACGGATTACGCAGATTAAAACCGACCTTAAAGGCACTCATGGAGCGACAGTGCACTTTGGCTCAATTAGTTGCATGCAGGCGAGGACGTAAGCTGTGATTAAAGGTGCTGCAACTGAGGAACGTGGATGCTGTCGCTGCAAATCTGAGGTCGTGCAAGAGGAACAAGACGCCCATCGCGATCAGAAAGATGCCTTCCCGCCACTGTAAGCCATTGAATGGTCGTGTCGCCCTCAAAAGGGAAGTCCACAGCGACCACAAGATATCGCCAAACAGGTGACAACAGGTCCTCCCACACGAATCACCCCCCACCGACTGGTTAGCCATCTAGGCGTCTCCGCGCCCATTGAGCTCCAGGTTTCCAAAACCGGGGCCGGAAAGCCACTCGACCTCCCGGCGTCGAGCACCCCGGCCCACAAGAGTGGCAATAGAAACCTCGACGAGGTGCAGGGTCGACAAGCCACCCAAACGGATTCGCCACGACGCACCACTTCCATTGGCAAACACAGCGTGATAGGCCGATTGGAGGGAATCAGGACTTGGGAGGAACATGATTGGCGGCAAACGTGGAAACGGCTTGGACCACCGCCAGCCGATTACAGGAATAGAGATCGGCTCCGCTGAATGGATTCAGTTCGAGCAAATGGAGATTGCCCTCGGATTCACAGACATCCATTACGCAAACCTCCTGAGGCAACTCCATAAGCTTGGCGAGGTTGGCGGCAAATTGCCACGGTCGTCCGTCGGCATCGTCGCCAAGTGCTTTGCGGCCATCCGCCTGATAGGTTGAACCAGCTACAACCTCTCCGGCAACCACGACGCCGCCATTCTTCTGAATGGGACACACTCGGGATACGACGATGCGGCCGGTCGTCGTCGCAGCAGAATCCATGGTCCAAAGAAGCTGGACGAGATCGTCATGACTTGCAACCCGGCCACTAAAAGGCTTGTGCGGACTATCGGGACGCACGAAAACGGACTCCGGCGAGCCGATTCGGCCGAGAACTTCGTTGGGATGACTCACGAGATCCTTCACGGTGCTGATTGTCCAATGCTGCTGCAGGAGCCAGGGCTTTGCTCGAAGATACCACCGAGAGCAGTGAAACTTCTCGGTGTCACAATAGGCACCTGGCTGCCAGGGCAGCGAATCCGCGACTTTTGCCGCGTTGTTGAGGCTACCGTGAAAGATGACCTTTTTTCCGGATAGCCGAGGCCAAGACTCATCGGCGATCCATGGATCCTTCCATCGGATAACATCAGCGCCCGCCTCCATCACGGCATCGCGCAGTTGCTTGTTCGAGTCCGCAAAGACCTCTTCTTCGAGAACCCAGGTCACGTTTGAAAACGCTTTCATCGCTCATCCGCCTGGAAAACGAAAGGGAAGCATGGTAGCAGCTCTCACCATCAACCAACGTCTGCATTATGGAAATGAGAGACGCTTATCCAAAGACCTGACGAAAGCAAATCGAGACTAGCTTTTCAGCTTAGGGACCGAGTCTCTGTTGGCGAAAGTTCACATCGGTGCGCACAACGCTGGCCATTTGGCGTACCTCTTGTGTGAAAGACTCGCGGTTGCCCACCTGATGGCGAAAAGGTGGGAATCCGACGAAGATTCGGCGTAAAATGTGGGTCTGAAGACGGATAGGAGAAGCGTCGATGATCAGAACACTCCAGGGCACGGTGCATGGCAGGACGATCCAACTCGACCAAGATCCGGGCATGGCGGATGGGCAGAAGGTCGAAGTCCAGGTAGTGGTCGTATCGGACCAAGAGACATGGGGCGACGGCATTCGTCGCTCGGCAGGCGGATGGGTGAACCACCCGGAAATGGATGCGATCATGGAAAAAATTCAGCAGGAAAGGAAGCTCGAACGTCGACCTCAATCGGAGCGTGAATGAGTCACCTACTTGACACCAACATCTGCGCAGCGCACTTTCGCCGACCGGGCGGTTTAACTCATCGGTTCGTCCAGTACGGCGGCGGATTATTCGTGCCAACGATTGTCCTGGGCGAACTCTACGCCGGTGCCTATCACGTCACCAATACCACTTCAATACTTCAGAAGATCGCTGACTTGCTCAACGACGTCCATGTGCTGGATTTTGACCACGTTTGTGCGGAAGAGTTCGGTAAGTTGCGCGGCGGACTGCTTCAGAAAGGCATCGCTGTGCCGACAGTCGACCTGATGATTGCCGCAATAGCTTTGGTGCACAATCTTACGTTGGTTACGAACAATACCGCTGATTTTCGGAATATCGCTGGCTTGAGGCTGGATGATTGGTTGACGCCATGAAGGACCTGCGCGCCGTAACAAATGCCGCGAACCGGGACCATCAATGCTCCGATCGGGGATGAGCCTGATCGCGTTCACGTTTTTCATGGCGCGCGGCGCGGTCGGCGAGGAATTGTCGGATGGTGGCTTCATGGCCGCGGGGGGAGGGGTGGTAGTATTTGACCAGAAGGGGCAAATAGGTCTGCTCGACGTCGGCGTCGGGATAGTCGTGGGGGTACTTGTAGCCTTGGCCATGGCCGAGTCGTTTCGAGCCTTGGTAATGGGAATCGCGGAGGTGGTCAGGGACGGCGACGGTGCGTCCCTCGGCGACATCCTTGCGGGCGGCGGCGATGGCGGCGGTCGCGGAATTGCTTTTGGGCGCGGTGGCGAGATGGATCGTCGCCTGGGCGAGTGAAAGCTGGCATTCCGGCAGGCCGACAAACTCCGCGGCCTGATGGGCGGCGGTCGCGACCACCAGGGACATCGGGTCGGCACAGCCAATGTCCTCACTGGCGAAGATCACCAGCCGACGGGTGATGAAGCGAACTTCCTCGCCCGCCTCCAGCATGCGCGCCAGCCCATAGATGGCGGCGTCGGGATCGCTGCCCCGCATGCTTTTTATGAACGCGCTGGCGACGTCGAAATGCTCGTCCCCCGTCCCGTCGAAGACGATTGCCTTCCGCTGGATCGAGTCCTCGGCCACCTGGCGATCGATGACGATCTTCGAGCCGGCGGGGAAGCTGAGGACGGCGATTTCCAACGCGGTCAGGGCGCGCCTGGCGTCCCCGTCGGAGGTGACCGCCCAGTGCTCGATCGCCTCGTCGGTGATCGAGACCTCGAGTTTGCCGAGCCCCCTTTCCTTATCCGCGAGTGCTCGGCGGAGGAGGCCGCCGATCTGGTCGACGTTCAGCGATTGAAACTGGAAGATCTGGCTGCGGCTGACCAAGGGGGCATTAATGGCGAAGAACGGGTTTTGCGTCGTCGCGCCGATGAGGACGATGGTGCCGTTCTCGACGTCGGGGAGCAGAATGTCTTGCTGGGTGCGGTTGAAATGATGGATTTCATCGAGGAAAAGGAGCGTTCGTTTTCCCTCGGCGGCCAGATGATCGCGGGCCTCGTCGATGACCGTGCGGACTTCCTTGACGCCGCAGGCGGCGGCGTTGAGCTCGACGAACCGGGATTGGCTATGCCTGGCGATGAGATTGGCGAGCGTGGTTTTCCCGGTGCCCGGCGGGCCGTAAAAGAGAACGGACGTAATGCGGTCGGCGAGGAGCATGCGGCGGAGGAGTTTGCCTTCGCCGAGGAACGCCTCCTGGCCGACGAACTCGTCGAGAGTCCGGGGACGCATGCGTGCCGCGAGGGGAAGTCGCGACTCGCGGTTTTTCCGTTCGATTTCGCTAAAGAGGTCCAATCTAGCCTTCCTTGCTTCGCCAGCAATAGTTACATCACGCACTTTTTTACCACGAAACACGCGCAAGAGGTACACTGAGGCATGGGAGCCACGATTCCTACGCTCGCCGGCGGCTCCTCCGTTTAATGGAATGAACCTTCCGTACCTCTGAAATGGTGGGACGCGACGCGTTGCTCGACAAGATCAGCCCCTTCAGTGTATAATTGATCCCATGGAACAGCATACCGACGCCATCTATGAAGACGGGGTCTTAAGGCCCCTCTCGCCACTATCGTTTGCTAATCACGAGCGAGTGAGTCTTACGGTCCGTCCATTGATGATCGACGACGAGGATTGGGTGGACCGCGACTTCCTTGCGGAAGCGGAAGCGGATGAATCGGTCAGTTTGGAACAAGTGCGTCACGCCCTCGCGAAAATCCAAGGGGGGCTAACGAAATCCTTCCGGGAAGAGCGAGATCAGCGTTAGATGCCCGCCTATCTCTTCGATTCAAGTGCGATCGCCAAACGCTACTGTCCCGAAGTTGGCTCCGATAGGGTCGAAGCGATTTTGAACGACGCGGAGAATCTTTCCGTGATCTCTCGGCTCACACTCGTGGAGCTCCATTCGGTTTTCTCGATGAAGGTCCGCCGCCAGGAGATTTCCGCAGCGGACTTTGGACTCTTGCGAAAGCGTCTCCTGGCCGACGGCAAACAACGTATTTTCCGGGTTGCCGCAGTCACTTCGATGACCTATCGGCGAGCGGTCCGCCTGCTTATGGATCATGCGCTTACCGACTCGCTCCGAACGCTCGATTCTCTGCAACTGGCAATGGCACTCGAACTCCGAGATCGCGGCCGACTGGATCATTTCGTGACGGCGGATCAGAACCTCGCGAAAACAAGCCAGAAGGTGGGCTTATCGGTCGTCAACCCCGAAATCGTCTGAACATCTCAGCAGTCTCGCGGCAACCTGGCGCGTAAACATGGAATTGTTCGGGACCTACTCTCCTATGAGAGAACATCCTGACGTTGGCCTTGGGGGAGGGTATTTGGACTGACGACGACACACCCCCGAGGGTAAATGGAGAGTTCGGCGAATAAAAAAACGCCTCCACCGCAATGCCGTCTCGGATGTTTTTGAAGAACCCGCTTGGAAAGTGGGTGACCGCGTACCCGGGTTTTGGATCCCGTCGAGCGGGCTTGCAAGCGCCGGATAATCTTAGGTCCCCTGCGAGTCCTCTTATCGGTTCGTCAAAAACGTCATCCTACTCGAACATGGCAGAGGCGACCGCCAGCGTACGCTGTTGGTATGTGTTCAATTTAACATGACTCTCCGAGGATGCCAAGCGGATTTGAACGCCCTGCCACCGCCAGCCGGAGCCCCCTTTCCCGCATGGATTTACGAATCGACGTGGGACCGAAAAAAAGCCGTCAGCCGCTCGATAACCTTGGTTTCCGGCTCCTGCTGCTCGGTCGGAAGGATCACGCATTCCTCGATGTGCCGGAACCAGGTCTCTTGATGTTTACAGAACCGCCGAGTCCGGCGTTGTATGGTTTCGACCATGGTGGCTTTGTCCATTCGCCCGGCGAGAAACTCGCCGATCTCGTAATAACCGACCGCTTGAGCCGCTTGGCGACTCATGGGGGGGTCAAGGCGGAGAAGTCTATCGGTCTCGTCGATCCAGCCGGTTTCGAGCATGGATAGGACTCGGTCATTGATTCGCTGGTACAGTTCCGGTCTCGGCCGCGTTAGGCAGGCGACGGCGGGGGGCGGATTCGCGGGGAGGGCGAATTCGTTTTGCCATTCGGTGATCGGCCTGCCGGTCAATTCATGGACCTCGAGGGCTCGGATAATCCTGCGTAGGTCGGAGGGATGGATTCGCTCGGCCGCCTTGGGATCGACGGCAGCGAGCCGTTGATGAAGCAATGCGGATCCGGTTTCGTTTGCTTCCGCGGCAAGGCGCTCGCGGATCGCGCGGTTCTCGGGCGGCCCTTCGAAAAGGCCTCGAAGGGCGGCTTTCAAATAGAGTGGCGTCCCTCCCACGAAGAGCGGCTTGCGCCCCCGCTCGCGAATTTTCCCGCATACCCGCTCCGCTTCCCTCAAGTACCAATCCACGCTCGCGGATTCGGACGGATCAAGAACGTCGATGAGATGATGGGGCACGCGCGCTTGGTCTGCCGGAGAGGCCTTCGCGGTCCCTATGTCCATGCCGCGGTAAAAGGTCATCGAGTCCAAAGCCACGATCTCGACGGGGAATCGTTCTGCGAGGGCTAGCGCAAGGGTGCTCTTTCCCGACGCCGTCGGGCCAGTGAGAAACCAGCAATCCTTGGTAAATCGATCCATCGATTCGCAACTCACGTGCAACCTGGTCTTCGCTTGAGGCCTTGTTGTACGCATTTCTCCCGAGCGGAGATGCCGAGTCCGACATGGGCCTGAGTGATTAGGGAGACCTCCCGGCCTCATTCTCATCCATTTTTGGATTCAAGGTGGGGAGGAGTGGAAAGACTTGTAGCAACCGGTCGGGGCTGATGAGCTCAAGTGGCTGGTAGCCGAGGGCGGCGATTCGCGGGGAACGAAACGCGCATTCCTTTTCGAACAGATAGTAGCGGTTGTATCCTTCGATCAATCGGTTGGCGCGTTCGACGTCGACGGTTTGAACAAACCGTAGCCAACGTTGATTGAAACGATCGAGACTCTCGGACAAATCGAGGAAGACTCGTGCCGTCTTGGCCACGTTCGCCACCGGTTGTATCGGGGTCTGCTCGGAGAATGCCATCGAGAAAGCGTTCTGGATCTGGAGATATTGAAACGGGGTAAGAATCCCCTGCTCCGCCGGTCGAACCTGAATCAGGGTCCACCAAGCCCGGAGGCGAAGTCGCACGCCCTCGAGCCAGGCCTCGCGTTGATGCTGGCACCGTTTGTGGACCGCCTGGACGGCGTCCTGAACGCGGATCGCCCGCTTGAGGTAGGCGGGGGTGTCCGTGATTCCGAGGATGGTCCGGGCCGTTTTGGTCCAGGGATCGATCCCCCCGATCAAGAGTTCGCCTTCAAGTTCTTCGGACATGGCGTCGGCATCCCATCAACAGCCCTGGTGGAGATCAATGATCCAGACGAAGGAACAACAGGGAGAGGAGCAAAAAACCCATTCCAAACGCGGTCAATGCCACGCAGGCGATGAACACGATCATGATATTGGGTTCGGGATTGAGGAGGAGTTGGGCATAGGCATCGAGAGCCCAGGCGTGCGGCGTGATTCGGCTGATCTGCTTCATTTGCTCGGGCATGAGTTCGCGGGGCATGAGGCAACCGCTAATGCCGGCCATCGCAAGCACGAGCATGGAGCCGTAAATGAGGACCTGGGTTTCGGTCCTTGCGACGGTGGAGAGCAGTAGCGCCATGCCGGTGGTCGCCAAGGCGGTCGCGAATACCACGGCGAGCAGCCACGCGGGGGAATTGCCCCAACTCATGCCGAACAGAAACCTACCCGCGGAAAAGAGAAACACGCCTTGAAAAACCGAGAGAAGGAAACAGGGAATGAGTTTTCCGACGATGATCTGCCCTTTGCCGATGGGGGCAGCCCTGAGTCTCTTTAATGTTCCCTGCCTTCGTTCGGAGGCGAAGAGCCAGCCACAGGTCAGCACCAGGAAAAACGCGAACATGACGGTGTAGGAGGGAACCAAGACCTGATAGCGGAACGAGCCACGATTCAGCAGACCGGAAGAGACCTCTTCTTCAAATACGGTGGCGGAGGCGACGACGTCCTTCTTCTCCTCCTGTTTGGTCAAGGATGCCCAGGTCTTTGCCGTCAAATCATAGTTGGGAAACTGTGCTTTAATGGTGGATTTGACCAGCGGTCCGAGTCGATTGCCGACGATCTCGAACGCGCGTCCGATCATCCAGGGGAGGATGACGCGGAGGGACGAGACTTGGGCGACTTGTTCGATAATCGAGGCGGCGGAGAGTTGAGTCGGATCTTTCAAGATCTCGGCATCGATCTTCTTGAGGTCGATGCCATCGCGGTAAAAGGGGTTGATGCCGACCTTGAGAAACGAGCAGTTGTGCACGCGTTTGCTGAACTCCGGTCCGAAAACGAGCACGGCGGACCTTTGCCCCTTGCGAACCAGCTCTTCGGCTTTCTGCCTGGAGGGAATGATCTCGACGCGAATGCCCGCGGTCGTGGAGAGATCTTCGAGAACGACTTTGGCCCAGGAGGTTTTGGGAAAACGTTCGGATTCCGGAATTGGAGTGCCCGCGGCTTTGGTCTTTGGAGCGTCCTTCTTGGCCGCCGACGGACCGCCGGCGAACAAACCTCCGGCGGCAATCTCCTTCTCTTCCTCGACGGTCGGGATGTACCCGACGTCGAGATCGACGATCGACACCCGTAGCCGGTCGTCCGGTTTCTGGCCGAATCCCTCCCCCAAGGAGATTCCCAAAACGACGATGAACACCAGGGGCATGACCAAGAGAATCACGACCGCGCGACGATCGCGAATCAGGACGTTCAAGTCTTTCCGCGCTAGCGCCCAAGCAACCATCGACTTCATCCCTCAATCACGCAATGCACGTCCCGTGAGATGGAGAAAAACCCGCTCGAGGTTTGGCTCCTCGGTTTCGACGCCGAGCAGTTCCAGATGCAGATCGTTGAGTGCCGATAGGATCTGGCCCAGAGTTTTCTTGACGTTTTTGCAGGTCACCTCGATGCTCTCGTCGCTTCGCCCGTTGACCTTCACACCGTCGATGGCTTCCAGGTGGTTGACCAGCGTGCCCGGCACTTGGGGGACGTGAATGCGAATCAGGCCGTCCAACTGCCGGAGCATGTCCGGGAGAGTATCGCAGGCAATGAGTTCGCCGTGGTCGAGAATGCCGACACGGGTGCAGAGAGCCTGCACTTCTTCCATGTAATGGCTGGTGTAAATGACGGTCGTTCCCTCGCGGTTGACGCGACGAATCTCCTCGAAGAGGTGATTGCGCGACTGGGGATCCACGCCGGTGGTCGGTTCATCGAGGAAAAGGATTCGGGGTTCGTGGACGAGCGCGACGCCGAGATTGAGCCTTCGTTTCATCCCGCCGGAAAAGGTACTCGCGCGTTTGTCCGCACGATCTTCCAAACCGATGGCCTGGAGCACTCGAGCCACGCGATCCGCGAGCTTTGCGCCGGCAACTCCGTAGAGCTTGCCGAAAAAGCAGAGGTTTTCCCGGGCGGTCAATTCGCCGTAGATTGCGAGTTCCTGTGGGACGATGCCGATCCAGCGTTTCAATTCCCGATCGGAACCCGAGAGTCGGCGGCCGTCCAGCGACGCGGTTCCCGAGGTGGGATCAAGCAGCAGGGAGAGAATGGAAAGCAGCGTCGTCTTGCCCGCGCCGTTGGGGCCAAGCATGCCAAACATCTCGCCCGGAGCGACGGAGAAGGTAACCCCGCGGAGGGCCTGGATGGATCCGTAGGTCTTGACGAGATCGATGGCCTCGAGGCTCACTCCGCTCATGCCTTGCTTGCCTGCCAATGGATAAATGGTTCCCGAAGCCATGGGAAGATTCTATCGTCCGGCACATCTTCGAAAAGGAATAATTGAGCGTCGGAAAAGTAATGGCGCACGTTTCAGGCGGGTCGCTGGGAGGTTCGGCTGAGTTCGGACGTACCCACGACATTCCCATTCCGGGTGACCTAGAGATCGCGTGACGAAACCATTTTCAACATTTGACGACTTCGTAATTCGACCTATTCACGGCATTCCATCCCTCGTTGGCCAACGATTGGTCGCCCGGTTTGGGTCCAGGGGTTGGAGTTCCAAGGGTAGCGGAAACCCAGCCGAACCAGTCGCACGGATCGATCCGGCAGAATCGGCGGAATCCGTCAAGAGACGTTCCAGCCGTTCCGCCAGTTCGATCAGCTCTCGAAACGCAAAGCCGAGGAATTGTTCCGACGGACTCTTTTTCATCGCGACGGACTGAAAGAGCTCCCGGGCGCGGCGGGCATGCTTTTTCGCGCCGTTGGGGACCCCCTCCCGAACCTTGACGGCGGCAGCAGCCAACTTAATGAGCCCCTTGAGAAAGTCGGCCTCGGTACCCACGCGGCCGGAAACGTGCCAAAGGGATTCCCAAACCTCGTGAGCCTCCCAGTAATATCCGTAATTGAACAGATCGATCCCACGAAGGTAAGGCGCGCTTTCCCGCCATCGGGAGGTCGAGATTGCTTCGGGTGGCTCGGACTCGACGCCATGCGAATGCCCCTGGACGTCCCGAATGGGATGCGGTGTCAGGCCGGGAACGTGCGCGTAGGGGGGCAGCGGAAGGTTCGGAAGTAGACGTCGACGTTCGGATCGGTGAACCTCGGTCATCTCGCTCACGCCATTACTCTGTAAGGGTGCAGGATGCGAGCACGGTGCGGGCCTGTTTTTAGCGCCAAAGGAAGTCCTTCACCCCGACCCTTACTCGCGGGGAGATGGAGTTCATGGCGGATGTGCCGCTTTAGCCTTTGGAGCGGCAATTGGTTTCCACTTTGGATATCCGCGTGCCGACCCCTACACTGCGATCATACAATGACCGAGAATACACTATCGGAGCGGAGATAGCATGCCTGCAAGCACGCAGCGAGGACCAACGGTGAAGATCACGGTCAACGGCCAGGTTCGTGAAGTGGCCGCGAATATCACTTTGGCGGAGTTGATCCAACAACTGGACCTGCGCGTGGAACAAGTCGCGGTGGAACGCAATCTGGAGATTGTACCCCGCGCGACGTTCCCCTCCTGCAAACTCCAGCCGGAGGATAATCTCGAGATCGTTACGCTCGTGGGAGGCGGATCCGTCGATACGCCGGCTCGCGACGTGGACCTGGACCAACCCCTGCGCCTCGGTTCGTATACCTTCAGCAACCGACTGTTCGTCGGCACGGGAAAGTACGCCACTTTCGAACAAATGCGCGACTGCCTGGAGGCGAGTGGCACGGACTGCGTCACGGTCGCCGTTCGCCGCGTCAATCTGACCGACCGCGGCAAGCCGTCGCTGCTCGATTTCATCGATCGTCGCAAGGTGACGATCCTTCCCAACACTGCGGGATGTTATTCGGCCGACGACGCGATCCGATACGCGCGTCTTTCCCGCGAAGTCCTCGAAACCGACCTGGTAAAGCTTGAAGTGCTCGCGGACGAACGGACCTTGCTCCCCGACCCGCTACAAACCTTGCTCGCCACCGAGCGGCTGGTGAAAGAAGGCTTTACCGTTCTATGCTACACGTCGGACGACCCGATCATGGCGCGCAGGATTGAAGAAGCGGGCGCGACCAGCGTCATGCCCGCGGGAAGCCCGATCGGGAGCGGCCAAGGGATTCTCAATCCCAATAATCTCCGAATCATTCTCGAAAACGCGAAGGTTCCCATCATCTGCGATGCCGGAGTCGGGACCGCCAGCGACGTCGCCATCGCGATGGAGCTCGGCTGCGAAGGGGTGCTTCTCAACACGGGAATCGCCCATGCCAAGGATCCGCTGCGCATGGCTCACGCGATGCGGCATGCCTGCGCCGCCGGCCGACTCGCTTACTTGGCAGGCAGAATTCCTAAGCGACTCTACGCGGCGGCGTCTAGTCCCACCGAAGGAAGGATCGCGGCTAGCTAGCCTCGAAGCCGTCCTCGGATCCGATCAAAGATTGTCAACGCGAGACGAGCGACATGACCGATTCCATGGATCGACGACGCTTCTTTCGCCCCAGCCGCTTGCTCCGCGCGGTATCGCAACTACAGCAAGACATGGAGCGGTCGATCGACGCGATCGAACGTTTCGCAAGCCAGCCCGTCGTGACGTTTCGCCGGCCTGCCATGGCTTGCATGTTCGAGATTCAATTTCCCATTTCACTCACGGATCGGCAGACCCCCACGGCGGCGTTCGACCTGATCGACGACCTGGAGGATCAACTCACCGTCTACCGCGACACGAGTGAGGTATCTCGTCTCAATCAACGCGCATTCCAAGAGCCAGTGGTGGTCGAGCCGCGCCTATTCGAACTTCTCACTCGATGTCAGGACCTTCACAAGGAGACGGACGGGGTCTTTGACATCACCGCGGGGCCACTTGTACGAGCCTGGGGCTTCTACCGCCGGGAAGGTCGACTCCCCGAGATACAAGAACTCGACGATGCCCTGGCAGCCGTCGGCATGCAAGACGTATTGCTGGACGCTCAAGAACGGACCGTTCGATTCGGGCGACCAGGAATGGAATTGAACTTTGGTTCCATCGGCAAAGGATATGCGCTCGACCGGGTCACGGAGTTCCTGACCGGACGTTCGTTCAGCCCCGCTCTGTTAAGTGCCGGGCATAGCAGCATGCGTGCCGTGGGAAAACCTCCCTGGGATGATGCCTGGCAGGTGGATCTCCTGGATCCGAGAAAAGGAGACGTTCCCTTCGCGTCGGTCCGATTGTCGGACCAGGCATTTTCGACGAGCGGCAGTTCCTCGCAATTTTTCGAGGTAGGGGGAAAACGATTCGGACATATTCTCGATCCACGGACCGGCCGGCCGGCGGAAGGAATGTTACAAACGTCCGTGGTGGCTCCCGACGCCGCTCTCGCCGAGGCACTCTCCACGGCATTTTTCATCCACGGCGTGGATTGGGCTCGCAGGTACTGCGAAAACCACCCTCGAATCGGAGCCCTTCTCGTCTCCGAAAATTCCGAAAGTAGCGGACTACGAATCGCGACCCTGGGCTCCATCGACGCGAGGATCCTTCCGGTCGTCATCTGACCGTTCCTCGATCCGTCCACCGGGCTCCGCGGTGTCCCGTAACTCCTTAATCCAAACGCGGGTTGGAGAACCACGAAAACTGGTCTTCCACGATTGAACGATTGTTGGTATCCACTCGCCTTCTCTCGTAGTGGAATAAATCGGCTTGGCTTTAGGGACGTAAACACGTCCCCTTTGATCTTGTATGTCGACGCGGAAACGCGAAGTTGTTTTCCGCGGGCATTCAAGTCCCAAAGCCGCTCGGCAAGGGGTGGACACAAGCGAAACGCGGGTGTCTCCTAGGTCTCGGGAAAAGAGGAGGGCGCCGCCATGCGCGCGTCACGAGTTCTCCTGGCATGCCTCATGTTGACGGCGGTCACTGGCTGCAATTTGTTTCGCGGCTACTACACCAAACGAGAACACTTTTTCTACGGGACGGCGGCGGAACAACGGAGCAGCAAGTCTCTGGAGCGCTCCGTGGACACGCTCAATATCGTCCTGAAGAATCACGACTACAGCGTCGGCAAGGTGACCCAGAAAGAAGAGTCGGCACAAATCTGGGCCAACAAGGAAGGAAACGAATACGTTTTCGACCTGAAGCGGGACGGCCAGGGCTCCATCGTACACGTCGAGGCGGACCAAGCGGGGAACGACAACGAAGTATGGGCGATCCTTCGCGAGTTCGAACTCTTTCCCTAATCACTCGGTTCGACCGAGTACTCGGCCTACTTTGTCGAAAGCAGTTTGAGGAATACTTGGTACTGATCGTCCCAGCGTTTATCCTTGCGCGGCGCGTACGATTTCACGGTAAACGAACTGCGTACGATTTGCCGCGCGTCGGCGAGCGTCTTGATCTCGCCGGTGGCCAGCATTTGCACGAGTGCATTGCCCATCGCCGTCGCCTCGATCGGTCCGGCGATGACCTCCCTCTGGCAGCAATCCGCGGTCAACTGGCACAAGAACTCGTTCTGGCACCCACCGCCGACGATGTGAATCACCTCGAGTCGGTGGCCAATATTCGCTTCAAGCTGTTCGAGAGTCTTGCGGTAGCATAATGCCAGGCTTTCCAGGCAGCTTCGCGCGAGAGACCCGACATCGTCGGGCACGTCCTGGCCATGCTCGCGGCAGAATTCCCGGATTGCCGTTGGCATGTCATCGGGCTTGATGAACCCCGCATGATCCGGATCGAAGATGGCGGTGAATGGCTTCGCAGCTTCTGCTTGGCGCACCATGTCCGCGTATTCGAGGGACTGCCCCTTGCGCAGAAAACTTCTGCGGCATTCCTGCACGAGCCAGAGTCCCATGATGTTCTTGAGGAATCGGATGGTTCCCGCCACTCCTCCTTCGTTGGTGAAATTGTCCGCCAGTCCCCGCTCGGTGATCGCTGGCTCGGAGAGTTCGGTTCCCATCAATGACCACGTTCCCGAACTGATATAACAGACGTTGCCCTTCGTCGCGGGAACGGCCACGACCGCGGCAGCGGTGTCGTGTCCCGCGGTGGCGATCACTTGCGTCCCCCGCGCGCCGGTCTCTTCCGCGACGCTCGGCAACAGCGAACCAAGCGAGGATCCCGTGTCGATCAACTCCGGAAGGAAATGGGTCGGCAAATCGAACTTCCCCAGTAATTCGCCGGACCATTGGCGGCTGCGCGCGTCCAGCATCTGGCTCGTCGACGCGATCGTATACTCCGCTCCCTTGCGGCCGGTGAGGAAGTAATTGAACAAATCGGGCATGAAAAGCAGCTTGTCGACCCCGCCGAACGGATCGCAACTGGCTTGGCGTCTCAAGGCAAGGAGTTGAAAAAGGGAATTGAACTTCAGAAACTGGAGTCCGGTGATTCGGTAGATTTCTCGCTGCGGCAAGGCTTGGAAGGCAAAATCAAAGATGCCGTCCGTGCGACGATCCCGGTAGTGGACGGGATTGGCAAGCAAACCTCCGTCCGCGTCGAGCAGTCCGAAATCCACTCCCCAGGTGTCAACTCCCAGGCAGGCGGGGTTACCGGACTGACGCACGGATTTCGCGATGCCGGCTTTGATCTCTTGCCACAGATGGAGTACGTCCCAGTGAAGGGTGTCGATCAAGCGGACGGGATTATTGGGAAAACGGTGCGTTTCCTGAAGGGCGAGTTTCGAACCATCAGAACTCGCCACCACCGTCCGGCCACTTTCCGCTCCCAAATCGACGGCCAAATACTGTTTGCTCGACATTCCATCCATCCTGTGCGTCCCGCGACGCCGACGTTATTGACGGCGGCAACTCGCCAGGAACCATGTCCAAGGGATTTCGAAACATTGTACCCGAGACCGCCACGACGGCGGATAAGCAGCGGCTGCAAGTGTAACCGAATTCTGGAAGGAGCCGTTGTAGAAACTTTCGTGGCGGTTGGACGAGCAAATCCCAGTCCCCGAATCATGGGCGCGGGGGTGGCCGACTTCCACGAGGAGTTCTTTAGTGCCGCACAGAAAAAATGTCGATGCCCGGCGCGCCTTGCAATCGGGCTTGCCAAGCGACCGGGTCGGGCATAACGCCATTACTTTTCTGATGCTCAATAGTCGTTGAAAGCAGCAAGAATCAGGGGAACTGCGACATGCAACTATCGTCACTGGTGGAAGAACTTGCCCATCTGACCGCGTTGGACGCTCCCTCCGGATTCGAGGAGCCGGTTCTCGCCTTCTGCAAGCAAGCATTCGGGCGACTATGCGATTCCGTCGACATCGACATTCGCGGCAACCTCTACGCGCACCGGCAGGGGACCAATCCCGCTGCTCCCTTGGTTGCCGTCATGACGCACGCCGACGAAATCGGCCTGCAGATCACGCGGGTGACGAACGATGGTTTTTTGGGATTCACGAAGATCGGCGGCGTCACGGACAGTGTACTGCCAGGTTCCCGCGTTCGCATCATCACGCAAGACGGCAAGGTCGAGGGATTGGTGGGGGTTCGACCCGGGCACGTCATTTCGCGCGAGGACGCGCGCACGATTCCTAGCGTGGAAAAGATGTATATCGACGTTGGCGCGGTCTCCGCGGAAGAAGTCGCGGAGGCGGGCATCGAGCCGGGGTCGCCGGCGGTCTTCGCCAGTCCCTTGACTGCCACCAGCAATCCCTACCGCGTGGTCGGCAAAGCCATCGACAATCGCGCGGGGATCCTGGCGCAACTCAAACTTGCCGAGCACGTAAAAGAACATCGCCCCGCTTGTTCGTTGGTCTTCATCGTGACGGTGGAGGAGGAAATCGGCCTGCGCGGAGCCGCCGTCGCCGCCGCCCACGTCAAGCCGGACATCGTCATCGCGGTGGACACGGTCCCCGCGGGGGGGACCCCGGACGTTTCTCCCACGACCCTTCCCTGGCAGATCGGCAAGGGTCCAATCCTCAAATGGCGAGAAACCCGAGGCTATGTCACCCACCGCCCTTTAAGGGAACATTTCCGCCACGTCGCCAAGGAGAATCACATTCCCCTGCAATGTGGAGTGGACACCGCGGGGGTTACCGACGCCTCGTCGGCTCAGCAAGCGAGCGGGAATATTGCCGCTCTCACGATCGGCTTGCCCCGGCGTTACTCCCATTCCGCGGTGGAAATGCTCGATCTCGATGACCTGGGGCATTTGATCCGCTTGCTGACGGCGGGGATACCGACGCTGGACAATCGAGAGATGCTTCGCCGGCTCAAGTAAAACGTCGGGAGCCCTCGATGCCGCCTTGGGGAGGTCCCCATTCTCCCCTTCGCGCCGAAGCTGCGCGCAAATCGTACAATTGTACCGTCGAGGAGCGTAACACCTTTCGGACACGCGACGGTCATGAAGCGGCCACTTTTGGAATCCGGTCGAGAAGAACTCGCCTCCTGGTGCGAGAGCAAGGGAGAGCGCCCGTTCCGCGCTAAGCAGATTCTGGAATGGGTCGTGCGGCATCGAGCCGTCCGTTTTGACCAAATGACGAATCTTCCGAAATCCCTTCGTGAACAGTTGGACCTGGAATGGAGAATCTTTGGCTCGTCCATCGCGAAGGATTCCGGAGACCTCGACGGCACTCACAAACTTCTTCTTGCATTAACCGACGTCCAGACCATTGAATGCGTTCTCTTGCCGGAGGAGGAACGGCGAACCATCTGCATCAGCACGCAAGTCGGATGCGGGATGGCGTGCGTTTTTTGCGCCAGCGGGCTCAACGGGGTCGAACGGAATCTGACGACCGGCGAGATCATCGAGGAAATGCTGCAACTTCAGAACCTGTTGCCGGCCACCGAACGGATCAGCCATATCGTCGTGATGGGGATGGGAGAACCGCTGGCGAATCTCGATGCCTTGCTCCCCGCGTTAGCGTTCGCAACCTCTCCCGAGGGCCTCGGGATCAGTGCTCGGCACGTGACGATATCGACGGTGGGATTGCCCGCGAAGATTCGCCGGCTGGCGGAAGAGAACCGGCCGTACCACCTCGCGGTCTCCCTGCATGCGCCCAATGACGAAATCCGTCGCCGGATCGTTCCGACGGCGGAAAAGGTGGTGCTTTCCGAGATTCTCGCTGCCGCGGACGAGTTCCGGGAAAAGACCGGTCGACAAGTCACTTTCGAATACGTTCTCCTTGAGGGAATCAACGATCAGCCGGAGCATGCGAAGGAATTGGCAAGGTTGCTCGGCCGGCGCGACGCGTTGATCAACCTGATCCCGTACAACCCGGTCTCGGGGCTTCCCTATGGCACCCCGCCGGCCGAAGGTACGGCCCGATTCGCGGAAATCTTGCGAGATTCCGGATTTGTCGTCAAAATTCGAAAAAGGAAGGGCTCCAAGATCAGTGCTGCATGCGGCCAATTGCGCAGGACAAACGGCCTGGTGGCATTGCAATAAACGGACATCGACGCGGCTGGGAAAAGTGAAGTTCGGTGGTCGGTCGCCAATAGGGGATGGTTTCGGCCGCGAAGCAACGATAGCACGACCTACGGGTTGACCGAGCGTCCGTGCCTTCGGACGGTGGTGAAAAGTGAGTGCCACGAACGCGTCAAAAACCGGCCCGACAGAGAGGATTCGCGTGGCGAAGAGTAGCGGGGCGACACCGCAATCCAAAATCCTGGATCCAGACGCGCGCCTGATGGTGCGAGTCTGCGACGGGGATGCCGCCGCCTTTGAAGAGATCGTGGACGCCTACCGCGATCGCCTGGTGGGTATTTTGTTTCACATGGTCGGCAACGCGGATGAAGCGGAGGACCTGGCCCAGGAGGTCTTTCTGCGAGTTTACCGTTCGCGCAATCGATACCGACCAACTGCCAAGTTCTCGACCTGGCTTTTCACCATCGCCAACAACCTCGCGCTGAACGCGATTCGAAACCGTAAACGACGCAAATCCACCGATCTCCCCGGCACGGACTCGGGCCCCCGACCACTCGAACAGATGGCAAGTGCTCCAAGCGGCGCGATGCCGAGCAGAATCTTTGCCAAGGGGGAGATGGCGGAGATCGTGCGGGCGGCGGTAAGCCAATTGTCGGAAGAACAAAGGATGGCGGTCATGCTGAACAAATTCGAGGACATGAATTATCGCCAAATTGCCGAGATCATGAACAAATCCGAAATGGCGGTAAAATCGCTTCTGTCCCGCGCGCGGGGCGTGCTCCGCGAGATCCTCGATCCCTATCTGACCAATGGCGAACGACCCGCTAGCTCGTGACGCGAAACCTTCGCCTTTTGGCGGTGTTTGAATATCCAGCGGAAAAAGGAGCGGCGTAAGCGGCGCGAATGACCATGAATGAGCCCCAAAAAGAGCTCAGTGCCGAAGAGCAGATGGAATTGGTCTCCTTTCTTGATGGGGAGGCCGACGCCGACTTGGCGCGCCGCATGGAAGTGGAACTTGCGTCCAACCCGCGTGTCCAGGACGAAGCGCGCCATCTGCGCCAATCCTGGGACATGCTCGACTTTCTTCCCATGCCGAAAACCACCCGGGAGTTCACTCGGCGAACGCTCGTCGTCACGCGCCAAGAACCGGCGATCCCCGCGCGCGGCACGTCGAGAACTTCACCTAAGAACTCAAGCAAACGAATCCTGGTTTCCGTTTGGCTCGTCCTGTTCGTGCTCTGTTTTCTGGGTGGCTTTGCCTTGGTTCGCGCGTGGCCGGATCCTAACCGGGAAATCCTCGAGGATTTGTCCCTTTACGTCAACTACGATGAATATCGGGCGGCGGGGGATATCGACTTCGTTCGCGCGCTCCGCGATCAAGGCATTCTCGAAGGGATCGACAAGCCGGTCGAAACCTCGACCGCCGAGCGAAAGGAGTAAGGCGGAATCATGCAGATTTGCCTACTCTTGATCGCAACCTGCCTTTCCTGGGTACCTTCCCCCGATCGGACGCTCGAGGAGGCGCGCGACGAATTGAGCAAGATGTCGCCGAGTGAACTCTCGCGACTGCGCGAAAACTATCAAGCGTTTCAATCGCTAACTCCGTCGGAACAAGACCGGATTCGACAACTCAAGAACAGTCTCGCCGACTCTGGAGCCGAAGAACAAAGTCTGCGGCGCGTCATGTCCAAGTACGCCCTTTGGCTCGATACCTTGACACCTGCGGACCGGGAATCGATCCAAAAGGCTCAAACAACGGAGGCCAAAGTTCAGCTCGTCAACCAATTGATCAAGTCCCAGAACGATCGGATCGAAGCAGAACTCAAACCGATTTTGGAACGCCAGCCCGAACGTCCTTCAAGGTTTTCCGCCTTTTCTCGGTTCGAGCGCCGACTGTTTCTCTCGTCCAAATCCGTGCGGAACGTGGAGAAGGAACTGGCGGGCAAGCTCGATCCCTTGGAGGCGAAGCGCCTGGCAAGCTTCAGCCGCGATCCCAGTCTCCCGCGGATTGCGTTGGTCATGGGTCTCGCCAAGAAATATCGGATCGACTTGGACAAAGCGGGCGGCAGACTCCCGGGTGGCGAATCGGACGAATTAACCCAGGATATCGTGGGAATGGTGCAGCGGGCGTTCGGGAATCGGCAGCCGCGACCCATCACTCAAGAGGAACGAGACGAGGTGGACCGCTTCATTCTCGACCTGCTCCTCTTGCCCGATGTCGAGCCGGATAAGATGGTCGGTTTTCTCGAGTCGATGGATGAAGGGAGGCGAGATCTTCTCCGACTCGCGCAAAGGTTCGATCCGCAGATTTATCAGTTCGTGCTCCGTGTTCACTACTATCAATCGCATCCCCAGGAACTCCCCGGCCGCATGCAGGGGTTGTTCCGCAGAGTGCCGAAGTCCTTGCAGCCAACGGAGGGCTTGTTTCCCGACGGTCCCTTTCGAGGTCCACCTCCGGGAAGCCGTCGCCCCGATGGCCGAGATTTCATGAAGGATCGTCGCCGTCCTCCCCCGGAACCTGACGCATCCAAGCCGGGGAGCGACTCGGAATGACGGCCGAACTGGACCAGTGGTTCATGCGACGGGCGATCGAAATTGCCCGCCTCGGACAAGGATTCGTCGAACCCAATCCGATGGTCGGTTCCGTCGTCGTCAAGGAGGGCAGGATCCTGGCGGAAGGGCATCACGCCCAGTTCGGCGGCCCCCATGCCGAAGTCAACGCACTGAATATAGCAGGTGAACAAGCCGAGGGAGCAACCCTCTATGTCACGCTCGAACCCTGCTGCCACCATGGCAAGACCCCTCCCTGCACCGATCGAGTTCTCGCATCAGGCGTCGCCCGCGTTGTGGTCGCAATGGCGGATCCTTTTCCTCAGGTCGCGGGAAAGGGAACACGGATCCTCCGGTCCGCCGGCCTTCAGGTCGACGTCGGTTGCCTGGAGAAAGAATCGCGCGCACTCAATGCTCCTTACCTCAAGCGAGTGACTTCCGGTCGCCCCTATGTTCACGCGAAATGGGCCATGACGCTCGATGGGCGCATCGCGACTTCGGCGGGCGAATCCAAATGGATTACCGGAGAAAACGCCCGGCGGCATGCCCATCAGTTTCGTGGCAAAGTGGACGCCATCGTCGTGGGGATCGGCACCGCCATTGCCGACGACCCGATGCTCACAGCTCGTCCCGCCGGCCCACGCGTCGCAACCAGGGTGGTGCTCGATTCGAGTGCCCGGCTGCCGCTCACCTCTCAATTGGTCCAGACTGCCAAGAAAGTTCCGACCGTCGTGGTAACGTCGTCCACTGCGGCTCGCGAACAAGTGGAAGGCTTGGCTAATCATGGTTGCGAGATCGTATCGCTTCCCGAGGACAAGGGTGGACGTCCTTCGATACCCGCCTTGCTCGAAGCAATGGGACAACGTCGCTGGACCAATGTGCTTATCGAAGGTGGAGCCGGTGTTCTCGGCGCATTTCTCTCGGCTGGGGAGATAGACGCGGTTCGGGTCTATGTCGCCCCCCGAGTGGTCGGAGGTGAACACGCGCTCGGACCGGTGGGGGGCCCGGGCATAGGAAAACTTACCGACGCCCTCGCACTTGATAGTCTCGTACAGGAATACCTTTCGCCCGACTGGTTTCTCACGGCCTCGCGGACGGACCAGTGTTAAACGATTTCCAGGAGGTCATCCCTTCGAGGTCCATCCACTGCGAATGACCGTACGCCAATGAACGGGACGACGATACTCGGCGTTTGTCGCGACAATCCTCGGTGTTTCAGCCTCGAAACTTCTTTACCTCATCGGCGCGATTGTTAATGCGGTAGACATACGCCATCACCTCCGCGACCGCGACAAAGAGCTTTTCCGGAATGAGTTGATCGACGTCGAGCTTGGTGAGCATGTCGATCAAGTCCGGATCCTCGTGAATGGTGATTCCATGTTCTTGGGCCAAAGCGATGATTCGATCGGCCATCTCCCCTTGGCCTTTGGCGACGACGCGGGGCACGTTGTCCTTTTCGAAATCGTACCGTAATGCCGCCGCCTTTCTGCGCGGTGCTGGAGGGATCGGATCGACCGGAAAACCGCTCGACATGTTCAAGCCTCCGCGTTTAACCTTGACCCAGGATCACCATCTTTTGGCTGAATTTCGAGGAATTGCGACCAAAGAGGATCGTCGCCGGACCGCTGCACATCCTCTTTCGTCGTATGCCGAACGGTAACCGTCGCGCCCGCGTGTCCCGATCGGACAAGCGAATCCCTCAGCAACTGACTTTGCCCTTCTAGCATGGACGCGACCTTGGGATCCTCGACCGAAAACCCCACCGTCACCGCCCGATCCACCCCCGATACGACCGCGGATACGTCCCCGAGCTTCGAAAGATTCAGGAAAAGCGCCACCGTGAAGCGATCGGGATCTTTTGTCTTCGGTGTCGATCCTTGGTTGCGATAAAACACCTGAAGTCTCGCCTCTTGGATGCCCGTGCGCGGATCGACGGGCAATTCCGCATACAGGTATTGATTCAACCCCTGCAGATTGCGCACTTGCTGGGCCGTGACCTGTTGAAGCATGGAATCGACGCGCGTAATCGCTTGCTGAATGGCTTGTGGAACTTCCTGCCGGTTGGCGGCGAGCGATTCAAGATGGGTGCGTAACTCCAGAAGCTGGCCCTTCAGATCCCCATCAAAAGTCCCGCGGATCACCTGCGGCAAATGCCCGACGCTGCTCTGAACCTTTGCGTCCCCATTGGTGGCGACCGCTCCAGATTCCGCGGGAACGTTCCCCTCCACGAGCACCGTTGGGGAGTTCGCAGGAGTTGCCGCCGCCTGAGGACGGTCCAGGGGAGTGGAAATCGACGTGGGGGTCGCTTCTGGGAGATCCGCGGTAAAACCGGTTCCCTGGATTGGAACGTCCGTCCGTGGAGCCAGAGTTAATTCACGCGAGACCGCTCCTTCCAATCCCCTCGCCCATTGCCCCAATCGATCCGCCAACTGCTGCGCCAACTGTTCCGGCTGTTCCAAGGTGGTGGAACCAAACAATTGGCTGAGTAATCGATCCTGGGCCGTCCGCAGTTCCGACTGCACGGGAGGGGACGCGGAACGGAGAACGGTGTTTATCTGATCGACCAGTTGTTGAATTTCCTTACCCAAACCGGCCGGTCGCTGCTCGATGGTCTGCAGCAGTTGCTCGATTCAGGGCGCCAGGTCAGGTCTCTCCGCCACCAAGCGGGCGAGCGGCCCGGCCGGCTGAAGAAGTTTGGCCAGTTGGGGAGAAACCGTTGAGGCGTCGGTCTCCGCGGGTAGCGAGAGCTGTGTGGCGAGCGACTGAAGCTGAACCAAGACCGCTGGTTCTCCCGCGGACGTTTGTCCCGTCGCTGCCTGCGTCCCCACCGGAATAGCGTCGGCGAGACGGTTGGCATTTACCGCCCGATTTGTTTCTGCCGCCGCCGTTGATTGCGCAACCGCGCGGGCGACCGGCTCCGGCGCCTGCTGATTGTCCAAATTCGTGACGGTCGGCCGGCTTGTCGCACTCGCGATCGCCCCCTCGGTCAAAGTAATCACTCGAAGGTTCGGCTGGCCATTTTGATTCGTCGTCACCTGGAGCGTGAGTTGTTGACCGGGGGCGAGAGGCGCACTGCTGCTGGTGGTGAACTCATTACCCGAAATATTGAGCGCGAAGAGATTGTTGCCCAAGGCATTGGTGACCTTGGCTTGAAGTATGTCCCCCGGAGACAATCGGGCAAGGAGTGGATTGGGTTGACCGGACTGGGCGTACTTTTGCTGCAGGAGCTGAATCTGTTCGATAGTTTGCAAAGAAATCCGGGCCATGAACCGTGCCCACGTTTAAGGAAGTGCCGATCGGCACCGCGCGATTATCCCCATAAAGTAGTCTACGCCAAAATCTTGCAGCAGGCATCCACCAGGGGAGAGCGACCGAGAAGAAACCCGGCTCGGCCCGGAGATAAAATCAGGTTCCTTTGTCGAATCGGAAGACTCGACGCGCATTCTCGTGGAAGAATTTCTTACGCACCTCATCCGAAAGCGTCATCTTTCGGGCGTCGGCGGCACACCGATCGAATGTAAGCATCGGAAAATTCGTTGCGAACAGCACCTTGTCCTTGCCATACGTGTTCATGAAGTGCAAAAGAGAAGGTGGATAGTAGCGGGGTAGATACGCCGACGTGTCGATGTAGACGTTCGCATGTTTCCAGGCGAGCGCAATCATCTCGTCGGTCCAGGGATAACCGATGTGTCCACCGACGATTTTTAGTTCTGGAAAGGTGAGTGCGATCTCATCGATGTAAGGTATCGGCCGACCGGTCTCGGACGGTGCGAGGGGGCCCGTATGACCGACCTGCGTGCAAAACGGTATGTCCAATTCGATGCACTTGACGTAGAGCGGATAGTACAACTTGTCGTTCGGCGGCCGATTCCAAAGCCAGGGAATGATGCGCAGGGCAATGAACCCCAGTTCCTTGACCGCCCGCTCCAGTTCCTTGACCGCTTCGACTGGCTTTTCGAGATTGACGCAGGCGGCTCCGTAGACGCGGCCGGGAAATTGTTTCGCGATGGCGGCGACCTCGTCATTGGAAAAGACCCAGCCGCCTGGCCTATGCCAAGCCGTGAGCAGGACCTTCGACACCCCCGCCTGGTCCATGGCGGCGATCATCATCTCCGGTGGAATGCCGGAGTCGAGAATCGCCGACGCGCCACTTTGCTTAAATAGCCTGGCAATCTCCGGAACGCTGGAGAATCCGCCCTTCGTTGCCGGCTGTGCCCAGACATCGATCAATGTCTCGTTTTCCATGCTCAGTTCATCCATCGATCCGCGAAACTCGTTTCAAAGGCAAGAGGCAATTCCACCTAGCCTCGCTGTTATTCGCGCCAGCCGCTTGATTCACGGCTACTCCATGCAATCACTTGGATGGCGGCTTTTTCTCCTCCGGCCGGTCCTCCGGAAGAGGCGTAAAGTACACGCGGACCTTGGTACCCTTCGCGGGAATTCGATCGGTCCAAGCCTCGAAGCTTAGATTGGCGTTGTCCGTGCTGCTCTTGACGGCGACGTCGATGATCGAGCCGACGAAATTGGTGACGCAGACCATGTCCCCTTCGTCCCCCTGCCAAACCGCGCGTTCTTCCCCGGGAATCTTGAGGAACCGACTTCCGGCAAAGACAAAGTCCGCGGCAATCTCTTTGGACGTGTGGATGTCGCGAATCCATTGCCTGGCGTCAAGTCGCTTGGTCTTTCCATCCTTCAAGTACTCAAACTCGATCAGGATTTTCTGGCCAGTGGGTGGTTTATAGGGTTCGAATTCCGCGGGGCGTCCTGGCTTGGCTCCCGCCAATAGAAGCGCGAGGTGGAAGGACTTTGGCTCGACCTCCGCCGCTAATATGGATTCGTGCTCCTTGGTTCCCTTGGGACAGATCAGGAGTTCCAGGGGGCCCTCCCGCAACACCACATCGGCATCGAGAACCACTCGCGACTGGTCGAAATCCACCCGCAGGTTCGGAGAAATCACGCGAACGCCGGTCGGCCGAGGTTCGACTTTTTTCTCCGCCGGCGCGGCCCCGAGCAGCATTATTCCAAGCAGCAATTGGTGCATCGACGTAGTATACCGCCGCCGTTCGCCAGGGAAACGGACGATTTGAAAACGACCGATATTCTCGTCCGGTCCTCGCCAACTCCCTGGGCCGAAATCACCCGCCGCCGATAGAATGCCCAACATGACGTACAACCTGGAAAACAAGTTAGTGATCGCGATTTCTTCCCGCGCACTCTTCGATCTCGAAGAGGCAAACCGAGTTTTCGAACAGGACGGCTTGGACGCCTATCGGGAATATCAGGTTCAGCGCGAAGACGAACCGCTGGCGCCGGGAACCGGATTTCCACTCGTCCGGGCGCTCCTTTCGATCAATGAACGGGGAAAAGGGGATCTCATCGAGGTGGTCCTCGTTTCGCGCAATGACGCGGACACCGGACTGCGCGTGATGAATTCGCTGGAGGTGCATCGGCTACCTATCTGTCGCGCGGGGTTCACGGATGGGCGCCCCCCTTATCAATATCTCACGCCGTTTTTCTGCGACTTGTTCTTGTCGGCGAACGAGGAAGATGTCCGCAGCGCGCTCAAGGCGGGCTTTGCCGCCGGTCTTGTCTATCAACCGCCCGAACCTGTGGAAAGCGACGATAGCGAAGTACGCATCGCCTTTGACGGCGACGCGGTCCTCTTTTCTCCGGACGCGGAACAAATCTATCGGGATGAGGGGTTAGTCGAGTTCCATCGGCGCGAACGCGAGTCGGCGGACGAGCCGATGGCTCCCGGGCCATTCAAGGCGTTCGTAACGGCCATCCATCGACTGCAGCGGGAGTTCCCTGAAGATCAATGCCCCATCCGAACCGCATTGGTAACCGCCCGCAGCGCGCCCGCGCACAAGCGAGCCATCAAGACCCTTCGGACCTGGGAAGTTCGACTGGACGAATCGTTCTTTCTTGGCGGACTTTCCAAGGACGGAGTGCTCAAGGTCTTTCGTCCCCATATCTTCTTCGACGACCAGACCGTCTATTGTGACCCCGCCGCTATTCAAACTCCCACGGCGCGCGTGCCCGCCGACTATCCCGTCAAGGAAGTCTGATCGGAAAATTACGCGATGCGAAGCCTACGCCGGCACGACATCCATTCATCGTGCCAGTTTTCTCACTCCGCGCGGGAGGGTGGCGGCACGCGGTTTAGCGGAAGAATCCAATCGTTGTGCTGAAATTGCAAATATGGCACCGAGGCAAGATCGACGGTTGGATCGATGATGGCTTGCAGCGGATGTTGATTGAGAGCCAAGTAACTGGTGACGAACACTTTTGGCCGCCGACCAAAACGACGCTGCCATTCGTCCGCCACGCGATGCGCGTACTGATGGGTGATGTACGTCCACATCGGCAGGTAATTGACCTGCCACCGATTCAAATCCCTCGTATAGTTCCAACGAATCGACCATCGGCCGTCGGTCTCTTGGGCGACGAGGATTCGCGGCAACGGCTCCATGTCCTCCGCGAGCATTAAATCAAGGTCGGCGAAATCGAAACCTTCGCCACGCCAGACGTCACGTTTCAACCGCCAACCCGATTCCCCCCGCGCATCGACGAGATCGCCATCGGTGATCATCAAGATTCGAAAATCGTCGTTTGGAGTTCCTCCCTGAAGGTCGAAGGGGTGAACGCGAACCAAGGACTGCATGGTCTCGTTGGGAAATAGACGAGACAGCGACCGGAGGTTCTTATTGAGGGAGAGATAGTTCCTTCGTTTCGCGTCCGGATCGCTCCCACTCGCCTGCAAACGCTCGGCTTGGTTTATTGACCGTGCCACCGTGTCCAGAAACAAGGGACCATTCCCCTTCTGTTCCTTTACCAGGCGAAGCGCTTGCTGGCGCAACTGATCGAGACAAAACTTCAAGGACAACGTGGCATAGATTCGCGGCCGTCTTCCATAACGTGATGTCCAATAATCGTCGACAAATGCCTGGATCTCCTCGTTCGTCCTCGGATCGTCCGCTTTCACCTTGAAGAAGATACGCTCTCCAACGATGGGCTCGTAGGTCACGAAGAACTCCGGGAAATTCGACCAATCCACCCGCGAAGCATGGACGTTCTTTATGAGATATTCCGGCCGTTCCCCCTTCCATTGGGCCCAATCCAGGTCCGCGTTATTAGCCGTCGGATTGCTGATCGCGGGGTCGTCGACTCGGTATTGAATGAAACCGCCGACTTTATTGCGCGTCATGAGGAACCAGCTAAAGGGAGCCCCCTCATCCGTCCAATGCGCGTCGCTCCGAATGAAATAGTGGCGCAGGGGAATGGCGGTTTGAAGGGCAAGCCAACCCGCGATACCAACGAGCACCAGCCAGGAGGCAACCGGCTTTACCGCGGTTTCGCCATCGGGCTTAGGACGCGTGGGGGGAATACTCCACCCTAGAAGTGCGCCCACCCCAGGGACCGCGATCAAACCGGCGATCAACCAGCCGACGTCAGGCCGCGTCACGGACGGCTGCTGAATCCAACGATACAAACGGCGTGGCCAATCTGGATCGAGAAAGAGCAAGGTCCCCCAAAAAGCCATGGGAGCGACGATTCCCACGTGCTCGATCATGAAAAAGTTGAAAGTGTGAAAAAGGACGCAGAGCCCCAGGGCAAAAAGTCTCGTCCGCCGAATCATCAGCAGAAAACCGATCACCACGTCAAAGACGAGCCCGCCGAAAGAAAAAAAGTAGATGACCAATTCCTGGGACAACACCGCCTGCAAACCGTTGCGCAACGGGGGGCTAAGCAAGGGGGCGCTCGCGCTAACCGCGCCGGATTGAAACCACATTCCGATCGGTTCACCCGCGAGCCAATCGGGGTTCAATTTCGAAATTCCACCGAAAAAATAGACCAGGAAGACTTGTCCCCGGAGAAGAAAAAGGGACCAGAAAGGAACCGTCCGCGCACCTCCCCTAGATCCGAGTAACCAGACGTCGACGGAGTAGACCGCGTTGGCGGGAACAAAGGGGAGTAGAGCGACGAATACGGCGGCGAGCACGAAATGATTCCCGTGAAAGGTCGCCTCCATCATCCAATAGTAGTTGAAGGTGAAAAACTGCACGATCGCCGCCAACCGGTAGAGAAACCCTGCGGCGACGAAGAGGGACGACACGGCGGAAATCACAAAAAGGATTGTCGTACCCGGCTCGGGAAGTGGTCTGATCCAGCCGAGATAGGGGTACGAAAAATGGTATTGATCACTGTTGAAATACAAATCGACGGGGGAGATGCCGGAAGAACTCCGACGTAGAAAATTCGCGGCCATGTAGGCCATTGAGAGACCGAATCCAATGCGGAATACCGCGAGGGACGCACCATCCACGGGGGTGGCCATCCACTCACGAAATCGGCGCATTGGACCCGCGGTCGGCATGTGGATTCACTATTCGCGTTGGGGGAAGTATTCGGCCCGCCCCATTATTCTTGGTCTCGAAGCCGGGTGCAAGTATTCCCCCAGGGTTGGAATAGTCGTTCACAGGGGCGTGACGTACGCCGCCGTGATGCCGCCGTCGCAGGTAAAGGTGGAACCGGTGATGTAGGACGATTCCTCCGACGCGAGGAACAATGCCGCCTTCGCCATCTCCGACGCCTCGCCAAACCGGCCCACGGGGATGTGAACGAGCCGACGTTGTTTCTTCTCGTCGGTGTCCAGGAACTTCATGAGAAGCTCCGTCCGCAGCGGGCCGGGGCAAAGAGCGTTGACCCGGATATTCTCTCTAGCGTGCACGATGGCCAACTCGCGACTCATGGCGAGCACGCCCCCCTTGCTAGCCGTGTAGGCAATTTGCGGCGTTGCTGCGCCCAGAAGGGCGACAAAGGAGGCGGTGTTGATGATCGAGCCTCCCCCCGCCCGGCGAATCGCGGGAATACCATACTTGCAGCCGAGGAAAACCCCCTTGAGGTTTACCGCCATCGTCTTTTCCCAGACCTCTTCACTCGTGGTCTCGGCGTTATCGTCGGCGGAGAGCATGATGCCGGCGTTGTTGAACATCACGTCCAACTTCCCAAACGTCCGCTCGGCGACCGCGACCATGTTTTCGCAATCCGCGGCCTTCGAAACGTCCGCGTGCACGTAAGTCGCTTTTCCTCCCTGCTTCTCGATAAGGGAAACGGTGTCCGCCCCCGCGGCGTCCGACAGATCGACGATGACCACGGAAGCCCCCTCTTGAGAAAACAAAAGGGAGGTCTCCTTGCCAATGCCACTCGCCCCGCCCGTGATTAACGCTACTTTTCCCTTCAGCCGCATCGTTCAGACTCCCTGCGTGGACTCGTGTTCTCGTAGTTCTTTTCGGGCTTTTGCCGCCCTCACCAAACCGTCGAAGAGGCGCTGTTGCACCGGGTCTTCGGCGGCGGTCAGTTCTGGGTGCCACTGGACCGCGAAAAGCCACGGATGATGGCGAAGCTCAAACGCCTCGATGGTTCCATCCGGCGCGCGAGCCACGACGTCCAGCCCCGAACCCAGCTTGTCAACTGCCTGATGATGCCACGATGCCGATTCGAAGTTCTTCTCCCCCAGAATCGCCGAGAGTCGAAATCCCGGCTCGGCCGCGATGGCATGTTTCGTCGGTTGGCGAGGGGGGAGCCGGTGCAAAACTTCTTCCCCAACGACATCCGGCAAATGTTCATGTAGCGTCCCGCCGAGCACGACGTTTACCACTTGCGATCCTCGGCAAATGGCCAACGTCGGCTGCGTGCCCTCGGTCAGTCGCTTCGCGAGAGCAAGTTCGCTGCCGTCCCGCTCCGGATCCACCATGTAGATCGTCGGATGCGCTTCCCCACCGTAATGTTCGGGATCGAGATCCCCCCCACCGGCGAGAATCCAGCCGTCCAAACGCGCGAGAAGCGCATCCAGATTCGGCTCTCCCGGCGGTACCAGGACGGGAATGCCCCCGGCGCGCCGCACCGCATCCACGTACGCGGCGGGAAGCGCGAACTTCCCGGACTCGTCCCGTCCATAGGTCGTGATGCCTATCAATGGTGCCGTCATTGCGCGCGCCTCACGCCTTCTACTCTTCCCTGCGTTAGATCCGCTCGAAGTACCGCTTTCGTTCCCAATCGGTGACGGCGCGATCGTACGCTTCCTGTTCGACTCGGTAAAAGCGGGTGTAATGCTCCACCACGTCCGCGCCAAATGCTTGGCGGGCGAAGTCACTCTTCTCAAAAAGGTCCGTTGCCTCGCGAAGGGTTTTGGGAACATGCGGCACCTGGCTCGCCGCATAAACGTCTCCCTCGAATATCGACGGGGGTTCGATCTTGTTGACAATGCCATCCAGCCCCGAGGCAAGGGCGGCAGCAAAGGCAAGGTAAGGATTGCAGTCCGCGCCCGGCACGCGGCACTCGATCCGCAGGCTACGCCCGTGACCCACCACGCGGAAACCGGCGGTCCGATTGTCGTAACTCCACGCCAGTCGAGTCGGCGCCCACGAAGCCGCTTGATAGCGCTTGTACGAATTCACGGTGGGAGCGTAGAAAACCATCACCTCCGGCAAATGGCGAATCCAGCCTCCAAGGAACCAGCGGAACAGTTCGGAACAGGACGTTTTGCCGATCTTCTGGTCACCATGGAAGAGGTTTTCCGAGCCCTTCCAGAGGCTCATGTGCACGTGGCAGCTAGAGCCCGCCCGATCCGCCGAGTACTTTGACATGAACGTGACACTACAACCTTGTTGCTCGGCGACCTCCTTGAGGCACTGTTTGTAGACGACATGGCGATCCGCCATGCCAAGAACGTCGGTGTAGCGAACGTTGAGCTCGTGCTGGCCGAGTCCCCATTCCCCTTTCGAGTTCTCGACGGGAACCCCGGAATCGCGGAGATGCCTGCGAACCGCGCCGTTGAAGGCTTCTTCGCGCGTCCCCTGAAGCGCGTGATAGTCCTCGATGTACCAGCCCGCCGGCTCGAGATTCTGATAACCCTTCTGAGCGGCGTCGCGATAGTTATCGCGGAAGATATAGTATTCGAGTTCGGAGCTGGCGAGCGCCTTGTAACCCAGTCCCGCGGCCTTGCCAACCTGGTTTTTCAGAATCGAACGAGGAGCGTGAGGAACCAGCTGATGGGTTGCTTCGTCCTGTACATCGCAAAGCACCAACGCCGTGCGGTGCAGCCAGCTGGCGTTGCGGAGTGAATCCATGTCGGGCACGAGGTGGATGTCCCCATACCCCTTCTCCCAATTGGCGAATTTGTAGCCCGGAACCGGCTCCATTTCCATGTCGACTGTGAGCAGGTAGTCGCAGGCGTGCGTGCCATGCTCGACGGCACTTTCAAGGAAGAAACCCGCGTCGAAACGCTTGCCCATGAATCGGCCGTAGAGATCGGTGAAAACGACGAGGACGGTGTCGATCTCCCCCGTTTCGACGGCGGCGGAAAGTTCCTCCAATGTCATCATGCCGGCAACTCTGGACATGGGGATCTGATTCCTCGCAACGGGTAACGATTCATCCAACTGCTCTGCAAAGAAACGTCGGGAACAGGTCGCGGACGACCGCGATCCATCCTCGCCAAGACTCGACAGGCGACGGGCCTCGGTGCTTCGACATTACGCTGTTAGGGTGTAGGATGCGCGCACGTTTGTCGTGCAAAAAAGCCCCTCACCCCGTCCCTCTCGCGCTCGGAGAGGGAGTTCATTGCGGCGATGCCGCATTAGTTTTCTGATGCTCCCTAGTGAGCCAATTCTTGTTCGGCTTTCGCCACCAAGGCCACTTCCTCCTCGGGAGCCTGCGCGACCAGCCGATTCCTGCTGTACAGAAAAAAGTAAGCGATGGCCACGGCAAGGAAGATCGTCACTCCCCAAACCGCCGGCCGAAGCGCCGGATCCAGGAAGGTGGCGGCAAGCGCCAGCAGCGAAAGAATCATGCCGGCAGCGGCCCCGGGAACTCCCAGCGGACTCTTGTACGGACGGGGAAGCGTCGGCCGGGTCACGCGCAACAGGATGTAACTCGCCATCACCAGAATGTAGGAGATCACCGCCCCGAAGACCGCCATGTTGATGAGGGCGGCTCCGACCGCGCCCCCCGATCCACTCATACGGATCGCGAACGCGCATAGGAGGCCGATCACCGCGCCGAGCAGGAGCGCGAAATGCGGCGTATGCGTTCGATTGGTAAGGGAAATCCAGCGGGGAAAATAACCCGCCCGCGACAATGCGAAGAGGACCCGGCCGTAAGCGTAAATGATCGAATGAAAGCTGGCGATCATGCCCGTGAGCGCGAGCACCGTCAGCAATGTCGTCATCGCCGACGTATCGCCGAACACCGCGACGAAACCATCGCGGAGGGGAGCACCGCTGGCGGCAATGGCAACCGCGCCGCCGCCGACCCCGGAATTGATGAACAAGGTCGCCAGCGACAGCACCAGAAGCGTCATGATCCCCAAAATCAGCGCCTTGGGGACGCTATTGACTACGTCGTGCGTTTCTTCCGAGGCGAGCGGTAGCTGCTCGATGCCGAGAAAGAACCAGATCGCCGCCGGCAACGCGGCGAAAACGCCACCCCAACCCATCGGTAATCCGCGAGAGGAATGACCCTCGAGCGCGGGCATGTTGAAAAGTTTGTCCACTTCGAAGCTGCCGCGCGCGAGCGCGCCCACGTGAAACGTCACGAGAACGGCGACCGCCACCACCGTGATCGCCAAACCGACTTGTAGCGTTAATTCCGCGCCCCGGATATTGATGCCGACAAAGATCGCGTAAGCGATCAACCACCACGCGTACGCGGGAACCGCCGGCACCAGCGAAGCCAGGTAATCACTGATGCCAACCACGATAACCGCGGGCGTGATGACGTATTCGATCGTGTCGGTCACGCCGCAGATATATCCCCCCGTCGGACCGAGGGCGTTGCGGACGAAGGAATAAAACCCTCCGGCGTGCGGCAAGGCGGCGGTAAGCTCCGCGATCGTGAATACCATGCAGACGTACAAGGCGGCCATCAAGAGGGTGGCGATCGTCATTCCCCAGAAGCCACCGGCGGCAAGTCCGAATTGCCAGCCGTAAAAATCTCCCGAAATGACCGCCCCTACGCCCAAGGCCCAGAGTAGAAGCGTGTTGGCGCTCTTTTTTAACTGGCGTTGATGAAGGTAATCCTGGTCGACGTTTTCGTACCGGGCGACCCCTGCCTTCTTTTCCTGCATCCTCGGCCGCTCGCTTTCTCGACCAGATTCTGATTACGCGACGGGATTAGATTCTATGGCGCCATGCTGTTCTCCTCCATCATCCCCGCGAAACAGCCAGATTCCGATGAGCAGCAAAACGGGAATCCAAGCCAACCAGCCGTAATGCCGCCAAGAGACGCGAATCCGTTGCCACGCCGTCGGGGGATCCGAAATCAAGTAGTCCACGGGAATCGGAGCCTTGTAATACGCCAGACCAGGCGTCGTCCAGCGCAGGGGACCCAAGATCTCGCTGGTCCCGCGAATCGCGATTGGATATTCCCCCATTTTCAATTCCAGGGAATGGATCGGGGAACGATCGAAGATTGGCTTGCCGTTCAATTCGACCTTGAGCGGAAAAAAGACGTCGTTATGAAACGCGTAGAGCCCGCCCAGGGGAACGACCAAGGTGCCTACGTAACCTCCCGCCGCCGGTTGCATCTGTCGATATTGGCCCTCATTGGCGATTCGCCCCCGTTGCACGTCGTCGGCGAAATCGATGATTTCGGGCAGGTTCCCCAAAGCAAGCAGTCCCGCGACGGCCAAGAGAAGCGGGAGGTTCGACGAGGCGGGCCGCCAACGGGGGCAAAGTGCGAGGACACTTCCCGCCAAACCTAGAAGTGCCGTCGCGACAAGCGAGGATACGAACGCCATGCGAATCGGCGATGGTGGAGCCTGCCACAGCCAGGGACTCAGTGGCTGACGCTCGCCGAGCATGGGACTGGCGCCAGCAACGTACAAACTCTCGATTTCCCGGAACATGCTCGACGGGTCCTTTTCGGGCAGCTGGACCGACGCCCAAACGTTCAACAAGACACTGGCGGTCGCAAGCAGCAAGAAACCCCGTCGAGCGAGATGGGAATGCCGATTCCATTCGCTCAACCAGTCGGCAATGGGAAAGGCGGCCAGCGGAAGCACCGGAAGCAAAAGCCTTGGGCCCCATGACCACCCTCCGTGCCAGGTCCACCATCGCCCCACGACGAGAATTTGAATCGCCAGGAGAAAAAGAATCATGCGTCCCGGCGTCGGACGGCGCCGGGCATACCAAAACGTTCCCAGGAACCCCGCGAAACAGAGGGGGGAATGAAAGAGGAGCCCCTTGCTGAAGCTAAACAGCAAGCCGGACACGCCGATCCAAAGCGGGGTCGTGAAATTCTCCTCCGCATATGCGCCCCGCACCAAGGAATCCTCGCGCATGGCCGTGATCAACAAATTGCCGATGAGTCCCAGGATGCCCCCGAGCATCAACAGACTCACTCGCCGCCATCGCCGGGGAAGTCCATCGCCCAGAATCCCCAAGATCCACGCCGGATAAAGCAAAACCATTTCACTCCGCGTGAATAGGAGCAAAGCGGCGGCAACGGCGGACCAATTCGTTCGCGCTTCCGCGACCGACCAGCAACAGGCGAGAAGCAATGGCGTCGTTACCACCTGAATGAAAAACGACGAACTGTAGGGAAGTGCGAGACTCCCAAACAGGAACAGAAGCGAAACCGCGGATGCAATCGATTCTGAATAGCCACTGCGCCCGAGCCAGCCGGCCAATAAGAGCACGGTGATCGAGCTGGCGAAGCAGGATCCAAGACTCGTGACGTAGAGAACCCAGCGTTCCCGATCCGGAAGATCGGCGGGAAGCAGGTCCCCCAAGGCAAAGAACGGAACCGCGAGCAGCGAAGGGGAAAGACTGTAGCGGGAGAACTTTCGATCAGAAACGCCCTCGACCGTCAAGCTGCCATGGCGAACGATCGCTTCCGTCGTTTTCTCGACGAACGTCTCGTCAATGCTCGTGATGGCGGCGCGCGAGAGCAATGCCGTCGTCGCAAAGCTGAACAAAAAAAGGCTGGCGAGAACCGTGATCCGGATCCGCGTTGGAATGTCTGATGCGGGTGGCGTCGCCGTCGATGTCATGTGTCAAGGCACCCTTTTGTCGTCAAGTCTTGTCATCGACGGCGTTCCAATCGGCCCGCCTTCCGGGAACCATGCCGAGCGGACCATGGCCGAGCACCAATCCCGTGAGCTCCGCGGCAGTTTTCTTTCTCCCCAAGACGAAACTCATTGCATACCCAAGGAACCAGGTCGCGACGACCCCGATGGTCAAAGGCCAGAAACTGCTGAGCGGAGGCCACGGCCAAAGCCAATCCCACGAGGGATGAACCGCCACCACGCGCGAGGCAAACTGCGTCCAGACCGTGATGATCGTACCCAGAAACAAGGCTAACACCACGGCCGGCCCGGTACTCCGCCGCGTAAAGATGCCGAGGCCGAATACCGCCAAGAGCGGCCCACCCATGGTGTTGACCACGCTGATCATGATTTCGAAGATATCGTCGATCTTGGCCACCCAAAGAGAAAAAAGCGTCGCGGCGATTCCGGTGAGCAGCACCAAGGGTCGCGCCAGCCAGACCTCGTCGGATTCATCGAGTTCGTGCACCTGCTTTTTTCGCCGCCGCGCGAGCCAATGCCTTCCCAGCCCCAGCCGCCGATGAAAGTCGATGATAACCAAGGTCGCGACGGAATTAAGCCCCGAGTCCATCGAGGACATGGAGGCCGCCAAGATGGCTGCCAACAGAATTCCCGCCAACCCGCTTGGCATGTGACGAACGATAAAGCGAGGAAAAATCTCGTCGCGACCCGTCCGCAGCCGCAATTCCCCCGTGGAGGGATTCTTTTCCGCGATAGCCTCGATGTTCACTTGGTTCGTCGCCGGATCGATCAAACCATCGATGGAGGAAAATGGCTCGCCGGACCTGGGATCGAGGATCTCGCCACGATCGACCATTTCCTTCAGCTTATCCGCGTCGAGAATCGTCGTCGCGTCCACGCGCGGAGCATTGGTCTCCGGATCGATCGTGCTCTTCGCGACCCACTGCGCGGGTATCTCTTCCTGGGGATGCTGCTGATAAAAGGCCAAAAGTCCAATGCCAATGAAGACCAGGGAGGGCAAAAGCAGGCACAGAATCAAGCAATTGAAGACAAACGATCGCTTCACTTCCCTGAGATCCTTCGTGGTGAAGAATCGTTGAACGGTGATTTGATCGGCAACATAGAACGCCAGCCGGACGAGAACGAAATGTGGAACCACGGCCCAGACCGACCATTGCACCGTGGGATTGACGGTCGGATCGATCCACGCCTGGCGACCCATGTGGACGGCGTTTCGCCAGATCTCGTGAATCCCCCCTTCCACCTTGGTATCGAGCAGTACCATCGCGACCAAGACGCCGAGAAACATGACCAAGCCTTGAATCACGTCCGTCCAGATGACCGCTTTCATTCCCCCCATGAAGGTGTACAGCGTCGTCAGCACTCCGATCACCACGATCATTGCCGTCAGATCCAGTTGCATTCCCGAGGCGACGTGGAGCACCTTGCAAGGCGCGTAGAGAACGCCTCCCATCCAAAGAAGCCGCCAAAAGACGAACGCCATGCTCGCGACCGTGCGCGTCACGATGTCGAATCGGAGTTCGAGGTACTCATAGACCGAATAGATTTGCAGGTTGTAGTAGAGTGGAATAATCCACCAGAGAATAATGGGGACGTCCGCCCAGATGAGCAGAATCTGGAAGAGCTGCTTCATCCCCGCGAAGTAACTCTCCCCTGGCACGCCCACGAAGCTTAGCGCCGACAACAGCGTCGCCATGATGCTCATGCCGACGGGAAACCAACCCATGGACCTGCCCGCGAGGAAGTAGTCCTTGGAAGTGTGCTGCTCCCCCGCGAACATCAACCCAATGATAAACATCGCGATCAGATAGATCGCGACAACCGAGTAATCAAAGCTCGTGAACGCCCAAAGCATGCGCGCGTCGTTCCCCCGTCGAGAAGAATTCTCCCGTAGGCAATTCTCCCGCGGGGTGAATGCTAACATTCGAACGAGCGTGGTTGGGGAAGAAAACCGGCGGAAATTCGACGCGTGACGGGATGCGCGGGGATACTGTTGACGTTCGGAAAAGTCATGTCGTGGGCCGGTTCCCCAAGTTCATGAATACCACGGATCGCGGCTTACGCCAAGGCCCTCTAAGCGACCGGCCGTGGCAAAACGACATTGCTCTTCGGAAGCTCTTTAACGCTTCTTGCCAATGTAACGGTAGTAGGGAACCCTGGCGCCAGGAAGATACGGAACGGATGCATAACTTTCGTGAACGCTCACGGTGGCGAAACGGCGTTCGAGGTAAGGCAGGTGATCCGGATGGAGGTGCACGCCGTCGAAGCCGAACCAGGCGGGCCAGAAATGGCGCGTGAACCAGGAATGTTGGCGACGCTCGGCGGCGGGGTATTTTCTCGAGACGAAAAAGTCAACAACTCCGATCGTGCCGCCGGGGCGCAGTAACTCCCAGGCGCGGTCGATCGCCGCGTACCAGTCGGGGATCATCGTGAGCGAATAGGAGAAGGTTACCACGTCGACGGCGGTTTCGAAGGGCTGAAATCGCGTCGCATCCGCCTCGAAGGCCCTGACGTTGTCCCAGCCCCTTTCTTCGATGCGCAGCCTGGCACGATGGAGTAGAGATGGCGAAAGATCCACCAGGTACATCGATCCCAATCTTTGGATGCGGTCACCCAAGAGCAAGGCATTGGAGCCCGTTCCTGCCCCCATGTCGATCCAAACGGTTCCCTCTCGCGCGGAAAGCGACGCGAACAATTCGTTCCTTCCCGGAAGCAAACGATCGCGAAATCGATCGTATTCCGACGCCTGCCCACGGTAAAAGTTTTCGAGCCGCTCGGCATGGGTTTTCCCACGAACCGGCGCGAGTGTCAGGTGGTAGAGTATCTTGAGATCACCCGCCAATGACATGCCCTAACCCCACTTCCCTGGCCCGAACCAACCCGCTTCGAGACGTCGCCACTTCAGTAAAAGCCTTGGTTTAAAGGGCAACGAGGTCGGCGATGGAGAAACTTCCATACGTGTGCACACGATCCTTGCGGTGAAGTCGAGCGGCGAGCGGCCGATCGTAGCGGAGGAGTTCGCCGACTCGCACCCTACTCCCGCGATATTCGAGTTCCAGGGGATCGACATAATCGACCGCCAGTCCGCCGCTCCGCCATAGAAGTCGAGCCCCAGGAGCCGCTTTCGCGAGAATCGCTTCCCATTCGCGAACCAGCTCCGGATGACAGGCGGAGGCCATCCAATCCATGTGGTCGAGGAGCACGAAACGATGAATGGGGCCCTCGAAACGGGCGAGGAACTCGCGGATCGTCGCGGTGCAAGGCGTGACGCGATCGACCAGGCCTCCCTTCAGTTTTCGAAAGTTATCTTCCCGGAGGTACTCAGGACAACATTGGCGCGTGTATTGACCGGTGAGATAGACGCGCCAGAAATAATTGTCGGCAAGTGGCAGCTCTCGAAAGACCGCCTCGACGCTATCCTCGACGAATTTTGCGATGCCGCCGACGTAGTCTCGTTCGACCTGTCGGCGTTGCGGCCTGGGGACGCCCAGCAGGGACAACGTCGTGTCCCTGCGGATGGCGGCTCGGAGTGTCCGTTTCCAGAACACATCGCGAAGTTGGTCATCATAGATGCGCCGCTGATCCTCGACCGATTTCGCCGCCAGGACATCGTCGACGGGTCCACGCAGGTTCGCGACGCGATCGATGTACCAATTGACCAAACGCGCGAAGATTCCCGTGGTGCCACGGAAATAGAACGACGGCCGCCAGCCCCTCCCGTCAAAGAACTCGATCCGCCGATCCCAATAAGCCCTGGCGAAGGGGGACAACTCCGGACGAAGCCACCGCCGATAAACACCGCGCGTCGGGCAATCGGCCTTCTCCAAACATTTGAAAGAAAGCCTCGAAATCGAGCGCGCGAATGCCGGCGATCTTGAGTTCCAATAACGCGTTTTGCCGGGGATCACGTCGACGGCATGGACGCGTCCGGGAGCATCCAAAGCGTACTCCAAGCGTTGCAGCCCGCGGAAGTGATGACGAGTACCTGATGTTCCGCCGTCAGTCCGAGTGCCTCGCGATCCAGGCGCGGATCTTCCCAGCAGGTGTTGTAAACCAGGTTGTTCCCGTGCACCATTCCGAAGCAGCGTTGCCCGATCCAATCGAAAATCGCCATGTGCTTGATGGACTCCCGTGCCTAGAAGAACTCGACGCGCCGCAACCGACCAGAGCTACACGGACACTTCGCTTTGCCGCCGGCATTCCTTCGCTTCCGCCCCCCAGCGGGGGAAAAACGGGGCCACGCCGGCCCAGCCCAGTTGCCGGGGAGCGGTGGGAACTTTCTTCACGCGGGGCAGCGGACGATGGAGGAGTTCCAATTCCCCGTCGTGGTATTCCACCAGGGCCGTGCAGCTCTCGACCCAATCGCCGGTATTGAAATAGGTGAACCCGTCGAGTTGCTTGATGCGTGGCGTATGACTGTGGCCGCAGACAATTCCGCTGCATCCTTTCGCCGTCGCATAACGAACAATAAGGTTCTCGAAGTCGCTGACCAGGCTGGTGAGAATCTTCACCTTCTGCTTAATGCAGCTGCTAATGGACCAATACTCCATGCCTAAGCGGCTCCGGACATGATTGAATCCCTGGTTCGCCTTGAGGAGCACGGTGTAGGCGACGTCGCCGGCGCATGACAACCACTTGGCATTGGATTCGACGTGGTCGAATCGGTCGCCATGAATGACGAGGAGTTTTCTCTGGCTCGCGGTGGTGTGAATAAACTCGTCCTTGATTTCGATGCCACCGAACTTCGCCTCGAATCCGCGAAGGAACTCATCGTGATTTCCCGGGGTATAGCAGACCTTGGTCCCTTGCCGACTCAGTTGCAGGACATGGTCGATGATTCGGCTATAGGTCTCGTTCCAATACCAACGTTTTCGCAGCTTCCACCCATCGAACATGTCGCCGACGAGGTACAGGTACTCCGGCTGATGGCCGCGAAGGAACTCGAGGAACGCGGCCGCGTTCGCGTACCGACATCCCAGGTGCAGGTCGCTGACGAATACCGAACGTACGGTTCGCATGATCAAGTACTCCATGGCCTCCGAACTCGGTCGCCGACGATTCCTTCGCGGCGACGCGGGATCGTTCGACGGAAACATAGAAGACTGGCGTGTGGACCCGGTGAACCCGACCTGAAGTTTCCGTGAAGTCCGGATTGTTCGGGCGGCACCATCGCACAAATCTCGAAACCACGGCGGTTTTAGACCCGTTTATGTCGATCGTCGACGTTCTCACGAACTCACCGACGATCGAAAATTTCTATCGTGGGGCCGCTTGTTTTCCCCAACGCCGGCGATTACGGTACACGTCCCGCCACCCGAGGACGCGGTTTTTCGTCGCTTGATCGCTCCATGGGGCGAGGCGAATGGCTTGAGCATCAAACCGTGGCGGACAAGAAAAGGAGATCCACATGTGCTGTCGAGGAATGAAGGGTCTGGTGCTGGGAATCACGCTGTTGGCCGCCGGCTGGACCGCGAGTCTTTTGTCTGCGGAGGACAAAAAAACCGATCGGCTATTCGAACTGCGAATCTACACCGCGCACGACGGTAAGTTCGAGGACCTGCACAAGCGGTTCCGCGAACACACCAACAAGCTCTTCGTGAAACACGGAATGGACCTCGTCGGCTACTGGGTCCCGACCGATGGCCCGGAATCGAAGAACACGCTCATCTACCTCCTGGCGTATCCGGACAAGGCCGCCCGGGAAACGTCTTGGAAGGCGTTCCTCGACGATCCGGATTGGAAAGCCGCCTACAAGGAATCGCACAAGAACGGGCCACTCGTCGCCAAGGTCGAGGCGAAGTTTCTCGCCCCGACGGACTACTCACCGATCAAGTAATCGGCGATTCCGTTGTTCTCATGGAAAAAGCCCCGCCGTCCCCGTGGGGCTGGTGGTAAGACAATAGAGGTGGTCCCGGGTACGGAGGAAGATCATCCCGTCCACGATGGCGGGGGTCGCCATGATCTCCTCCTTGAAGTCCGCATGGTGCAACTCTTTCCACTGGGGTTCCGCGGAGATAACGCTCACCTCTCCCCCTTGCTGAAGAAAAACACCTTGCCGTCGCCGGCGACCGGCGAGCTGTAAAAATCGCCGCGCGAGGAGATGCGTCCCTTCTTGACCGGTTCGCCACTGCCCGCGTCGACGCTCGAAACGATCCCGCCATTGCGAACCATGAACAAATGGTCGTTGTACACCACGGGACTGGGAACGTAGGGAAGTGGAATCACCGCCCCCTTGGTCCAAAGGACATGGGAATTCGTGATATCCCCCCTCCCCCGGCCGAATCGCAACCAGCACATTCTTGGCCTGTTCGAAAACATTGCGCATGCTTTCATGCTCTTCGCGGCTGATGTGGCCATCCTTGTCACGATCGATTTGATCGAAACGCTGTTTTAGCGCGCCGTCACGGACTTCATTCTTTTCAATGGTGCCGTTCTTGTTTTCGTCGATTTCCCGCAAGGCGTCATCGAAGGGAGGCGCTTCGATGCGGTCATTTTCGTCCGCGCCCGGGGACCACGCGGGTACATAGAGCGTTCCGTCCGGACCGACCGTCGGGGTCATGTTCACGATTCGGGAGATCCCCCCCACGCTCCAGACTTCTTCGCCCGTTTCGAGATCATAACCTTTGACCTGTAAAGTACCGGCGATGACGATCTGTGGCTTTGTCGTCCCCTTCCAGAGAACCGGCGTGGCATAGCCTCGAGGGAACGAAGACCGGTCGGTTTTCCAAATCGTTTTCCCGGTCCATTTGTCGATAGCCATTAAAAATGAATCGGTGTCATGATCTTGATTGAGAATTACCTTATTGCCGACCAGGATGGGAGAGCTTCCAGCTCCGAAATTATTCTTGAAAGGTCCCATCGGTATTTGCCAGAGAAGATTCCCGTCCGTGTCGTGGCAAAACATACCCGCGGAGCCGAAAAAACTGATGACTCGCTCGCCATCGGTCACCGGGGTTGACTGAGCATGGCTGCCGATGGAATGAATCTCTTCGTCCCCTCGCGGAGGCACTTCCTGCTGCCAAATCTTTGCCCCGGTGCTTCGATCGAATGCCAGGACGTAGAGTTTGCCGTTCTCACTGTCCGAGGCGGTAAGGAAGATTCTGGTGGGAGTGACTGTCGGAGAAGAGATTCCTTGCGGGATGGCTACTTTCCACTTCACCCCGTGCTCCGGACTGATCTCCGTGGGGAGGGGAAACGTACCGACGGCCAGACCATTCCCATCCTGGCCACGAAACTGTGGCCAGCTACCCGCCATCGCCAAGGCAGCGGACATTACGACGCCCATGCCGGCCAAAGGTATCGCGCGCATGGATTATCTCCTCCCCAGCGGGAATTCGGTTCTCTTGCCGCCCAGAAAAATAATGCCGGTGAACATTACTTTTCTGATTCTCCATAAAGAGCAAAAACTTCCCTGCCGATTGTGCCAACTCCCTTCACCGGAGGCAAGAATTTCGGCCCCAATAACGTACCCCGAGGTCGACTTTCGGAAACGATCGGTCGCTGACATCGCTTACTCCGAACAAGCCAATCCATATGCTGTTTTCATGACAAGTTTCTTTGTAACCGCTGCGTGAGACGATGGACGGGGCAAATCAATTACTCGCGATTCTCGACGCCACCGGACGCGTCCGCGGAACCACTCCCGGCAATATGGCCGGCGTTGATTTTGGCATGCGATTAGCCGGACGGCCGATGCTCGAGTACTGGCTGGACCTCGTTATCGATGCGGGAATTCTTGACCTCGTCATCCTCGCGGACGAAGACGCGGCGAACCAGAAAATCCTAAAGGATGTCATCGAACGTCGCGGCGTATTGTCCGTTTACGCAAGCATGGATGAAGCAGAACGACGACGGGGCAAGTTTCACTTCATCCTCCGAATTCAGGCAAACGCGGTCGGCGACATGAAGCTGACCGATTTCGTTCATCGGCACCGAGAAAACGACAACGAACTTACCAGGATGCTGGTTCCCCTCGCCTTGGCTCCAAACCGAACGCGCTGGTTCATGGCTCGTGGCGTGTACTCCGGGCCCGTAAGCGCCCGCGAGACGAGCGCGTTTCCTCAAGCGTGGAGCGAAGCAGGAATCACTCTCGAGAAAGTTCGATCCACCGATGGTTCCTCCCGGGAAAGCCTTCCCCTCGAATCCGCTGGCAAGACCATGGGATGGGTTCATCGAGGTCGATTCCTTTCCCTGGACGGCAAAGAAGAAACGGATCGTCGCGACCAGTTGGCTCGGTCGATCCTGGCGGAACGTGGTTGGAATAATTCGGGCATGCGGGGGGCCATTTACCTCGATCGCGACGGCACGGTGATCGAGAACCCCGGCTATCTCTCGGATCCGCGCGGAGTCAAGCTTTTCTCCGATGCCGCGGCGGCGATTCAACGATGGCGCGCTCGGGGTTACGCCTGCGTGATCGTGACGAATCAATCGGGGATTGGCCGCGGGATGTACACCGAACAAGAGATGCACGAGGTCAATCGCGAACTTTGCCGGCAATTGGGGGCGGCGGGTACCGCCTTGGACGGCATCTACTTTTGTCCCGTCGCTCCTCAAGTCGACGATCCTGACGCCATCGAACACCCGGATCGGAAGCCTGGCCCGGGAATGCTGCTGAAAGCCGCCAGGGATTTGTCCCTCGACGTCGCTCGTTCGTGGATGATAGGCGATTCGCTCCGGGACGCGTTGGCCGGAAAAAACGCGGGATGCAAGGGGAACATTCTCCTTGGACACGGGGAGGTCGCTACGCTCGATGCCGCGAAGATTCCCCCTGGCGTCGCGGTGACGAACGATTTGAAATCGGCATGCGATCTGGTACTCACGCAAGATTTCGGATAAAAACGATCCGGGACAAAGAACGATTCAAGGGGCGCGCGAGCGGGGAGATTGAGTTCGATGAAGATTCTTTTAACGGGGGGCGCGGGGTATATCGGTAGCACGACTCTGCGCTGGCTGCTCAAGAACGGACACGACCCCATTGCGTATGACAATTTGTCGGCCGGCAATCGTAAGGCGATTCCCGCGGACAGGCTCGTCGTCGGAGACTTGTCCGACATCCCCGCGATGGTCAAAGCGATGCGGGAACATCGGATCGAAGCGGTCATGCACTTCGCCGCCCTTGCCTCCGTCCCGGAATCGGTCTCCGATCCCGATGCCTATTACCGCGTGAACGTGATCGGGACCAAGAACCTACTCGACGCGATGCTCGAGGCGGGAGTCAAGAAGATCGTCTTTAGCAGCACGGCGGCGACTTACGGCAATCGAGAGCAGATGCCGATACGCGAGGACGACCCGCAGAACCCCGAGCATGCTTACGGCCGCAGCAAATTAGCGGCGGAATGGATGATCCGGGACTACTCGCGCGCCTACGGGCTCGGCTATGCGAGTTTGCGATACTTCAATGCCTCCGGCGCGGATTCGGATGGGGAGTTCGGCGAGCACCGAAAGTCCGAAAGCCACCTCATTCCGCTCGCACTTTACGTGGCGATCGGCAAAAGGCCGCAATTGCAAGTCTGCGGCGCCGATTGGGACACGCGCGATGGAACCTGCATTCGCGACTATGTGCACGTCGAGGATCTGGCTCAGGCACACCAACTTGCCATCGAGGCCATTCAGCCCGGCAGGGGAACGGAATACAACCTCGGCACCGGGACCGGCGTTTCCGTGCTCGAAGTGGTGAAGGCATGCGGCGAAGTCGTGGGGAACTCCATCAAATACGAAGTCGTGGGACGTAGGCCTGGCGATCCTGCGGTACTCGTCACCACGCCGGAGAAAATCGTCCGCGAGCTTGGGTGGAAGCCCAAATACACCGACATCAAAAGCATCATCGAAACCGCTTGGCGATGGCACCAGAAGCATCCCAATGGCTACGAATAAGCAAATGCGAACGACGTGAGGGGACGTAATCTCCCAAGCGAGCCTTCTACCGCTTGCCGGATACAAAACCGGGCGCTGATCCGCCGCCGAGCAGCCAGCGGTACACGTCCATCATTTGCCGACCGACGCTTTCCCAGGTGTAGTTCTTGGCGACGAACTCGCGGGAGCGCGCCCCCAGATCCTTCCGCTGTTCGTCGGTCATGCCGAGAAGCTCGCGAAGACCGCTCGCGATCGATGGCACGTCCATGTCGGCGCACAACGCCACGTTGGCGCGCATTGCTTCGGGGAAATTACACTGCGGACTCATCAAAACAGGTAACCCGTACGCCATGGCCTCGAGGATGGCGATGGGAAATCCTTCACTGAAAGAAGAGAGCACGAACGCATCCGCGTGCCTGAGGCACGCATCCTTCGCTTCGCCGTATTGAGGTCCGATGTAGGAAACCGAGTTCTCCAATCCCAGGTTCTTGACGTGCTTTTGGACCTGAGCCACGTGGCCAATCTCATCGGGCCCCGCCATCACCAAATGCCAGTCGGCGACTCCCTTGCCGAGTTTGTGCCAGGCGTCGAGCAAGGGAATCAGTCCCTTTTTGGGGTGCATTCGACCGAGAAACAGCAGGACTCTTCGCTGATCCTTATGGGGAGGTTTGGGAACCACTTTCTCCGGCGGAATATCCACGCCATTGGGGATAAATGCCATCGCTCCGTTCAAGCCAAACGAGCGAATGCTCTCCATTTCCGATTCCGACATGGCATGGATGCAGGAACACTGGAAAAGGTTCTTCCGCTCGTAGGCGAACAGCGCGAGCTGTTTCTTCCAACGAGAGTTCGCCAACGCCCACGGATCGAGCATGCCATGGGGCGAAATGATCGTCGGTTGCCGGGTTCGTCGACCCCAGCGGTGACAGACAATCGAGATGTACGTCCAGATGCCGTGCTGGTGAACGATGGTCTCTTTGCCTTCGAATCCGCGAAGCGCGCGCTCCAACTCGGGCGCCCATCCGAACTTCTTCAAGGCTTGCCGCGGAAAAACGCGCGGCACCAGGGGCTTCCAGTTCGACAGGTCCTGGGAGGCAAACGGATCATCAAACGCGAAAACTTCGACCGTACCATCCAACTCTGCAACGCTCTGGGCAACTCTTTGAACGCTATTTGAAACACCTCCGCCCGTCCGCGAAATGTAAGGCGTCAAGTAGGTTACGCGCATCTCACCAACCTTCGGTAAGAGGTCTCTTTCATAAGCAACCTTTCCACTGCGAGTTCTCCCGTATTCAACGGCTAGCGATTCGGAGCCATTCCGTCACTGAACACAGACCGACCCGGGAGGGTTACCTCCCCGAGAAGCCACCGATACACCTCCCCCAGGCGATCGGCGACCCCTTTCCACGAATACTCCCGGGCCACGAACTCACGGGCGCGTCCACCGAGTTCCACTCTATCCCTGGGCGACAAATCGAATAAATTGCGAAGTCCCCGCGCGATGGTTTCCACTTGCGGTTCGGCGCACAGCGCTACGCGCGCCCGCATCGCTTCGGGGAAATTACACTGCGGACTCATCAAAACAGGCAGGCCGTAGGCCATGGCTTCAAGCACCGCGATCGAGAAGCCCTCGCTAAAGGAGGGAAGAACAAAGGCATCCGCCCGCCGGAGCCAATGGTCCTTGCCCGCCCCATATTGAGGGCCGACGTATTCCACGCTCGTTCCGATCGCAAGATCGCTTATCAATTGTTTGATCTGGCGAATGTGGCCGACTTCGTCCGGTCCCGCGAGAACCAAACGCCAATCCTTCGCGTCCTCCGTCACTTGAGCCCAACCCCGCAACAGGTTCACAAGCCCTTTCTTGGGATGAATCCGGCTGAGAAAGAGGAGGATTTTCCGGCCATCCGCGTCCGGCTTCTTTCCTTCGGACCGTTCCGTCAAGTCGAGGAGAGGAATGTCCACGCCATTGGGAATGAGGACGACCGGCCGATTGAGGCCGAAATTGCGGATACTTGCCAACTCCGATTCCGACGTCGCTTGAATGCACGAGCAGATCGCGAGGTTGGCCCTCTCGTACAACCGAGTGGCCAGTCGCTTCTTCCATTGCGAATTGGCGAGCGCCCATGCCTCGAGCATGCCGTGGGGAGAAATAACGGTCGGCTGCCCCGTGCGCTTGCGCCATTCGCTGCAAACCACCGACAGATAGGTCCAGATTCCGTGTTGATGAACCAGGGAATCGGTGCCGTTCACCCGGGACATGGCGCGACGAAGACTGGGTGACCAGCCGAATTTCTGAAAGGCCAAGCGAGGAAATGTTTTAGGTTCAAGCGGCTTCCAATCCTGAAGATCGACCTCGGAATATTCATCCTGCAGACCGAGAACCTGTACCTGCGAATGGAGTTGGGAAACACATTGAGAAACGCGCAACACAATGTGGGAAATGCCACCGCCCATTCGGGAGATCGAAGGCGTGAGGAAAGTCACTTGCATTGCTAAACCTTGAGACTCAGTCGTACCAGACCGTCGACGATGAGTGATCGTCGCCGGCTCTTTCTCCGTTCACACGCGGCAAGCGTTGCCAAGCGCAGGTGCTCCGCGAACGCCGCCGGCGACCACCGTTCCACGAGAGCCGAGGAGGCCGCTCCCATTTTCGAAAGATCCGCCTCCCGCGTCGCCTGCACCAGCGACCGAACGATCGCGTCTTTCCGATCCGGAGAGAAAGTGTACCCGTTCACTCCCGGTTGCACCAGATCCGGCGAACAACCACAACGGTCGGAAACCAGAACTGGCAAACCAGACGCCATCGCTTCATTGACGACCAGGCCCCACGGCTCGACCAAGCTTACGTGCACGAGCGCTCGGGACAGGCCCAAATAAACGGGCATGTTCCCGTATTGGACGAACCCCGCGAAGTGAACGTTCTCCGTCAAGTTCCATCGCTTGGCGCACGCCTCGAGTTCCGGCCGAAGCGGTCCGTCACCGCACAGCACCAGATCAAATGCTTCCGTTCCCACCTGCCGGCGATATTCCGCGTATGCTTCCAAGAGGAAGGCAAGGTTCTTCTCGGGCACGAATCGGCCGCTCGATAAAAAGTAATTCTCCGGCAGACGAAACCTGGCGCGCAAGGCGGCGGCGTTTCTTCGCGCCTCTTCGGCGCCGTGGCGAAAATAGTCGTTGTCAACGGCGTCGTAACCAGTGAAAACTCTTCCGCGTGGAATCCCCAACGACCCGATATATTCCGCCTGCCGAGTCCCGCCCACCAAGGCTGCGTCAAATTGTCGGATGATCCACGACTTGAGCCATTCTTTCCATTCCGAACGGGGCGCGTCGCCGCTCCAACTCTCGCTCATCAATATCGCCGGGCGCTCGTTTCTCTGGCACCATAGCAGGCACGCGCGACCATCCGCGATGCCGTAACCGTTGATGGCGATGGCGTCCGGCTGAAGTTCATCCAGGGCGCGGTGCACTCCCTCCAGTACCTCCGGCACCGGAATCGTGTGAAACGAACGCCCCGGAAACACCGTGTGCCGAGCATGCTTCTCGAGATCAATCACCTCGTTTCGAGAATAGATCTCGTCCTGCGACGCCGTTTCGAAGCCGACAACCTCCACCCCTTCTTTTCCCAAGAGTTCGCGGCTAGCGGCAACGCGGGCAAAATGATACGGCAAGAAGCGGTACCATTGCAAGAAAAGTCGTCGAACCGGGAAATGCGGCATTCAAACGTCCTGCCGAGCTTCAGGTTTTGAAAATCGACGCCGACAGTCCGATCGACCCGCTGAGTCCCTTCGGTCGCGCATCATGGATTCCGCCTCAAGAACCTCGTTGTCGCATCCGCGGGGACTTATTGCCGCTCAGAAAAGAAACGGCGAAACCCGGCTCCCATATTGACGCCGCGAACGGCGGCTAGCGCCAAGGCTCTCCAAGAGACCGGGCCGGGAGATACGCCATCACCTTTCTGATACTCGATATTGCCGCTTAGATTACGCGATAGTAGTCACGATACCATTCGACGAATGCCTTCGTCCCCACCTCCACCGAAGTCGAGGGACGATAGCCGACGGCGGCGAATAGCTCCGAGACATCCGCGTACGTCGAGGGGACGTCGCCCGCCTGCATCGGAAGGAATTCGATTATCGCCTTTCTTCCCACGTTTTCCTCAATGACCTCGATGAAACGCATCAAATCCACCGGTTGACCGTTGCCGATGTTGAAAACGCGATACGGTGCCGAACTCGTCGCCGGGTCGCTACCCTCCCCTGTTCTTCACCCCAACGGGGATTGGCAACAGGGACCTTGTCCGCCACCCGCTCGATTCCCGCGGTGATGTCATCGACATAGGTAAAATCTCGGCGCATCTTGCCGTGATTGAAGACCTGGATCGGCTTGCCGGCGAGGATTGCCTTCGTGAACAGGAACATCGCCATGTCCGGCCGGCCCCAAGGTCCGTAGACCGTGAAGAACCGTAGACCCGTCGTCGGCAAGCCGTACATGTGGCTGTAGCTGTGAGCCATAAGTTCGTTGGCTTTTTTGCTCGCCGCGTAAAAGCTGACCGGATGATCCACCGAATCATGCTCGGAAAATGGACTTTTTCGATTGTCCCCGTAGACCGAACTCGACGACGCGTAGACCAGGTGTTCGATCCGATGATGCCTGCAGCCCTCGAGGATGTTCAAAAAGCCGAGCAAGTTGCTTTCGGCATAGGCGTGAGGGTTTTCAATCGAGTAGCGTACTCCCGCTTGCGCTGCAAGATGAATGACCCGCTGGGGTCGTGCCTCGCGAAACAACGACTCCATGCCCGCCCGGTCCGATAGTTCCCCGAGAACGAAGCGAAATCCCGGACGCCCCTCCAATTGAGCCAGGCGGTCCTTTTTGAGCTGGACGTCGTAGTAGTCGTTGAGATTGTCCAGGCCGACGATCTCGTGTCCCGCGGCGAGCAGCCGCCGCGCGAGGTGGAATCCGATGAAGCCCGCGATGCCCGTGACCAAAACCTTCAAACGAAAACTCCCCTAGCTGAATCCACCTTGCCTCGTAGGACGAGGGAATGTTCCGCGCGGCGCGACATCTCGATGCCCGCCTGTTCAGCAGCAATCGCTCGCAACTCTCGTAAACCGATCCAGTGGACGCGCCCTCCGCGGACGACGATCACCTTGACCCACCCGTCCCCCCGCCTCCCGGCCGGGATTGTCCGAAGCCTAGCTTGGCGAAACGCCGAGGTCAACAAGGTGCAAGGGGGAGCAAACGTCAGGTGCCAACGTAGCGTGAACCCTGCGCCAATGCAACCTACCCAAGCCTCCCATTCTGGAAGTGAGCCATCCGCCGGTCCCTTCTCCGTCCCCCTGGGAAAATCACCCCTGGGAAAAAACAAGTCCGCGAGGTGGCCGTTCATTCCGGCGGAAACTCGTGCTAGGATTCCGGTAACCCATCGAGAGCCGTCGACGATTTTCTAGACCAAGGGGACCGGATGTCCGTCGCCACTTTTTCTTCCGATCTGATTCGACTTAAGCAAAAAGAAGCCGTCATCGGCGTTATTGGCCTGGGCTACGTGGGCCTGCCGCTGGTGAAGATTCTGGAACAGGTAGGCTTTCGCGTCGTCGGCTTCGATTGCGACCCGACAAAAACCAAAATGCTCAACGACGGTCAAAGCTATATCGGCCACATTGAGCCCTCCAGCATCGCGGAGATGCGGCGTTCGGGACGCTTTCACGCGACCACCGACATGAGCGAATTGAAATCGGTCCACGTCATCTTGATCTGTGTTCCCACGCCGTTAACCCAGAATCAAGAGCCCGATATGTCCTACGTCATCGCGACCACCGAAGACATCCGCGACCATTTGACCCCAGGCCAACTGGTCATCCTCGAAAGCACGACCTATCCAGGAACGCTTCGCAAAGTCATGAGGCCGATCCTGGAGGAAACGGGGATGAAGGCGAGCGAAGATTTCTACATGGCTTACAGCCCCGAGCGGGAAGATCCCGGAAACCCGGACCATTCCGCGGCCAAAATCCCCAAGGTGGTCGGCGGCTTGGACCCGCAAAGCCACGAGTTGGCGGCCACGCTGTATCAGGCGATCGTGCCACGCGTGGTGGGGGTGGGGAGTCCGGAGGTCGCCGAGGCGTGCAAAATCCTGGAAAACACGTACCGCTCGATCAATATCGCGTTGGTCAACGAGTTAAAAATCCTCTTCGAGCGGATGGGAATAGACATCTGGGAAGTCATCGGGGCGGCCAGCACCAAACCGTTCGGCTTTCAACCCTTCTATCCGGGACCTGGCCTCGGCGGGCATTGCATCCCCATCGACCCTTTCTACCTCTCCTGGGTGGCGCGCCAGTACCAGTTCCACACCCGCTTCATTGAACTGGCAGGCGAGATCAACACCTCCATGCCGCAATACGTCATTCAACGCGTGAACCTCGCGCTCAATTCTCACTGCAAACCCATTCGGGGAAGCAAGATCTGCATTCTTGGAATGGCGTACAAAAAGGATGTGGACGACCCGCGTGAGTCCCCCAGTTTCGAGTTGATGGCAAGACTTGAAGAACTGGGCGCGACCGTGACTTACAACGATCCCCATATTTCCAAACTCCCACGCATGCGTCATTACGACATGGAACCCAAGGAAAGCCAGGCCCTTTCCCCGGAATATCTGGCGGAACAGGATTGCGTGCTCATTGCCACCGACCATTCCGCCTATGATTGGCCAACGATTGTGCGGCATTCCCGGCTGGTCGTGGACTCTCGTGGCGCGACTCGGCGGTGCAAGGAATTCATGGAAAAGATCTGGCAGGCATAGACGCTGGATTCCCCGCCATTCCTCCTTCTTGGAATGCGCCCTTCAAGTGTCTCTAAACGCTTGAAGTTTGTCAGGCCAGGTGTTACAATTTTCGCCTACCCCGCGCGAACGTAGGGAACATCCCTCGAATTGGTGGTCGAAATGTTCCAAAACGGCAGGCGAACGTGCCAAACCTGTCGTCGCCAAGTTCCAGGGGAACGACCTCTCCCAAATAGAAAAAGCTGGAGAACGAAGTCATTCGGACTCCGCGAACCAGAACCGCTTCAAACACACGACGTCGCTCCGGGAACCGGAAGTGGTCGACGTTGGCGCGGGAACCTTTGTTCCCTTGCCTACCTGCGTTGTCGGGGGGACAAGGCGGGTAACGATTCGACGATCCAGAAGCTCTTCATGCGGGGAGACAATCGAGGTCATGCCCACCGATCCAAAACCTCGGCGATTTCGCCACGACGGCAAATCTCGCGCAGGACGTCCGGTGCATTCGATGCGGCTCTTTTTCGAGACGCTTGAAGACCGCACGGTCCTGGCGACCTCCGGGCTCCCGGACACCTCCATCCTCCCGATCGTCGACACGAGCACGGGGCAGGAGACGAACTCCCCCCCGCCAGTCATCGGCCAAGTGTCCTTTGGCGTCAGTCTGACCCCGACCACCGGCCCGATCACGGGTACCTATTCCCAAGTCGTTGGAGAACCCCCCCCCGTCACGTCGGTCGACTGGCTCTCCTGGTACGACGCCTTGGTGAACGTCCGCTTGAACTACGCCAACCAAGCGCGGGCCACTACCTATTACTTCTCCCAGTCCGGCTCCGACTACACCGGTGATGGAACCGAAGCAAATCCGTTCCGCTCCATCAACAAGGCCCAGCAACTGATCAATGATGGCAACGGGAACATCGCCTTGCTCTTCAAGCGGGGCGAGGTATGGAGAGAACAGTTCGGGCTCGCGCTTACCAAGGACTTCATTACCGTGGGCGCCTACGGCACAGGGGAAAAGCCCGTCTTCAGCGCCTTCACGCAGTCCATTCCCAATGGGGGCTGGATGCAAGCGTCGGCAACGCGGTACACCTATCTGACGCCGAACAAGATTGGATGGATTCGAGAATCGTCGAGCGAGAATGCGCGCCTGTCGGCGTACACGTACGTGACCAGCGTCGCCGCCGTGGACTCCACCGACGGGTCCTGGTATTGGGACGCGGCAAACGACACCCTTCATGTCAATGCGCGGGGTTCCGTATCGCCTGGCACGCTCTCCTTCGAGGCGATTAACGCGACGAATTGGACGCCGGGCGCGAACACCTTTAGTCGCGGGGACGGCGTCACCGTTTCAGGGGATGGGTGCCTTGTCCAAGACATTCGTGCCGATGGATGGGGATGCGCGGCGGGCGAGCAATACCAACACTACGGCTTTAAGTCCCAGGTGACCGGAACGGAATCCGCCGTCTTTCTCAACTGTGACGCCTATTACCAAGGTCGCCATGGCCCCTCGACGCTCGGCGAATTGCCTGGTTCGACGGGGGGAATCACCCTCTTTAAGAATTGCGTGAGTGGATATCTCAATGCCACGGTAGCGGGCGCCAACAATTTCAACGCCTATCAAAGCAATGGCGGCCACGAGGTTATCTTCGATAATTGCGTCGCGCGGTTCGGCATCCTGCCCATGACCGGCTTCGTGGGTTTAAACAATTCCGCTCGCTTCGACAATTCCCCGAGTTTCTATGGGCATAGCGGAAACAACGCGGCTCCCGCGCTCGTCATCGTGCGTGGCGGATCCACCACCGTCGAAGACCTGCCGGGCGCAAGCTATGCCAATGGCGCCGTCAGCTATGACTACACTCAGCTTTCCGGCTCGATCAACGACCCCAATACCTGGCGGCACTATGTCGTCGGCTACAGCGTTGTCCACAACCGGGAAGCGACCTGGTCGATCAGCTCACTCAGCAGCGTCGTAAACCTCCGAATCAAGGCGACCATCAATCGGAACGCGAGCGTGCTTTCGAGCGGCTCGACCGGCGGGTTACTCGTCAATTCCATTTTCGAGCTCACCAACGGCACGGCCCAATCGCGCGGAATCTTCGGTCCCGTCAATGGACAGCCGTTCTGGATCCTGAACTCCCATTTCGACGTCCGGAGCACCGTCGCGGCGAGCTGGGTTCTATCCAGCGGATCGTCTCCCGGGGACGACAACGTCTATATCGGGAACTCCATCTTCTCCAATGACGGCATCAGCCCCTTTACCTTGTCGGTTTGGAACGATGCTTCCAGGCTTCAAGCCAACGCCACCTACCAGGTCGTCCAAGCAGGCGCTAATGGTGTCGATAATGACCCCTATCAATTCATTCTCACGACCTCGCCACCAATCGGTAACGCGGCCACGGGGGCGGACTACTTGCGTGGTGGAATTCACACCCTGTTCGGGATCGCGGTCGAATATGACGTGCTCGACAACGCGCGCCATTTTGCCCATCCTTCCATTGGGCCCGTGGAGGGTCCGGGAAATTACATTCCCGTGGTGCCGTTGATCGGCCCGTTCGTCGTCAGCGACTACGGCTCGCTGACGCTCGACGCTTCAGCCACGCGAGATTTCGATCCCGAAGACATTCTCCAGTTCGACTGGGATATCAATGGGGATGGAATCTTCGGCGACGCCTTCGGCGTTACCCCCACGCTAACCTGGGAACAGCTGCTCCAGTTCGGCATCACGCTACAGACCGTCTGGGAGAACGTGAAAGTACGCGTCACGGACGGCAATAGTCCCGTGATTGAGTCCAATGGCACCACCGTGGCAGTGGTCAACCTCGGTCCCAATCTGCAGATCACTGCTCCGGACGTGCTCATCTACGGAAACAGCGCCACTTTTGCGCTGGATGCAACGGACTCCAATCCCGATGACCAGCTTGCCGGGTTCACGCTATTCGTCGATTGGGACGGGGACGGCAATGCGGATGAAAACTTTGCCATGGGGGATTACATCGAGCTTTCGCACGTCTTTTCGACGGTGGGCGTCAGCAATGTAAGGTTCTGGGCAACGGACATTCGCGGAGGAACCAGCCTTATCTTCAGCCATCCGCTGGACGTGCGTCTCTACGAAACCGCGCCCGATTCCCAAAACCAGAACCTCACGAACCTGCATTGGTATGGCTCCAGCGGGGACGACAACGTCCAGTTCGTCGAGGTCGATGCCAACACCGTCCAATTCATCGTCACACTATTGAATGGCAACGCGATCAATTACTCGCAAACCATTAGTAACATCACCGGCCGCGTCATCGGCTCCGGACTCGCGGGGAACGATATCCTCGACGCGTCGACCTTCGCCCTCAAGATCGCGGAACTTCACGGCGGAGCCAATGATGACACGCTTCTTGGTGGGACCTTGAACGACTTGCTCCATGGTGACGGCGGAAATGACAGCATCATCGGAAATCTAGGAAGCGACGTCATCGACGGCGGGGACGGCGACGACATTGCCATCGGCGACATCGTCAATCCACCTTGGGGCTTTGCTTACGGATCGGACACCGTCATCGGCGGCGAGGGAAATGACACATTGTACGGCGACGGCGATGGAGGAGAAGGCATCGGCGACTCCATCGACGGAGGTATTGGCGATGACCTGATCTTCGGGGATGGCGATCATGCCCGGATGTTCGGTAACGACACGATTACCGGCGGGGACGGCAACGACACCGTCTACGGCGATAGCGACGGCGGCGAATCCGCGTCCGATATCATCGACGCCGGCGACGGTGACGATCTCGTACACGCCGACGGCGGCGAAGGTCGAAAAGATTCGTCCAATACCGTGCACGGCGGCACCGGCAACGACACCATTCACGGCGACGACGACGGCGGCGAAGGGGGCAACGACAGTCTCTTTGGCGACGACGATGACGACGTCATCTACGGCGGCAATGGAAATGACTACGTCGAAGGTGGGATCGGAAACGACTTGATCGACGGTGGCAAAGGGAACGACACGCTCCTGGGCGGCGATGGCAACGACGTGATTATCGGAAATGTCGGCACCGACAGTCTCGATGGCGGAACCGGCGATGACATCATGATTTCGGGAAAAGTGCAATTCCCAACGGCCACGGACGTCATGTTCGTCCATGCCGAGTGGGCATCCGAACGGTCCTATGTCACCAGAACGCAGAATCTTCTCGGCCCGGGAACCGAACCCCGCGCGAATGGCGAAACCTTCCTCGTTCCCAACGTAACCGTGTTAACCGACACGGCTATCGACTCCCTTTTTGGAGGAGACGGACGAGATTGGTTCTTCGCCGCGCAGCCTCAAGATCAAGTTCAAGACCTGGAAATCGACGAGTTCCTCAACATCTTCTAACCCCGGCGAATCTCTACGAACCACTGAACTGCTCGGGATCGTGCACGCGATAAGACGAACCTGAATGCTCTTTACCGCCATCGCGTCTACTTCATTGAGAGTCCATGTCGCCGATGGATTGAATTCTCCCCAATCCAGTGGTTGCATGGAACTACGGGCATCATCTTTCACAAAGCGACGGCGCAAGAAAACCTGAGCATCGCTCGGGTTCCGTTCCCTTGAACGGCCGATACCCCACCAAATGAGAATCAGCAAGGCGAAGTCGTATGTCCCGGCCCGATCGAGTGGAAGCCTTTGGTGCAAAGCGCGCCGGGGACCGACAAAACTCGTCTTAACGGCAACAGTCCAAGGCCGAAGGCTGGCCAACCCATCCTCCGTATCTCCCAATGCCGCGACGGCGATCGGAGGGACATTTCATTTCGCCAGAATCAAGATCGAGTATCCGCCAAACAGACGCGTCGCTAAGCGCGGCGGAAACATCCTTCGAAACAGATTGGCAAACTTCGTGCGCGACGTCTTGGCCAACGAAAGTGCGCCGGGGGTAAACACGTAGTCGACGATTTCATGGCCCGTGGATCTGAGAATCTCGAGTGCGGTCGATTCGGAAAAACGATGGATATGCCCCACTTGCCGCCACGAGTTCATGAAGGAATCACGAAGGGCGGACGAGCAGGAAATCTCCAGCGGTAAGTGATAGATCTTGTAAGTTCCCTTTTGTTTGACGTTGCGCAAAAAGCCAAAGCAGTCTTCGACGTGCTCCACGACGTCCATGATCAATACCAAGTCGAAGACCTCTTGGTCGGCAAAAGCGTCACCGAGCACGAAGTTGATATTCGGACGACGAAACTGCTGGCTAATCTTGTGCGCTTGCGGGCTGATGTCGTATCCCACGAACTGAACGGAATCCCCCAAACGCTTGCTGAGTTCGGCCAGGATTCCACCGGCGCCGCATCCTATCTCGCACACGGTGCGCAAATCAAGCGGATGCCGTTGGAGGATTCGCATGATTTGATCCGCCTTGTACGGCGAATCCTCCAAATGCCAAGTCCCCCCCGTCGACGAGAGGTATTCTCCCGTCGTGTACCGGTCATCCAATTCTACATTCATGCGAACATCCCAAGTGCCGATCGTTGTTCCACGGAAGGGGCATTGTAATCAGTCCGGCCCTCCGTTGTCGCTCTCAATCGAGCAACTTTTTTGCTCGAATCACGCCGGTTTCATCAAATCCCCGGCGGAAAACGTATAAGCGTCGAGCGATTCCCATTTCGACGCGTGGTAACGGTCAAAAGAAGGAAATACGGTCCGAATCTCAGTAACCTGATGTCGCCGAGAGTTTTCGATGCTTTCGACTCCGGACCTTTTTCACGGGAACGCTTAGTCGCGAAACACGCTGGGATTGTCCATGAACGACGACGGCGAAATTCCGCATTCCATGCCTCGGAATACCGGCGCATCCTCGCCCCATCGTCTCCCGCCTTCGGTTGGCCGAAAGCTGACGTTCATCGGACTCTCGATTTCCATGGGATTGATCTTCGCCGCGGTTCTGAGTGAACTTGCGCTCCGCGTCGTCGATTGGCCTGTTCCCGGCCTGGACACCGGGGGTGCGGTTGCCGACTGGAAGGTCAAGGTGACCGGTCGCGAAGGAGGTACTTATCCGCCGGGAACCTGGCGACTAAGGCATTACGATTTCGACGTCGAATGGGTGGCAAACTCCGATGGATTTCACGAAAGGGAGAGGGTCCCCAAAAAGGAAGGCGTGTATCGAATCGGACTTCTCGGCGATTCCTTCACTGCCGGTTACGGCGTGGCGATGGACAAGCGCTTCAGCCAGATCTGGTTCAATCAATTCGCCGATCAGAATCCGAACACCGAAGTATGGAATCTTTCGACCGGTCTCTGCGGAACGGCTCACCTCGCGGACGTCATGGCCGGGGTCGGAAAAGAATACGGCTTCGACGAGGTTATTCTTAGCTTCTACCCTGGGAATGACTTGACGGATAACCAGGCGTGGATCCGGGCGGAGGAGACCGGGTTGACTCCCTCAACGCACGATGACGCCAATGGGCTCATTCCCACGCTTCGGCGAAACTCTCGACTCTTGACGTTTCTCTGGAGCCATGGCCTGCGTAGCCTGAAGTCGTATCCCCCGAAGGGTGTCTTTCGAGAAGCGGAATTCAAGGAACTTTGGCCCCCTACCGAGATATCCCTCGATAGGTTCCGGGAAAACACCAAAGGCTTGCCGATGACCATCTGGTACCTTCCCACGGAAGCCGAATACAGTGATTCTTTTTGGAAACCACAGGCGGAAAAGTTCCAATACCTCGAAGCCGACCGGCATCGAGCACGCGAAAGCTTGGCAAAATGGGCAAAGTTGAACGCCGTCGAATTCGTCGACCTGACGCCGTCCCTAAAGGGACAGATTCCCGCCGAGATCCATTTCAAGAACGACGCCCATTGGAACGAGTTAGGTAACTTGTGGATCGGAAACGCCTTGGCGAAACTGCCTCGGGCGACGGCGCGGGGAAGACAACTATCCGATCATTGAGTCATAGGGTTGGACAGCCCACGTGGGGTCGGGCTTCTGGGCCAACGAAACGCGAGTTATCTCGAAAGGTAACGGCTTCTTCTCGATCGCGATCTTACGTCGGGGCCGTCCCAAACCTTAAACCTTCCCCAGACGGGCCGGGCGAGTGAGTTTCGGGCGAGAAATCTGCTTTGGATGGAAGGTTTCGCAAACTTCACCTTTTTCGTCGGGGATCGGATGAAGTATAATAGCTCGGACTATTTAAACCCCTCATGCATCACGACAACGATATCACGGCCGGGGGCAAGCGCAAAGTTGTCCGAGGCCATCCTGGGAGCGGTTCATTGACCACGGCACCCGTTCGATTGCGACGACCCCTCCGGCCGAGCGCGCCCGCCAAATCGTCGGACAGGAGAGCGCGTGCCCGCGCGATCGCCGAGATGAAGGAGGATGCCCGCATCCAGGGGATCCTCGATCTGGGCGACAAGATCCAAATGATGATCTTTTGGATCGCGTTCGCGGTGACCGGCGCCATTTACGGATCCACGCCACCCACAGATTTCATTTACAGCCTAACCTTGACGACCTTCGCGTTCGCGGTAGCGGCGGTTGAACTTTGGCTGCTGGTGATGACGAAGCGAAGCATCTTCCGCGCACGCGGCTTTATGTTCACCGGACTTTTTGCCGTGATCCTCGCCAAACCGCTTGTCTATGGAGCGAAGGATATTCGGCTCGACGTCCGGACCACTCTCAATGGCCTGATGAAGGCCGAGGTTCTCGTTTGGCTGTTCTACGCATGTGTTTGGACCGGTTATGTCTACCGTGGCCGTAAACGGAGCGCAGCAGCCAAGATGCTCGACGAAATCGTCCCGCATCCGCCCGCAAACCTGATGTTCTGGATGGCGGTGTTCTGCTTTACCCCGGAGCTACTGCGCCGCTGGTTTTTAACGGATTGGACGCGAGTCCAGAGCATCTGGATGGCCATTCTCGGGCAGGAAGGTGCTGCGAACTTCTTCCGGGGTCAGTTTGGAGACTGGCGCGTGGTCTTCATGCCCGCCGGTTGGCTTTTCGAACTCTTTCCCGTCGTTGCCACCGTCGCCTTCATCAAATGCCGAGGTCGCTTCGAATTGCGCGCGATCCTCGCCGCCATGTTCTTGTTCGTCGCGGTGGGCCGACTTCTCGACTGGTCGCGGTTCCGCTTTGCCATGGTGCTGTTCACCCCCATTCTGTTCTTTTTCCTCTGCTTTTCGCCGAAAAAGTACCTCCGCATGTATGTCATTTCAGGTCTCGCGTTCCTGATTTTCGTACCGTTGGCGAACCTCATGGTCTCCGGCCGGAGCGGTCAATGGTTCCGAGAAGGAAACTTCGAGATGGACGTGAACGCGACCAAGGTCGTTGAAGGGAACTATCCCGTCTTGGCGCACGCCGTCGAAGTGGTTCCGGACCTCGTACCCCATAAGCCGTGGTGGGAGCTGTATTACTACATCGCCATCAATCCGATCCCCCGCTTTTTATGGAAGAACAAACCTTGGATGGACCCGGATTATTTGGGGAAGATTCGCCCCCATTACGCCGCCATGACCCTCGTGGGAGACATGTACATATATGGCGGCTGGTGGCATTTGATGGCTGCAGGTTTCGTCTTCGGGCTGATGATCAGAAGTTTGGATAATTTCGCACAACCGATGAAGCCCATGGACCCAGACCGCGCGGTGCTGTTCTTGGCGTGTGGCTGGATCGTACTTTGGGCCAACCGATCCTTGCAGGCATCGATCCGCTTCACCTATCCCGTCATCGCGTTGGTGATCATCATGTCGGTCGTGCGGTGGGTGAACGGCAAACGCCGCGCGAGGAAAAGGAAGTTGTTGTCTCCTATCGCCATGCGACGGATGCGGCCCATTCCGGTTCGATCAGGAACTTTTGACTGATGCCCTCCCCTCAAGTCATCGTTGCACAAATCGGCGCACGAAGGCACTACGCGGTGCCGCGCATTTACTTCGACGCGGGCATGCTTGCCGGGCTTTTCACGGACCTCTGCGCGACCAAGGGATGGCCACGCCTGGTGCGAACGTGTGTTCCCGCGCGCTTGCAGCCCGCGGGCTTGCGCCGCCTTTGTTCCCGCATCCCGCACGGCGTTCCCGCGGACAAAATCACCTCGTTCGGCCGCTTGGGACTCGACATCTATCGCAGGCGCCGCAAGGTTTCATCCGTCGCCGAAGGAATCGACCTCGATCTTTGGGCCGGGTCGGCGCTCTGCAGCGCGATCGTCGCGAGCGGCCTTCCCGCCGTCGATTTGGTGCATGCCTTCTGTCCGGGTGGTTTGGAATTGGTTCGGGAATCGAAGAAGCGGGGCATGCGGGGGATCGTCGAACAAACCAACGCACCGGCGGCCGTCGTCACCCGCATCATTTCCGAAGAGAACTCGCGCTTCGCGGGATACATCGTCCATCCGGAAAAGAACGATCTCTGGAAAAAGCTCGCCGATCGGGAATATGCAGAGTGGGAAGCCGCGGATCGCATTGTCTGTGCTTCACAATTTGTGCTGGACGGAATCCGACAGGTTGGCGGGCCGGTCGAGAAGGTAGTGGTGGTTCCTTCGGGTGTCGAAGTTCCCCGCGCGCCGGTTATTCGAAGGAAAAGGAAGCCGGGAAGCGGCATTCACGTACTTTTCGTGGGTCGCGTCGATCTGCGCAAGGGCGCTCACTATCTCATCGAAGCGGCTCGAATGCTCAAGGGAACGGACGTCTCAATTCGTATTTGCGGCCCCAATTTCCTTACCCCCGAAGCCCTCAAGGACTTGCCCCCCAATTTAACTCTCACGGGACGCATCACCCGAAGCGAAGTCGCTCGGCAATACGAATGGGCGGATATCTTCTGTCTGCCCACGCTCTGTGAAGGATCCGCCATGGTGAACTATGAAGCCATGGCGATGGGTCTGCCGGTCATCACCACGCCAAACGCCGGGAGCATCGTTCAGGATGGCGTGAATGGTTATGTCTTTCGGGCCCGGGACGCGGGAGCCATCGTCGAAGCCATCGAGAAATGCCGGGTAAAGATGGATGACTCCGGCATACCCTTTCCTCTTTGGGCCGAGAGCCCGCCCGATTATTCCCTCGAAGCCTATGGCAATCGACTTATCGAAGCGGCCAGGGGCGTGCTGTCCCAGAAATAGGTTTCACGCAGCGCTTCCCATGGTCTCAAGCACGCCTATCAAACCGTCCTACAAGCTTGGGTTGCGGAAAACCACTCGCCTATCGAGAAGGAATGGTGCAGAATTGCAAAGGTGATGTCGTTCGACGGGATCCTTGTTGAGCATTGGAAAAGTAATGTCGTAATGCGTGGCCCGACCGCTTGGAGAACATGGACGCCAAGCGCACCCGACGCCGACAATTCATTTTTGAGCGGCAATAAGGCCCATTTTAGTTCACGAACGATGGATGCCAGGTGGCACGGCAAGGCGGCCCTTTGGAAACTCCCATGAATCATTCGCAGGCGACGATCATTTCGAAAACCGGCAAGAGAACGACGAACCTGTCGCGCCCTCGATGGCTACTACGTAAGGGTTCCATGGCCTTGCGAACGGGCTTGGGCCTGCTCCGCGCGCGAATCCTTGGCCTCGTTCCAGGTCTGTGGTTCGACCGCATCGGTCGCGGAACAAGATTTTGGGGATTTCCGCGGATTCAATACTGGGGAGGCCACATCGAACTCGGGCGGCACTGCGTGATCGGCATCAACGTCTTTTTCCTCGTCGGCGAGGAAGGACGAATCTCCATCGGCAACCGCTGCAGCATCAACGATTACTGCTTCATGACCAGCCTGAGCTTGATTGAAATTGGCGATGGAGTCGCCATCGGCGAGTTCGTTTCCATCCGCGACTTCGATCATGAGTTTGACGGCGAGAACTGGGTCGCGCACCTGGGATACGTCGCGAATCCCATTCGCATCGGCGACGGTGTCTGGATTGGCCGTGGCGTGGTTATCACCAAGGGAGTAACAATCGGCGAAGGCTCGGTGATTGGCGCCAACAGCGTCGTGACCAAGGACATTCCGCCTCGAAGCGTCGCCGTCGGTTCCCCCGCGCGCGTCATTCGCACCATCGAACCCGGCAAGGGCAATACACCTTCCCCCCCGGCCGTAACCTGATGTATTCTGATGTATTCCCCCATGCAACGAGCGCGCAAACGCTCGGCCAAAACCCGACCTTACATTACGATCGCGCACAAAAGTTCTTCACCCGTAAGCGAAAGCACAAGGTCTTTCTTTCGGTCCCATCCCTTGATGGCTTTGTGATCATAGGGGTCGCTCGCAAAGAGCTTGGGGCGTCCAGGGAACGATGTTTCGTAGAACAATTCATCGAGCATGTTGGGATGAACGTCCCCCCATTGCCGGTGATATCTGCCCGGGTCATGGCGCATCCTTTCCAATGATCCATTCGGCGTGAATGCGACGAAAAGGCCCCCGGGCTTGACGATCCGCTTGACCAACGCGATGGTTTCGCTGAGGGAAGGCACATGTTCCATCACATGGGACGAAAAGAACAAGTCGAATGGACCATCAAGCTTTCCGAGATCGTCTTCCAGGCGAATGGAGAGGTTTTCTCGGCCAAAGCGAGCTCGCGGCTTGCTTACCTCGTATCCCACGACATGGAAGCCCGCGTTACCGAGTTGCCACGTTCCATAGCCCCAGGACGCTCCGAAATCGAGGACCCGCGTCCCCGGAGCGACCCCCAGGCTCTTTAGCACCTCAATCCTGGCGCTAATGTCCTTGTTGGTATTTCGGAACTTCGAGTCCAAAAGCGCCTGGAGCGTCGACGGGTCCGGCAGATCGGTGGTCATTCCGGACTGGTACTGCTCCTGATAGAAACTGAAATTGTGGCTCGGATCATCGGTGGGAACCCGGTGGAGCAACTGGCATTTGCTGCAACGTACCAGGGCCGTCACCAGCATCTTTCGCTTGACCAACTGGCGGTCCTTCGAGCCGCACGAGGGGCAAAGGAATCGCTCGCCATGCATCGAATTCGAGACGGATCGGCACAGGTAACGAATCTTCTGTCGCGTATTCGTGGAAGACATATTCGGAATAAGTCCTGTCTCTTGAGCTTCTCGGTTCTCGTCACGGGCACGTAAAGCGGTGAGGCCGAATGCCGACCCGAATAACCGCCCGGCCCAACCGCAAGGGAACCCCATCGAACATGCGTGCCGCCATTCTCAAGGGCGACCGCCGCGCGAGACCTGATATTGGCGGTAAAAACACAGGATCGGCGTTAGATTAACACCCCGCGCAGAAAGTGTCAATTTTTTGCGACATCGACAAGTCGTCGGGCAAATCAGGCAGACAAACCGAGTCGATTCAACCAGGTTCCGGCGGCGGGGAACCGTCGCAAGGTCGCGCCTAACAACATCGATCGCGCCCAGGGCGGAGCCAACCTCCAACAACCCCAGGAGGCGGCTAATGCGAGCGGCACGGCGAGCAGTAGCCCCAACCAAACGTGAAGTTGAGCGGCGAAACAAGCCACTCCTGCCATTGCCACGGCCAGCAGGCTCGGCATCAGAAATGCGCGCCAGGCCGACCGACTTTGAATCACCAGCAACATTCCCACGATCTGCGTCACGTAAAACACGATGAACGATGTTGCCGACCCCACCGCGCCGCCAAAAATCGTGTCCGAGGGAGTGAGGAAGTATGCCGTCAGGTCCCACGCCACGCAGGAGATGGCGGTCGTCACCCAAAGGAACCACATCTTCGTCTTGCTCGCCAACGCGGCGGACAGTAAAGCCGCCATCGGCTGAACGGTCGCCCCCAATACGGTCACCGTCATGACGAGGTTCGCGTCCTTGTATTCCGGCCCGAAGATCAAAAGAAGTATTGGACTGGCGGCAGCGATCCCCACGCACGGCCCCAACGTCAGCAGCCAGATCAAAAATATCTGAATGACGACCGCCCGCTCGAAATCCTTCGCGCTGCGCGAGCCATGAATCTCGCTGAGCATCGGCAGCGCGATCCGCACCATCGCCGCGGGAATGTATAGCAGTAGGTTCCGCCAGGTATACGCGACGTTGAGCGCCCCCATTTGCATCACGCCGTTCGGAATGCTCATGAGAATCACGTTGGTAAACCAGCCCGCGGGACCGACCATCAACTTGACGAGGATGTCCGGAATCGCGAAGACCCACACGACGCGGATTTCCGACCATGCTCCCCGATATTCGACGCGAACACCCGACCGCGCGCACTCGCGCCGGATCGCGTAAATGCCATATGCCAGGGAAACGCCGGTGGAAATCGCCAACGAGACCATGGCTCCCGTAAGGCTAAAGTACCAGGTCAACACGACCATGGCAGCGAGCATCGCGATCCCTTCCAAGATCGTGATCATCGCCATGCTGCGGAAGGCATGAAAACCGGCGAGAATGTCCGACGCGAGGCCGGACAATGACAATGTCATCAGCCAGATCGCGCCTAACTGCATCTGCCAAACCAGATGCGGGGAATTGATCATCCGGGCAAGATTTCCCGCCAAGACGAACACGATGCCGCTGGTAACGACTGACGCGATCACGCCGAACGCCACGGTGATGAACAGAATCCGCCCCGCGCGAACTGGGTCGGAGTTTCTCAGGTCGGAGACGTACTTGGTCGCCGAACCGCCGAGGCCACGACCAGCGATCGGACTGAATTGGCGAATCGAGCTCTGAATCGCCCCCAAGCCGCCGAATAGCTCCCGGCCGAGGATGCGCGCGCTTGCCACCGTCGCGACCACGGTGAACATCCGAGAAAAGATCGTGCCCGCGAGATTCCATAACGTCCCGCTCGCCATGCGGCTGGAGAGGCTCTTGGATGGGGGGGGACGAGTTTGCGAATCCAACGTGGTCACCCGTGACTCCTTTGCCTTGCCGCTCCTCGAGTAGCCAAGGCCTCGGCAAACAGCTTCCGAACCCGTTCCACGCCGGACAATTCCAGATTCATCGCGCTCGGAAGATTGACCCCCCAGGGTGCGAGCCGATAAGCGACTTGGTTCCGTTGGCGCGCGATCGCCGCGGAGGGCTCCTTGGCATATGCGGGGAGCGAACTGAGCGGATGAAAGAAGGGACGATAATCGATCGACGCTGCATGCCGCGAACCAGGGAGCCATGTCCTCCTTTCGCAAACCATACCCTCGGGAAAGATCGCGTTCGACATCCAATAGAAGGTTCTTCGTCCCCGCCAGTTCCGGCGTTGAGCGTTACTTCCGGAAGCGCGTAAGAAACGCATCGCGGTACCAGCCGAAAACCTGTAGCTTTTCGGTTCGCAATTCGTCGATCCGCTCGAGTTGTGCGAGGCCGAATGCCGCCTGCAAACTGCTCATCTTGTGCTTGAACGCGACTTCCGTGTTGCCGAAAAGTGCCCTTGGACCGGGGACCGGCCGTGATCGCGGAGCACCAGGATCCGTTCGAGAAGATCATCGCGATCGGTGAAGCCCAGCAGCACCACCTTCACCGGTGGTGAGCGTTTGCTGACCCGTGAAAGCTGAAAACGCCCGCGTCGCCGAACGAACCTGCTTTTCTGCCGCCGATATTCCGGACCCCATGGCCTCGGCTTCGGCGTCTTCGATGACCGCAATGCCGGCGTCGCGCTTGAGCAGCCAGAATCGAGTCCAGTCCGGCTTTTCGCCATACAAATCCACGGGGATCACCGCCTTCGTTCGCGGCGAGATACATTCCGCCAAGGAATCCCGCGGCACGAGACACCTGCAAGTCACGGGATCGACATCCGCGAAGACCGGCATGCCAGCGCCGGCAGCAGGAAATCCACGGAGCAGAAGTGGCGATCCAGGTGATGTCCGGGACGATTACTTCATCCCCGGGCCCGATACCCAAGGCGACGAGCGCTGGCAGATGAATCGCGGACGTGCAATGGGGAACCGAAACGGCGTGGGGGACGCCGATGTATTTCGCGAAAGCATGTTCGAAACGAAGATTGTAAACGTTCGCGTTGCCATACCACGCATGGCGCGCGGCATCCGCGACGTATTCGACCTCGCGCTCCGTCACCCAAGGTCCGGCATTGGGTATCCGGTCCATGGCAGATCCTTTCCGGAAACAACCGGTGAACGGGCGTCACGTCGCTGGGGTTTTCCGGTATTCGCTAACCGCTTTCTCTTCCTTGGCAAGTTCCCAGTCATGATCCACCATCAAGGTGACCAACTCGCGGAACGAGGTCTTTGGCTTCCAACCGAGTTTCGCCTGCGCCTTGCTGGCGTCGCCGAGCAGGATGTCCACTTCACTCGGCCGGAAATAGCGTTCATCGATACTTACGTGATCCTCGTAGTTCAATCCAAGACGACTGAAGGTTATCTCGAGGAACTCGCGCACCGAATGGGTTTCGTTGGTGGCGATGACGTAATCGTCCGGCTCCTTGGCCTGAAGCATTAGCCACATCGCTTCGACGTAATCCTTCGCGTAGCCCCAGTCACGCTTCGCGTCGATGTTACCGAGATACAATTTGTCCTGGAGCCCTTCTCGAATACGGCCGGCTGCCCGAGTGATCTTGCGAGTCACGAACGTCTCGCCGCGGCGGGGCGACTCATGATTGAACAGAATGCCGTTGCAAGCAAAGAGGTTGTAAGCTTCGCGATAGTTAAGTGTCTGGTAGAAGCTGAACACCTTTCCGCACCCATAGGGACTACGGGGATGGAACGGCGTCCGTTCCGATTGCGGCACTTCCGCCACTTTTCCGTACATCTCGCTAGAGGAGGCCTGGTAAAAGCGGACTTCCTTGTGCCGGGAAAGCTCGCGAACCGCTTCCAGCAACCGCAGCGTTCCCATCGCGCCGGAATCGACCGTGTAAATCGGCTGATCAAAAGAAACCCGAACGTGGCTCTGCGCTCCAAGATTGTAGATCTCGTCCGGCTCGACTTCGAGCGCGATCTTCGTCAGAGAGTTTCCATCCGTCAGGTCGCCATAATGGAGAAATAATCGGCTGGAACGTTCGTGCGGATCGAGATAAAGATGCTCGATGCGACCGGTATTGAAACTGCTCGCGCGGCGAACGATCCCGTGAACTTCGTATCCCTTGTCCAAGAGCAATTCCGAAAGATAGGAACCATCCTGGCCGGTGATTCCCGTGATGAGCGCCCTACGATTTGCCATTGACGAAACTCCTCAACGATCCTTTAGCCGTTTCCCTCTCGAACACCCATGTCGATGACCCGCTTCACCTGGGGTTGTACTCGACTCGACGTGAAATCCAGGCCGTTCAGAGAGTCATACTCAGCGATTCTTCACGCACACGATTGAGTTCATGGATTTGAATGTCGTTGCCGGAACGTCATTCGACCCCATTTCTTCGGATCTCCCGCCGTGCAAAGCGACCTTCAATAATGGTGATCCGGTAGCAGCGGGAACTCGATGACCGCCAACTGCCGCCTTACCATCCCCCATGGGGGCCGATTCTCCTCGATCGTCACTTTCGTTCCGCAATTTCGCGCTCGTACCACTCGATGGTCTCAGAAAGTCCATCCCGCAGGCTAGTGGTGGCGACGAAACCGAATTCCTCTTTGGCCCGCGTGGTGTCCAGGCATCGGCGCGGCTGACCATCCGGCTTGCTCGCGTCAAACCGGATCTCGCCGCGAAATCGGCAGAGTTCGCAGATCAACGCCACAAGATCGCGTATTTTGATCTCATATCCCGATCCAAGATTCACGGGCGCGGGCTTGTCGTAATGCTCCGTCGCCATCGCGATCCCCTTCGCGGCATCCCGCACGAACAGGAACTCTCGCGAAGCTTCCCCCGTTCCCCAAACTTCGAGCACGTTTCGCTTCGCGTCCCGTGCTTCAATCGCCTTGCGGATCAACGCGGGAATCACGTGACTACTCTGCAGATCGAAGTTGTCGTACGGACCATAAAGATTGACGGGCAGAAGCGTCACGCCGTGAAACCCGTATTGTTCCCGATAGGCCTGCGCCTGAACCAAGAGCATCTTCTTGGCGAGTCCATAGGGGGCGTTCGTCTCTTCGGGGTATCCGCTCCAGAGATCATCCTCCTTGAACGGCACCGGCGTGAACTTCGGATAGGAACAGATCGTGCCCAAGGCGACGAATTTCGCGACCCCCGCCTGGCGCGCCGCCTCCATGAGTTGGATACCCATGATGGCGTTCTCGTAAAAGTACCTGCCTGGATTTTCACGGTTGGCGCCGATGCCACCGACCACCGCCGCCAGGTGCACGATGACTTCCGGCCGCGCGTCGCGGAGCAGGCGATCGATGGCTGCTGGGTCACAAAGGTTGTATTCCCTGCTGCGGGGAACGAAAAGGCTGGCGGGTTCGTAGGCCTCAAGTGCTGGGCAGACAAACCGTCCGAGAAATCCCGCGCCTCCCGTCACCACGACGCGCCGACCGCGCAAAAGACTCATGCTCTTCGCCTCTTCACCGATGGATTCCACCCTGTCTCCGGAGTATGGATTCCTTGAAAGCACTGGCACGCCGCACGCCCAACATCGTCGGCCCGCAGGTCACGCCTTGACGACGGAACAGGCCGAAATACTTGCCAACATGTCGCCAAATTGGCCGGTGGCCACGTGGCGATCGTAGTCCCGGACGGCGACTTCGCGCGCCCGGCGACCCATTTCGGCAAGTTCTTCCGGATGTTCGGCGCACCAGCGAATGCGCTCCGTCCATGACTTCGGATCATCGAAACTTACCACGAATCCGATCCGTTCGCGAAGGGTCATTTGCGATAATTCGCTCTTCTCCGGAGCCGCCACCAGGACCGACGTTCCGGATGACATGACGCCGTATACCTTGCTCGGCATGAGGCATCGACTGATTTTGGGGTCGAGCACGACCACGTGCAGATCGGGAGAACTGAGACTTTCATGGAGCGTCTCCTTGGGTTGGTAGCCGAGGAATCGCACGTTCTCTAACCCAAGTTCCGCCGCCCTCTTCTCGAGTCCCGCGCGCGAGGCGCCATCTCCGACCAGCAAAAAACAAATCCCTTCCCGCGATTTAAGGTCCTTCGCCGCTTCAAGCAGGTTCTCAAGCCGTTGGGACAAACCCATGTTGCCCGAGTACATGACGACGAATTTCCCCTCGAGCCCCTGCGCCTTCCGAAAAGGATTGTCTTCCTTGACGGGATAAATCTTCGACGTATCCGCCCAATTGGGTATCCGTGTCACCTTCGCGGGCTCGATTCCACCATCGAGAAGCAATTCGCGCATGTCGTCGCTGAGCACGACGATCCGATCCGCCCGCCGATAGGTCGCGAGAAACAACTTTCGCAGCATTCGGGTCCAAGCCGCGTCGGGGAGCTTTCCCAAAGCGATCGCAACGTCCGGATAAATGTCCTGCAAATACACCACGAACTTGCAACCGTACCACCATCGAAGAAAGGCGCCCAAGATGCACAGGATCGGCGGATCGGTTTCCACGACGACAATGGCGGGGCGCCGCAGAAACAACGCGGTCCACCAGCTCATGAGCAGGTAAGTGACCATGTTGGTAATCCGGCCAAGAAAGGAGTTCTTCGAGAATCGGGTGTGGAGCACCCTGCGAACCTCGACGTCCCTGTGTTTTTCCGCTCCGAAAGACTTGTACGCATGACCGCCAGGATTCTGGTTGGGTTGGCCGGAGATCACGGTAATGTCGAACGTGGGTCCGATGTCTTCGCAAAGTTCCGTGAGCAACTGTCCGGTCGCTTCCGCGTCGGGCCAATAAGACCGGTTCAAAAACAGAACTCTGGGACGCTCCGTAATGTCAGTCGAGGAACTCATGCAGCCTTCTCGAATCGTGTCCGTTTCACCGCCGTCGGAGCGTCATACAAACATAGTTCGCAATTCACGCAACAAAAGCAAAACCCTTCGGCCCGTCGATTTGCAGAAACCTTGGCAGCCTCGCAGCGAGAGTAACTCGAAGGCCGAATCGAGGCTCCCTTCGCGGCCGAATGGATGACCATGGCCACCCGCCGAAGCAATCGCAGATCCGCGCCAAAGAAAAAGTTGTACTCATGCGGGCGTCATCGTAAAGCCCAAGCCGCGTCGCCATCGGATGAATTTTCGATCAAAAATGGGATTTTCGCTGGGTCGCGCGACATAACGGCGTTCGCCGACCCCATCGAGTCGTGAAACCGATTCTTCCAGGCCGCGTTTGAGCGTCAGAAGCGTATCGCCTTGACACCCGGTCCCGTCGCCTCTGGGGCCCCGGCGCTAGCCGCAATTCGCGGCGTTCATGAATTGGCGCGCCCGACCCACGACCATCTTTTTTGGAGCGGATAAAGTTCGAGTGAGCTCAAGATCCGGCATCAATGGGCCAAAACCCGGTAAGACGAACCTTCTGGGACAATTGTCGCTGGGGACTGTCGGAAATGTGGACGCGTCCATCCGTCGCAGCCACCGGCATGTCCTTCATCATGTCCAATATCCGCGATTCAATGGACTCCAGCAAATCCGCAAGCTGACCCATGCGCCCGTAAACGGACGCTTGCGGCCGCCGAGTTCCAGAGATCTCCAGACGGCCAATCGCGCGACCGTTGACGACGATCGGCACCACCGTCATCCAACATTCCTCTTGAACGATCCGTTTGTCGGTGCGGTGCCAGGCGCCGTGATAACCTTCGTGCAACGCGGGAAGATTGACGTCCAGCTTGACACTGTTGAACTCCAATAGTTCCGCGGAATGCTGCAACTGGTCCCAGATCTCCTCCCAGTTCCGCGATCCTTGAAGCTGGATGTTGATTCGTTTGGAATTCGCGGCCGGTTTTGAAATGGGCTTGAAGACGCTGGTTAAGAAATTTCTTCCATGTGTCACGAGCAGCATGAACTCGGCATGCCCAAACACGCCGGTGGAGACCAAGGCAGCGATTACGACCACCACGGTCAATAAAGCGAACAACTCCTGGCCGAGGTAGACGGAAACGAGTGCGCCACCGGTCGTCAGCGCGCACAGAGTGGCGATCCACGCGACCGCGCGCGCGGGAGTCTGATGGATGCGCAGGAGGCAATGATGCAGATGACCGCGGTCCGTCGAATAAATACTTCTTCCCGTGAGCTTTCTGCGCATGAAAGCAACGCCAGTGTCGAAAAGGGGTATCGACCAGACGGAAAGGACAATGACCAAACTGATGTTCGACGGATCAACGGAGGAGGAACGCAAGGCCAGCGCGCCGGCAATGAAGCCAATCAGCATGCTGCCGGTATCCCCCAGAAAGATCGTGGCGGGGGGAAAATTGAAATAGAGGAATCCGAAGAGAGCACCCACCATCGCCAGTGCCAAAGCGGCGTCGCCGCCGTGCTGATGATAGAAAGCCATGCAGGCCAGAGCGCTGCAAAGAATGATGCCGACGCTAGTAGCCAAGCCGTCGACGCCGTCGATCAAATTCAAGGCATTGATGGCGGCGATCATCCAAACAACCGTGAACGGGATGGCGAGCGGACCGAGCGCGATGGAATAGCCAAAGAACGAAATGCGTTCCACGACTAATCCGCCAAAGACCGCGATCAGAACGGCGACGATTTGACCTGCGAGCTTATGGGACCCACGAAGCGCCCTCTTGTCGTCGACAATGCCGACGCCGCAAAGCACGACGGCCGCGAATAATAGCCAAAGGAGTTCCTCACGTTCCCCCTGTAACTGATCGCGAACGGAATTGGGAAGTATGGAAGCGGCGCCGATGGCGAGCAGCATTGCCGCCAACACCCCAAGGCCACCCCCGAGAGGAATCACGCGTTCATGCATTTTGCGGTGCGCGTCTGGCTTGTCCACGATGTTAAGTCGTACGGAAAGCGCGCGGACCATCGGAATGAAAAAGAGACTGGCGACGAATGCCAACAAAGGAACGGCTACGAGGTCATGCATCCAGATTTACCCACCGCGGAAACGAATCCATCGATGCACTAACGCGGGAATCGACCCCGCGGGCGCCAATCAGTGGCACGCTTTTTCATTCGAGCGAGTCCGCTCTGCGACTTCCAGGTTCACTCGAACGATAGGAACGCGCGGAACGAACGGCGAACCTGAAGACTCGACAAGACTCAAGGATCGGCCGGCTTTCGTCATCACGAGGTCCCGCCTCAAGCTAGGACGCTTGGGCCGGAACGAGTCGCGCCAATCCCTGACCCTCCCTGGGAGAACGCGTAAAGGGACGAGCCGTCGGCACCTTCCATTGAAACGACTAATGATTATGTTTTAACAGGACGCGAACCGATGCGGAAGCCTCAAAGGGCGCGAACTTTTGCGATAATCCGCGTTGGAAACCTGCAAAACCAGCGCCAGTCCCTTCATTTTACCAGCTAATCCCGAACAAACTTCCCACCGGGAAACATCGGAGTGGGTGACCCGACCGTAAACCCTTCGGCAAGAAGGTCGATTCTGAATGTGCAGATACGACCGTTGGATTGTAACACGGAGGAGGACGGGAGTCAAAAGGGGTTCGAGGCGTACACCAAAACTTAAGGAACGACGGAAAAGCAAGTTAGGGAAGATGTATCAACAAAGCGAGCCAGTGTATTCACTGGCTCGCCCTCCGTTCGGATTGGTCGGATGCCTCGATTTAGTCGAAGAAGATCGAGGAGTACAGCTGGTTGAAGTTGAACGTCGCCAAGATGAGGTTGAGGAAGGCCTCGGTTGGCGTGTAGCCCAAGAGCACGATGTCGCCCGGTTGAATCAAGACACGTTCGCTCGGGTCGGTAAGTGCCCGCTTGGTATTGATCTTGATGGAGATCTCGCCGTAAGGAGGCGTCTTGCGGACAATGGTGCAGAGGGTGGGAGGCAACACGCCGCTCTGCAAGGCACCACGACCGACGCCCCCGGCACCGCCACCGCCGCCTGCTCCAGAACCGAATTGCAGACCACCACCACCAAGGGCCCCCCCCGCAATGGAAATGGCTCCCAGAACATCGAGGTCATAGTTTCGTGGCAACGGCAACTCCTGCCCGCGAAGCAAGCCACCCGTGTAGAAGACGTCCGCGTCGCGCGACGTGATGTACACGATGTCTCCCGTCTTGAGGACGATGTCGGATTGGCGGAAAGCCGGAGCCTGACCCGGGGGTAGCCGAAGCGGGATCCGAATGGTGTTCGGATCGCTCGGGGGTTGCGGAACCACTTCGCAGGGATCGAGATTGCTCTGCAACTTCGCAACCATTTCCGCTCGTTTCTTGGCATCCTCGAAGCCGGCTCGAAGAATCACGATCTCGTTCTTGGCGTCGTCGCCGGGCAAACCACCGGTTTCCGTCAAGGCGTGCAAGACGTCGTTCTCGTACGCCACCAGGTCCAAGGCGAACCCGGTGCCTCGCTTCGTACTGACTGGCACGTCCCGATTCGCAACGCGAGTGAAGGTAGGCGCCTGGGCGTCCTCGCGAACCACCAGAACCTGGTAGGTCCGTTTACGCGCGAGCGTTACGATGATCTTTTCCTTGCCTGGAACGATGATTTGCCGATCGACCGTGTAGGCCTTTTTGATCAGTTCTTCGGTTTCCTGCACACTGAGCCCTTCGACCTTGATCGGATCGATCAAAGGAAGGTTGATGGTGCCGTCCTCGCGAACGGGGATCGGGAACCCGATCGACGGCGGCAGGTCACCTGACTCGGGAATCTGGACTGGAGGTGGTTGATCCGCCGTCCCCAGAATTCCCTCGATGTAAATGCCCAAGACGTCGCGTGCGGCAAGCTTGTAAATCTCGGGCCGGTCCTGACGCAACATGGACAGGTCAATGGTTTCTTTGTCGGCGCGCTGCTCGCCGATGATCTCGCGCGGGAGCCGTCGAGGAGTAACTCCAACCACGTTCGTGAAAGAGCCGCAACCGTTGGCGGCAACACTCGAAAGTGCCAGGGATAAGAGCCATCGGCGCCAGTGCATCCTTGCTCTCGACATTACGGTAACTCCTTTGGAGGTCACGCGAGACCTCGGAGGGCAAGCAGTGCTCGGAAAGTCTTCGATCGTCATGCCGTTCACGAAGTACTCTCCTCTTTTCACTCGAAGCTGTTGACGCGAGCTTGGTCATCCGGCCTGCGAGGTTCGAGCTTGAACGGATTTTGCGGGGCGGCGGGCTCCCCCGGCTTGGCTTCTTCCGGCATCGACTCCTCGGGCGCGGAAGGTTCCGGCGTGGGCGCGGGTTCCTCGGGAACCGCAGGAGGCGTCGCCGGTATCTCCTGCAACTCATTGCCCGAACCCTCTTCCGCGACCAGCGGCGTCGGACCTTCATCCGGACGGAACGGCGCCTCTTGCGGCAAGCCAGGGCGAGAGGTAGGCAGACTGATCCAAATCCCCACCCCATCCTGCTCCGCCACAATCGCGCCGTAGCGGTAACCTTCGAAGTACGCGTGCGTACGCTGATGTCCCTTCGGACTGGCGTATTTCACGCTCCAGTAGTGCTTGGGAGGCAACATCGGGGGACATCCGTTGCCGCCGGAGGCGACATTGAAATACCCCTGCTTGAAACCTCGACCGAAGTCGTCGGTGTAATCGAAATCCTTGTAGACGACTTGGAGCTGCTCCCAGGCACGACGCGCCAGGTAGCGGTTTCTGCCGTCAATTTTGTCCTCCTGCAGCTCCGCGCAACCAGCCAACGCCAGTAACGCCCATCCGCTGAAGAGTAACCATCGCTGCTTCATACGGCCGAATCCTCCACCGCTCCGACGACTAAAGGTTCGTCTTTCGGTTTTTTCGACCCAAATTGCCGACGTGGATTAACAATTATGACCGCTATTTCCAGAAACTTCCGTAGATCCGGAATAACCGGCTCCAAAGGCACAATCCGAACCCTCGACCCAAATATCCCATATTTCCTGGAGTCTCAGATTTTTCGAACGAATCGTACCGCAGACCAATAAGTTGCCCGGTTGGACGAACCGGGGGCAGGACAGGTTGATCGGGCTAGATGCGGTCTTGGGGGGAAGTCACGTTCGAAAAGTCCGCGGGAACGCCTCAAAGCGGGCCGAGAAAGCGATGGGATACCAGCTAGTCAGCCACTCCTCGTTCCCCAAATCGCGCGGATCCAATGGACGATGGATCTTGTGATCAAAGCGCGCGTCTGGTCCCTTCCGGCTATTTGCATCCCTGCCACGTTCGTAGTAGCGTATAGAGGTGCCATTGAGCATCGGAGAGGTAATGTCGTTGCGCCAGGACCGGTCGCTTGTCGAGTCTTGGCGGAAAGTGGACCGCCCACGAAGTTACCTCTCTTAGCGGCAATTGCACTGAAGGAGCATGGCCCGGGAAAATGGCGCAAGGTTACAAGACCAGCGCAAGTTGTTCGTTGACGTTCCTGAATGGAGGGCGATCGTCGAGCGTGCGCGGTGAATTGGTCGACATTTCCGTCGATGGTGCCCAGATTCGCAGCGAACAGCCGATTTCCGTGGGAACAAGCGTACAGCTAAGCCTCGACAAGTTTGCGATGTCGGCAATCGCGGCCCAAGTGGTGGAGAACCATGGGGACGCGGGGGGCGGCTACAGGATGGATCTTCGCATCACTAAGGGTAGTTGGCCGTATCAGGTATTCGTGTCCTTGACGACCTTCGCCATTACGTCGGATAAAACCAGTGGCTCCACCATTCCCCCTTGTCTTGAAGAACTGGGACTTCGTTTGCCCTGTACCGCCGATGAAGTTCGGGCTTCGTTTCAGAAAAGAGTTCGGCACGCGCATCCGGATCGAGGGGGAGACGTAGAGTCCTTCGTTCGACTTCGGGCAGCCTATCATGAAGCTCTCGCGCTACTTGGCGCGAAGCGTTAAACAACGAGTTATCGGGCTGAACCTCTCGGGGAGTTTCGACCGCATGCCTGCGAGAATGGAACCGCAATCCGAGCCGATCCCAGGCTATCGCCTGTTGGAACATCTCGGCGAGGGGGGCTTCGGCGAGGTTTGGAAAGCAGAAGCTCCGGGCGGCATCCACAAGGCGGTGAAGATCGTTTTCGGGAAGATCCCCGGCGGCAAGGGAACTGACGAAGACAAGGCGGATCGAGAGCTCAAGGGACTTTCCCGCATCCGCGACGTTCGGCACCCCTTCATCCTGTCGATGGATCGTTATGAGATCGACAATGAAGCTCGTCATCGTTATGGAGTTGGCGGAACAGGACCTTGCCGACCACGCATGCGCGAGGTGCCGGGAACAAGGTCTCCCAGGCATTCCCGCGTCCCGAACTGCTCAAGCTACTGCTCGAGGCCGCAGAGGCCCTCGATCTGATGAACTTCGAGTGCGACCTTCAGCATCTCGACATCAAGCCGTCCAATCTGTTCTTGATCAAACGACACATCAAGGTCGCCGATTTCGGCCTTGCCAAGGACCTGGAGGGAGTTTCCGCGAACGTCACGAGCGGCATGACGCCGATGTACGCCGCGCCGGAAGTCTTCGACGGCAAAGTCAGTCGAAACACCGACCAATACAGCCTGGCGATCGTCTATCAGGAGTTGCTCACCGGCCGGCTGCCATTCCCTGGTCCATCGCCGATTCAGTTCATGACGCAGCACTTGACCGCGGAGCCGGACCTGAGCCTCCTGCCGGAAGCGGACCGACCGATCGTCGGCAAGTCTCTCTCCAAGGATCCGGGAAACCGATTTCGATCCTGCCGCGAGTTGATCGAAGCGCTGATCGCCGCGGAGCCGATGGACCGCATGACCGCGCCCCTGGCGCTGCGGCGTGCCCAGGTCTTGCAGACTTCGAAACCGGCGGATACGCGACATTTGGCCGGAACGACCATCGTCGGAATCGATCTCGGAACGACCAATTCCGTCGTCGCGGTCATGGACGGAAAGGACGTTCGCGTCATCGCGGACCAGGAGGGAAATCGCCTGACGCCGAGCGTTGTCGCATTTACCGAGAAGGGAGAGCGACTCGTGGGCTCCCCCGCTCGACGGCAAACAACCACCAATCCGCGCCGGACGATCAATAGCATCAAACGATTCATCGGCCGTCGGCGTTCCGAAGTTGCCGACGAGGAACGGATGATCGGCTACCAGCTCGCCGGCGAGCAGGAGGATTTGGTTCGCGTCCAGATCGACGACAAAGAGCTAACCCCGCCGGAAGTCTCCGCAATGGTTCTAAGAAAGCTCAAGGAGTCCGCGGAGGATTACCTCGGCAAGGAGGTCGCGCACGCGGTCATCACCGTGCCTGCCTATTTCAATGACAGTCAACGCAAGGCAACCAAGGACGCGGGGCAGATCGCAGGACTCGAAGTGGTCCGGATCATCAATGAGCCCACGGCAGCCGCGCTCGCTTACGGTCTGGATCACCGCAGGGCTCAGAAAATCGCGGTTTTCGACCTCGGCGGCGGAACCTTCGATATCACCATCCTGGGCATTCACGAAGGGCTCTTCGACGTCCTTTCCACCAACGGGGACACGCAACTCGGCGGGGATGACTGGGATCGCCGGCTCGTTCAGCATCTGGTCGACGAGTTCATCGCCGAGCACAACATCGATCCGACAACCGACGGCATGGCACTCGGGCGATTGCAGGAAGCGGCGGAAAAGGCGAAACGTGAACTCTCGACGCAAATGCAAACGGATGTCAATCTCCCGTTTCTCGCCTCCGGTCCGGAGGGCCCGAAACATCTTGCGCGAACGATCTCGCGGGCGAAATTCGAACAGCTTACCGAGGACCTGTTCGAGCGATGCCGCCAACCATGCCTAAATGCGCTAAGGGACGCAAAACTCAAGCCGAACGAGTTAGGCGAGGTCGTTCTCGTCGGTGGCGCCACGCGCATGCCGAAGATCCGGGAACTCGCCAAGGAGATCTTCGGACGGGATCCGCACAGGGGGACCAATCCGGATGAATCGGTGGCGATTGGCGCGGCCATCCAAGCGGGGATGCTCGGAGGAGGTTTTGAAGAGCTGCTCCTGCTCGACGTGACTCCCCTTTCCTTGGGAATCGAGGCTCGCGGCGGCGTCACGGCTCGACTCATCGAACGCAATACCACCATTCCCACCATCCAACGGCAAATCTTCTCCACCGCGAAAGACCATCAAACGACCGTCGGCATTCACGTCCTCCAAGGAGAACGGGAATTCGCCGCCGACAATCGATCCCTGGGGATGTTCTGGCTAGAAGGAATCCAGCCCGCCCCCGCCGGCACGCCGCAGATCGAAGTTACCTTCAATATCGACTCCAACGGCATTCTCAGCGTTTCCGCCAGGGATTTGGGAACCGGCATCGAGAACTCGATCAAAGTCGAGAGCTCCGGAGGCCTTTCCTGCGAGGACATCGCGAGAATGCAAGCGGAAGCGGAGCAACAGGCGATCGCCGATCGCGACCGACGCGAATACCTCGAGGCCAAAAACGCCGCGGACGCCGCCTGTTTCGCCGCCGAGAAGCGGCTGAGCGACGCCACCGCGAAGTTCTCTGAACCGCAAAAGAAAACGATTCAAAACCGCATCAATGAACTCAAACAAGCGGTCGAGCGCCAAGACGTGGTCCGCATCCCCTCGGCCATCTGGATTCTTCAACAATCACTCAACGTCGCCTAGCAAGTTCGCCAAGCTCCGGTAGCGACCACCACCCCAGACCGATAAGATGACACTAGAACACCCGACGCAAGGGAACATTCCCCAGCCCGTTTCCCGATGATCGCCTGCTCGTGAACGGTGGCCCGACCCGTTCGTGAAGCTGCGACGTCGTCCCGAGCCGACGGTGTCCTGCCACGAACGATTTATCCTGGAGTTCATCCTCGGCAAGGGAGACCAACCATGGCCTGGGCCTTCATTTTGCTTCTTTCCACCGTGGCGACGGGCGCGGACGCGCCCGCAGCCAATAAGAAACCGGAACTCTCCTACACGCAGCACCAGAACATCGTGTTCGCGGAGCAGGATGGAGTCGGCCTCTTGATGGACATCTTCACCCCCACCGGCGCCAGCAATGGATTGGCAATCGTCGACGTGGCCAGCGGATCCTATTTCTCCTCGCGCGACAAACTGAACGACCACAAAAAGGCGCGCATGTTCGATATTTTTTGCGGCAAGGGATACACGGTGTTCGCCGTCCGCCCCGGTTCGCGGCCCAAGTATTCCCTGCCCGAGATGCTGGAGAACGTCCACACCGGCATTCGGTGGGTAAAGGCTCATGCGAAAGAGTATAACGTCGATCCCGATCGACTGGGCCTCACCGGCGCGTCGGCCGGCGGCCACCTTTGCTCGCTTGCCGCCGTCACTCCCCAAGCCGCCGACCCCAGCGCTCGGGACCTGCTCGCGAAGTTCGACACTCGCGTTCGCGCGGTGGTCGCTTTCTTTCCCCCTTCCGACTTCTTGAATTATGGAGCCAAGGAATTGAGCCCGGAGTCGGTCCGCACGGTATCGCCGCTCTTCGGAGACATCCTCTTCCCCGGCGGCATCAAGAATCAAACGAACGAAGAAATCTTCGAGGCGGTGGCGAAACTTTCTCCCGCGCGACAAGTCACCAGCGACGCTCCCCCGTTTCTGTTGTTCCATGGAACCGCCGACTTCCTGGTCCCGATCAAGCAATCCAAGCTTTTCCTGGCGGCTCTCAAGGAAAAGGGGGTTCCCGCGGAGTTGATCATCAAGCAAGGAGGCGGCCATCCCTGGCCGACCATCCACGAAGAAGTGCAAGTCGCCGCCGATTGGTTTGACAGCCAGCTCGCCGGCAAATAACTCCCATCCGCGGTCGCTGACAACTCGAGGAGTGCCTACCCCTGCAAGGGAGTGGGCACTCCTTTGTCGTTGATTCGCACGAAGATCATGTCCACGGTGCAGACTTGTTCTTGCTGGTCCGTTTCGACGTCATGAACGCGAGCTTCGAGATGCACGGTGATCGAAGTCCTCCCCCGGCGCGTGACCTCTCCGTAAATGAAGATCACGTCGTGCACCTTGACGGATTTAGTGAACACCAACTCGCCAACCTTGAGCGTCACCAGGTTCCGGGACCCCACGTGCTCCATCGCAAAGATGGCACCCGCTTCGTCCAACCAAGACAGGAGGATTCCGCCGAAAAGGTTGCCCTGGACCCCGACATCCCGGGTCATGCAAAGGTGCCGGGAAATGAGCTCGCTCGCCACGCCAAATCTCCTCGATCCACCCAAGGTTTCGCTCGGAGTGGTGTTTCCTGCTCGGAGGGTCAGTTCGTAAACAATGTTCCCTCGACGCGCTCCGCGCGCGGCGTGAGAGAATGCACGAAGAAGTCGTTCTTGCGGAGATGCTTTTTCGCCAACGAAAGCAGGTGTTCGTGATGGGTAAAGAACAGGACCTGGGTCCGTTTGGAAAACCGCGCCAATACGGACAGGCACGCCGTCGACCGCTCGTCGTCAAAGTTGATGAGTACGTCGTCGACGATGAATGGTATCGGCTCGCTTTTCTCGAAATGGGCCTCGAGGGTCGCTAATCGGATGGCCAGGTACAGTTGATCGACCGTTCCCTCGCTCATTGCCTTGACGCCAAGAAATTCTTTGGCTCCCGCGCGGATCCCCTTGAGAACGGCGGCCCCTTCTTCATATTCTTCGCGCAAACCTTCGAAAGAGCCGCAGGTCAATTCGGCAAAAAGTTCGCTCGCTCGTCGAAGGACAGGCCCCTGATGCCGCTCGCGGTACCGTTCGACCGCGCGCTGTAGAACTCGTTTGGCCAAGCGCAGGCGAACGTATTGTTCCGCGTCGTGCGCGACGCGCGTGATCAGTTCCTGCGCCCGTTGCTCCGCTTCCGCTGCCGCCGCCCCACCGTCCATCCGCTTGAGTTCGTTCTCCTCGACGGCAACGGTCGCCGCGAGGTCCGAGCGTTCCTTCTCCAATCGATCCACTTCCGTGGTGACCTGCTCCAATTGATGGGGAAGCCCGTCGATGTCGAGTCCGCGAACCTCGTCATCCAAATCATCCAGGCTCGCACCGGCGGCCAACTGTCGGAGTTGCGTTTCAACCTGCTCGAGTCTTGTACGCAGCTTTTGAGCTTCGTCCGATTCCCGTTCCGCCCGCGGTAAATCTTCGGGAGCATCGCAGCCAGCTTGCTTGCACATCGCCTCGATCGCCGCGGAAGCCTCCACTCGCTGCTCGTGAAGGCGCTGAACCTTCTCGGCCATTTGCCGACGCTGGCCGTCGAGATTCGCTGCTTTCTCTTTCGTGTGCAGCGCCTCGCGGAATCGTTCGAGCAATCGATCCGCCAACTCGTCGACGGGAATGTCTTGGACCTCGACGCCCACCCGCGTCGCCCACCGACTCACGTGCTCCGCGAACTGTTCATAGTCGTGGCAAATCGCGACCACCCGTTTGCGAAACTCTTCCGCCTTCTCCAATTTGGCAAAAAGATTCTGCAGCTGGGCAATGGCGTCATTGGCTTGTTCCGGCAAGGCATTGGGTGGCAGGCCCAAACCTTCCATCGCTTCCGACCACTGGCGATTCCAGGATGCCAACTCCGTGGCGGCATTTGCCACCCGCTGCCGCGCGGCCGCCAGGCCACGCTCCACCTCCACGATTTCGCGTTCTAACTGAGTTCTCGTCTCGCGATCCTTTCTCGACGCCTCCAAGACGTCTTGAGCGCGATCGACGAGCTCCTGCAAACTTGCTTTCTCGAGAGACGTCTTCTGGGCGGGCGCAAGACAAAAGAGCAGTTCCTGCCTGTGTTTGTCCACTTGGGTTCGTAAGGACGACACTTGCGCCTGCCGTTCTCGCATGGTTCCCGTCAGGCGCAGAATCTCGTCGGCGGCGTGATGCCAGGCGCGCATTTCCTTCGGGGAGGCGGCGACCATGCCGCAGGTGGACCAGATCGCCGACCATTCCGCTTCAAGTTCCGCGCGCGCGGCCTCCAACTTCGTCAATCCCTCTTGAAACCGCTGTTTCTTCGAATCCGCCCCTCTCTTGCGCGCCTGGAGATTCGCCAGGTTCGCCACCCGTTCCGCCTCGCGGCGCAGTCGGTCCACGAGATCGTCCGCGAGACGTGATGCAGCTTCATGGGCTTGCATCAAGTTTTCCACGTCGTCGTTCGCCGATGCTCCGAACGTCGATTCCTCGGCAATCGTTCCCGCGCCACTCTTGGTGATGGCCGACCACGCCCGCCTTAACGCGGTCCACGCGTTTTCGCGACGTTCACGGGCCGCCAAGAGATCCTCCTCCGTCGGCACCAAGCCGGCGGAGATCAGCTCCTGGATCTTCTGCTCGCACTCGCTCAGTTCGTCAACCACCTTGTCTAACTGTTCGCGGCCGACGAAAAGCCGACGATCCAATTCGCTCAATCGCAACTCAAATTGTTCGATCGTTTCGAGTGAGGGAAGCGGCACCGCCTCTAGTCCGTCCAAGCCGCCGTTCCAACCTCGCAAACGGGCAAGCTGCAGGTTTACTTGCCGATCCATCCGGTCGGCCTCCTCGGAAACCACCTGAAGCTGACGTTCCAGGTCGCCCAGCGCCTGGGCGCGGCGCACGGCGAGGGCTAGTTCCGTCGCATCGAACGGGGCGGGAATGCTCTTTAACCCATTTTGGGCCAGTTCGAATCGTTGCAAAAGGCTTTCCTCTTCGCGGCGCGCCCGATCTTCTTCCTGCCGAATCGCCTGAAATCGGTTGCCCATGTTCTGTATCAACACTCGCTCGCGTTTCTCGATCCGCACTTCTTCCACGGCATCGAGAGCAAGGTCCGGCCGTACTTCGCGAAGGAGCGCTTCCGCCTCCCGAGTAAGTCCTTCGAACTGTTCGCGTATCCGGGGCAAGTCCCGTTGTGCCTTGCGATGACTGCCAAGCGCCTGTTCCAGCTCGCGCATGGTTTCCGGCGAACTTAGCGCGGACGAAAAGTTCGGCAGACTCTCCAGTTCCTTCTCAATTCGATCCAATTCCCGGCGAGCATCGACCTCGGACTCGCGCGTCACCGCGAGCCTCGTTTGAACTTTCTGACGTTCGTTGGAGAAATTCGTGGGCAGGAGCACGACGTTTGCCAGGCTCACAAGCCGCGTCATCAACTCACGCCGCTCGGAGAGGAACGGCATCACGCGGCGCATTCGCTCGAGCCGACTCTTCTCCCGCTTGTGCTTTTCCAGTTCAACCCCGAGGGCGGCGAGACGGGAACGTGACCCTTCGAGCGCCTCGTGATGACGCTTCCATTCGTCGCTCGCGAGACGCAATTCCTTGACCTCGCTCCGCAGGGTTTCCAGTTCCTTAACGGCATTGTTGATGGATGGATTACTCCCCCCTTTTTGAAAAGCCGATCGGCGTCCGTGTCCAGCGACTGTTCCAGGGCGCGAAGATTGGCCATGCCGGTGCCGGCGGAAGAGAATTTCCCCGACTTTACCTCCCTCCAAAATGACCTCGCCACCTTCCTTTTTTAATAGTTCATGGTCGATGCCGAGAGGGTTTCGAAAAGGCGTTCGCTGACGTTGCCGAGATACTCCGCCAGGACGGCATCTGAAACGACCGTGGAGTCGTCGCCGGCGCACAAAGCGTGTCCCGACTCGCCGCGCGACGCACGACGTGGAGTTTCTCTCCGGACGAATGCGGCAGTTCAGCACCAGTCATGATTTCGTGTAATGATGAATGAAGTTGTCGTCCGTCCGCGACGGGATGCCGTAAAAGGATCGGGCGCTTCGGAGCGCGGAACTCTTTCCCGCTTCATTCGGACCATGAATCAGATGCAGACCATGTTTTCCCGCCGACAGGTCAAGAGATACGTCGGTGAACGGCCCGATGGCCAATAGATCTAGGCGAAGTATCTTCACGCATCCCTCCTCGGCCGGCGAGCCTCTCCACTAGCAATGCTTCCACGTCGCTTAGCACCAAGCGAAGTGCGTCGGGGGATGAGAAATCAGCGTTCTCCTTCGCGAAGGTCCCGGGGTAGCTTCTTGCATGAAAGTCCTCGTTCGCGGCGATCAGCTGGTTCCGAATCGCTGGCGGTACTCGGCGATCAGTTCGCGGAGTTCGTCCACCGGCCACGTCGCCCGCGACGATTCCACATGCTCGGCGGGAGGCGTCGTCTTCAGGCGAATCTTTTCCAGCAAACCATTTCACCGCCGACATCGGTCGCCTTGGCCCAGGGTGCTGACGCCAATGCTCCGGCCGAGTCATCAGTTCTCCGTGGGCCGGTGAGGAACCATGAACTTCGACGCCGCGCCGCGAGCAGCGCCCGTCCGCCTCGAATCCAGGGATTCCAACGTTGAACCGAACCGATCGACAAGGTCGTAAGGATTCTGCGCATCCACTTCCGTTGACCAGGCAGCGCTCCCATCGAAGCACGTCGAGCGGCTCGTGTTTCCCTGTGAACCCGGCCGCGCGCGTTACTTCGACGAGCACGCAACCTTTCGCTCCCGTCTCGCGGATGTGCCTCCTTGAATATTTCCGGAGAATACAATGGGCGGGTCTTCGCCGTGCGCCAGCGAATGAATGTGTCCCAGGGCCCAGTAGTCGTATCCCTTGGCGCGCAAGCCTTCGACCGTGCATGGCGCGTACGGCTCATGCCCTTCTCTTCCGGTGGCACGATGTGGAAGTAGTCCAACGTTGAAATATCCCGGCAAGGACGCGGGATAACGCCCGAAGGTCCTCCTTCACAACCGGCGACAAAGAACTCTGGCCATGAATCGCGACCCGCAGATCGTCCAGCCGTTCCGTGGCGGGTTCACGAGAGGGAAGGTGACTACGTTGGCGGGCAAGTACGCTCGAGTCATCTTGCTCTGCCTCGTGATTTCCCGAGATGGCGTCGACATGTTCGCGGACCCGTAGCCGGGCCATCTGTTGGGCAAGGAGTCCCGTGTTGTGGTCCTCCCAATCCCCGTCGTAGATGTCGCCCGCGATGAGCAAAAAATCGACCGCTTCCTCGATCGCGAGACGGACCAGGTTCTCGAGCGCACGGCGGGTGCCTGACGAATGGTGTCGACGGGCGCCCCTCGTAGCGTTCCAACCCGCCGGAGCAGCTGTCGAGATGAATGTCGGCAGCGTGGATGAATTTCATAAGACAAAGGCTTCCTATCCCGGCGTCTCCTTTCGCCAATGTAGCGAAACGCGTACGAGTCGGGAATGGTTTCGTCCGCGGAAGCGAACGCGCTGCTCGAATGTGTCCGAGAAACGCCGACGCCAAGCTATAGGGAACCCGTGGTAGAGAGGAGACTAATGTCGGGTCAAACCAGTAAGCGGCTTTCGGATCTCGGCATTACGCTCCCCGACGCGCCCGCCGCCGTCGGCGCCTACGTGGGATGGGTTCTTGTCGGGAACCTGGTCGTGACCTCAGGCCAACTCCCCTGGCAGGCTGGCAAGATTGCGTACGCGGGGAAGCTAGGGAGCGATCTCACGGTGGAGCAAGGGTTTCAAGCCGCGCGGCTTTGTGCCATTGGCGCGATCGCTCAGTTAAAGGCCGCCGCCGGGGATCTCGACCGGGTTCGTCGAATTGTTCGTTTGGAAGGTTACGTTCAGAGTGCCCCGGGATTCCAAGGTCAGCCACAGGTTCTCAACGGCGCGTCGGAATTGTTCGCCGCGGTTTTTGGCGAACGGGGTCAGCATTCGCGAATTGCGGTCCCCACGCCGGAGATGCCTCTCAATGCCGCCGTGCAACTTGCGGTCTGGGCGGAAGTCCACGATTGATTTGCTCGAGCGAATCGGCGTAAACGCTCCGTCCGCGTTATTCCAGAAAAGAATAATCCCGGGATTTTCCTTGCTTTTTCGGGTGATTTCGTCGTATTATCGCCTTCCTTCTCCCCAAGACTCCCAAACCACACGGGTGTAACTCCCGCGTTGGCGGAGTTCGCCTTGACCCTCAATGGTTTGCCGCCGGGATATTCACTTGTCTCGAGGCATTCCAAGCTTCTCCCCGTATGTGCCTTCGTTGTGCGTCGAGACGCGTTTGCGCGCCTAGGCGGACAACCCGTGGAGTGCCGCGACCTCGCGTTTGCGCTAAGCGTACGGCCAAATGCAACGCGAGCGTCGGCATTCGACGGGACTCCCGAAAAAGACTTGGAGCTGGTTCAACGAACGGCCTTACGCCGACGGGGAACTCGGGCAACTTCATTGGCAGGGGTACATGTATGCATCGGCGGACAGGGACCAGCGATCACTGCATTAGGCGGTTGGGGCGAACGGGGCGTGGCTTGCTTGCCACGTTTCTCGTCTTGGCCCTCGCCATCACCAGCGAGGCGAACGGGGCTTACATTTTCGAACATATTGGCGCGAACAATCCTACGAGCGAAGGATGGATCGCCGCCTCGACGGGAACCCAAACGGTGACAACCGGGCCCGTCACCAACGACGGAGGAAGCGGCATCGATTCTTGGGGCATGGACGACAACGCCACCAACGGCCAACTCTATTACGCCGCCTTGCCCACGCTTGCGGAGTCGACATACGCTCGAGCCCATGGTTGGAGACTCTCGGCTGAACTTCGCTTCATTCCCGATTCGTTCGGCAGCGAGTCCTCGGTCGCCACCGTCTCATTTTTCGACGGCAGCGTCGAAGCAAAACTCTGGTCCATGTTTTTCCGATCCGATGGAAATGGAAACCTTACAGCTTCCGTGCTGGTGGATCCCAAACCAAGCTCGCCAACGAAGGTCGTCCCGGGATCAATTCTGGACTACCACCTTTTTGAGCTCGTTTTCAACGGCACGAGCGGGACGGCGCAATTCTTCATCGACGGCGTGCGTGCCTTCGAGGACGTGACATTGGCCGGTCACCTTGGACTGCCTGCCGGAATCCCCTACGTCGCGTTCGGAATCCCCGACCCGCTTTCCAACACCGCGGAAGCGCGCTTCAGCCATGTGCGATTTGAAATTGTCCCGGAAGCATCGAGCATGGTGCTCGCGGGGCTCGGGAGCTTGGGCATCGGACTGTATCAGGTTCGGCGCAAGCGTCGTTCGTCAGCGGTCGTTTGATGGCGAATGCTCCGCGGGTATCCGCCACGGCCGTCGCGATGCCATGAACTTGACGAAAGAGAGTTGAATTCGAAACTTGATGGGCGCGCGAAATCGTCAGAGTTTCGGCAACTCTTCCTCTTCGCTTTCCTTGTTGGTGGTCGTGGGACGGATGTTGGTGGGACCGTTCGGCTCGACCTTGAGGATTCGGAGACGGGGCTTGATGAGGTCCACGATCACGGGACGCACCGTCTCCGCGCGACCTAGATTTCCCGCTCGATCCTTGGCTTCAAGTCGGACGTGAAACTTGAAGGGAACCTCGCGCGGGAATCGCCATTGATACCGCCCGGTGTTCTCCAGATCCTTGGCGATCGGCTGCCAGGGCCCGCTCGCGTTCTCGGCGTAATAAAGACCGATGGACCGCGGATCGAGATTCGCGTCCTGCACGTTCCACGTGATGTTGAGGATGCCAGCGGTGGCACCCACTCCCGTTTCCGGCGGGTCCAGCCGAATCTCCGGCGGGGTGATGTCCACTTCGATTGTGATTTGCGCGGGATCCCCTTGGGCCGGAGGATCGTCCCCGACGCCCGCCCCGCTTCGCGCAACCAAAATAAAGCCGTATTGCCCTTCGCCGTTCACTTCCACGAGAAACGGGCTCTCACGATCTTCGTCCTCGCCATAGAACTCCCAATGGATGCCATCGAGCGTATACCAAAGCGCGATCGATCCAAGTCCACTTTTACCTACTTCGTCCGCGGAATAGTTGATCTGAAATCGCGTCGAATTCACGAGTTGGACGTTAAGGGGCGTGCGTGGACGAGAAGCGATTCCCTGTCCACTTCGTGCCTGGTTCGGAGCACGGTTCTCCCAATTCTGCGTCCCCCCATGGCTGAGAAATTTGGGAGAGGATTCGGCAATAACGGGTGGATGCGCGCCATCCAAGGGAGCGAGCGGGGCTCGGCCGACGTTCGCCATTCCCGCCATTCCGGGATTAGTCGCGTTAGGCCAGGAGCCCGCGTTGTTTCCCGCAGGCGTATATCCCTGATTGGCAGGGGGAATTCCCGTGGGCGCACCAAGGGTGATCTCCTTCATCCCCTCGTTCCCCGCCTTATCCAACACGCGGAGACGAATCTGCAAAGGCCCCTGCATGCCGGGAGACCACATTTCCCGACCACTTGCCGCCGACTGCACGGGAACGGAGAACCAATCGCCGCTCGCCGGACCTCGAAATTCCACCCGGACCGAACGGGGATCCAAGTTGTCGTCGAGGATCTCCCATTCAATCCCAACCTTTTCACCCACGGGGTTCAAACCGCGCAGGGTTACTTCCGGCGGCGTCGTGTCCACGAGCACGCGCAGACCAGGAGCGACGCCCGCGAGCGTCGGAGGATACTGTCGCCCCTCCCGATCCACCGTTCGTACGGTGAACCAGTATTCCCCGTCGTTGCGAGCCGTGAACGTGAAATACTCTTGCTCCGGTTGGCCGCTGGCGTAATGACGCCAGGATTGTCCCCGGTCCATCGAAATGTGCAACTGTATCTCCGACAGTCGCATCCGCTCTACCGGATCGACGCGAAAGGGGATCCGGAATGACCGCTCTCGCGACGAAATCATATCGCTCGGCACGGCCGGAGCCTGCGCAGCGGCGAATCCCCCCCCCGTGAGAGGGACCAGCAACAACACCAGGCTTAAGCGTGCCAGTGGCTTCATTCCTTCGGCGACCGTTCCTCATTCTCAATTCGACGACAACCACTCACCGACAGTGTCCATGAAGACGCGCCATCGGTTCTTCGTTTCATCGACTTTAAATTGGGCAACCCTTGAAGGAATTCTCGTCATATCCGTTATAAACAACCCGCCCCGCAAAACCTGGAGGCCTGGGAAACTTAGGAAGCATAAATGGAACGTTTTTCGGACTCTCGTGTTCCGCCACTGGAAACGACATGCCCCGGCGCGGGTTGGCCTTACATTGCAATCCAGTTGCAGCTATAAGGCCGGCGTGGAAGGTACGGTTCTCGGCATACAAGGGGTCTTGGGAATGTCGTCCAGGAAACGATCATGGTTGCTTCTATTGGCCGCCGTCCTTACGACCTCTGCGAGCCTTGATGCGAGGAGCGAGGAAGTCGCCCAAGTCCCCGCCAGTCTGCAAAACTCTCCCGAATACACGCAGTACGCCGCGATCCTGGTGCAATTGGATTTGCTGGCCAATCCCGCGACCGCCCCATTGCCCATCGACGTAAAAGCTGCCGAACCGGGCGTCCTTTCGATTCAGGGAAGCGTGAACAACAGTCGACTCAGACGGTTCATCATTGACAACGCGCGTCGAATCAGCGGCCTGAAAGTCGACGACGCCATGCAGTCGGGGGAAGTTACCCGCGACTACCTCGTGCCAGTGACCGCCGACCGCATGGAAACCGAGACCTCCGCAACCTTGGCGGCCTTCTTTCCCGAATTGGCGAAAGAGATTCGGGTAACGGTCACGGAGGAAGGAGTGGTTGTCCTTAATGGCTCGATACCGTCCTATGAATCCAAACTTGCCATCAGCCAAGCGGTGAAAAGCCAACCCGGATGCAAGGCGGTCGTCAACCTGCTCATGGTATCTGCGGATTCCGAGACCGGCATGGTCCAAGTCAATGACGCGGGCTTCCAACTCCGCGCCAATCAACTCCCTTCGATCCCCGCGGCCCCATTGATCGACCTTTCAAACATCGACTCGGATCGTCCGACGGTTCGCGCATTGACGGGGAGTCCCATGGGCGACGATTCCCCGGAGGTGGACCTGGTTACTCAACAAATCACCGAAGATGTTCGGGCGAAAATCAAGCGAATCCCTGAGCTCTCGGGCATCGACGTCGAAGTCGTCGTGGTCGATGGCGAGGTGACCCTTTCGGGGAAAATTGAACGACGCGACGCGATCGAAGCGGCCACCCGCGCCGCCGTCGACGTAGCCGGCGTGCGCAAGGTGGTCGTCAAGGGGGCTCCCTTCAGCATGCAGAAGAATGTCCCCACTCAAAAAATGAATAGTGAAGAAGCGGAGAAGGAGCCGAGCGAATCCAATAAGCTCTTCGGTTTCCTGCCGAAGCTGGACTTCTCGAAGGAAAAGGGTCCCGAGGCGCTCTCCGGAGACCGGCGTTTTCGCGAGAACATCCGCAAGACTCTGAAGAAACGTTGCGGCGACCGCGTGGACGACCTGTCGATCAAGAACACGCTCGATGGACTGGTGATCGAGGGTGAAGTTAAGAGTCCCCGGGACCGCACCTTCGTTCTCAAACAGATCGATAACATCGTCGAACTTCGCGCATTGAACTACCAAGTCGTCGTCCGGGTCAAGGAAGAATAGAACCGGAGTCCGCGAGCCCTATCTATTCATCACGAATACTCCGCCGGAGACTTCGTGGGGGAGAACCGGTCTCCCGTCACCGTGGTTGCTAACGGCATCCATCGAAAATCGGTTTCCCGCGCTGCCCGCCGCAAGCAATACTTGACCCTTCGCGCATCTCTTGTAGTCATAAAGCATTATTGTCGCTTGCCAACGGATTGCGTGTTACTTTGCTGCGGGCGGGTTCAGGTCGCACCAGACGAATGATCTGCGCGAATGCAAAGAGGGGAAGAATGGCGTCACAAGGCCGTCGATACCACGGGTGAGACGCATCGAGCGTACCGGCAAGGGGAAACTCGTGGTCGTCACCCACGAAAAACTGAGGACCGATTTCGAACCATAACTCCATGCGCACATTGAAATTGGCCCTGATCGGCATGGGAACCGTCGGAACCGGGGTCGCCAAGATCCTGGTTGAGCAGGCGGCGTATTTGCGTTCCCGTTGCGGCGCGGATTTACAGATCAAATGGGTAGTCGTTCGGGACCCCGCCAAACCGCGCGCCTTCACCATTCCCGGCGCGGAAATCACCACCGATCTTGATCAGGTCATCGACGATCCCGAAGTGGATATCGCCATCGAGGTCATGGGAACCGTCAGACCCGCCTTCGAGATTCTTTGTGCGTTGGTGATTGCGGGAAAACATGTGGTAACCGCCAACAAAGCCGTACTGGCGGAGCATGGCGTCGAGTTGTTTCAACTTGCCCATGAAAGGGAGCGAACCGTCTGTTTCGAAGCCGCGGTCGCGGGGGGCGTGCCGATCATTGCCGCCGTCGGTGAACGACTTCTCGCCAACCGGATCGTCGATCTGGCCGGCATCCTCAACGGCACCTCCAACTTCATTCTCTCCGCCATGCATGACCAGAAGGTCAGCTATGCCCAGGCACTCGCCGAGGCGCAGGCAAAGGGTTTTGCCGAGGCCGATCCCACGCTCGACGTCGACGGCACGGACGCGGCTCAGAAACTCGCGATTCTCGCTCGACTGGCGTTTCAGAGCTCCGTGGACGCCAAGAAGATTCGCAAAGCGGGCATCGATAGTCTCGCGGACGTCGATATCCAATACGCCATCGAACTGGGATATGTCATCAAATTGCTCGCAATCGCCCATGTCGAGGACGGCATTCTGCACCTCCGCGTGGCGCCGACGCTGGTGCACCAGCATCATCCGCTTGGACAGGTTCGCGGCGAATACAACGCGGTTCAGGTCGTCGGTGACGCGGTCGGGGATACGTTGTATTTCGGCAAGGGGGCAGGCATGATGCCCACGGCGAGCAGTGTCGTCGCGGGCGTGCTCGACCTGGCCATCGGTCGCGGTCAAGAGACGTTCTCTTCACTGCGACTTTGGGAGAAGGAGCCGCCCGGACCGCGTTTCAACCCGGACGCATACCTTCGAAGCCGGTTTTATCTTCGATTCACCATCGTCGATCGGCCCGGCACGCTGGCGCGCATCGCCGGCATTCTCGGCGATCATGGAATTGGCATCGCGTCGGTGATCCAACACGAGACCGGCGAAGACCGGATCGGCGCCGCGGTTCCCTTGATCATCATGACGCATGTCGCGGACGAAGGAGCGGTCCGGGACGCTTTGAAAATCACGGACGGATTGGAAATCGTTCAAGCACCGAGTGTCTGTTTGCACGTTTCCGACTGACGCGCCGCGCGAGTCGCGACCGGCCTAAGGCCCGGACGACAAGCATGGCGACTTCGGCGGTCCGGTGTCGCGAAGAGGCATTCGGCGGTGAAGGGGTGGCGGTCGCGTTTGTCGCGACTGCATGGCAGGTGGGAAGCGTTTCTCATCTCCACCCTCGACTCCAAGGAGAGGGCGTTGCTTGTGGCGGCGCCGCGAAAGTGAATCCGATGCACCAGAGTGAGACTCCTTCCATGTCGGTTACTCCTCGTCTTCCTCGTGGTTTCAAACGGCTCAAGGCAGCCTGCCGCGTTCCCGCGAGCGTGGCGAATCTTGGCCCTGGATTCGATTGCCTCGGCCTGGCGCTAGGCTTGCACAATGAAATGGCGGTCGAGATCGGGACGGCGAACACGACGGTGGAGATCATCGGCGAGGGAGAGAACGAACTCGCTCGCGATTCGAGTAACCTGGTGGTCTCCGCCATGTACCGCGCGTTCGAAAAAATGAAACGAAAACCCCTGCCCGTGTGGCTTCGCTGCACCAACAAGATCCCTCTCTCACGCGGATTGGGAAGCAGTTCCTCCGCGATCGCCGGCGGCGTTTTTCTCGCCAACGAACTCTGCGGCCGGCCACTGGACCGCGAGGCCTTGTTTCAAATCGCCGCCGAGATCGAAGGGCATCCGGACAACGTCGCGCCGGCCCTCATGGGTGGGCTGACCGTGTCGGTTTCCGGACCAGGAGAACAGTATCAGGCCCTTTCGGTCGACATCGAAACTTTGTCTCGTTGGAAGTACATCGTCGCGATCCCGGATTTCTCGATCAACACGGCCAAGGCGCGCAAAGTTCTCCCGACCAAAGTCTCCTTCGACGACGCCGTCTACAACGTCGGCCGTTCGTCCCTTGTCGTCGCCGCCTTGCTCAAGGGGCCGGGCAAGAACTCCAATGCCGTCTTGCGCGAGGCGATGAACGATCGACTTCACCAGCCGCACCGGATCAAGCTGATCGACGGTCGAGACTCGATCATGGCGGCCGCCTATAAAGCCGGAGCTCTCGGCGTTTGCGTCGCGGGTTCGGGTCCCACCATTCTCGCCATCGCCGGCAAATGGGCCACTCGGATCGGCGAGGCAATGTGCGAATCGTTCGCCAAGGAAGGTCATCACGCGCGCTATGAAATCCTTCCCTTCGAGCCGACCGGCGCTATTTCACTAGGCGTGCATAACTTTTAACGATCGGATTCCCTCCGATTCGACAGGGATTCGGCTTGGGTTCCACGTTTTTTTCGCGGAGTGACTCACCGTGGGTTTGGTGGTACAGAAATTTGGCGGCACCAGCGTCGCGACGGCGGAAAAGATCATGGCGGCGGCGCGACGCGCCATCGCGGCCAAATTAGCGGGACATCATGTCGTCGTCGTCGTCAGCGCGCGCGGGCACACGACCGATGAACTCATCGACCTGGCGCACGAAATCCACGAGAACCCTCCCGCGCGCGAACTCGACATGCTTGTCGCCACCGGCGAACAGGTGTCGATTGCTTTGCTCGCGATGGCCATTCACGCCCAAGGACACGAAGCCATCAGCCTCACGGGGGGGCAGATGGGTATCGTCACCGACAGCATTCACGGCAAGGCGCGCATTCAAGAGATCTCGACCGCGCGCATCAAACAGATCTTCGAACAGGGTAAGATCGCCATCGTCGCGGGCTTTCAAGGAATCGATCAGGACCAGAACGTCACCACGCTGGGACGGGGAGGGTCGGACACGACCGCCGTTGCCATCGCCGCGGCGCTCGCCGCCGACGTTTGCCAGATCTACACCGACGTCAATGGCGTCTTCACCACCGATCCGCGCATCGTGCCGACAGCGCGCAAGATCGACCAGATCAGTTATGACGAGATGCTCGAACTCGCTAGCGTCGGCGCCGGCGTCATGCACTCCCGAAGCATCGAATTCGCCAAGAAGTATGGCGTCGTCATCGAGGTGCGCAATTCCGGCAACGATGAACCGGGAACGATCATCCGTCCGGAAGATCCGACCATGGAGCACGTGGTCGTCCGGGGAGCCGCTCTCTCGAAGGCGGAAGCGCGCGTCACGATTCGCGGCGTGCCCGACGTGCCGGGCATCGTGCATAAAATCATCGCCAGGATGGCCGACGCCCACATCGTGATCGACATGATCGTGCAGAACATCGCGATCGACGGAAGGACGGAAATCTCTTTCACCGTCGCCGAGGGAGAACTCCAGAAGGCACTCGAACTTGCCCGCGGAGTCGCCAAGGAAATCGGCGCCCTGGGGGTCGATTCCAGCACCGGTGTCGCCAAGGTGTCGATTATCGGGCTCGGCATGCGGACGCACACCGGCGTCGCCGACCGCATGTTCCAATCGCTCTCCCAGAGGGGAGTCAATATCCTCATGATCACGACGAGCGAGATCAAGATCTCCGTGCTCGTCGATCGCGCGCGGGGCGAGGACGCGCTCCGTGCCGTCCATGAAGAATTCAAGCTTCACGAACCCCTCCCCGAATACAAGGAGAACTTTCCGTATCAGCGGAAGGGAGATTCTCTGGTGGGCAAGGCGGTCTCGGAAGAGCGTCTACTCTCGATCGCCAAGAATCTACCGGCCATGGAGGACATTCTCGTCAGCGACGTCGACATCGACGAACACCAGGCGCGCGTCACGTTGCACGGCGTGCCCGATCAGCCGGGAGTCGCATTCAAGATCTTTTCGAAAATCGCCAAGGCCAACGTCGCGGTCGACATGATCGTGCAAAACGTCGGGACGGACCAGACCGCCATCCTTTCTTTCACCGTTCTCCGATCCGATCTCGCCACCGCGAAAGACAAGGCGCGCGAGATCATGACGGAGCTCGGCGGAGGCTCCGTCAACACGGACGATCGAATGGCCAAGATCTCCGTCCGGGGCGTCGGCATGCGAAGCCACACCGGCGTCGCCAGCCGAATGTTCGAAGCGCTCGCGCGCGAAAAGATCAATATCCAACTCATCAACACCAGCGAACTACACATCACCGTCATCGTGGATTCCGCCAGCGGACAGCGTGCCGTCACTGCGCTTCGCACCGCGTTTCAACTCGGCTGAACCCGGCAAGCAAGGCAGCTTGGGCGACATAAGCAAAACCGCCCCTATGCCTAACGCCAAAATGACGACTTATAGTCATCGGGAACCTGTTGCCTTGTTCCCGATGGCATTCCTTTTCTCGCACGCTTGCGCGCGATCGCCGGCCCATTAACGGAAGCAAATCCTTACACTCCTTACCCTTAACAACAGGGTTCCCGACTACCTTGCAACCCAGGATGGAGTCAAGCGGCGAGGGAACACTCTGCCGCAATCAAGGGGAACATATTTGCGCCTCGTTTGAGAGGTAGGCCCATCACGTCAGCGGTTCGCAAGAGGCGTTTACATTTTTCACCGTCTGCATTACGAGACCGCCCGACGGAGTCTTCTACCACAGTGGAGCTGCGAATGGTGCGGGTGTTGGTACATGCCCTGGGAGCAACTGCAGGCGGCGGTTTGGGTTATTTGCGCCATTTGCTTACCTTCGCCAGATCGTATCCCGCGAACCAATGGGTCCTCCTCGTCCCCGAAGCGTTCGAAACGGGGGTCCCTTTACCAGAGCATGTTCGGCTGCTTCGTTTTCCTGGACTGAAAGGTCGAGGAAGCCGACTCTTCTTCGATCAATATCGACTTCGATCCTTGATCCGTCGCGAGCAGGTCGACGTCATGTTGGCGACGGGAAATTTTGGACTACTACGTCCCCCCGTGCCTCAGATTCTCCTCAATCGAAATGCGCTCTACTTCTCGCGCGAGCACCGCGAGAGACTTTGGGAGCGAGGGGAACTCGCGGAATCGGCGAATATCCTGCTTCGTCAAAAACTCGCCTTGGCGTCCATACGCCACAGTCAGGTCAATGTCGTCCCATCGCGCGCGATGGAATTGGCGATTCGCGAGTGGTTGCCGGCCGACGCCAATCCTCGGTTCGAAGTCATTCCGCATGGATTTGATCCGAACACCTTTCACGCGGCATGCGAAAACTTTCCCCGCGTCCGCCAAGTGCTCGCTTCCCGTCGTCCGCGCGTGCTTCTCGTCAGTCACTACAACTACTTTCGCAACTTCGAGACTCTGATTCGGGCCCTCGCGATTCTTCGCGACGAGCTCCACACCCGGGCGACGCTTCTGCTCACCACGAGGCTGGCGCCGGGACTCCGCGACCATCGCTACGACACGACCCAGGCCGCGGAACTGATCGGCCGACTAGCACTTTGGGACCAGGTGGAAATGCTTGGCACCGTGCCCCGAGATTCCATTCGGAGCTTGTATGACGCCGCGGACATCGTCGCCTGTCCCTCCTACGTGGAATCGTTCGGCCATCCACTCGTGGAAGCGATGGCTTGTGGCAAACCGATTGTGGCGAGCGGCATTCCGATCCACCGCGAAGTCTGTGGCGAGGGGGCACTTTACTTTCCCACATACGATCCGCGGGCGCTGGCTCTCCGACTTCATCAGCTCGTGCACAACCCTGCCCTGGCCCAACGGCTCGTGGCCCGCGGCGGCGAGCAGTGGAAACGATTCTCCTGGGACGATCACTTTCATCGGCTCCTTGGCGTCCTCGAGCCGCTGGCCGAAAGAGGCATGGCCGGGAAAGGAATGGCCGCATGAAGCCCAAGCTGCCCATCTCCGTGATCGTTCCGGTCCTCAACGAGTCGAAGAATCTTCCCGACTGTTTGCGCAGCGTCGCATTCGCCGACGAAGTGTTCGTCGTCGATTCCCATAGCACCGACGATACGATTCGAGTCGCAGAGGGCATGGGAGCGAAAACGGTTCAATTCGACTACGTGCCCGGCGGTCCAAGGAAAAAAAGTTGGGCCATGGCAAACCTTCCCCTGCGCCATGAGTGGCTCCTATTGATCGACGCGGACGAGCGGGTGACGGAGGAATTGGAACTGGAACTTCGCGAGCTCTTTCTTCAAGGCCCGACGGCGAGAGGATACTACCTGAATCGCCAGCACATTTTCCTTGGGCGTTGGCTGAAGCATGGCGGAAACTATCCGAGTTGGAATCTGCGGCTCTTGCGCCGAGGGGCCGGGCGATTCGAACGACTCGGTACCGAGACGCTCGCTTCCGCCGGCGACGTCGAGGTTCACGAACATGTTCTTCTGGATGGAGAAGCAGGTTATCTGCATGCTCCCCTGAGGCATGAAGATTTCAAGGATCTCCAGCACTTCATCGACCGGCACAATCGCTATTCGACCTGGGATGCGAGCATGCGACGCATCCTCCGCGATGGAAAAGGCTCGGAAAACATCGTCGAGTCGCTCGCGCCTCGGTGGTCCGGCTCGCCGGTCGAACGAAAGCGGTTCTTGAAGCGCCTTTGGATTCATTTGCCGGCAAAACCGTTGCTTCGATTCCTTTACATGTACGTCTTCCGCCTGGGGTTCCTCGACGGTCGACCAGGTTTCCTCTATGCCTGCTTCAAGGCGATTCAGGAATTTCACATCTCCGCGAAGATGTACGAAGAGGGACTAAAAAGAGAGCAGTTCTCCTTTCCTTGCCGGCGCCCCGCCCGTATCTTCGAACATAACAGCGTCACCATGGTTGCCGACCCCCGGAGTTGACATTCGCCTCGTCTACTGCCAGGGGTGAACCATCAGGTGTTTCACCCTTGAAGTGGAGAGCGTGCAACCTTGCGCATCGATCATCGAATCCTCCTGGCGGCGGCAGTTCTCGTTCTCGGCAGCACGTTCCCCGCGCGTGCCCTGGGCCCCACGAATATCCTGGTGCTCGTGAATCGAAGCGACCCGGAGTCCCTCGCCATCGCCAACGAATATCGCGTCCAACGTCACATTCCGGACGAGAACTTTGTTTACCTCGACCTCAATTTCCAACAGTTTCAAAACAAGATTAATTTCGGCCAATTTCAACGATTCATCCAGAAGCCGGCGTCGAACACATCAAGAAGAATCAACTTGATGGGACTCATCTCGACCTGGGTGACGACGAGAAACATGCCGCATGCGGTGGGGCGAAACTCCTTTTCCGCCGCCCTATATTTCAACGAGGATCAACGGCCGGTCAAGACACCGCAACTTGGTCCCGCGGGATTTGAAAAGTCGAATGAGTACTTTCACGGTTTGCGCGCGTTCTTTCCCCCGCTTCCCGGCAAGCCGCCGCGATACCTGCACATGATGCTCGACGCCGGTTCACTCGCCGCGACCAAGGAATTGATCGTCCGATCCGTGAGCGCGGACGGCACGCATCCCAAAGGAACGGTCTATCTCTGCGACGGCACCAAGCCGCGCGACAGTCGAAAAATAACCATCCCGACCGCCATGCGATTCTTGGACGCTCTGGGAATCACCGCCATCCATCGCGCGGGAACGCACGCCACCGGCGCGGTCAGCAATGTGCTTGGCATCTATACCGGCATCCATGTCTTCGCCGTCCAGAGCGTCAAGTTCGTTCCCGGCGCGCTCGCCGACCACCTGACCAGCCTCGGCGGATCCTTCCATGATCCCAAGAAGCAGATGCTCAGCACCGAATGGCTCGCGGGTGGGTGTTCCGCCAGCTACGGAACGGTGTTCGAACCGTTCAATTACCCGCAGAAGTTTCCGACCGCGATGCTCTACGTCTACTACGGCATGGGGTTCTCTGCCGTCGAGAGTTATTGGATGAGCGTGCAGTGGCCGCAGGAGGGGCTCTTCCTGGGCGATCCTCTAACCCGACCCTTCGGAAATGCCCCCAGCGTGAATTTCACGAACCTGAAACCGAACCAGGAAATCTCGGGAACGGTGGATCTGGAAGTCTTGGCCAAAGCCGCGAAAAATGGCGTCGGCGTTTCGCAAATCGACATCTACGTCGACGGCCGGCCGGCGGGAGTATTGGGCGAGGCGGCGATCCCCGCCGGCATCACCACGACGCTCACGTTCGGCAGCGAGTCCGTCCAATACGTCACCAAGGATTCCGGCACGCTAACCGACATCATCCTCGGCCTGAAAGCGGGCCTTGCCAAAAGACTCCCGGGAATCGACGTCCAGGCCGCCGCCGCCAGCCTCTTCCTCTCCGATCCCACCAACAAACTGAACATTCCCGACGTCAAGGCCGAGGTCTCCTCCCCCATTCTTTCCGTAAAGACGTTCGGCGATGAATCGGCGGGGGGCAAATCGCTACCCGTCGACACGACCTGGCATTTCGCCGGCCAGGCCTCCCCGGGAGACACGATTACCCTCGAGATCATCGAAGGGGGAAAAACCGCCGCCACAATGTCCTATTCCGCCAACCTTCCCACGCCGGCGAACAAACTGGGCCTCCTCGTCAGCAGTGAGTTTCGGGGCCAGATTCCCGACGGCTACCGAATCGCGGGCGTGCCACCCAAGCCGAACTCCTCCCTGGGTGGCGTCCTCCTGGTGGCTGAACCCAAGGCGCTCGCGAAACGTGTCCAGGTCCGCCTGCGGACCAAGCAGAAGGAAGACTCTCTCCTCGAGGTTACGCACAACGGCGTTCTTCTCCCACTCGCCAATCGGGGGGGCAAGTCGTCCGATTTCCTTTGGCTGCAATTTGGCTTTGGGCAGCCGGAAACTCGGCAGAAAGTCGCGTTCCCAAGCGCCATGATCGCCGATGGCCTGCATCGGATCAGGGCCGTCGCCCATGAGGGTTCCGCCATGCAGTCGGAGGGTTTCGCGGAAATTCCGATTCGTGTACGCAACGGAAAATCACGACTGATCGTGAAGGTGACCAAGGAAAAAATCTCGACGGCGGGAGGACCGACGGAAGTGGCGAGTGCCGCCATGGTCGACATGGAGAAACATGGTCCCGTCAAATTCCAGATCAATGGCCAGGACGCGGGATCGGCGGCGGCGGCTCCCTACGCCGTGAATGTCGACCCGAAACTCTGGGGAATTGGAACTCATCGCGTGACCGCCAGTTCAACGACCGCGGACGGCAAGGAAATCCGTTCCGACAACGAAATACTCTTCGAGATCACGCCATGACGTTCCGAGAAAGGCTTTCATGCGTTGCCGTTGGCTGAGGGACCAGGCCGCTCCTGGCGCATGGAACATGGCAGTCGACGAGGCCATTCTCGATGCCTCGCTTGAACGGCCGGAGATCGGCCCGACTCTTCGCTGGTATACCTGGATTGAACCGACCTTGAGCCTAGGTTACTTTCAGGCCTACGGCGAACGGCCCTCGCATGTCGCCGACCTTCCGGTCGTGCGCCGGATCACCGGCGGGGGAGCCATCCTGCATGACCGGGAACTGACCTACAGCCTGATCATGCCTCCAGGCTCCTGGCCGCATGCCGACCATCTTCGCATCGTCCGCGATTTTCACCGTCTGCTCACCGAGCTCCTTTCGAGTCAAAAGGAGGTCTCCATGCACCCCACCTCGGAAGCAGGCGCGGAACCTTATCTCTGTTTTCTCCGCAGAGCCCCCGGCGATATCGTCGCCTCGGGTCACAAGGTGGTCGGCAGCGCGCAAAGAAGCCGGCAGGGTGGGCTTCTCCAGCACGGTTCGATCCTCTTGGAGACGAGCGATTGGACGCCGGAGATCCCCGGCATGAGGGACGCCGGGTTAACGATGACCCCCGAAGAAATCACCGCCGGCATGGCGGAGCGTTTGGCCCAAGAATGGGGCTTCGATTTCCAGCAGGGTCAATGGTCGGATAAAGAGCAAGCGCTTGCCCAACATTTTCACGAAAGCAAATACGCCAACGACGCCTGGACCCGTCAACGTTAATTAGGCGTCAGGCGTTGCACCGCCCATGAAGACGGGGCGGTGAAGAAATAGAAATGATCAATGATGAAGGATGAACGGAGGACGGGGATAGGAAATTCAGAAACCATCCGGTGGGACGCTTCTGTCGCCCGGGTTGATCCCTCGCTGGTTCCTTTTCAAAAGGCTTTCCAACGCGAAGCCGCCCGGTCGCAAAGGAAGCAGAAGAGGATATCGCTCTAAACCCATCCGCACGACGCCAAACGCGCGCCTGTCCCCGTTCCACGTCCCTCTTTCACGGCATACTGCCTTTGTCGCACCGCGTCCCGTGCCGACGATTTCTCGCCCTTTCTCTCCCGGATGGCATTTTGCCAGGTTCGATTCCGTGAGTGACAATCGAGTGGGGCAAGTGGTATACTCCCGGTATGGAATCGATCTATCGCAACGTCACGACTCTCGAAGAAAGCCATCGCCGCTCGCTGGAGGCCCTATTGGGCCATCAGTTGCAGGCGAATCAACGCGTCTATATCGCCGTACTCAATGAACCGCCCGGGCCGAGTGCCGAACAGCGCCAGGAAGCGTTGCGGCAACTCCGCGAAATCGGCGCCGAGGTGGACGCCCACATGCAAAAGCAGGGGATCACCGCCGAGGCCTGGGAAGCTGCGGTTGATGCGGCCTGCGAAGAAGCCCGGTACGGCAAGCATTCATAATGCGGGTCGTCATCGACACCAACGTGTTGGTACGATCCACGCCAGTTTCGCAGGGTGGACCGGCTCGGGAAGTGCTTGAGCGGTTGCTTTCAGGGTCTCATATCCTTATTACTTCCGAGCCGCTGATCGCGGAGATAGCCGACGTGATTCAGCGTCCAGGAGTACGCCGTCTGCATGGCATGAGCGATGCCCGGATCGCGGAATTCATCGCAATGCTCGAATCATCTTCGGACGCATTCGCCTTGCCGACGACGATGCCGGCCCTTGTACCGGATGACCCCAAGGACGCACCTGTGGTGGCAACCGCGATCGTTGGTCGAGCTGACGTGCTTTGCACCCGCGACCGGCACTTGCGGCATCCAGACGTGCTGGCCGTCTGCCAGGCCAACGGTATCCGCGTCCTGTCGGATATCGAGCTGCTCAACGAGCTCCGCTCGGCTGACGCTGTCGACCCAACCACTTGACGACTGGACATTCCGGTGGTGCGGATGCCCGGAAGCTCACGTGGAAGCAGGCAAGGCCGAGAGGAGCCGGCCGCTCTTGCCGGACGCATCAGTCGCTCGGTGACAACTCGCCGACACCGCGAGAGGTCGAACTGCCCGAGATTGGCCAAGTCGTCGCCCACGGGGGCAATTGCGGCGAATCGTGGACTGGCGGCGACATGGATAGCGCGGAGGCATGACGATGGTTGGGCTCGGCAGTCCATCCCGGTGGATCGAACTCTCTTGGCCAAACAAATAAACACTGGCAAGCCAGTGCCACCCCGCCCGCTACGACAGGTCAACGCTTTCGCAAATTTTAGAGAACTCTTTTCCGAAATACCCAGACAGTATCCGATCGTTTGGCCGTCCCGCTCGTCTGCGCCATTCGTCAAAATCTGCTCCAGCCTCTTCTCCGCTACAGTAAGTAATTTGAGCAGGAGTTCGTGCCAATGGTTCCCAGATATGTTTGTCGACTACATGCACTCTAACACCGATGATGGAAACTCGCCTGGCGTGTGTTACTAAATGTCCGAATCGCGACTTTTGTTCGTCAAGGAAATCCTGTCCAATATCCGCGCGCTTCTGGGGACTTATGTTCGCCATAATGGGAAGTATGTTTGTATTCTTCATTCGATTGTCCCATTCGCGCTGATCAAGAACCATTTCGGGTTTGCTTCCCGCCCCGATTTTGCTAAAGAATGCATATATCGGGCCTTCTACCGCACTACTAAAGAGTCCGGCGCTGCCATGCGGTAGACATAGTTCAATTATCGTTGGGCTTCTCGAGCATTGGATGTGTCGTTCCCACATGCAGGACAACGTTACCCCTTCAATCGCTGCGGCGCGCTGCGCGAGGACATCGTAATTCAAAGTTGCAATAGCGCCATTCCATCCACGTCGAATTCGTTTGAATAGTCGCCTGTACAAACTGGTTTCAGATGGACAGAAGTTTATAAAATACTCAGCTAAGTCTCGAGTGATCGATTGCGCCATTGAGTATTCGTAATCCAGGATCCACTTAGTAGCTGCCTCGAAGTCCGCCGCGAACAATTCCGGAAGACCGCGCATTGCAGACTTCCAAGTGTCCAGCGTCTCGCCGATGAGCCAATGGTCGGGGTAAAGGCGCTCAGCATCCAAAGGAAAATGGTCGCGAATGTAGGTCCACGTATCAAGTTGTCGGGAACACATTTCCTCGAAGATCTTGTTCGTAACAACAGGTACATTGTTGCTATCCGAACCGAGACTTGCACCGGCTCCGAAAAGGATGACGTTATCCAAATAAGTCGACATGATGTCTCGTCCGAACATGATTAACGAGCAAAATGCGTTTGAAATCGCTGACAGCTATAACCTTCATTCCGCAGAACTCCGCAGGCATTATCTCGCCGGCTCATGACTCGGTCAAGGGTTGATTCCATAGGGGGTTGGGTCGACGCCGAGGAGTCGCAGCAGGTTCTGGGCGACGTCCGTCGGTGAGTCATGAAAGATTTGCAAAACCTGGCCGTGGTCATCCAAGAGGCGGTGCCGTTGAAGGCCTCGAGGACGAGTTCGGTGGTGGGTGCCTTGCAATGCCGGGCGGGTGGCAATGGTGAAAGGAAAAAGGTGTCAGGAACCTTTTTCGAGTCTTCGGCGAAGATTCCGGCGGGGGTTGACCTGGTCCCTGGGGGGCGAGGGACCAGGGACGCGCGCTGACTTAGGGCTTGATGCCGACGTAGCGCATCGGGGAGCCGGGTTGGCGAAGCTCGCTGACGGGAACGCGGATTCCCTTTCTCGGGGACGCGGGTGACGGTTCCCGATGGCTCACGAGCGTCGCGGAGCCGCGATTGCCGCTTGCCGTCGCGGAGGAAATCGCCTGGTTTTCCCCAGCGCGAGCGGGCGTCCCCCGTGGTGACGTGGAACTGAAGACCGGCACGATCACCTGCCGAACCGGAAAGAAGAAGGTCGGCGGGCTGGAGAAGTAGAACGGGTAGGTCACCGGGTAAAAAGTCTGGGGAAACGCCGGGAAATAGTAACGGACGAACATGGGATTGTTCACCGGGACGTAGAACGAAGGGAAAGAGACCGGAGAAATGAACGCCGGCGAGAACGTCGTCCAATTCCACGGCACGAACATCGCGTACGGGGGATAGTAGCCGAGATAGAAGTACGGGGGTGGTCGGTGGAACGCGGACGCTCGATTCGCCGAGGTGAACAGAGCCGCGAATAGAACTGCCGCCACGATCGCTGATTTTCGCATGACGCCTCCGTGAGAAACACCAGCCAAACGACAATAGGGGGTTCGCGTGAAATAGGCGAACCACGTTCCCTGATTTTTCGCGCCAATCGGCGAGAAACGCAAGCAGAAAACGGGCGGAGCGAGGGACCAGGGTGAACCTTTGGTCTCGGAAGCCTGTCTAACTTCGTCGCCCAACCTGGAATACGCGGATGGTTTTCTCGGAAGTCGAAGATCGACGGTTCAAGTTTACTAGCAGGGCACTCCAGGTCTTCTCGTCACGTCACCTCAGGGAATTGGCATGGTTTGGACGCTCGAGCGATTAGGTTGGAATGACGGATGGGATTCCGCTTTCCGAGAGCATGGCGGGGGAAGCGGGGTGCCGGCGAGGATCTGTGCCGAGCATCGCGGCCAGTATGAATATCTCAGCGAGATCGGCGAGGGGACGGCGCAAGTCGCGGGGCGATTGCGTCATCAAGCGGTGGAGCGGGCGGACTATCCGGCGGTCGGTGATTGGGTTTGCTTGGAAACCGAACCTGGATCGGACCGAGGCGTGATTCACGCCTTGTTGCCGCGGCGAAACAAGCTATCGCGGAAAGTCGCGGGGCGCGAGGTGGAGGAGCAGATCGTCGCGGCGAATGTCGACGTGGTCTTTCTCCTTTCTTCCATGAATGGCGATTTGAACGGCCGACGGCTGGAACGGTTCGCCTCTGCCGTGGCCGCGATCGATTGCCAAGTGGTGGTCTGTCTCAGCAAATGTGATCTTCGCGAAGACTTTGTCTCCATCGTCGACGACATGCGGCTGCTCTTCCCATCGTTTCCCGTCCTCGCGCTCAGTGCTTACAGTGGCCAAGGGCTCGATGCCCTGATTCCCTGGCTGGGAAAAGGGCAGACGGTCGCGATGCTCGGCTCATCGGGAGTCGGCAAATCGACGCTGCTCAATCGTCTATTGGGGCACGAGCGTCAATTGACGGCGTCGGTGCGCGAAGCGGATGATCGTGGTCGACATACGACAACCCACCGGGAAATGATCCCGCTTCCCCAAGGAGCCTGGCTCATCGACAATCCTGGTATCCGAGAACTGCAACTCTGGGATGACGGAGCCGACGTTGAAGCGACCTTCGAGGATATCCGTCAGCTCGCTGCCCAATGTCGGTTTACCGACTGTTCGCACCAGCAAGAGCCGGGCTGCGCGGTTCGAGAAGCGATCGAGTCGGGAGAGCTCGAGCACAAGCGGTGGGAGAACTTCGAGAAAATGCAGCGCGAAGTGGCTTTCATGGCCACGCGGCATGACGTACATGCCCAACGCGAGCAACGAAAGAAGTGGAAAAAGATCCACCGGGATTTGAAGGAACGGTACAAGTTCCGAAACCGCGACTGAGTAATTTCCTCATTTCGATTCGAGCTCATCAGCGCCCGTCCGGCTCGCCTACTTACCCAGTTTGCCAACCACTGGGCAACTGTCGACTGAAACCAGCCATCCATGACTTTCGATTCGTTTCATGAAAGTCACCCATTCCAGGCGACCCGCGGGATTTCTCTCCCCATTGCGGTGTTCCCGTTTGAGCCCAGATCGTTTCTGACCTATGGTTCCTTAGGTCTCCCGCGAAAGATCGACGATGTTCCGAGGTGAAAAGGTCGCGGCGCGGACCGATGACAGCGGCGACAGAAGTGGCAACAGTGGAATCAATCACGGTGCCCGCGGGCAATCCGCGAACCGAACCGAGGATTTCCCAGGGCATAACTCCGCCTGCGCGCGCCTCCATGTACGTGGAGGCGTTTCGCGATTGGGGCACCCTTTCCCAGCATTTGCCGGCGTGGGAGGATCTGGCTCGCGACGCGGTTGAGCCCAATGTCTTTTACGAGCCGTGGATGTTGGAACCTGCCCTTCGGCACTTTGGCGAAGGCATCGATTTTCGTTTTCTACTGATCTTCGCGCCGGACCTGGGCGCTCCGCTTCGTCCACCTCGCCTGGTGGCCTTCTTTCCCTTGCAACGAACCCGCGGCTATCGGGGATTGCCGACCGCCACGTTACGGCTGTGGAGACACATTCACTGCTTTCTTAGCACGCCATTGATCCGACGAGGGTTTGTCGCGGACGCGTGGGGGACTCTTTTCAACTGGCTGAAGGACACCGGCGAGTCGCTACTTGAGCTTTCGAACATCCACGCTTCGGGCCCGGTGTTCACCCACTTGCTGGACGCGCTCTGGATGCGTGAACAACAGAACTGGACCTTCGAGAGTTTTGCCCGCGCCTTGATGGTTCGAGGAGAGAACGGGGAGCAATATCTCAGTCAATCGACATCGGGAGGATACCGGAAGGAGTTGCGACGGCTGTGGCGTCGGCTCGGCGAACGGGGATCCTTGGAATTTCGCGCGTTGGAAACACCGGCGGCTTTGGACGAGTGGGTGGCGAGTTTCCTGGAACTCGAAAAGAAGGGCTGGAAAGGGGTCGATGGCGGTGCGCTGGCGCGCGATTCGCGCGGGGCTGCCTTCTTCCGTGCCATCGTCGCCGCCGCGGGAGAGCGTGGCCAGCTTTGCCTGATGTCGCTTTGCCTGGATGGACGTCCGATCGCCATGAAATGCAACTTCACGTCCGGGGAAGGGGCGTTCGCGTTCAAAATCGCGTTCGACGAATCCTTCGCGCGGTCGTCTCCCGGCGTGCAGCTCGAATTGGAGAATGTTCGCTGGTTCCACGCGCAATCCAAGCTGCGCTGGATGGATTCTTGCGCGGACCCTTGCCACCCAATGATTGGCCGGGTGTGGAGCGAGCGCAGGGTAATGAGCTCCATGCTTATATCTTCCGGCTCGCGTCGCGGCGACCTCGCGGTCGCGATGATGCCAGCATTCCGAGGATTCAAGCGGCTGTTCAAACGGAGTCGGCGACGGGAGAGTTCGCTCGGTTTTCCTGGAGGAGAATAATGCCTACGTCCACGGATTCTTGGGTCAACGTTCGCACGCCGAAAGCGGCCATTACGGACTTGAGGAGAGGCGTATTCGAGTCGAAGTTCAATCGCGAGCCGTTCTACATCGGTCACGGTCTGGTGGCCCATCCCCTCTTTTCGCTGCCGCGACTGATTGAATTGTCCCGGTTCCTCCCCGCGACCTCGGTGGAATACAACGCGGGCAATTTGCCGATCAATCAGAACCCCGATTCGACGCCACGCAACGGCCTGTCGGTGGAAGAGACGATCCGCCGCATCGAGATGTGCAATTCCTGGCTCGTCCTCAAGAATGTGGAACAGCATCCGCTTTATAAACAACTCCTGGATGAATGCCTCGATTCGATTGCGGAGTTTTCCGAAACGGTGGCCCCCGGCATGACGCATCGCGAGGGGTTCATTTTTGTTTCCTCTCCCGGCTCGGTTACTCCGTATCACATCGACCCGGAATACAACTTTCTTTTGCAGGTGAGGGGAAGAAAGAAAGTCTACCTATTCGACGGCCGCGATCGAACGCTGCTCACGGAACGGGAAATCGAAGCCTTTCACGCCGGCGCCTCGCGCAATCTGGTGCTTGCGGACGAGAACCGCGGGAAGGGGACCTGCTACGAGCTTGAGCCAGGCCAAGGACTGCACTTTCCGATAACCCATCCCCACTATGTCGTAAACGGGCCGGAGGTCTCGATCTCCTTCAGCATCACTTTCAGGAATCCGGAATCGGACCGCTTGGAGATCCTTTACCGAATGAATCACCAGTTGCGGCGGTTCGGGCTCGCGCCTCGACCCGTGGGTCAATCCCCCCGACGTGACGCACTGCTTTACTCGATGTTTCGCGGCATCCGCGCGGTGAAGCGTTGGGCCATTCCGGGGAGAACAAAGCAAGGTCTCGAGTTCCTCGCGTGACGCGTGAAGCCAGTTCGTCCCTTCCGCGTGAAATCGCTACGGTGACGCCGCCCCCCCTGACTCACCAGGCAAGATCGGCAAAATCGGCAGAGTTTTCCGAAGCTTGCGCCCCATCGTTTCCTTCCGAAACATGGCGATTCCCATTTCTTCGCGTACAATACGAATTCGGTCACAATACATTTACGGAGAGAGCATCCTCGCGATGGCGACCGTTATTTCCCAACCGCAGACCTTGCGCGTCGCGCAAGGCGTCAAGATTCCCACGCGTGTATTCCCAACCTCGGCGGACGCCGTTCGACATGTCGTTCTCATGATCGAGAACCTGATCCGCGAACGGCAGTCCGCGGGCCTCAAGGTGGTACTCGGGCTCCCCACCGGCTCGACGCCGGTGAGCGTGTACCGTGAACTGGTCCGACTTCACAAGGAAGAAGGGCTCGATTTCTCGAACGTCATCACGTTCAACATCGACGAATACTACCCGATGCGTCCGGATGAAGTTCAGAGCTATCACCGCTTCATGAAGGAACATTTCTTCTCCCACGTGAACATTCCTCCCAAGAACATTCATATCCCGGACGGGACGATTCCGCCGAGCCAGATCGAGGAGTTCTGCGCGGATTACGAGCACAAGATCCACTGGGCCGGCGGCATCGACCTGATGCTGTTGGGAATTGGTCGAACGGGGCACATCGGTTTCAACGAACCAGGCTCCTCGGAAAAAAGCAGGACACGATTGGTGCGTCTGGATCCAATCACTCGCCGGGACGCCGCGGACGCGTTCTTCGGCGAGGAGAACGTTCCCACGCGCGCTATTACGATGGGAATCGGGACGATTCTCGAAGCAAAGAAGATCGTCCTATTGGCCTTCGGCGAACACAAGGCGTCCGTGGTCGCCGGCACCTTGGAAAACGACTACACCAAGAGCCGACCCGCGAGCGTGCTGCAACTTCATGACGACGCGGTCTTCGTCATCGACGAACCCGCGGCAAGCGAGCTGACCATCCACCGCACCCCTTGGCTACTTGACGCGGTCGAGTGGGACGAGTCGATGGTTCGCAAAGCCGTTCTCTGGCTCAGCCTCACCGCGAAAAAGGCTCTTCTCAAACTGACGGCGGAGGATTTCCAGAAACACAACCTGCATGAACTCCTGCGGGAACATGGGCCCGTCCAGCCGCTGTGCGCGCGCGTTTTTGAAGCCATGATGCAGACCATCTGTTATGAACCGGGAGGGAAGGAACCCAAGCGAATCCTCTGCTTTTCTCCCCATCCGGACGACGACGTCATCAGCATGGGGGGCACGCTGATCCGGCTGGAGCAAACTGGCCACGACGTGCACATCGCATACATGACGAGCGGCAATGTCGCGGTGTTCGATCACGACGCGCTTCGTTTCGCGAACTTCGCCGCCGACTTCAATGAATTGTTCGGGCTCGAAAGCCAGCGTGCCGGCGAGCTCGAAAAGAAAGTCTACGAGTTCCTGCAGAACAAGCGCCCGGGGCAGATCGACTCCCCCGAAGTACTCGCGATCAAGGGACTCGTTCGCAAAACGGAAGCGACCGCCGCCGCGAAAGCCATCAACATCAACGAGCGCGCGCTCCACTTCCTCGATCTCCCCTTCTACCGCACCGGTACCGTTTCCAAGAAAGCGGTCGGTCCGGAAGACATCGCGATCGTTCGCGAACTTCTGCGCGAACTGAAACCAGAACAGATTTACGTGGCGGGGGATCTGGCGGATCCACATGGGACGCATCGGGTGTGTGCCGACGCCATCTTCAATGCCGTCACTCAGCTTCGGGCCGAGGGATTCGAGTTCGAAGTCTGGTTGTACCGTGGTGCCTGGCAAGAGTGGGAGCCGCATCAGATCGAGCGAGCCGTCCCGCTTTCTCCCGACGACCTGGACAAGAAGAAGTCGGCAATCTTTCGCCATGAATCGCAGAAAGACCGGGCCATGTTCCCCGGCAACACCGATACGCGCGAGTTCTGGCAACGAGCCGAGGACCGCAATCGAGGGACGGCGGAACTCTACGACAAACTCGGCTTGCCGGAATACTTCGCCATGGAGGGATTCGTGCTCTGGAAAGGAAATCCGTTGTAGTCCAGGGACGTCCGCTGTAGGCTATCGAGTCAACTTGCTCCAGGTCGTTGGCCACGGTGGGAAGTCATTTTTGCCGTTCTGAAAAGCCACGCCGGTCGCCTGACATGGACCGGCGTTTTGCATTAAGAAAACGCGTCTCCTTCGCGAGCATGGCCAAGCCTTTATTGCATGAGGGACGAGATGCGTCCGGCAGAAGGCAACGATGACGCTGGAAGCTGGCACCTGGACAAAGATGCGAGAGTTCGTGGAGGTTTGACGATGATCGCGGCCGCGACTCGTCTGGAGATGCGTGGAATCGGCAAGCGGTTCGGAGGCGTGACGGCGCTTGCCGACGTTTCCCTGGACGCTCGCTCCGGCGAGGTACACGCCATTTGCGGTGAGAATGGCGCGGGCAAATCGACCCTCATGAAGATCCTGAGCGGCGCCATCCTCGATTACGACGGCGAACTGGTTCTCAACGGTCGAGCCGTCCGTTTCGACGGTCCCCGCGACGCGGAGGAGCAAGGGGTCAGCATCATTTACCAGGAGTTGAACCTGGTCGGCGATCTGTCCGCGTCGGCAAATATCTTTCTCGGTCGGGAGCGATTGCGCGGCGGGGTATTCATTGACGACCGCGCGATGGATCGCGAGGCGGCCGGTTATTTTGAACAACTGGGTGCCCACTTCAGCCCACGCGTCAAGGTGCGCAATCTACGCATCGGGGATCAACAACTCGTCGAGATCGCCAAGGCTCTCTCCCTCGACGCCGACATTCTCATCATGGACGAACCAACCAGCGCGCTTGCCGAGTCCGAGGTCGCGCGGCTCTATAAAGTCATTCAGTCCCTCAAGTCGCAGGGAGTCACGATACTTTACATCTCCCACAAGATGGACGAGGTGTTCAAACTCGCCGACCGCATCACCGTGCTTCGGGACGGCCGCCACGTCAAGACGCTGGAACGGAACGAAACGACACCGCGCGAAGTGATTAACTTGATGGTCGGCCGGGAGATCGCGGCTCTGGATCTCAAACACGCGGAAACGTTGGGCACCGAAGTACTACGCGTCGAAGGATTGACGCTGCCCCATCGAGATCGTCCGGGTCAATGGCAACTCGATCACGTCGACCTGTCCCTCCGGACCGGTGAAGTGCTTGGCATCGCGGGACTATTGGGCGCCGGGCGAACGGAGCTCTTGGAATGCCTCTTCGGCGCGCCGAATATGCGGCCGAAAGGTCGCATGTTCGTGGAGGGGCGCGAAGGCCTGCCCCGCTCGCCACGAGAGGCCATTCGCCGAGGAATCGCCATGGTCACGGAGGATCGCAAGAATCTCGGCCTTTTCGATCAGATGACCGTGGGCTTCAACATCACCATTTGCCATCTAAAAGAGTTGCTCGTCGCGAAGTTACTTAGCGGTCGCTTGGAACGCAAGGTTACCGAGTCGTCGATCGAGCGGCTGCGCATCCGCACGGATGGTCCCGGAGCGGGAATCTTAAGCTTGAGCGGAGGCAATCAGCAAAAGTGCATCATCGCTCGCTGGCTGTTGACGCAACCGAAGATTCTTCTGCTCGATGAACCAACGCGAGGGATCGACGTCGGCGCCAAGGCCGAGATTTACCTCCTATTGAGGGAACTCTGCCAGCAGGGAATTGGAATCATCATGACCTCGAGTGAACTCCCCGAGCTTCTCGCGGTGAGCGACCGGATCCTGGTGCTTTGCGAGGGACGAAAGACGGCAGAGTTCTCGCGTGCCGAGGCGAGCGAGGAAAAAATCGTTCACGCCGCCATGGATTTCTCCGCCAAGCGATGATCACGCGCGATTCTTCAATAAACATCCAAACGCACTTGCGCCAAGGACTTGATGTGCGCGCCATGTGACGTTTGTTAAACTGCGTCCCCTCTGACGGTCCTGCCGATTGCACAGGGGTAACGATTGTTCCGACCATGCCGTCGGTTCCGAAAAAGCCGAGACGACCGGTTCTCCCGGAAAATCACGAGATCCCCGCGATTCCATGCGTTACGTTGCCGTTTCCTGTCGCCGATTCCACCGATGCAGGCCGATAAATCGCATTAAACCCATTCGTGGTTTCTTTCGGAACAATCGGTGCATTCCCCAATGCCACCGGAGGTGGAAAAATGCAATCGGTGAAGTTGAAAAACGGTCTGGCCAAATGGACGCTTCTCCTCGGAGTCGGCGTGTCGACGGTGACGTCGATGTCGCTGGTATTGGGAGGCGAGCAATCGACACGTTTACCCGAACCACAGGGCATTCCCGTGGTTCGCACGCGGACTGGGCAATATGGTCCTCGTCCCTTTTCCGCGGAGTATTACACCGCGTGGCAGACGTATCAAGCGCGTCAGAAAATGATCGCCGAGATGCGTAACCGAAGCACGCCGCCAACCACGCGAATGGCGCGTCAGAAGGCGTTGGATGCTCGGGAGCACCATCTCCATCAGGCGGAGAACATGCGCAAGGAAGCGCGGCCGAACTTCGTAATTCACCATCGGCGTGCAGAAAATGAAATCTCCGATGGCCTGATCGAAGCCACGCCGGTCGCCTGGAACTCCGCGGAAACCACCGGGGCGAAAAAAGTGAGCTTTCTCCAGAAGATTTGGGGAACGCCGACCCCGCGGCATTCGGAAACTTTCGTTGTCGAAGGCGAACAAGTCGTCCGTGCCGAGCCGATCGTCGCGGGTACCTGCTCGAAGTCCACGGGACGAGGATTACTCGCGCGACTGATGAATCGCGGTGCCTCAAGCGCGCCTTGCGATCACGCTATTCCAGAAACGGAGATCGCGGAAATTCGTTCGGTCGAATCCGTCCCACTGGAACAAGTCGCCCAAGAGGACTCGACGGTGACGCATCATGTCGTCCTGAAACCTTGGTCGAATCACGAGGAAGCAGGCGAGGTCCCGCAAATCGAAGAATGGGAAAGCATCGATGGCGAACTGAATTCGGTCAGCCCTGCAGAGTCCGCAGAAAACGAAGCGCATGAGGAAATACCCTCCGCCTCGAAGCTTCCGGAACTTCCCGAAGTGACCGCCGCCAGCGTACCGGAAGTTGCTCCCATGAATTACGAGGCGAAGCCGGAAAGCACTACGACGGCGAGTCCAGTCACCGTGAGCCTTCCGGAACTCGAGAGCCCGCCCGCGAACGCCGCGACTCCGATCGTTACACCAAACCGACCGCCGGCAGCGACCCAATCGAAACCGGCTACGCCGAAGAAGTTGTACGATCTGCCCACGATTCCGGAAGACGTGATGCGGAAATATAAAGCCAAATAAACTTTGGCTTTACCCGACACGGAAATACCGGGGAACCGGAGTGTTCAGAATCACGAATGGCGAATGGCCGGTCCCGGTGTTTTCGCGACAGTTCTCTGCATCTCGATTGCATTTTTTGTTCTGTCAAACGCGACCAAAAGGCCGATCGAAAGATCGGCCTTTTGCCGTTCCGGGTTCGCCACTTTTCCTTTCGGTTCCATTCTTCCTGCTGACACCTTGGCGCATCAGAAAAGGAATGGCGTAGCTCCCGGCCCAGCCGCCTGGATGGACTTGGCGGAATACGAACCGGTTCACGCCTTTTCTTCACTGATCGGCGAAAATGGCAAACTGGGCGGAGTGTGACGATTATTCATATTAGTCCGTCGGTTCCCCGGGTTTGCCCCACGTTCTCATTCGGTCGAGCTCCCTGACTCGCAGTCGAATCTCCGATATTCGGAATATTCGGAACATTGAGATTCTCTCATATACCTGTCGCATCCAGTCCTATGCGGAAACATAAAAGTGTCCGCCGGCCCGCACGAATCGGAACCCGAAGGCGACAGCCACGGGTTATGCGAAAACACATATCTGCGATTCGCGCCCGGTGAGGCGGAATCTGAAAAGGAGCGAAATCATGCGAACCACGCCGTCACGAATCGGGCTCGCGGTCACCTGCCTCGGATTGGGGATGAGCATTCCGCAAATCACGGAGGCAACGACCGAGGACGCTGGATCGAAGACGATCCCGCAAGTCGCGAAGGTGGATGACCTCGCTGGCGCCAATCCGTATTCTCCTGGGTACTATCAGACTTGGCGAAGTCAGTATGCGTCCCCGAAGAGGACCTCCCGCGCGGCGCGCGCGGAGAAGAAAGCGGTCACCCCGGAGCCCATGATTCTCGCCTCTGCCGCCAAAGACGCGGCCCATCATTCAGGATCTGCCAACTCGACGAAACGGAAAGGCTTCTTCTCGTTCCTTAGGCGGCCCAAACCGGAAGCGGAGCCGCAGGCCAATGCCGCGGAATCCGCGGTGAAGAAAAATGTCGAGGTTTCGAAGTCCGTCCCAACTCCGGTCAAGAAAGAAACGAAACCCTCCGCCACCGCGAACATTCAACCCGCTCCCCCGGCGAAAATCATTCCCGCGAGCGCAGTCGTTGAGCCGCAAGTTGCCGCGGAGCCTGAAACCAAACCCGTCGTGCAATGGGAACCCAAAGGTGCCTATCAGCCCACTACGGTTTCCATGCCCCCGAACGCCGTGATGACCAAACAGCTGGAGGGAGTCCAGTCCGTGCCGATTCTCCCTTCGGCGACGGAACCGGTTCACGTGGCGGCACCCATGCCGGCAGGTGAATCCCTTCAAATCGCCCCTCCCATACCCGAGAGCATAGAGAGCAAATATCGGTCGAGTTATTCCGGCTGGACGACCAAATCCAATGCCGAATCCGACGCGGAACCCGAAAAGAAAGCCGAATGAGATCAACCGGGGTGAGGCGCCCGAACGACAGAGCCCCCTTCACGCGTAAAGAATCCGCTGGCTGAAGAGGTGCCTCGACGGGAGAGTGAAAGTTGGATGCCGAGCCGAAAATGGCATCCCCTTAGGTTTTTGGGGGCACGCCGAGGGACTTACCGCCATCGATCGCTAGTAACGTGCCAGTGACCAGAATCGCCGAGTCGGACGCCAAATAGGCGACTGATTCGGCGATTTCGTTGGCCGAAGCCATTCTCCCCAAAGCGGATGACATGGGTGAGGCATCCACGAGACTTCGGCGATAAGCATCGGGGTCCAGCGCCGCGGCGATGTCGTTATCCATCATGCGAGTTCCCTCGACTGGTCCCGGACAGACGGCGTTGACGCGAATTCGGTCCTTGGCGTGACTCAATGCCAATGCCTTGGTTAACATCACGAGACCCGCTTTGGAGACACAGTACACCGGATCATGCGCGCGGGGCAAAATGCCGGCGTTCGAGGCGATATTGACGATTACGCCTCCCCGCGGTTTCATGGCTCGAATCGCATGCTTGCAGAAGAGAAAGGCTCCCTTCAGATTCGTGTCCAAACAACGGTCCCACGTTCCTTCGTCGATCTGGGTGATCTCGCCCGTCGCGCCGACCCCCGCGGAGTTCACGAGTACGTCGAGGCAGTTCGAACGACGCACGGCGGCATCAACGACTTTCTCGACATCCGACTCTTTGCGAACATCACAGCGCAAGCTCGCAATGCCTCTTTCCGCGAAATACGATTCGGATTCCTCCACTGGGTCATGATCGCAGGCGACGATCTGGCAGCCTTGCTCCGCAAACCATCGAACACATGCAAATCCGATCCCGGAACTCGCCCCGGTCACGATCACCGATCGCGGCATATTCCAATCCTTTGCCCAGCGCTCTCGACGTCCCCGTTGCCCGAAGGCAGCTTCACTTCCATCCCAAGTTCGATGGAGAAACCCGCCCAACGAAACTGTGACCAGTAACGACTTCGATCACCGATGGCGGATCACTTGCCCCAGCATACCAGTTTCTACTTCGGGCGGAGCCCAAACCACGCTGACTAAATCAAATCCAACATCCGGCTTGTTCGAACGGATTTCAAGAGTTTACGGAAGCTTTAGGATGTCGACATTGGAGCATCACAGTCACCTTTTACGCGGAAACGTGAGTTCATGGTGAAAGTCATCGAACCAATCGCCGACATTTCATATTGGTAAGACCATATCGCCCACGGTCGGGCCACGAAATCGTCTTTTCCGTTACGGGCCGTTGCCATCGAACGCGCATCCGAGCATCAAAGGAGGCTGGTTCCGCTGGGAGTCGAACCTCCGCGGGCTCGTCATTTATTCGTTCAGGACACAACGACCATATTCATCGAAGGATAGAAATGAATCGAGAGAGCACACGTTCAAAGGCGACGCTCGGAAGGCGTGCCTACCAAGAGATTCGTGAGCGAATCTTGCGACGTGAGTTTTCGCCCGGACAACGTCTTTCCTTTCGGATGCTCGCCAAACTGCTGGCCATGAGCCTGGCGCCAGTGGGAGAAGCTTTAAGAGAATTGAGTCGCGATGGCCTGGTCGAGATGGTACCCGGCTGGGGAGCGCGCGTTCGGACCATGGACCGGGAGGGTACGCGTGGCGCGCTTTTGCTAAGGCTCGCGGTCGAATGCGAAGCGGCCTGGCAATGCGCTCTTTGCGTCCAAGAAGCCGAGCTGGAAGAGCTGCGGATCATGGCGGGCGATCTGGACCGAATCCTTGCGGAGAGCATGGGGCACGCCGCGATACCCGAGCTCGATGCCCGTTTTCACGCGAGAATCGCCGAGATCGCATCCCCGCGGCTTGCGGAGGTTCTTCTCGCCAATCAGTGGGTTCTTGCACTCGCGGACATGGGGAATCTCGTCGCGCGAGGGACGGACGGCAATCCTGGCGACCACGGCCGAATCGTCGATGCACTCGCATCCAAGGATCCGGAGATCGCCGCGCGAACGATCCGTGAACATATCGGCATGGCACTAACCGCCATTCCGTCGACGGATTCGACTCCAACGCCGTGAACATGTGCCCACGAAGCTTGCCGACCGGATCGCGAACCTAGGCGCGCACGCGCCCACCGCATTGACGTTGGCGCCGAGCCCCAAGTTTCCCGCTTTACATCCCGCTCGGATTGGTTTGTCATATTCTTGATTGCATTGGGACTGGAGAAGAGCATTTCGACGCTCACCGGTCCTGCAGAGTTTTAAAGTCATGGACGAAGCCAGTGAAACTGAATCACGTCAAGGAATCGTTGCACGCGCATCGTGCGGTGGTGGGAACGGAACTAAGCCGCATGCGCTCGCTCGAGGTGGTGCGAATTTTTGCGGACGCCGGCTACGAGTTCTTTTTCATCGACCTCGAGCACACGCCGTTCTCCTTGGAAACGGTCGCGGACATGGTCGCGGTCGCGCGCGCATCCGAGATCGTTCCCCTGGTTCGAATCCCCGACGTTGAGTATTCCTGGGTTGCCCGGATCCTTGATCTTGGCGCACAGGGCATCATCGTTCCGAGGATCGCGAGCGCCCAACAGGTCGAGGAGGTGGTGCGCTGGACTCGTTACCCGCCGCTCGGCGTGAGGGGCTTCGCCTTGACCCGCCATCAAACGGACGGTGTCGCGATCGATCCGGCACATTTCATGGAGCACCTGCACCACGAAACGCTCGTCGTCATTCAAATTGAAAGGAAGGAGGCGCTCGACAATCTCGAAGAGATACTGCGAGTCCCGGGCGTCGATGTCGCCTGCCTGGGTTACATGGATCTTTCGGTGGATCTCGGCATTCCAGGAAGCCTCGACGACCCGCGCATGATCCAGGCCATTGAACGTTTGATCGCGGCGGGAAAATCGACCGGCGTGGCCACGGGAATCATGTGCAACGACCTGTCGGCGATTCAGCGGTGGGTCGAACAAGGGATGCAGTTCATCGCCTCGTCCACCGACGGGGAAATCTTTCAGCAGGCGGCCTCCCATGCCGCCGAGCGACTCCGAGACATCTGCCACGTACCCCGGTACCACCGGAGTTGAAGTGAAAAGGGATGCCTCGACCGCGGCCAGGCCCGTCCCGTCCGACGCGGAAGGTCGCTTGCTTGACGTTCCCTCCGAGCAATCCTGAGACAACGTTTACCGATGCCCGCGTGCTTTTCGTCGAACGATCATGGCGAGGGAAACCACCATGGGAAGGGAGACGAGTGTCAGGGAAGAGAGCTCGGGTACCGCGACATAGTGGATCGCATTCAATAGGAGCCCATCGTTGGATCGAATGCTCCCCACGGCGGTCCCAGCGTCGGAGAAGAATACTACCTTTCCACTTCCGAGTGATAGTTCACTGGAAGAGATACCCATGAGTACTGGGTTGCCATTGATCGCCATGCCCGATTTGGCAATCACGGACGCATAGGGTCCGATGTTTCGAAAGGCCGTCGGAACTCCGACGACGTCGATGGTAAACTGCGTGATCGTTCTAATCGGACGAAGGCAGCACTTCCTCGATCGGGGCGCCGGAGCGGGGAACGGCGGCGTGATAGTCTTCCCTCAAAAGGGCGGCGAGCGTCGCCGCGATCTGACTTTGCGTCACGCGATCGCAATTCGTTCGCTCCCCGAGCGGAGGGGTGTCCGGACCGAGGAACGCCATCCACATGTCTTCCGCCCCCTCGATGTTCTTGCCGTGATTCTTCCAGTTCACCAGGCCCGAGCCGCGGCCGTGATCCGTCGAAAGGATGAAGGTGGTTTTGTCCCGATACTCCTCCATCGACTGCATCGTTTCCCAGAGTCGTTGGACGTATTGATCGACGGCATTGGCGGAATTGAGCAGGTTGTCGTAGCGACCGGCATGCCCCCACGCATCGGTTTCGAGAAAGCCGATGAAGAAAACGCGCGGTTTGTGCCTAAGAAGATGCTCGCGCGCCGCCTGGTACAGGAACGAGTCAATCACCTCCGTGGCGTTCGGCCGGGTGGTGTCGGCGATCAACTCGTTGAGAAGTTGCTGTCTTGGGTTGGGAGCGGGTTCGGGAAGCGGCTTCCCATCCCCCCATGACGGGAAAGCCGCATCGCTGGCGATGGATGATGAAGGGCGTGACGTCCCAGGCGCTGTAAGCGGCCACCTTGCCGTCATACGCGGGCTTGCGATGCAGCCATTCCAGAACGGTGAAGTTCTCGTTGTCTTTTTGTCGTTGCTATCGATGAGCGGGTCGGCGAAACCGGTCAGAATCTCGTTATAGCCGGGGTACGAGAACTTCATGGTGTTCGTGATCTGGGAAGAACTCCCCTTGTTCAGATTGCCGTAGATCTGCCCTTCGCTCGCGATTTTGCTCCAAAAGAAAGGCAACAAGGCCGCCCGCCGTTCCTCTGGCGTTTCGCGCCAATACTTCTCCTCGAGGGCTTTCGCGTCCGCGACGCCGCCATGCTTCTTGTTGATGAGCTCTTTCTCCGCTCCCGTGAAAACCTCTTGCCAACGGAGTCCGTCCGTGGTGATCAGGACGACGTTCTTGGTCTTAAGCTCCGCGGCATTGCCGGTCGACGCCATGCAAACAAACGCGGCCAGGATGGCGCTCATCCGTTGCAAGATTGGATATTGGTTGAAAGACAACATTAAGCCCCCGGGGTCGCCGGCAATAAACGGTTTTATCAAATCCAAAATATCAATGACAACATCGGATGACGCTTGCCGCGTGCTCGGCACCTGTCACTCGGAGAACGCAATTCAAGGGTTGTGCCGAGGGGCCGCGCGCCCAGCGCTTTTGGTTCTCGAAATCACGGTCCCCGCGGCATTCATCCGAAGTCGATAACAAGTCCCAGTCGCCGGGCGACGTCGGACGGAATCACTTCTTTTCCATTTTCCGATAGATCTTCATGTCCATGTCCATCGTCATCTTCATCGATTGCGTCATGCCGGCTTGTTCGAAACTCATTTGTGTTTGTGTAACCAGGCTGACCTGCGAATCGGGCACGACGGAGGCGAACTCGAGCTGCATCAATCCTTTGCCGCTCCCCTCCATGGACTCCAACGTTATGGAGGTCCCGGCGGGCGCGTTGGGGGAGTTAATGGCCTGCTTGTCCGCGTGCTGCTTGAGTTCGAGAGCCAATTTACAGGACGTTTCGTCCAAGGACTCGATGGAGGTAGTGACTTTTTGCTGGGCGTTGATGCCGTTGGTGTTAAAGGATTGGTCCGTCTCCCAGGCACCGCCCAAACCGACCGGTTCGTCCGGCAGCGGATTGGACATGCGGCCCATCGATTGGCGAATACTCTGCATCATCTGGGTCATTTGGGGCGTGGCGTTCGCGGGGAGTTCGAAATCGACCGACTCGGTGATGCCCCGGGAGTTGACCGTCGCGGTTCCCTTGAGTCCCGTGAGCTTGTTCATTTCGACGGACATTCGTTCGCGAATCGCGGGAGGAAGGGGCTCATCTTCAAGAATGGAAATCTCAGTAAATGCGAATGAGTAGGTGAGCGTTCCGTCTTCCTTCACCTCTTTGGGCTCGATCGTCATGGCCATGCGCGTGGTGGGCATTTTTTGCGGCGGAAGCTTGTTCTCGTTGATTTGTACCGCCGAGCCCATTTTCATGTCCATGATGGCTTCGTAAGGGGTCGACTTCTTGAAGTTGTAGCGGAGTTGCCGTCGCGGTTCCGTCCCCGGATTGGTGAGCTTGACGACGGGAGTGGAACCGTCTTCCGCCTTGGCCTTTTCCTCTTGTTTCGGCTCGGCTTTCGGTTCATCGGCCCGCACCAGGCACGGCAGGCAAAGACCGCTGACGAACAAGCCGAGCAGGAATGCACGGAACAGGGGAAACATGATTGTCGACCTTTCTGATTCAAATGGAAAACGCGTGGCTGGGAAACAACAGTAAACCCGCTGCGTCCCATCAATCGTAGCGGAAATCCGTCATGGAGGCCAAGGAGGTTCACCGAGCGATCGAAAACTCCATTCCATGGGAAAGCGGTTGAGGGAGGCGGATTGGGCCAATGTTCAAGTCGCTCGCTTTGCCGCCCCGAGAGTTGGCGAACGATTATTGCGGATCGCGGTCATCCGGGCCGGAGTCGGAGCGAGATTCTGCTTTTCCTTCCGACCGGGTCCGGGGTCGGCGCCGGCGACGAAGTTTACGCTCCGCGGTCGCCGGCTCCTGCGGACCCGATTTCACTTCCGGCCCGAATCGCGTGACGATGTAGGAGCGGTTGGCGGCATCCTTCGTCAATTCGACCAACTTGCGCTGCGCCGCGTCTTCTAACAGCCGGCTAAAGCTGCTGTATCCGTAGAACGACTCATTGAAGGATGGGCGTTTTCGCTTCATGGTCTCTTTGATCATCGACGACCAGAGAATATCCCGGTTCTCGCGGCGAAGGGCCTGCAAGGACTCAATCAGCAGGCTGAAGAGTTCCTTCTGGCGTTCGTCCGCGCCTTGAATTTCGACCGTGACTTCGTCCGCCTCCGTCTCGAGATCTTCATAGTAGATGAACTCGTCGCAGTTATCACGAAGTAGTCCGGAGGTCGATTCCTGCATCCCGAGCCCGATGACGTGTTTGCCGTTCTCCTTGAGTTTGGAGACGAGTGGGGAAAAATCGCTGTCGCCGGAGACGATGACGAAGGTGTTGATGTGGCTTTTGGAATAACAGAGGTCCATGACGTCGACACAGAGGCGAATGTCGGCGGAATTTTTGCCGGTCATGTGCCGCCGGGGAATCTCGATCAGTTCAATTGCCGCCTCATGGAGCGGTTCGACATACATGGCGAACCGATTCCAGTGCGCATACGCCCGCTTTACGACGATGTTCCCCTTCTCGACCAGGCGATCGAGTACCCGGGAAATATCGAACTTGGTCTTGCGGTCCTTAAATCCGATCGCGAGATTCTCGAAGTCGAAGAACACCGCGAGCGTTTGCCGATCATCCTGCATCAAAATCTCCTCGCTCGACGCGTTCTTGGGCGCCGAGAGTCATTATTTTCCGGAAAACCGCGGTGGGCGTTTTTCGAGGAAATGAGCGACTCCTTCTCGAAAATCCTCGCTGAAGAAGCTCTGGATCATCGCCTCGTTCGACTGGGAATACCCCTCCGCGAGCGACTGACCCCAGGAACGATAGATCTGCTCCTTCATCACCCGCGTCGAACGGGGGGACACGGTCGTCGCGATTTCCCTGGCGATCGCGCGAACCGCGTCGATGAAACCCTCCTGGGGCAAGACCCGATTGACCAGTCCAATGCGCAACGCCTCGGCCGCGTCGATCGTTCGCGCCGTGAGAAATAGATCCAACGCGTTCGCCGTTCCCACGAGGCGGGGGAGCATCCAATTGCTCCCATGCTCGGCGATGAGACCTCGTTTGGCAAAAGTCGTGTTGAACGTCGCGTTCTCGGCGGCGATCCGAATGTCGCAGTACAACGGCAGGACGAAACCAAGGCCGGCGGCGACCCCATTGACCGCCGCCAGGATCGGTTTGGGAATCGAGGGAAAGTAACCGTACTTGGTGTGAAAGTCCTTGGGAACGTCCGGGTCATCTTTCCTCGGCCCTGCGGGACCGGTGATTTTGGAAAAATCGAGTCCCGCGCCCCCCGACATCAGAAGCGAGCCGAGCATCTCCATATCGGCGCCGGCACAAAACCCGCGCCCGGAACCGGTAAAAACGATCACCCGAACGCCGTCATCCTCGGCGGCCTGTCCCATGGCGGCGGAGACTTCCTCCTCCATGCGCATCGTCCAGGCGTTGAGTTTATTCGGACGATTCAACGTCACCGTGGCGACATGATCCGCGACTTCGTAGAGGACTTCTTCGTACGCCATTCGTCCCGTCCCTTTACTTACCAGTGCCATACTTCCCGCGCGAACAGTTTACCGCCTGGTCCAAGGAGACAATGTCTCCCAACCTCGCTACTGTTTACGCGGACACTTTCGACGCCTGATCGCGCAGCCACTGCGCGGGGGCATAGATCGGACCGTATTTTTTCGCGTAACCGTCCAATGCAGAGACAACCTTTCTCCATCCGGTTTTCTCGGCGTAGTGCATGAGTCCGCCACGCCAAACGGGAAAGCCGAACCCCATGACGGTCGCGACGTCGACGTCGGATGCCTTGAGGGCGATTCCCTCCTCCAGACACAACGCCGCCGCATTCACCCAGGTATACATGATCCTTTCGACGATCTCCTGATCGGTGATGTCGGTCCGGGGCGTGATGCCAGCCTCTTTGCGGGACTCGGCGAGAATCTTTTCGAATTCGGGATCGCGCATCCCTTCGGACGAGCCGGACTTGTAGAGATAGAAGCCTTTTCCCGCCTTCTGACCATGCCGGCCAGCTTGAAACATTTTCTCCGCGAAAGCAGGCAGGGGGCGAGAACGTTCGGGGTACGCCTTCATCATTCCGGGGGCGGCGTGATAACCGATGTCGTTGCCCGCCATGTCTCCCATGGTGAAGGGTCCCATGGGCAAGCCGAACTCCTTGATCGCCTTGTCAATTTGCTCGACACTCGCACCCTCTTGGAGAATGGCGTTCGCTTCCGAGCCGTACGACATGGCAATTCGATTGGTCAGGAAGCCGTAACAGTCCCCGACAAGAACCGGCGTCTTCTTGATGTCTTTCGCCAGGTTGAGACAGGTCACCACCGTCGCGGGGGAGGTTTGACTGGTGCGGATCTCCTCGAGCAGCGGCATGACGCGCGCCGGACTGAAGAAATGCAGGCCGATCACTCGTTCCGGCCCCTCCACCACGCTGGCGAGTTCGGCGATCGGCAAGGTGGAGGTATTCGAGGCCAAAACGGCGTCGCGGCGAACCACCGGGGCCAGTTTCTTAAAGACCTCCTTTTTGACCTCCATCTTCTCAAACACGGCTTCGATGACCAGGTCGACGTCACGGAAATCCTCGTAGTTCAAGGTCGGCTTGAACTTCGCCAAGGTGTTCTGCATTTTTTCCGGGGTCATTTTTTTGCGATCGACGCGACGGGAGAAATGTCCCTTGATGGCCTCGACCGCGGCATCCAGTCGTTGCTGATCCGCCTCGAGCAAAGTGACCGTCTTGCCGGACAGGAGATGAACGAAGGCGATGTCGCGGCCCATGGTGCCGCCGCCGACCACTCCAACCTTCGCGATCGGCTTTGCTTCGTTCTGATGATTCTTGAGATCCGGTATTCGCGTCGTCCCTCGCATGGCAAAGAAGAAGTGGATCATCGCCAGCGCCTGTTCGCCGAGCGCGAGTTCGATGAAGTTATCCAACTCCTTGGCGAGTCCCTTCTCATATCCTTCCTTGACGCCGACTTCGACGCACTCGAGGGCCTTCATGGGCGCGACCATCTTTCCCGCCTTGTCCGCCACCATCTTTCGCGCGAACATGAAGATGCCGGCCGCCATCATGAAATTCGAAGCTGGTCTTTCCGTTCGCGCGCCTTGGGGTATGCTTGGTTCCGGCCGGATTTCTCGGCTGCCGTGCCGCGACGGCTTGATCGAGGAGGGAATCACTACTGACGAGTTTGTCGACCAACCCGATTTTCTGCGCATGCTCGACCTTGATGGGCTGCCCCTGGCAGATCATGGTAAGGCCTTCTTGAACGCCGACGACGCGGGGAAGTCTTTGGGTTCCGCCACCGCCGGGCAAGAGTCCGACTTGCACTTCGGGCAGACCGAGGGACGCCGTTTCGTCGGCAATGCGATAATGGCAGGCGAGCGCGACTTCGAGTCCGCCCCCCAGTACGCTTCCCTTGAGTGCCGCCACGATCGGCTTGGGGCTATCTTCCATGGCTTCGAACATGCGGTATATCTTCGGATTTCCCTCGCGAAGTTGCTCGGGACCGGCGAACGTCTCGACGGTGGTCAGGTCGAAACCCGCACTGAAGTTCTTACCGGCTCCGGTAAGGACGATGCCGGTTACGGAGGAATCCGCCACCGCTGCTTCCAGCGCTTCGCCCAGCTGCTGAAAGACCGCCAGGCTCAGGGAATTGACTGGCGGATTGTCGATCGAGACGACGGCGATAGAGCCCTTCTTTTCCGTGCGAACCACTTGCTGCGACATATTCCGTTTCCTTGCAACAGGACGCGCGTTGGAGAATGGGAGGCGCGCGTCGCGTACTTTAGTCCCCGAGCTGGCCAGGTAACCCGAACCTGGCCTCGAAATGGCACCCCTTCCCATGGATCGGTCGTCGGACAGAGAGTCGAGCGTCCCTGAGATTGAGCGGGATTATAACGGCCCTCTCTCCGCGGTGCGAGCGCCGAGTTTTCCTCCCCTAGCGGAATCTCTTGCATTTCCCCTAGGGGAGTCAGACAATGCTAACTACTCCCATCGTGGGTTTCATGGAACATCCAGAATACTTTTTCGCGCGGGTCGGCGTCGGGCGCAGGACTCGGCGTAAGTCGTTTGAGGGGAATGCAACATGCCTGAAGCCGTGATTCTTGAAGCCGTGCGGACTCCCTTTGGCAAGAAGAAGGGGGCGTTTAGGGAAACGCAGCCCGTCAATCTCCTCTCGCAAGCGCTGCAAGGGCTCGTCCAACGCGCCAATATCGATCCCGCCAAGATCGAAGACGTGGTCACCGGCAATGTCACCCCCGTGGGTGAACAAGGGGCGAATATCGGCCGCGTTGCCTCCATGCTCGCCGAATTTCCCTTCCACGTTCCCGCAGTCACCTTGAACAGAATGTGCGGCTCGAGCCAGCAAGCGGTCCATTTCGCGTCACAATCGATCGCCGCCGGCGACATTGATTTCGCAATCGGCTGCGGCGTGGAAAGCATGACGCGCGTGGACATGGGAAGCGATTTCGCCCACGTTCTGGGCAAGTACCCGCCCGGGGAAGTCCAAGGTCGTCAGCTCGTTCACCAGGGGATAAGTGCCGAGTTGATCGCGGACAAATGGGGAATCACGCGCAAGGAATGCGATAACCTTGCCGCCGAAAGTCATCGCAAGGCCGCCGCCGCCCAGAAGGCGAATCTCAATAAGGAGATCTTGCCCATTCGCGGCATCGACGCCGAGGGAAATCCCATCAAGCTCGATCGGGATGAAGGGGTACGCGAAACCATCAACATGGAAAAGATGGCGACGCTCCCGACGGTCTTCCGTCCCGGCGGCAATGGAGTCGTGACCGCCGGCAACGCCAGTCAAATTTCCGATGGCGCTTCCGCGGTCCTGCTAGGCAACAAGGAAGCGGCGAAAGCGGAAGGGCTCAGGCCGCGCGCCAAGTTCATTACCCGGGTTGCCATCGGCGATGATCCCATGCTCCAACTTACCGCCGTCATTCCGGCGACCCAGTTGGCGCTCAAAAAGGCGGGCATGACCGTCAAGGACATCGACTGGTTCGAAATCAATGAAGCCTTTGCAACCGTGGTCCTCTCCTGGGCGAAAGAGATCAAGCCCGATATGGAGAAAGTCAATCCTTGGGGCGGGGCGATGGCGCACGGGCATCCGCTCGGTGCGACGGGTGCCGGACTCATGGCCAAGTTGGTCACCGGTCTTGAAGCCACGAACAAACAGGTGGGGCTGCAGGTCATGTGCATCGGGCACGGCATGGCGACTTGCACGATCATCGAAAGAATCTAATCGATTCCCGTTCGATCCGTGAAACTCCGTCGGGGACGCGACTTGTCGCGTCCCCTTTTTTTGCTCTCGATCGCGCCAATTCCATGTCACTTCGTCTCGCGTCGAAAATCCCATCGAAATGGGCGTCGGCAAACCGTAATCTCGGGACTTGTTCTTCGGGGGAACCGAATCCATTCACCTATCGGCAACCTCCAGTCGCGGGAAACGTGAACAAGGCATCGCGCACCGATTCCGATGCTCTGACAAATTCGCAATCAAGGGGACCGCCATGGACCATTCCTTATCTCGTCGAGAATTCGCGATACAACTTGGCGCTGCATCCACGTCGATTCTTGCCGCCGGCTACACGGCGACTTCCTTTGGATTCGCGGCGAACGAGACCATCAACATCGGCTGTCTCGGTTGCGGAGGGCGATTTCGTCATCTCGCCGGCGCGCTGGCAAGAATGAAGGGGATTCGGATTGCCGCGGTTTGCGACGTGTATGACGATCACTTGGACCAAGCCAAAAAAATCGCGGATTCAAAGGCTTTGGTTACCAAAGCCTTTCCGGAGGTTCTTGCACGCCCGGACATCGACGCCGTCTTGATCGCCGCCCCGGACCATTGGCACGTGCCGATGACAATTGCCGCCTGCGCCGCGGGCAAGGATGTTTATGTCGAAAAACCTCTGACCCACGACCTTTCCGAGGGCCGGGCGGTCGTTGATGCGCAAAATCGCCACCAGCGGATCGTGCAAGTTGGCATGCAACAAAGGAGCATGCCCCAGTTCCAAGAGGGGCTGCAGATTGTTCGCTCGGGGCAGCTCGGCAAGATTCACAAGGTGCATCTCACCTGGAACCGCAACCAACCCCGTGGAACTCAATCGGTGTCGATCGACCCGAGTCGAGTCGATTGGAACGCGTTCCTCGGCAACGCGCGCAAGCAACCTTTCAATCCCTACCGATTTCGGCAATGGCGTTGGTTCTGGGATTTCGGAGGAGGAATCCTGACGGATCTCATGACCCACTTCATTGACGTCGCCCATTGGTATCTCGATCTCGACGCGCCGGCGACGGCGGCGACGACCGGGGACAATTACCAGACCAAGGGACTCTGGGAAACGCCCGACACCATGCAGACTATCTTGAATTATCCGGATAAGGAACTGCAGGTGTACTTCGAGGGATCGTTCGTCAACGCGCGCAACGCCGCGATGATTGAGTTCATGGGCCGAGACGCTACCCTTTACCTCGATCGTGGCCGTTACGAAATCCATCCGGAGGCCGGGAAGGGAAAATACCAGGAAAAGGTGCTCGGCTCGGGAGGTCGCGGCGCCGATTTCTACGTCCAGCCCGACGGCGAACTGCTTCATCTCTCGAACTGGATCGAGTGCATACGGAACAGGAACAAGCCCAACGCGCCCGCCGAAGCGGGGGTCTCCGCGGTCATTCCCGGCCACCTGGGCAATTTGGCCTACCGGAATGGGCAGGTCGCGAAATACAGCGGCGGCTGAAAAACGATTACCCACCACCGTCATCCAAAACCATTGCCGCTCAATAAGAGGTGCGAGAACGATGATCGCTTCATGGTGCTCGTGGATCCTGATGCCAGCGTTGCTGTTCGCCGAGCCGAGCTATAACGGAAAAACCCAGTCGCATTGGCTCCGGGCGTTGAATCACCCGGCGGCAATGGAGCGGGCCGCCGCCATCACGGCATTGATGAATCTGATGTCGCAAGGCCGGGTCAATCCCAGCGTGCTCACCGCCCTTCGCCAAGCGACGGAGGATGAGGATGCTCGGGTCCGGCTGGCGGCGACCGAAGCCTTGGGCAACTTCGGCGTGGACCGAGGTCTCGCGGCGAGGAACGCCTCTTCTCCCACTAGTACCATGTCCGCGCTCGCCAAGCGTCTCGAGGACGAAAATGCCAATGTTCGCGACGCCGCGGTAACGGCTCTCGCCAAGCAGGGGAGGGCTTCGCGTCAACAACTCTTGCCCATTCTCGCTCCCATCCTGAGTCGTGGCACTCCCAACGCGCGCCGAGGCGCGCTTCTGGTCCTGGCGCAATTGGGAGATGACGTCCAACTTTCCGAGGAGCTCCGGATCTCCGTACTACGTAGCGCGCGCGATCCCGACGCGGCGATCCGCAGGGCGGCCCTTCGTGCTTTGGCGATCACGCCCCCGCGACCCGATGCCGCCCAACTGCTCTTGGGAATGTTTTCATCCAATGACGAAGAGATCCAGAAAACGCCGCCTACGCCTTGAGTGCGCAGCCTGATTCAAGGAGGGCGTTTATACCTTGCCCCCATGCGGCGAAAGCGTTGCAGTCCAAGGACCTGGCAATGGCGCAAGGCGCCCTTGACGCGGTCGCCGCCATGGGAAAGGAGGTGCCCAAGGAACTCGTCGAACCAACGGCGCGGCTGCTGCACGACGATCGAACTCCCCTCCGCCGCCACGCCGCGGAAACCTTGGGAGCGATTGGCAAAGCTGGCCCCAACGTCGCGATTACCGCATTGGTCAAACGATATCCCGCGGAACAAGTCGTCGAGGTACGAGCCGAGATCGCCAAGGCGTTGGGTCGGATCGGAGAGGATGGCCCGAAACTCGTCATGGATTACTTGCTCGCGTACGCGAAAGATCCCTCCCGCGTCGTGCGGCAGGCGGCGGCGATCTCCCTGACGTGTGCCGCCGGTCACAGGCCGGAAACGACGCCGGCGAGCCTGGCGTTGGCGGGACTACTCGAAGATGAAAGCGCGGATGTCCGCAGAGCGGCAGCGGAAGCCTTAGGGCAATTCTCCGAAGTGGCCCCCAACGTCCTCGCCGCCCTTGACCGCGCGAGCATGGATTCCGATCCACAAGTCCGCACGCTCGCCGCCGAATCCGCGGCTACCATTCGCGCGTCTCTCAAGCAAACGAACTAAGGCAACGTCACGCGGCCGCCGGACGCGCACAACGTTTCTCCCGTGACAAAGCTCGACTCTTCGCTCAACAAAAAGCGGATCGCCGACGCCATTTCCTCCGGTTGGCCAATCCGCGCCATGGGCGTACCTTCTATCACCCCCCGGATCGCCTCCTGGCTGAGAACGTGAGCCATTTCCGTCTCGATCAGTCCCGGCGCCAAGCAGTTTATTCTGATGTTTTCGGGCGCGAGTGCTTCCGCCAAACAGCGGGTCATCGCGATTACGCCGGCTTTCGCCGACGCGTAGTGAATCTGCATCTTCCGCGGTCTGAGGGCGGCGATTGAAGATAACGTCACGATCCGTCCGAATCGCCGACGTATCATCTCATCCTTCACCGCGAACAGGACCAGATAGGCGCCATTGAGATTCACGTCGATCGTCTCGAACCAGCGTTCGTAGGTAAGCTCTTCATGGCTCGCGAGGTTGCTCACCGCTCCACAATGGACGAGCAAGTCGATTGGCCCGAGATCGCGTCTCGTCTTTTCGACCATCGCATTCACCTCCCCAGGGACCGCCACGTTGCACGGGATGGCTGTCCCCTTGCGCCCCAGGGATTGTATCTCGCGCACCACCTCGACGGCTTCATCGACACGTGATCGATAGGTGATTGCGACGTCCGCCCCATCCCGCGCCAGTCGGAGCGCCGTCGCGCGTCCGATCCCTCGTGAACCTCCCGTTATCAACGCGACGCGATTCAAAAACTCCATGAGATCAACCCTCACCCACCTGCGTGGCGAACAACGGATTCCATGCCCACTCGAGTCACAAGGCCGTTCCCGGCCGTTGGCGAGGATTCATGATAGCCGGCGAGTCGTTTCATTACCTGACCGATTCCCAGCGAGACCCGACGGTCATCCCCCTGCGGGATTTCCCGGAATGAACGTATGCCAAGAATAGCCGTCCGGAAGCGGCAGAGTGGTCGGCAAATTCCAGATGCAGAATGCGTCGATGACGAGCCGTTCCTGGATGGGAATGACCGCTGGCATGCGTGACGAGGGGGCGAATGACCAGAACGTCTCCACAGCCTGCCAAGATGGATTCGTGGGGCACCGGACCGAGTGCGAGTTCCTTGCCATGGCAATGGGAACCAGGCACTACTTTCAAGGGCCCGTTTTCCTCGGTGACCTCATCCAGATGTATACGGAGCGTAAGCATCCGCTCCAGCAGTTCCGTGGGCGCCTCTACGTGAGGAATCCCAGCCTTCGTCGTGGGCTTGGAAAAGGAACCTTCAACGGGCCGATGGGACTGAACGGCGATCGTCAGATCTTTGTGCCAGGGAAGTGTCCAGCTTCGCTCCGGCGGCTTGTCGAAGAAAAGAACCCGCACCAGGCCGAACGCACTTCCCAAGACTTCGGACAACCCTTCGGTCAGTGGAGATCGCCGCCAGATCGACCGGGATTCAGGCAGCCATTCGATGACGTTCCTGCCGGCGTAAACCGACCCAGCACGGGACCGAATGGCGTTTCCCTCCTCGGTCAACTCACGCTGCCGGACCGACAGAAGACCAATCAGATCCTGCATTTCCTGAACGGTGAACACGGACGGCAAAAGGGCGTAGCCCTTCGCGTCCAATTCAGACTTGATGGAGTCCACAGCCGACATGCGGGCTTCCGTCAAAACCGACTTGCAAGTCCTCGGAGCAAACACTCCGCGTCCGAAAACAATACCAGAATCCCCTATTCTTCCAATCATTCATGAGGATTGGGTGAAATCTTGCCCCCCTTCGAGTACTTTTTTGTTCCATTTTTCAGTTGCTCGCGAAATAATAAGCGACGAAAATAATCGGGACGGGGTGGAGAGGCATGTCGATCGGTTTCGATCTTTACGACATCGACAGCATTTCGCGAGCAATCATGACGAAAGCAATCGACCAAGAGATACTGGTTTCCGAGGACGCCGTCGGCCAGGTGGACATGTTGTCCGACGAATCCTTGATGCGAGCCTATCAACAGGGAAATCAAAGTAGTTTAGGCGTACTGATTCGCCGTTACGAGCGGGAGCTTTTCAGCTACCTGAGGCGGATGTTGCCGGACACTCCCCTGGCGGAAGATGTGTTCCAGAACACCTTTCTGCAGATTCACTTGAAACGACACCTGTACGAGGCGGGGCGCCCGTTCCGTCCCTGGCTTTATACGGTCGCGACGAATCAGGCCATCGATGCCTTGCGTCGCAATCAACGCCACCAGCGCGCTAGCCTGGACGCCGAGCGGGACTCGGGCAGTCGCGGTTCGGTAGGCACGCTTCTCGAAACCTTGGCATCCGAACAAGATGAACCCGATGTCGTCGCGGACCGTAAAGAGAAAAGATCTCTCGTACGTTCGGCAGTGGACCGGCTGTCGGAACATTTGCGTCCCGTGGTGGTACTCAGTTACTACCAGGGGATGAAGTACAAAGAGATCGCCAGCGTTCTCGGCATCCCGGTGGGGACGGTGAAGTCGAGATTGCATGCAGCGGTGCGCCGCCTGGCGGAGGAGTGGGAGAGTCTCGGTCTATCGGACCCAGTTGACGAATGAACCAGGACGACTTGATCGGTTACGTGTTCGACGCCTTGGAACCAGCGGAACAAGAGCGTATTGAAGCCAAAATTGCGTCGGACCCCGAACTGGCAAAAAAAGTGGATGAATTGCGGCGAATGGTAATTCCGCTCGCCGCGGACGACGTGATTGTCCCCGCGGATGACCTTGCGGCTCGAACCATCGAACGAATCGCCAACCATGACTCGCGACGTCCAACCGTCCGTCCCATCACCGAATGGGGTGGCGGCAACGTTACGATCCGGCCTCTCGACTTCATCGTGGCGGCGACCCTGTTCGGCGTAGCAGCCCTACTTGCCATTCCCGCCTTGATTCAACTTCGCGGCGACCAGGAAAGGATTCTCTGCGCGGAACAATTTCGCCGGTTAGGCGTCGCCTTGGCCATGTATGCGGAGCAGGAACATAATCAGCTGCCGTTCGTGGCGGAAAGCGGGCCGATGAATAACGCGGGCGTTTTCGCGATCCAACTCAAGGAAAGGGAACTCCTACCCGACGCCAAGGCGCTCGTCTGTCCCGGCGCCAACAATTCCGTCGTCATGGTGCCCGATCCAAAGAAGTGGATCGACAGTTCCCTCCCCCATTTCGAACGAGACCACTTTCGCAGGTACATGGGAGGCTCTTACGGCTACCTTTTGGGATATCAGGATTCCGGAAAGCATCTAGGCTTTTCGGTTCAGTCCACTTCCCAGCCGGTCATGTCGGATCGGCCACCAAGAGCGGAGGAAGAAATCCAATTCGTCAATAGCCCCAACCACGCGAACCGCGGGCAAAACGTTCTCTACGCCGACGGCTCGGTTCGCTGGCTCCCCCGACCCCAGTACGGCAAGGATCAACTGTTCCGCAACGACAACGGCGACGTTGGGGCCGGCCTACACTGCACTGACGCCGTCATCGGCGTCAGCGAATCAACCCCCTATTCGCGCAAAGTCGATCTCTGAGTTATCATCCAAGCGTTAACGGACCGGCAACGCTCCCACCTTACTGAGCATCAGAAAAGTGACGTCGTAACGACCGGTTCGGTCGCCTGGAGAGCCGTGGTGCTAGCCGCAATTCACGGCGTCCATGGATGTGCACCGTACCCCGGCACAACTTTCCGAGCTTCTTTTGCCACGGATCATGGTTCGCGTCGAGGTCGTCGCCTTCGTTCCCCTTGAGGGCCGAATCCACCGAAACGGCGAAGATCGTTGCCGGCGCCTTGCCGTTCGCGCATCACCTTGATGAACTCCAACAGTTCGGTATCGTCGACGCCGCCGTCCCGATTGCGGTCGATCAAGACCGTAAAGGCACGAAACCGTTGGGGAAGTTCATTCATGGAAACTTTGCCATCGCCGTTCTCGTCCATGCTGGCCAGCATGTCCTTGGCGCGATCTTCCATCGTGCCGGCGGACTCAAGACGGGGCGCGACTTTTTCCTTGGCGAGCTGCTCGCGGTCGATCTTCACCGCCACGTCGAAGAAGCCGAGCATCATCTCGTCCCATGACTGGTCGCCCCACGTCACGTTCGCGGACGGATCGGGATTCGCGGGGTTGTCGCTGGAATTGTCCCAATGCGCGACGCAACGGACCTTCGCCCCCGGAGGCACGTCCAACGGCTCGGCGAGTTCGTAGTTAGTTTGCCAATTGAAATCGTAGCGAGGCACATCGAGGATCTTCTCGGTTTTCCCGTCCGGATAGACGAGTTCGTACAGGAATGACTTGCCACGCAGGTGCATGTGCGGTGAAAGAGCCAGCAAACGGACCGGAGATCGATACGCGGACGCGATGGCGACGCGCGAATAGTCGGACGCATGAGGGGGAATATTGAGGCCGGGATTGGCCGCGGACACCGTTTGCACCATCTCCGTGAGTTCCGAGGGATCCGCGAATACAAAGGCAATCTTGCTCAGGTCCTTTTGCGCTCGACCGTTCGGCGTATAGTGCATTTGAAAACGAAGTTTCGAGCCCTTGGGAACGAACTTGGCCATTCCCTTGGGTAGCGGGGTGGGTCGATAGCCCGGGACATAAGCGGATAAAAAGCCCAAGCCGTTACCATCTAGGAACCCTCGCTGTGACTGATTCGGCGACATCACGAAACAAAGGACGTGGTGCACGACCTCCGGTGCGCCAGGAAGGATCTGGCTCGCGGTGATCCACTTGTCCTCCGTAAATCCTGGATCGACGATGAACTGCTTGTAATCGACCACCCCTTCCGCAGGGACTTCAAAGGGAACTTGCTGCACATCTAGAATGAGATCCGGATTTCGTGGCAAACTCCATCCTTCGACGAAGGTTTTCGGTTCGGGGAGATCCTTGGGATCTCCTTCCGGAGCGCCGGCGGCCACCCATTGATGGATCAAGCCCTTCTCTTGATCCGTCAGACTACGGTCATTCTTGAATTTCTTGTGAGCATCACTGGCATGCCAAGGCGGCATTCTTTTTTCCTGGACCACCTCGTCGATCATATCCGCCCAGCCGGCGACCTCAGAATACTCCGTGAGCGCGAACGGACCGATTTCCCCCTTCCGATGACACTCCACACATCTGTCTTGAAAGATCCGCGCGATCTGCTTCGAATACGTGACGTCCGCATTCATGGTCGCTTTCCGGGTTCGCCCGATCAAACAGCCCACCGGATCCACCGTTTCCTTGGAGACCGCTTTTCCAGCCAGCACTTCATCGATCGCGGCGGCCAAATACCTGTCGGTCGCCTCTTCGCGCGCATAACCAATGCCAAATTGGTCGTCGATACGGCCGCGGTAGCGGAGCACCCGCTTCTGGTCGAGTAAAAACACCTCCGGAGTGCGCGTCGCGTTAAGGGTGTCCGCGACGACCGCGTTGTTATCCTTGAGGACCGGGAAGGTAATCCCCGTCCCGTTCACATAGGCGGCAATATCGGTGAGCGAATCTTGGCTATTCGAATCGATGCCGACAAACACAACCCCCTTGTCGGCATATTCTTTCGCCAGTTTTGTCAGTCTTTGACCATAGACCTTCGCCAAGGGGCATTCCGCGCCGAGAAAGGCGAGGACGACATGCCGGTCCCCCGCCAATTCCGAAAGTCGCTTCTCCGCCCCGCGATGGTCGGGCAAAACGAAATCGGCGACGACCTTGCCTGGAGCCAGGGTCTCCGCCATGCCTCCCGATGCCATGACGAGAAACCATGAAAAGACCGTGAACGTTCTTGCCATCATGGACCTGTTTCCCTCAAAGATCGTTTCCTGACAGGCGGCAAAACCTTAGCAATACGCTACCACGTCATTTAGCCGGTCAGAGAAGAAATGCCGGTGCCCAGCTCTCCATGCGCCTAGGCTTTCTAAGTCATCGGACCGGGTACCACGACAATACCTGTCCGATGCTCAATATACCCCAATGCCGCCGGGTAGTTTCGGTCCGTCACTTTAAGTTTCTCGGGCGGAACACGATACAGAATGGTGGCCGAGAGCTTCACGAGACCAATCGTACAGAGATTCCGAGGAAAGAGAATTGACGGAATGGTGGTGCCGAACCACCTGAGGCGCTATAATCGGCGTCAACTTGGCGACGACGATTCCTGCGAAACAGTCCGTGGCAGACGTCGTCGACTCCCTGTGCTCGCCATCCGCTGCTCATGATCCAGTGTCCCTTGATGGTCGCGGACGAAGCGCCAGGGATGCCCCAAAACAGTCAAAAGCTTTCAAAAACGGAGATCCCTCGATGGTCCGTAAACTCTTCCCCACGTTATTGATGATGCTCCTCGTCGGTTCACGAACCAACGCGGAGTTTAAAGTCGGCGTCGGCAAGGCGATCATCACGCCCGATCCGCTGCTCCCCATTTCCGGAGGCATGGGCGCGGGAGCGCGCTCCACCGCCAAACAAGGGGAACTGACCGCGCGCGCCATCGTTTTCCAGCAAGGTGAAACCAAGGTCGCCGTCGTCCAACTCGACCTGCTGGGTTTCCCCGCCGCCCTGGCGACGCGCGTTCACAAGCAAGTCCCTCGTATCCCCGCCGAGAACATTCTCATTGGCTCCACCCACACCCATAGCGCGCCGGATTGCTACGGCTTTCCGACATTCGACGGCGGATTCAAAGAGAAGCTCAAGTTCATGGATTTCGTCTGCAACCAAACCGCCAGCGCGCTGAACCAGGCCATCGACAATCTACAACCCGCTTCACTCAAGATCGCGACCGGGAAAGCGCAAGGGAAGATTTCCTACAACTACTACGCTCCGGAACTTTTTGACCCGCGAATGAGCGTTCTTCAAGCCGTCAGTCCCGATGGCAAAGTGATCGGCACGCTCGTCAACTATGCCGTTCATCCCGAAGTCCTCGGCAACAAGCTGGGCATTACGAGTCCAGACCTGGTCGGCCCCCTTTGCGATAAACTTGAAGCCGACTTTGGTGGCATGGCCATGTTCATGAACGGCGCCCAAGGGGGGATGATCACCGCCGACAACCGCATCCTCGACAAGCTCTCCGATCCGCTCAAGGCGAAGTGGCACGATTCACGAACCTGGAACGAATGCGTGCGGATCGGAACTCTGATGGCGGAGGAAGCCAAACGCATCATCGCCGCCGCCGAGGTCCAGAACGATCCTCGTCTCGTCTGCCATTCCTTGAACGTCAACTTCCCCGTCGATTCGAAGTTGATGTGGTCCATGCTGCAGATTTCGCCCATCAAATACCCGCACAACAAGGATCGGACGATCACATCCCGCATGAACCTGGTCGAGATCGGCGACGCACAGATTCTCACCATTCCCGGCGAGGCCCTGCCAAACATCGGCTACTACCTCAAGCGAAAGATGCGTGGCAATCACAACCTCCTCTTCGGCCTGACCAACGACGCGTACGGCTATATCCTCACCAAGGTCGACTTCAACAGCTTCGAACGCTACGAGTACATTTCGGAAACTTCTCTGGGAGAAATGACGGGGGAAGTCCTGATCGAAAATGCGCTCAAGCTGGTGCAAACCGCCGCCACCGCGGGGAACTGAACGCTCAGTACGGCAATGTTTCGGGCCGGCGCGCATTCCACCAAGACTCTGGAGGCGACCGGCCCTGTTGTAACGGCTTTTCTCTTGTGATGCTCTTCTATGAACAACGCACCCACAACACGGTGCAGGCTCGCACAGCCAAACGGGTGTCCATTGCCATTGATGGATGTGAATATTGCCGTCAAAAGTGGTGCAATTCATTCCCATTCAGTAGCGCGTAAATCAGCGTCAATGCATATGATTGGCTTTTAGCTAAGGACGTGGTGAAGGTCATTCCGGCTCGCCAACTCGCGGGCGCTTCGGGATGAAAGCCGCAGAGAATAACGCCTCCCTTGCCCCACTTCCCCTGCACCGTTGCCGCCGATCCATCAGGGTACCTACTGATTACTTTTCCCCAACCATTGAGTTGCGGGCCGTCCTCCCAATACTGATCCAGCTTCTCGCCGTTCGCCGTTTCGATGGCGACGACGTTCTTGTGAACGTTCCGGTTTACGTCCGAGTAAAAGCCGAACTTGACGCCAGATGTCAGATTGAGACACTTCCCTTCGTTTTGACCCGCCAGAATAGCTCCAGCGCAGATGCCAAGATAATTGAGCCCACGCTGGACCACGATGCGGATTTTGGAAATGTCGTCTTCCGACAAGCCGTCGGCCATATGGAGATAGTTGCCGCCGGGCACGATGAGCAATTGACACTCAAGGAGGTGTGACTCCGTGGCAGCCCTCAATTGTTTGGCATCGATGGTGGAATAGTGGATTCCGACACTCTTCAAAAGGGATTCGATCGCTTGAACGTCATTTGGCGACGTACCAGTGCCGCGGAAGAGCAAGACAACGCAACCTTTTCCGAACGTTTGACGTGCACAATTCAGGGGTGCAACGAGGGCAGCCAGCGCGAAAAGGAACGAAACGCGACGTCTAGGGATTCTATATCGATCGCTCATTCTCATTCATCCCGATGGACCGGTCCGCCACCTACCCAGGATGCCATTGGACCTGGGGTTTCTTGGGTTCATCCGCTAGATCATCAAGGGAGCCATGGGCAACCGCAACAGGAATCGCTGTAACTCGATTCCGTTTGCCGCTCAGAAAAGTGATACCTTGGTCCGTCTTGTACAGCGACAAGACCCTCCCCGCGTCCGGACGGGGAGATTTGCCATTGCCTTTCTGAAGTTCAAAATCCACGTCCGATGCAGTCCGAATCGCATTTACCGTTCCAGAAGCAATTGACCCGACCGCTCTTGAAACACTATAAGACGAAGGAAGGTATTTGATTTCAATACTGACCCATCGGCGCCAAAGGTGCTTCGGACAAGAGGCGCGGCGTGCTGCCGGCAACCTTTCTGAATCAAGAAACGCGGCAACAATCGGTTTGGCGGTAGACACTTCGGAGACGAACAATGCATGTTTCTTTTCTCGTCGCCCTCATTGCCTCAGTTTTGTCGGCATCCCCGACGGTCGGCCGAACCGACAAGAACGCCCCGGAATTCCTCTGGGCGCGCGAGCCGGCCGAGGGGGTGAAAACCACGCCCCCCAGCCAATGGTCCACGACGGAGAACGTCGCCTGGAAGTTCGATATCCCAGGACTCGCCTGGTCCTCCCCCATCGTCTGGGACGACAAGATCTTCGTCACGACCTGCGTTAGCACCGGCGAACGCCGCGAGCCGAAAAAAGGCCTCTACCTCGAAGAATTGAACGCCAACAAATACCCGCGCGACACGGCGGAACACATCTACAAGGTGCTCTGTTTGGATCTTTTGACCGGGAAGGTGCTCTGGGAACAAGTCGCCCATCGAGGCATTCCGGCCAAGCCGCACCACATCAAGAACACGCTCGCCTCGGAAACTCCCGCCACCGATGGCGAGCGAATTTACGCGCTCTTCGGAAATCTCGGCATGTTCTGTTACGACTTGGAGGGAAAACTCCTTTGGACGTACCACATCGAGCCGAAGAACATGCAGTATGGCTGGGGCACTTCGATGTCCCCCACCGTGCATGGCGATCGAGTCTACATCGTCAACGACAATGAAGAGGAATCCTGGATTGCCGCTTTGGATAAGCGGACGGGCAAGGAGATCTGGAAAACGCCGCGCGATCCCCACTCGAACTTTTCCACCCCATTCGTATGGGAAAACCCGCTTCGGACCGAAATCGTCGTCAACGGGCGTCTGTTCGCGATTTCCTACGACATGGAGGGCAAGGAACTCTGGCGCGTCGAGGGGAAGTCCGCCGTCGCCATCCCCAGACCCTTTGAACGATTCGGATTGCTCTACGTCACGTCCGGCCACGTGGCGTTTGGCGAGAACAGGACCTACGCCATTCGCCCGGGAGCCTCGGGCAACATTTCTCCCGTCGAAGGGAAACCGACGAGCGAATTCCTGGAATGGCATTCGAAGTCCGGCCCCTATCACCCGACGCCGCTCATCATCGGCGAGAACATGTACGTGCTGCTCGATCGTGGGTTCATGGCCTGTTACAACGCGAAAACGGGCAAGCCGCTCTATGAAAAGCAACGCATTCCCGGCGGGCGCGCCTTTACCAGCTCACCATGGACTTATGACGGCAAGATCTTTTGCCTGAACGAGGACGGCGTGACCTTCGTCTGCGGTCTTGGCCCCAAATTCGAACTGCTGCATCGCAATGAACTTGCCGACGACGATATGGGAATGGCGACCCCCGTGATCGTCGGCGACAAGCTCCTTATCCGCACCGCCGCCCGACTTTATTGCATCGGCCATAAACCAGCGAGCGACACCGCCGCCAGCAAGGAGTAGGAACATTTGACATTTGGGACTTCGCCGAGCGTACTCGAATCAACGCCGGCGGGTTACACGCCGTGTCACCACCGCGCCAGCGGCAATGGCAAGGAGTAGAAGCGAGTTGGCCTCTGGAATGGCGGTGCCGGCGCCCGCGAGATTGAACTTTGGCGTGCCGTTACTGTATCTCAGGCCAAAGTGTGGCTCGACGGACTGAGGTTCGGTAGTCGGACTGGCCTTCCAAGGCTCGTCGAAGGCCGCGAAGTAATAGGTTTCGACATTGTGGGCCACCGCCCAGGCAACGTAGTCGTTGTAATATTTCTGGGCGTTTGCAACGCTAGGAATCCCCAAAGCATTGGCCGTGTTCGTCCCCGCGGTCGCCCAGCCGGTCTCCCCCACGATAATCTGCAGACCAGAGAGCCCAAAGCCGTTGAGGCTGTTCCGCAAGCTGCTAAAGTCTGCTTCGAATTGCGTGATCGCGTTTTCGATCGGCGTGTTCGCGTCAAAAAAAGGATAGATATTCGCGAAAATCTTCCCTTCCGCGGTTTCCGAGAGTGCCTTGTGTTCGGCACCCGCAAGGACTCCCCATCGCTCCGCGGTCGTGATCGGTAAGTTCGCGGCGGAAAACCCCGCATTGTTGCGTGCCGTTTTCGCATAGTTCATGAAATCGACCATGTTTTGCACGGTGACGCCGTTTGTCCCGATCGTCTCGTTTCCCACGATGATCGAGAGAACGGTGCCCGGATGGTCTTTCGCTTGCTGGATCGCTCGGTCGATTTCGAGGTGCGTCCGATCGACGTTGAGCACCGTGCCGTCAAACTGCAAAGCCGCTCCCAGATGAACCTTCATTCCCAGCGCGGCGGCCGCCGGCACGTTGTATTGGTTGCTATCCAAGGTTCCGCCAGGCTTGTCGCTATAGTAGCTGGTGCCGATGCCGTAGGTCTTGATCGTGGTGAAATGCTCTTTGACCTTCTGAAGATCCGCCAGGACATCCGCGTAAGTGTAACTGTTGAACAGCGGGGGAGAAGGCGGGTTGCCCGACCAATCGCCGATGTACGGCTGAAAGCTGACCCCGACGGGGCCTGCCGATGCTAAGGAAACCGTGGAAAATGCCAGTACCACGACAGAGAGCATGCGATTCATTCGTGCGGCTCACCAGAAAAGAAAGGATTGTGGGATCTTTGCCGGATGCTAACACGCCTTGCAGATTCGACAAGTACCCCAGAATCAGATTTTCAAGTGAGCCGCGCGCCACCCATCCAACGTCGCGAATTCCCCTCCATCCTCCGGTTTTGCGAGATCATCGAACAATGGTCGCCGTTCCAGTCGACTCAGGTCTCCACGAACTCCTTGTATGGGCGAAAGTGATAATACTTGGGTCGGTCATCGAGACGGACGTGTAGCCAGGCAACCCCACCCCCGCAGTACTCAGCCAGACCGGTTTCGCGCCCACTCGACGCGCCATCTCCACCCCAACAGATTTCCATAGGGAATGTCGCTGCTCATCGGGTGCCCGACGCACAAAGGAAGCTAGGTGACCGTAGTTCGAAGATTCACCCAAGGGGAGGGGGACGATCAGCGTTGCGTCGCCACGGAGGTTTGCGATCGACACGACCGTTTGACGAGCGTCCGAGAAGTGTTCGGCAAATACATCGGGTTCCGTTTTCCGTTCCAATCCGGGACTATCGACCAAGACGCATTCGAAGGGGCGATCCAAGGTCGAACTCGTCAACGCGGGAAGCTCCCAGCGGAACGCGTGAAACGGAGCTTCGGCTAAGGCGGCGTTAAATAATGTTCGAAAGGCGGCTTCCCCTTGCCAGGCGTGAATGACCTCTGAAAAGCTCACAGGTATTGCGTCTCGAAATATGGCGACTCGCACCACATGATCATTCAATTCCGTTTTCGACACCGCCCACATCACGACCTCGCCGATTGATGGTCTTCAGAACTTCCCCAACCATTCAGTCATCCGCGATGTTCCGAAACAGCACGCTTTCCTTGGCCTGGGCGTCATTCCTTCGCTGGATATTCACCTTGTTTTGAGCGATTCGACAATTTGAAACCTGGGAATCGCCGACCCATTCATTGACCGCGAAGCCGATCTCGAAGCCCTCGATGTCCAGATTCTCGAAACTCGCGCCGCTCGCGGCCGCCAGATAGACACCGCGGGAGCCCGGAACTCCCGTGCCGCGCAATACCGCGTTGCGGATGATGGGTTTGTCGAGTCCCGGATGAACGGGGTCTCGAAGGGGAACGTAGCCGAAGTCTCGCTTGGAGCGATAGACATTATCCTCGGCGCCATTCATGACGATGCCGTACAGGCGCGCTTCCTTGATCCGAATATTCTCGACAAGGTATCCGCCGTGCGCTTCGCGGCGTTCGTTCTCGGGAGCAAACTCAAAGCCAAAGTCGCCGCCAAACAATGCGACCGCGGACATCGCGGACGCGACATCGATATTCCGGATGGTGATGTGGTGGCAGCCCGCACACCGGATTGCCGCGTCATTGCCGTCCATGCTTCGGCCGAACTTTCCCACCGTAATGTTCTCGATCCGAACGTGGTGCGGGTGGGTGGAGGCAATTTCGTTCTTCTCCCACAGTTCTCTCATCCTGGGCACGAGTTCATCCGCGGTCCGGACAGGTCCAAGCGTCCCCCAATCCAGACCAACGCCCAAGAGGGCATTCGGGGAATCGAGAATGCGAATATTGCGAATCTCGCCATGGTGCGCCTCCGACATGAGCTGGATACACGCTGCTTCGAACGGCTGGTCGATCGTCAGGTTCTCGATGCACCAACGGCCAACGGACGAGAAAACACCTGGTTTAGCGACGGTTCCCGCGTCGTCATAAGCGGCACCAACGCTAACTGCGCTATGCCAGATGGCTTGCGAGCCTTTCCCCTCGCTTCGAATGATCTTGATCGAGCCGTTGCGAATCGCGGATCGCGAAGAAAGCCGAACACCATAGCTGTTGGAACGCATCTCTAAGAGAAGGGTCGATCCCCCAAGATCGAGTTCCACCCCTTCCGGAACCAATAGCGCATGCCTCGACGTCTCCTCGGCAATGCGCGCCTCGCGGTCCACACAAGTCAACTCCCGAACTTTCGCGAGGGAAAGTACTCCTCCCCCTTTCGCAGACAATTCATCCAAAGCCCGCTGCAGTTCATCACCGCTCCGCGCGTCGAATCGCGTAGGCGACCTTGCTTCGTCCTCAATCGAATTGTTCGAATCGGCAGTCGATGCGAGGGGAGCCCAAGCCGCTCCCGTTAAGACGGCGGCAACCCCGGAGGCGCAAGTGGAAATGAATCGTCGACGCCTTAGTTTCAACATGAGTTTGCCCAATTCCAACGGAGTCGATGCGCCCGCAGCCACGCTAACCAATGGCTCGCTCCAGGGCAACATCCTCTTCACTTGGCTCGTCATCTGGGCCGAAGTATTGAAACGGAAAGACGCTGCCTGATACGATCGGTCCGCCGATACCGACGTTTCCGTTCGATCACCGATAACGGACGCGGTCCCGAGACGGATTCCATGAGGATCGCGATGGATGCAAAACAATTCCACCAGCGAGGAAGCGATGAGCGAACCAGAGTTTGAGAATCGAACGGTTTTGGTGACTGGCGGGTCACGCGGTATTGGTCGCGCGTGCTGCCAGCGGCTCGCGAGAGCAGGCGCGAGAATCGCGATCAACTATCGATCGCGTAAAGACGACGCACTCGCCACGGCGAAGCTTGTCGAAGCGGCGGGCGCGATGGCGATGATTGTTGAAGGAGACGTCGCCGATGAACATTCGGTCGAGCGGATGGTGGCTCGGGTAAACGACAACTTTGGACCAATCGACATGCTGGTCAACAATGCAGGCATCTTCGAATACGTCACGCCCGACACGACGACGCTGGACCATTGGAAACGGACGATCGACGTGAACTTAACGGGACTTTACATCGTCACCTGGGCCGTCAAGGATCAGATGAAAGAGCGAAACTTCGGCCGCATCGTCAACATGTCTTCTATTTCCGGCCTTCGTTCACGCCCCTACGGCATCGCCTATTCCGCGAGCAAGGCAGGGGTCATCGGTTTCACCAAGAGCGCCTCCGAAGCATTGATACCGTTCAATATTCGCATGAACGCCGTCGCGCCGGGGCTTATTGAAACGGAAATCATCGACGGCGTGGATCAGCCTACCATTGATCGAATCGTTGAGCAGACCCCCATGAAGCGAATCGGCCAGGCGGACGAGGTCGCCGACGTCGTGCATTTCCTTCTCTCGGACGCATCGCGGTTCATGGTGGGCCAAACGCTCGTCACCTGCGGCGGCCGCGTCATGCTGCCCTGAGCCATTCTCACTCCGTTACGAACGGCTTCGGAAACCTTCGGTCCCCATCCGGTGGTTGGACGCATGGGACCCAGCTAAAAAAAAACACGGCCGAGGCACTCCCAGAAGATTCGAGTTTCGCCCGCGAACGAGAAACGTTTCGGGACAAATTGTCAAGTCGCTTGCACTGCCATGCTCACTCGGATAACTTTTTCACGGGCTATTCATGGATATAGTTAAAACGTCTTCAGCCAGACCGCATTCCTTCCAACGTCTTATGGAGCATCAGGAAAGTAATGTCGTCTTACCCGGCCCGGTCGCTTGGAGGGACTTGGCGCAAAGCGAACTGGGCCCATTCATTACTTTTCTGACCGGCAATAGGACAAATGGCCGTTGAATTACGACATCGGTTTTCCGTCGCTCGATCGTAAAAACCATGACGAGGAATCCATAGTGAACTTCGAAACCATCTTGAACGGGTTTTTTGCCAATTTCGGATTCATTGCGGAAGTCGTCGGCATTCTGGTGGCGGTGGTTCGCGCCGCACGCGGGAAGCCGTTCTTCGAAGAACTTTTTCGCTGGTCGGTGTTCTTCGGCGTGGGAGTCAATTGCTTCTATTCAGGCTTAGGTCACTTGTTTTTGCCGGAATATTCCGCGAACCTGATCGGTTGGGAGGACAGCCCCTTTCAACTCGAAGTCGGCAGCGCGGACCTGGCAATCGGCGTTGCCGGCCTTTTGTCGTTCTGGGGGAACTATGGCTTTCGTCTTGCCATCGCGATCATCGCCGCCATCTTTTACGGCATTGATGCCGTCGGCCATTTCCGCCAAATGGCGCTCGAGAACAACTATGCCACCGGCAACGCGGGTTCCTGGCTGTGGATCGATGTCTCCATGCCCATTATCCTCATGATCACCGCCGCCGTCTGTGGCTTGCGCCGATCCACGACGGAACAACATTAGCCATCGAAGCGTGGACGCGGACATGGAAAACTGATCTATGCCACGCTTCGCGCGCACGCGAGGAATGGTCAAATTTGGTCGCCTCGTTTCGCCAGCAACCAGACATGCTCGGTCGCGGGGACCTTCCCGCGCAATCCACCGGGAACCTCCACTGATTCGAAGAGCGTCAACTCGAAGGCGTCCCGATAGTGTTCTCTGACTTCATCATTGCTGACCGAAAACGGCGGGCCGTTCGTCACCGACTGGTCATACTCGTAACAGAGGAGAAGTTGAGGCGCATGGTTCGTGATTTCGAGAAGGTGTGTGACATAGCGCGACCGCGTCTCCGTGGGAAGGGCCACCAGAGCGGCCCGGTCGTAGACCGCATCGACTTGGCCTAAAGCGGCTTTGGATACCGCGAAGATGTCGCCGACGAAGATATCGATGTCCGGCGCGCCGTAGTGAAGGATCTCCCCCATTTTCGCGACGTTCGGCTTGATGCCGAGCCCTTCGAAAAGCTGCTCGATCGCGATTTCACTCAGCTCCGCGCCGGCGACGCGATACCCCTTGTCCAGGAGCCAGGAAATATCGAGAGTCTTGCCGCACAACGGTACGAACACTCGGCTTCCCGGGGACAATCCGAGCCGGCCGAAATGCTTCACCAGCAGGGGATTCGCCTGATTTTCGTGAAATGGAGTGTTATTCGTCCGCCAGCGTTCATGCCAAAAACTCGCTTCCATTCGAGAACGGCTCCTGATTGAAGTTCCAGTGACTTGGCTTCTGAATCGCGAGTCTCACCTGATACAGAGCATCAGAAAAGTAATGTCGTTATGCTAGGGCCGGTCGCTTGGAGAGCCTTGGCGGAAAGCGGACCGACCCACGACATTAATTCTTCTGAGCGGCAATACTTCTGGGTGAAACCATGTTTTCCCGCCCGCTCGCATTCTACGCCATGCTTCATCCGGCTTCCTGGAATTCATTCCCAAGGGCCGAAAACGGAATGGGCGAACGGCCATCGAATCCATTCGGAGCTCACGAAAGTTAGCGATTCTCGCGCGCGCGACTGGCGGCGGCCCGCACGGACTCGTTCGAATCCTCGACGAGTCTTCCAAGCAGTTCGGGACTCGACAGCTTGGGCTGACTTCCAACCAGATTCGCGACGTAGAGTCGAACCCACCATTGCTCCTGCTGGCAAAGCTTCGCCAAAAGTCCCGAAACGTCTTGGCCTTGCCCTTCGCGAAGGGGGAAGGAATACCGCGTTCGGAAGAGGAAATCACCGATCTCGGCATGCGCGAGTTGAAGTTCGCGAACCTTGGCAATCTCCTGTCCAACGTGAAGATAGCAGTTCCCACGGGCATTCGATTCAAAGCCATACACGACGCTAAGCATGGTCGCCAAGGCATGCTGAGGGTCTTCGCGAAACATGTGGACAATAATTATGTCCGCATTGACTTTCGCATGGATTCCCTTGCTCCGGCCTCCTTTGAGGTAGTGCTCATATTCGACGAAGTTCGCCGGACCAGCATACCCTTGCGGTTCTTGCCATTGAATGTACCTGGCAACATCAGCGTTCGGTCCATCAAGGATGCCCGCGAGCCTTCCCTGGGGACCTATCTCCGGCGCGATCAATTCGAGCACCACGCGTGGAGGCGTCGCGAGCATGAGGACGTTCGCAAAAATGGCTTCGACGACGTCTTTATGCATGCCATCGGCGACGGCTTCGAGAAAGAACGCGCGATACGCCTCGTACTTCTTGGGATGTCGTTCCTTGTCGAAGAACTCTTGGAGTTTCCTCATGCCGCCAAGCGATTGAAAGACGGGCGTCAGTTCGCCCTCGAATTTGTCGTTGAGTGACTTATAGGTGGTGGACGCCCATTGCTCCCAAATCTTCGCTTCGTCCTGCTTCGACTCCGGCTGTTCACCCCTCGCGCCGAGTGGATGGCAAGTATCCAAAAAACGGCGATTCCCAAAACCGAGGACGCGAAAGACCACGTCAGCCCCGTCCGATTCCATGTCGCTAATTGAATACGCCGTTTGGGAACCAACCTCTTGCCGATGGAATTGCCAATTGCGCGCGTCGATTGTTTGTATCTCATCGTGTTATCTCCAAATCCGTAGGCGTGGGATTCACAATAATATTCGGGCTATGCGGTAGAATCTCGTTGAGCGCCATTGCCGACGCATCTCATCACGCTCAAGTTCAATGTTGACGCTGCTTTCACGGGCGAACCCGATGGTTTTGAGATTTTGTTTGCGTCGACGCGATTCGGCTTGATGACGGCGCCTATCTATTACACAGTCTCTATTGCCGGTCAGAAAGGCAATTCCATGGCCCGGCACTAATTCATGGACGCCGCGAATGACGGCCAGCGCTAAGGCCTTCCAAACGAGCGGGCCACGAAGTACTGAAGCTAAACAAGAACGTCGAAGTCGCTATGGGCATCGTCATCCCATCCGACCCACTAGCTCCAAGTGTTCGGCTGGCGCATTCTTCGAGCGAAGCGCACAGGCAACCGTTCCCGAATCAATCGAGAGGAAAAGCGAAGAACCTGATTCGCTGGTCGGACGACTACGCGTCCTCGCCATCGCTCGGCGGGGTTTCTTCGGCGATGGCGGGAGCGTCCGTGGCTCCCTCAATGGGTGCAGTGGGAGACGTCGAATCGTCCCCCGGAACGGACTCATCCTTCAGATCTTCGCTGGCGATCTTGGCGATGGCCATCACGCGATCGTCTTCCGCGATGTTCATGAGGCGAACGCCTTGGGTATTTCGGCCAATGACGTTGATCTGACTGGCGGAAATACGAACGACCATGCCGCCGGCGGAGATCAGCATGATTTCATCGTCGTCATGCACTGAAGCAACCGCGACCACCGATCCATTGCGTTCGGACGTTTTGATGTCGATCAATCCCTTGCCGCCGCGATTTTGTTCGCGGTATTCGGTAAACGCCGTCCTTTTGCCGTAGCCGTTCTCACAAACCGTGAGCAAGGTATCGTCCTTGGTGGCGACGACCCCTCCGACGACTTCGTCCCCCTCTTGGAGATCGATTCCCTTGACGCCATGAGTGACTCGACCCATGCTGCGCGCTCGCGATTCATCGAAACGAATGGACATGCCAGTCTTGGTGCTCAGGATGACGTGATCCCCTTCCTGCGTCAGCAGCACGGAGATAAGCTGATCCCCGTCATCCAGGCTGATGCCGATGATCCCTCCCTGTTTCGGCCGGCTATACGCCGCCAAGTCGGTCTTCTTGACCACCCCCCTGCGGGTAATCATGAACAAACTGCGGTGATCGAAATCTCGGACGGGAACGTGACTGGTGATTTTCTCGTCCGTGCGAAGCTGGAGCAGGTTGACGATCGCCCGGCCTTGGCTGGTTCGGGACAGGGACGGGATGTCGTAGACCTTGAGCCAATAGCATTGGCCACGGTCCGTGAAGAAGAGAATATAATCGTGCGTACTGGCGACAAAGACGTCCTCGAGGAAGTCTCCTTCCTTGGTTTGGGCGCCAGTGACTCCCTTACCGCCCCGCCCTTGAGTTCGATAGGCATCGAGCGGCAGTCGCTTGATGTAGCCTTCGTGGCTAATCGTCACAACGTTGGCCTCGTCGGCGATCAGGTCCTCCATGTTCATGTCGCCCGCCGCATCCGCGATTTCCGTGCGGCGCGCGTCGCTGAATCGGCGTTTGATCTCCAGCGTCTCCTCGCGGACGACCGCGAGAATGTTCTTGTCGTCGGAAAGTAGGCGCTCGTACTCCGTGATCTCGTCGCGGATGGTCTCGTATTCCTTGAGCAGTTTATCCTGCTCGAGGGCGGTGAGTCGCTGGAGTTGCATCTGAAGAATCTGGTCGGTTTGCACGCGTGTCAGATTGTAAGAGGCTTGCACTCCCATGATAGCCTGGAAGGCGGCGAATCCTTGATCGCCGAGCGCGCGATTGAGTAGCTCGGCCGAAACTTCCAGATTCATCAGCCGTTCCCGGGCCTCGGGGACGTCCTTCGACGTCTTGATTCGTTCGATGACCTCGTCGATGCTCGAAAGGGCAATTAACAAACCTTCCAGAATGTGAGCGCGATTGCGCGCCTTCTTGAGCAAGAAGAGAGTCCGCCGGCGGAGCACGACCCGGCGGTGGTCGATGAACTCCATCAAGAGCTCTTTGAGACTAAGCGTTCGCGGTCGGCTATCCACGAGCGCCAGCATGATGATGCTGAACGTATCCTGGAGCGGCGTGAACTGGAACAATTGATTGAGGACGATGTTCGGGTCGGCATCCCGCTTCAATTCGAGCACGATTCGCACGCCGTGCCTATCGCTGTGATCCTGGACGTTGGAGATCCCCTTGACCTTTTCGTCCTTGACCGCCTGTGCGACTTTCTGCACCAGACGGATCTTTTGTTGCATGTAGGGGATTTCGGTGACGACGATATTCGTGCGGCCGGTCTTCGTCTCCTCGAAATGGGTCTTGGCACGCAACATGATCGTGCTCCGACCGGTCTTGTAACCCTCGACGATTCCGGATCGGCCACAGATTATCCCACCCGTCGGGAAGTCGGGACCGGGAACGCAGGCGAGAAGCTCCGCGAAACTCGCGTTGGGATTGTCGATGAGCAGGACGAGCGCGTCGCAGATTTCGCCGACGTTATGCGGCGGCACGCTTGTCGCCATGCCGACCGCGATTCCCGTCGCTCCATTGCAGATCAGGTTGGGGAACCGGCCTGGAAGAACCACCGCCTCTTGACGCTGCTCATCATAGTTCGGAACGGTATCGACGGTGTCCTTGTCGAGGTCCGAGAGCATCTCCTCCGAAATCGGGGACATCTTCGCTTCGGTATACCGCATGGCGGCAGCAGGAAGACCGTCGATCGATCCGAAGTTCCCCTGTCCACTGATCAAGGGATAACGGCTATTGAACGGTTGAACCAATCGGACAAGCGTCGGATAAACCACGCTTTCGCCGTGTGGGTGGTATTTACCACTAGTGTCGCCGCAAATGCGCGCGCACTTGGCTTCCTTGGCGCGCGACGTAAGGTTCAAGTCATTCATCGACAACAGGATGCGCCGCTGAGACGGCTTGAGACCATCCCGAGCGTCCGGCAACGCACGGCTTACGATCACGCTCATCGCGTAAGAAAGGTAGCTTTCGCGTAAGTCCTCGTCGATCTGCAACTCTTGCACATGATCTCCTCCCTCAGGGACTGGGAGATCAGCATCGGGAGGGTTCGGCGCATCCGTGGACATCGAGGTTTCCCATCATTGGTTGTGCTAAAAAACTCGCCGTTTTCGTTATACGAAAACCAGGGCGACCGACCCCTCTTGGCACCGGTGAATCCCGGCAATTTTCCGGATTTTCAGAGAAGCGCAAATCCCTTTTAAAATAAGCACTTACGATTCCTGGCTTGCAGCTCCAACGAGCCTGAATCCCGTGAAGAAGCGAGGGAGCCGACGCCCCATCTCAAACGACGGATCGAGGCGCGGACCGTAGCGATTGGAACGACGCGTTCGCCCTGTCGCATAACGAGGCGTGAAAACATCACTAGTTAATGGCAGAGAGTATGTTACGATAGATTCCCCCACGTATTTCCCATGATGCCGGAGTTCGGACCACCCATGGATCGTGAGAGTTCGTTCAGCGATGACGCGTTTGCTTCGGAACTTGAGGCGTACGACGAAGCGATCGCTGAAGGCAAACTGCTCGGAGACCTGCCGGCTGTTTCTGACGGGAAGGTGGAAGAGGGGGTGCGTCTTGACCGCGCCCTGGAATGCCTGTTCCTGCTCGAACGCGTGTGGCCTCGCAACGACGGCGCCACTCTCCTGGGACCGATTCCGCAGGACGATGAATCGATCGTAAATCCGGTGGCGGAGGTCCCCCGACGTTTCGGTCGATTCGAGATTCGGCGACAACTGGGACGCGGCGGATTCGCGGTCGTGTATCTGGCGTTCGATCCACAGTTGGGAAAGGAAGTGGCGCTCAAGGTCCCTAGGCCGGACGTTCTTGTCTCCCGCGACCTGCGCCGTCGATTTTTTCGAGAAGCGGAAGCAGCCGCGGAACTCGATCACCCTAACATCGTCTCCGTTCACGATGTCGGCGAGTTAGGACCGGCGTGCTACATCACCTCCTCCTTTTGCAATGGACCCACGCTCGACGAATGGATCCAACTGCGAAATGAGCAAGTTGACGAGAATGTGGCGGCAGGAATGGTGGCGACCTTGGCGGACGCGGTGCAGCATGCGCACGAGCGCGGCGTGCTCCACCGGGACATCAAGCCGGGCAATATCCTATTGGAACGTGGCGTACCAAAGCTTACGGACTTTGGGCTCGCCAAGTTAATCGAGGCGGCGGGAGAAGAGACGCGGTCCGGCGCATTGCTGGGCACTCCTCGCTACATGGCGCCCGAGCAGATCGAAGCCAAAAGCCGCCAAATCGGCCCTTGGACCGATGTCTATGGACTTGGAGCAGTCCTCTACGAACTCTTGACGGGCACCCCTCCGTTTTCCGGTACGACGGATCTGGAAACCTTGTGGCGGGTCCTTTGGACCGACGTCGTTCCACCATCGAAGAAGCGTTCGGAACTTTCGCGAGTCTTGGAAGCCATTTGTCTGAAGTGCCTGGAGAAGAAGCCGGCACAGAGGTATGCGTCGGCTCGAGAACTGGCCGCGGATTTGCGAAGTTTTCAGGAGGGTCGCAGGACCGTCGCGCGCCCGCACGGACTTCTTCGGCGAGCAGGCCGATGGGCGGACCGAAATCGAGCTGGAGCGGCCTTGCTGGCGGTCTCCTTCGTCGCGTTGCTACTGGCCGTCCTCGGTTGGAGTTGGCATGTCTCGAAACTCGAAGTCGCCTTGCGCGCGGCGCGAACGAGCCGGGAACAGGCGAACCAGCGCGGCCGGGAACTCAAACGGCGCGAAAAATCCATGCGGCAATTCCTGTACGCCGCCGATCTTGGACTTGCCTACGAAGCTTACAAAAACGGCGACACCAAAGAGGTTCTCGAACACCTCCACCGCCATGAATCGCGAATGGCCGGCGACGAGAAACCCGGGTTTGAATGGCACTATCTTCACAGTCTATGCAACCGGGAATTAGTAACGCTCCGCGGCCACGAGGGGAGCGTTTATCACGCGGCGTTCTCTCCTGACATGACCACGCTCGCTTCCGCGAGTCAGGACGGCACCGTCCGGGTATGGGAAGTACCTTCGGGGCGCATCCGCTGGACGCTGAGCGGGCATACGGATGAAGTCAATTGGGTCTGTTTCTCCCCGGACGGGAAGCTGTTGGCCTCCGTTTCCGACGATCACACGACCAAGTTGTGGGATCCCACGTCGGGCAAGGAACTGGCGACGCTTCGCGGACACGACCATTCGGTGTACGGCGTCGAATTCACACCCGACCAGAAATGGCTGGTAACCGCGGGAGCGGATCGCCAAATCGTTTTTTGGGATGTCGCCACGAGAACGGAAGGATTCCGTTTTACCGGTCATAAGGACTCCGTCACGTCCGTCTGCGTTAGCCAGGACGGCAAACTGCTCGCCAGCGGTAGTAGTGATCGTGAGATTCGCATTTGGGACCTGGAGACCAGAAAGGAAAAGGCGGTATTGCAGGGACACGACCACGGGATCACCCAGGTCGAGTTCGATCCACGGGCTCGCCTGCTGGTATCCGCGGGACGCGACGCCACCGTTCGAATCTGGAATGTCGCCACCAGCACGGAGTACACCGATCTGCGCGCCAACTTGCAATGGGTGCGGAGTGCCTCGTTCGGCCCTAAGGGAAAGACCCTGGCAACTTGCGGCATGGATGACGTCGTCCGCTTATGGGACATCGAGAGCGCCAAGGAAATTCAACGAATCCACGGTCATACCGACCGGATCTGGTCGGTGATGTTCTCCCGCGACCGCAAGCTACTGGCGACCGCCAGTTCCGATCACACGATCAAGCTCTGGGACCTCGAAGCTCCGCAGGAACCCTTAACCCTGGATCTCGAGGGGAAAGAAGTCAAGGTCGTCAGGTTCTCGCCGGATAGCCATTGGATGGCCGCCGGCCTGAACGATGGCAAACTCTTAATCTGGAATCTAAAGGCGGCGGGCGCGCCGGCGCAGCACCAGGCCTTTTCCGGTCCGATCCACTCCCTCGATTTCCACCCCCACGAACCGACATTGGCGAGTTGCGGCAAAGGGGATCGAATCAGCCTTTGGAAACTCAACGACGGCAAGATCGTCGAACACGAATTGGAGCACGGTGTCCAAGCAACGTCCGTCCGATTTTCACCAGACGGCGCGACCCTATATGCTGGCTGCCAAGATGGAACGGTCCGTTCCTGGCGAATCGTCGACGGTTCTCCGGGCCTGCATTTGTCGGCGGCGGATTCCGCCGTCAGCATTGACATCGACGAATCCGGGCATCGCATGGCCACGGTGGGCAACGACGAGACGGTGAAGTTGTGGAGCCTTCCTTCCGGGAACGTTATGCGGAACCTTACCGGACACCGGGGACCGGTAAACCAAGCGGTTTTCGCGCCCAGCGGCCAATTGCTGGTGACCTGCGGTCAAGACCGCAGCATTAAACATTGGCAACCCGATTACGGCGTCGAGTTCGCCTCCTTCCAGCGACATCGCGATTCCGTGCAAGCCGTTGCATTCTCCGCCAACGGCCGGATTCTCGCCAGCGCGGCCTCGGGGACTTCCGTCATCCTTTGGGATGTGCAATCCGGTCAAGCCATCACCGAATTCCAACCGGCTCTGCTCACGGCGAATACGATCGCGCTTTCCGCGGATGGCAAGCGATTGGTGGTTGGTGGCATGTCGCCGACCGGGGAGAAGGCCCGCCTAGTCATCTGGGAGGTTCGGCGCGGTAGTTCGAGCGAAGGACGATTGCTTGAGACCACCGCTCCCCCTTGATAACGTCCACTTCGAATGACGTTCCAAGCTGTTCCACGGCGATCACTCCCATGGAGCCCCTCGGCGAACAGCTCCTCGACCTCCTATCATTGGGATTTCTGGGCATGACCAACGAATATCAAAACCTGCAACCCGGCAGCACACTTCGTTGTACGTGGCTGATTCTCGCTGGTTGGCTGGCATGGTCGACCTCTTTTGCCCGGGGCGAACTCCAGCCCGACGAGATCGCCATTCTCGCCATGCGACAAAGTCCAGTCTCTCGGGAAATTGCGGAGTATTACGCCAAGTCGAGGAAGATTCCCAGGGAGCAAATCCTGCTCCTAGAAGGAAAACCGGGTTCGGATCTAGCGCGCGCCGAGTGGGAAACGCGGACACGGCCGTCGATCCGCAATTGGCTCGTATCGCGCCGACTCGAAAGCAAGATCCGTTGCATGGTCACCGTTTGGGACGTTCCCTTGCGCGTTCAGCCGCGCGAGCCCGATGCCGCGGTTCCGAGGGAGCGACGCGCCTATTTGCTGGGAGAACGCCGCGCGCGTCTCGAACATCTCACCAACAAAATCGCGGAAATCGACGCAATCTTACCGGGTGGCGGACCAGCGTCCCGCGAGGTCAAAGTCGCGGAAAATATTCTTACCATATCGGCTCAACTCGAATCGGCGGCTCAAGCAGCCCAGAAACGGATCAAGCCGCACTTGGAAACCCCTGCGGGAGCGCGGGCACTCGCCGCCTTGGAAAGCTCTTACATGGAATGCGTCGGTGTCACGGGGTACTTGCGCGCGCTTACCGAACGAAAGCGAAGTGGGGACCATCGCCCGGAACTTCAATCACGCATGGATTCGCTAGGTGGTCAACTGGAAGGACTGCGCGTTGGATTAACCGCCTTGGACGCGCTCCCTGACGGCGTCGAGCGCGATCAGCAGATCTTACTGGTGGGACAGCAAAGCGGTGGAATCCTTGGCACCATGGGCTGGATCGATCAAGAGCTCGAACTCCTCGCAAGAAACGAAACGGGCGCCAGCTTTGACAGCGAACTAGCTTTGATCTACTGGCCGGCCTATCCGCTTCTCCGCTGGCAACCCAACGTGCTCCATTACCATTTCGATCAGATTCCTTCGCAACGGTTGCGGTCGACGATGATGGTCTCGCGAATCGAAGCTCCCACGCCCGAAATCACCCGGGGAATCATCGACGCCGCCATCGAAGTGGAAAAAACGGGACTCCAAGGAAAGGTCTTTCTCGATGCGCGCGGACATCCTTTTCAGGGAGCCCGCGGTTCCACCGGAGACTATGACGAGTCCCTACGCAACCTCGCCAAACTTCTCAAGTATCAGACCCGTTTCGAGGTGATTCTCGACAATGAGGACGCCTTGTTCGAGGATGACCAGTGCCCGGATGCCGCGTTGTATTGCGGTTGGTATTCCCTTGCCCGGTATGTCGATGCGTTTCACTGGCGCCGCGGCGCGATTGGATATCATTTGGCGAGCCTGGAGGCCGAGACCCTGCGCGGGCCGAGCAGCAATGTTTGGTGCAAACGAATGCTTGAAGACGGCGTGTGCGCCACTCTAGGGCCGGTCTTCGAACCTTACCTCATGGCGTTTCCCCGTCCGGAGGATTTTTTCATCGTCCTGATGAGCGGCCGCTACACCCTCGTGGAAACGTACTACCGCACGCTGCCACACAACTCGTGGGCCATGGTTCTCGTCGGCGACCCTCTCTATAACCCGTTCAGGGCCAACCCGCAATTTCGCGGAGAGAACCTTCCGGTCCACGTTCGCAGGCTCTTGGAAGAGCCGCGGGCAAAGTGACTCGCGTTGATCCATTGGCAAGGGAGTGGCAAAGATCGTCATCATCCGCGCAATGCGATCGTTTACGGGGACGCCGGGGAGACGCTACCTTTTGCAGAGCGGCTTCATGTTCGGCTTGAATTTGGGCTCGACGGCGATCTTGCACGAGGGTTTCGCGTTCTCCACGAAGATCGCGTATGCGGTCACTCTCGGGATCGTGACATTGGTCGGCTTTCTCACCTTGAAGTACTTTGTGTACCAGGATCTTCAAGGGAATCTAGCGCGGCAATTCGTGGCGTACCTTCCTTCCGTGGCCTTGTTCCGTGGCGCCGAGTTCCTCGGCTTCGCGCTGCTCAATGGCTGGCTCGGCGTCCAATATCTCGCGGCCATCGTCGCCGTCCAAGGGACGTCGTTCACCTCGAAATACTTCTACTTTCGTTTCCTCGTGTTCCGAGAACGATGATTCATTTCATCGCCACCAATTTGGCACGGGAAAAACAGCGACTTCCCCGACCGCGGGCAAGGTATTGGATCGGGAACCGAAAGGATGTGGATGTTCGACGCGCACGGATTTAGCGACGCGCCATCGTTGGTTGTTCGCCGAGCCAAGCGGAAAGATCCCTACCAAGCATTTCCTGCAATTCGAGAATATCCTCGCGGAACGCTTCGCGAAAATGGCTGACGTCCGCGATCTCGACTTCGTGGAGCGCGTCGATTCGCGCGCGCGAGTGAAAGTAGTTCTTGACCAAATCTCCAACGGGAGTCTTCTTGACCATCTCGACCACGAAGCCCATTCCGATCTTGGCAAGGAACTTTTGCGATTCCGGAAACAGAATGCGATTGTAACGTTTGCGCGTCTCCGGCGGTCGGTAGGTGGAATCGATGTCGAGGAACTGGAACAATTCGACGAGTAACCGTTCCGGCTTTTGTTCGATGTCCTCGTAGAGAAATATTTTTACTTGCTCGCGCGGAAAGTGCGTGAATACTCGCTTGAGATGCTGGGCATAGAGCCCCATGCTCACGAGTTGTCCCTTGCGATCAAAAGCTTCGCGAAAGCTGACGCCGCGGTATTGCTCGTGCAACAGCGAGTAGGCGGAAAGCGCGCGTGAGACGGGCTCACGGAGGACCACCAAGAGTTTCGCGTCGGGAATAATCTCAGCCAGGCGCCCGATCGCCAACGGGGAATCCAGATAGTTCGGGGTGAACTCCCCCACGAGCGCGTCCGGCGGCGCGTCCCGGAACATCTCCTCGTACCAATCCATGCCTTTTTCGAAGTTCTCGTCGAAAAAATGGGCCTCTTTGCCTTCGGGCATGAAGACTTGTGGATGGCTCTTAAGGCACATGTGCATCCAGGTCGTACCAGCTCGCTGGGCGCCGATGCCAACGAATTTAGGTAACATCCGAATCTCGATTTCCATAAGTGTCGCGATTGATGGCAAACCGTCGCTTGACGACGACCACCGGGGCGACCGGAGAAACGTCACGCATTGTCAAGCC
>JAXMAQ010000003.1:0-208944 GCA_046350335.1 Planctomycetota bacterium
TTGGCGCAGAAGGGGCATACCAGCAACTTCGCGCTATTCTTCTTCGCCAGCGAGAAGAACTCGTTCACTTCGTCCATTGACCTCTCGTCGAGCGTTTTCTTCGACGAGTCCGCCAAAGGAATGGCAGCCAGGTCGATGAAAACCGTCAACTCGAAGTCCGGCGCACAATAGGTTCGGCCGACACGAATCGATTTCGCGACCTCGGACGGGTCCGTCGCTTCGCAGTTGAGATGGAATAAGATTCGCTTCTTGGCGGGCGGTTCGGAAGGACCTGTTTGCTTCTCGCCGGCAAACGATGGCCATGCCACCAAAGTCACCGCCACCAGCAATGTGAAGGACCGCATGATTGACTCCTGTCCCTTGGATTAAACCGGTTGCTTCGATCGAATACAGAGCGTCAGAAAAGTAATGTCGTATTCCCCGGCCCGGTCGCTTGGAGAGCCTTGGCGCAAAGCGCGCCGGGCCCCGACATTACTTTTCCGAGCGGCAATAAGCTCTCGCGCATTCGCGGAAATCCCGCAGGCAATGCGCGCTACCTTCGTCTCACTTCCCTTCTCGCGAACCAACGGCGAGAAACGCCTGCGTGCCGGCCCACGCGATTGTTGACGAGCGAATGGTCGTTGACTCTCCCTTGAAACGGTCGGCGGGAAGTTCATCCCATGCTGCAACACCGCCGAAGTCCGCGAACGGAACGACGCGCGCGTTTGTGAACCGACTGGCTCTAGGTTCCGAATCGCTGCAGTCCCGTGAATCGCCGATTACATGGTGGCCAGCGAACATTGGCGACGGATTGCATCCTCGATTTCGTTGGCCATGCGGATGAGGCAAACGATCGGCCCATCGGGAGCAACGACTTGCTCCAACCGTCATCAACGACGAGAAAATAGCCAACGGACTTTCGGTCAAGCCGCCAGACTCGTGGTCCGAAATTGACCCATTGCTGACGGCGAGCCATCCGTTGACAAATCACGGCGCTGCTGACGGATCCTCGAACGGTGAAGTCTCACGAGGATCGAAACTGCCGGATGCATCGCCCCATCGCACGAGGAGAATCGTTCAACGGGTTACCGAATAAGAGGGGATTAACAGGAAGGGGGGCCACGAGGTTCGTGGATTTTTCTCGCCGAACCCACCAGCATGGGGTCGAGCGCATCGACCCGCCATTGGAGGACGTCTGGGAACGCGCAAGTGTCCGCGTTCACCTCGACATGAGGTTTGGCGACGGAAAGGAATTGTCGAACGGGACAGGAAAAAGCAGCGTTCGAAATAAGGCGAATCGGCCGCTCCTCGTCCGACGCGGACGGGGCCGGTTCACAACTATCGCTGGTGCAGCAGTGACATTGATAGGAAGCGAATTGCTGCTGAATGGCTTGATGGTCGCTGCAGTGACAGAGAGGCGTACTGCGCAGCGCCGGACCCGCGACAAGAAGCGTTGCTTCCATGCCGATGACAGCGAGAAAACAGAGCTTGCGCGAACGAACATGCATATCGGCCAAGCACTCTCGCGGGACATCGATTACGAGTTCAAAAGCATATACCCCTCTATGCTAGTTTTGGTTGTAACCACGTCAAATCAATTCGTCTTGGAACCGGGATCTCGCCGACGCTTGAATCGTGCCGAGGCCGTTCGATCTCTCGCATGGGGGAGACGATCGAACGCTACATTTTCGAATCGCGAGACCGATACTTGCCGTCCCAATCGCGAGGAGTCACGCGTGCAATGTATTGGCACAATCAAGCTTGTGGCTCGTTTCCCATTTGGACATGGGCTTGATGCCTGTTGTTTGGAAATGCGGGAGAACCGTTCGGTCAGGACGGCCTTGCGAATCGAAACTCGGCCGGTTTGCAAAATTGCACAAATTGGTTTGCGCCGTCCGCGCCGACAGGAGCGGACGGAAAAGCGATGGCGGGTTCATCGGTTGGAAAGCTAGTGTAAGGCACCACGCTGCGCGAGGGCATTATTTGTTTTGGTTTTCCGATTCGTGGTTGGCGGAGCCATGACGTCTAGGCAAGATGGATGACTACAGACTAGGTATTTGACGACCGCTCATTCTGTTGCAGTTCGGCCGGTCACGTCGCTAAAGGAGGAACCGCATGTCCACTGAAGTCCAACGCCCCATTCCAGCCGTAGCCGGCAGCGGCACGTCGAATCGTGACTGGTGGCCCCATGAACTCAGGCTCGATCTCTTGCACCAACATTCCTCCAAGTCGAATCCGATGGGGGAAGACTTCGACTACGCGGCGGAATTCAAGAGCCTGGACCTGTCCGCGGTGAAGAAAGATCTCGCGACCCTCATGACTGACTCCCAAGACTGGTGGCCCGCGGACTTCGGCCATTACGGCCCGCTGTTCATCCGCATGGCGTGGCATAGCGCGGGGACCTATCGAATCGGGGACGGCCGAGGAGGCGGTGGGCGAGGCCAGCAGCGGTTCGCGCCCCTCAATAGCTGGCCCGACAACGTCAGCCTCGACAAGGCGCGCCGACTCCTGTGGCCCATCAAGAAGAAGTACGGCAGGAAGATCTCCTGGGCCGACCTGATCATTCTCACCGGCAACGTCGCGCTCGAATCGATGGGCTTCAAGACCTTCGGGTTCGGCGGTGGACGCGAGGACGTCTGGGAGCCGGACTTGGACGTCTATTGGGGAGTCGAAAAGACCTGGCTGGACGACAAACGCTACTCCGGCGATCGAGATCTTGAAAACCCGCTGGCGGCGGTCCAGATGGGGTTGATCTATGTCAATCCGGAAGGACCGAACGGAACCCCCGATCCCGTCAAGGCGGCGCGCGATATCCGCGAAACGTTCGGCCGAATGGCGATGAACGATGAAGAAACGGTCGCACTCATTGCCGGCGGCCATACCTTTGGCAAGACCCATGGCGCGGGCCCCGCAACCAACGTCGGGCCCGAACCCGAGGCGGCGGGACTCGAACAGCAAGGGCTAGGCTGGAAAAATAGCTTCGGCACCGGCAAGGGGGCCGACGCCATCACTAGCGGCCTGGAAGTCACCTGGACGTCGACGCCGACCAAATGGAGCAACAACTTTTTCTGGAACCTGTTCAGTTTCGAATGGGAATTGACCAAAAGCCCGGCAGGCGCGCACCAGTGGCAACCCAAAAACGGCGCGGGGGCTGGCACCGTGCCTCATGCGCACGATCGGTCCCAACGGATCGGGCCCTCGATGCTCACCACCGACCTCTCCTTGCGCTTCGATCCGGAGTACGAAAAGATTTCCCGTCGTTTCATGGAGAATCCGGATCAATTTGCCGACGCGTTTGCGAGAGCCTGGTTCAAACTGACGCACCGCGACATGGGCCCCAAGTCCCGTTACCTCGGTCCAGAGGTTCCGAAGGAAGAGCTGATCTGGCAGGATCCGGTCCCCGCCGTCGATCACCCCTTGATTGACGAAAAGGACGCCGCGGCTCTCAAGGGGAAAATCCTGGCGTCCGGTTTGTCCGTTTCGGATCTGGTATCCACGGCTTGGGGGGCGGCATCGACGTTCCGCGGGTCGGATAAGCGCGGCGGCGCGAACGGGGCGCGCATTCGACTCGCTCCTCAAAAGGATTGGGAGGTGAATCAGCCCGCGAAGCTGGACAAGGTCTTGAAGACGCTGGAAGGGATCCAGGGCGCGTTCAACGATGCGCAGACGGGCGGAAAGAAAGTTTCGCTTGCGGACTTGATCGTGCTTGGCGGCTGCGCGGGTATTGAGCAGGCGGCCAAGCATGCCGGCCATGAGGTCACCGTCCCGTTCTCTCCAGGCAGAACCGACGCCGCGCAAGAGCAGACGGACGTGGAATCGATGGGAGTGCTCGAGCCGATCGCGGACCCCATGCGCAATTACGTCAAAGGCAAATACTCCGTCCCAGCGGAAGTCTTGATGATCGACAAGGCGCAGTTGCTGACGTTGACCGCGCCGGAATTGACCGTCCTCGTGGGGGGCATGCGAGTCTTGAATGCCAACGTCGGCGGGACGCAACATGGAGTTTTCACTAAACGGCCGGGCGCACTGACCAACGACTTTTTCGTGAATCTGCTCGATATGGGGACGGAATGGAAGCCGACCACCAAGGAAGCGGATCTTTTCGAAGGACGTGACCGAAAGACGGGGGAGCTGAAATGGACGGCCACCCGAGTCGACCTCGTCTTTGGTTCGAACTCGCAGCTTCGCGCGCTCGCGGAGGTTTACGGCTGCTCGGACGTTTCGAAGAAGTTCCTGGAGGACTTCATTGCCGCCTGGACGAAGGTGATGAATCTCGATCGTTTCGATCTCGCGTGACCGAAGAAAGAAACGACTGGAGGGACTCTGATTTCGAGGTCGAAAAAAACTAACCGACAACTGGATTCGAGCGGATATCGTCGGTCCGCTCGGCGAAAAAGTCAGATCGAGTAGTCGCGACCGAAGATTTCGCGAGTCGTATAAAGTTCATTGACAATAATAGTCTTCAGCTGTTCCCTCCCTGACCTACTTTTCTACCGCACGCGGCACAGTAGGAGGCGACCGGAGTGCGCAATGGCTTTCCGCATGCTGCACATGGAGTCCCATAAATGGCTACTCGATGATGCCAAAGGGCATTCACGTTCGTCTCAGAATAGCCGGTGAGTTCACAGTAAGCGTTGAGCGCGTCTTTGCCAATTACTCCTATATGCCTTGCCTCTGAAAGCGACTCGCCGGCTTCCTTTCGATTTTGCATAAACTGCTTCAACGAATTCGCCAGCAAAGGACCCACGAGTTCCCATTCGTGGTCGTCAAGCATGGGGATATCCATTTGGCAGCGCCAACAGTAAAGAGTTCTCGCCATGTCTCATCCCTCCCGCGAAGGGCTTGTTTCTACTCGTCGACTTCGGCGACGAGTTGGTGGACGATTTTGACGATGCGGTCCTCGATGTCTCCGGACCAGCGAAGGGCGGGGCGGCCATACTCGAAAAGATTCGAACCCCCCTCGTAACCACCTTCCTCCCAGACTCTGCGGGAGGGTATGTAGGCGATCATATCGTCGCAGTAGCCGAGAACCCAGGTGCCCGCCCCAAACTCCCTTTTGAACCGCAGGGCGTAATCGACCACCGTCTCCGCCCCCATCCCGATAACGAGCATCTCCTTGCCCAGTCGCCAGGCGTGAATGGGATAAGGATACGTCGGCGAGAAGGTCTCTCCACGTTCGAGTTTCTCCAGCATTCGCGAAGCCCAACGGGCGCGGATTGCGTTGTCCGCCTGCCGAGCCTCGAACAGTTCCTCTCTTGACATGACCTTGAGATAGGGAAGCTCGACGTAAGCGAACGCGGTACGCAGCCCCGGAGTGACCGGTTCGAGGGGGCGTGCGAGGACTTCTTCCACCGCCTCGGCAAGCATGTGTCCGTAGCGCTGGCACAACTCCACGCTTCGGCGGGGCAGAGGGTTCTGATCTCCGCCACAGGTGTTGACGAACATGGCGGTTGCACCGGGATGTTTCGCTTCAATTTCCAATTGGGCAAAACCGGGATAATCGCCGCACCAGGTGAGGAAGCTGAGCGTGGTGGGATGACAGGCGTAGCCAAAGAGTATCGCGTCGATTCGGCCATCGGGGCGAGTGACGGTCATGACGGGGACGGCGTGGTCGACCGGACCCGAAAGCGGCGTTCCCGCAGCCAGCATGGCGGGAACTTGTGGCTCGGGATTGTTGCGTCGATTGACGGCAAAAGTGGTCTTCCCCACGCCGGTCTGCAGGGATGCGGGAGCAAGTTGTTTCAAGGACTCGCCGACCATGGCCACCGTCCGTTCGATCATGACCGCCGTGTACTTGTTGACGAGTTTGACCTGTTCCGCCTCGACTGGATAATAGTCCACCAGATCGTCCCCCAGTCGCGGACCGCAATGATTGTGGGAAAAGGTGAACAGGACCTGATGCCGCTCGAGCCCGAACTTCTGCTTCAGTTGAGCGAACACGGGATCGCTCATGCTCTTGGGGACCCCTTGGAAATCGCTGGTGATGAGAACGGCGCGCCGGCCATCCTGATCTTCGAGCGCCAGGGCCTTCATCCATAGGTCGTGCAGTTTGCCGTCCGGCGGGCGCTTGGTTCCGTAACCCGCGAGCCAGACCGGCTTCTCGGGCGTGATCACGGCCTTGGCGACGCCTGCTTTCCAGGTCCCCTCCGCCGCATGACACGCGTCCATGGCTTTCAAGCAAAGCCATCCAAGGAGTAATACTCCCATAAACCGTCGGCTTGAAATGCAATGCCTCGCGTTCCTCCCAATCCAGCCACGGTTGACTCGAAACGCCTGTCGATCGGCCATGGGTAAACTCTCCATCCCGTCACCACCGAACCTCTCCCTGCCGCGACTGTATCGCAGCAGGGATATCGAATCCAGGGATTGGTCGAAGGCGATTTTCGGGGATCTTGGGACCCCCTTTCGCGAACCTTCTGTTAAACTGACTTGAGTTTGGACGAGTTCGCAGGCCATTTTGAGCCGCAGAATGGGAATGTCGAATGCCACGTCCCGGTCACCGGTTGAGCCTTGGCGCGAAGCGAACCGAGTCCCGGCATTACGTTGTTTGCGCTTTGGATGCGCGCATGTTGGTCGTGCAAAAATGAAGCCCCTCACCCCAACGCGCGGGGAGGGGGAGTTCATTGCGGCTTCGCCCCCTGCCCTTCCCCCGATAAATGGGGCGTTTATCCGAGTAGCGCGACTTCGGCTCCCGCAGAAGGATGACCCTCCGAGACGAGCGAGGCAACCATGTTCGATCGCATAGGCAACCGCCAAGCCAGCCCCTATCGGCGAGAGTTCCTCGAGATCGGTTTTTCGAGCGCCCTTTCCCTATCGCTTGCCGCTCCGCGCGCCTCCCGCTCGCTTGCCGCGGAGAGCAAGACGACCACCGATCCCTTCTCGTCCCTGCCGAGAGCCAAAGGCGTGCTGTTCGTGTTCCTCACGGGGGGTGTCAGCCATGTCGACACGTTCGACATGAAGCCAGACGCGCCCGCGGAGGTCCGCGGGTCGTTTGCCCCCATTGCCACCAACGTCCCTGGCATTCAACTCTGCGAACACTTACCACAACTAGCCGCGCGAACGGATCGATTGGCGATCGTTCGAACCATGCACTGTTCCCCTTCCCTAGGCGCGCATGAGACGGGGACCCATGCCATGCTCACGGGAATCAATGAACTTCCCGCCGGCGTGGGCCTTTACGCTTCCCGCAACGATTGGCCTTGTTTCGCCGCCGGACTGAATTTGGTTCGTCCCCCAGCGAACCGACTGCCCAGCGGGTTTCTCGTGCCGCATCTCAAATTCAATGGCGCGGCCTACTGCGGTCAGAACGGCGGGTTTCTTGGCGCCCTCCACGACCCCTGGCTGCTGAGCAGCGACCCGAATCACGCACAATATCGCGGAGACCAAAGCCTCGTCCTGCCAACCGACGTGTCGATCCGGCAGTTCGATCGGCGCCGAGCGATACTGCGCGCCATGGACGGTCACCAGCAACCCTTCGAGTCGCATCCGCCCGTGCGCCAATTCGTCGATCAACAAACAAAGGCCTGCGAAACGTTGCTGTCCGGCAGGTTCGCCAAGACGCTGGACCTATCCGGCGAGCCTTTGCCACTTCGAGACCGATACGGCAGGCACATTTTTGGGCAGACTTTGTTGCTCGCACGCCGCGTGCTCCAGGCGGGCGTGCCGATCGCGCAAGCGAACATGGGATTCGCCGGTCAATGGGATACGCACACCAGCAATTGTCCGAACCTCAAACAATACCTGCTCCCGCCGCTGGATCAGGCGTTCTCGGCACTGCTCGACGACATGGCTGCGTCCGGCATGCTCGACGAATACTTGGTCGTCCTGACAGGGGAATTTGGCCGAACCCCGAAACTAGGTGGCAACGTCGGTACCCCCACCTTCTCGCCCGACGGAAGGGACCACTGGACCCAATGCTTCACATCGGTCTTCGCCGGCGGAGGCGTCCGAGGGGGACAAACCATCGGAAGATCCGATGGCATTGGCGCCTTTCCCATCACCGACGCTTACACCCCTGCAGACCTGGGGGCGACCATCTACCAATCGCTCGGTGTTGACCCCAGCACGGAGATTCACGACCGTCTGGGACGACCGCAACGGCTCAACGTTGGAACGCCAATGTCGTCCTTGTTCACGGCCCGCGAGGTATAGTCCTGCCATTCCTTCGAAACCAGGACCATTTGCGGCACCATTTGCCAACCGCTTTGTCCCATGGCCCCGGTTCGGGTACGATCCTTACTTTTCCCCATGGCCTACCGAGAAGAGAAAATGACGATGCACGAACGAGTCGCCATCATCACGGGCGCGAGCAGCGGAATCGGCAAGGCGACCGCGTTGGCATTCTTGCGGGACGGCTACCGGGTCGCGCTCGCGGGACGCCGAACCGACGCTCTCGAAACGGTCGCCAGGGAATCGGGCGCCGGCAGCCGCGCGCTCCCCGTCGCGACCGATGTGAGCCAACCGGATTCCATTAGTTCGTTATTCGCCACCGTCAGGGAACGGTTCGGCCGGCTCGACGTCCTTTTCAATAACGCGGGCGTGAGCGCGCCGGGCGTTCTCCTCGAAGATCTCACCTTCGAGCAATGGCAGACCGTCGTGAACACGAATCTTACGGGCCCCTTTCTGTGCACGAAAGAGGCTTTCCAACTCATGAAGAGTCAGCAGCCGATGGGGGGACGGATAATCAATAACGGCTCGATCTCGGCGACTGCGCCGCGTCCGAATTCCGCCCCTTACACCGCCACGAAACACGCGATCACCGGGCTCACCAAGTCGACTTCCCTCGACGGTAGAAAATACAACATCGCCTGCGGACAGATCGATATCGGCAACGCCCATACGGAGATGACGGCGGCGGGGGCCAAGGGACTTCTGCAGGCGAACGGGACCATTCTCGTCGAGCCTTTTCTCGACGTCGAGCACGTGGCAAACATGGTCCTGCAGATGGCGAACCTGCCGTTGGAAGCCAATGTCCAATTCGTCACCATCATGGCGACCAAGATGCCCCTCGTCGGCCGCGGATGAGCGGCCAAACACGCACCATCAGGCACATGTCGCACAATTGGGGCCTGCCCACCCGCGCGTGACACTTGGTATTTAATACCACGACATCTTCCATCGGACCGGCGATCGTCCATGCAGGGGTGAGCTAACGGGAAACGGGAGAAGCAGTGGGCTGGGGGAAGCGGCGTCGTTAGAATAGCGACCGCGGAGAGACCGGAACGTTTCCGGCTGCCAACAGTGAAAAATGCCAGGTGATTCCCTTGTCTATCCTCCCTCGATTCCTGCTCATTGCCGCTCTCACGGCGATGTTCTCCACCCCGGCTGTCAGTGAAAAAATCGACGACCGGATTCCGGTGGACGCCTCGGACTGGCCTTGGTGGCGAGGCCCGGCGCGCAACGGCGAAGCAAACCCGGACCAGGATCCGCCGACGGAATGGAGCGAGTCGAAGAACGTGATCTGGAAATCCCTCGTTCCGGGACGAGGCGATAGTTCGCCAACGATCGTCGGACCGCGTATCTTCCTTGCCACTGCGGACGAACAAGCCGACACGCAATCGGTACTCTGTTATGACCGCCAAACCGGGAAACAGCTTTGGCAGACCGTCGTGCATCGCGGCGGCATGATGCGAAAAAATCAGAAATCCACGGGAGCCTCGGGTACCGTCGCTTGCGACGGCGCGAACCTCTACGTCAATTTCGCGAACAAGGGAGCCGTGTTCGTGACGGCTCTGGGCATTGACGGTAAACAACTTTGGCAAACGAAGATCGCCGACTACCAAATCCACCAAGGATACGGCGCCTCGCCAACGGTCTACCAATCGCTGGTGCTCGCGGCAGCCGACAGTCACGCGGGGGGCGCGATCGTTGCCCTCGATCGCAATACCGGCAAAATCGCGTGGAAGCGGGACCGGCCTCACGTCCCCAATTACACGTCACCCATCGTTCTGCGCATCGCGGGAAGAGACCAATTGATCTTCACCGGCTGTGATCAAATCCTCAGCCTCGATCCCTTGACCGGCAAAACGCTTTGGGAAGTCGACGGCAGCACGACGGAATGCGTCACCTCGACCGTCACGGACGGCAAACATGTCTTTAGCAGTGGCGGCTATCCCAAGAACCATTTGGCCGCCATTCGCGCGGATGGTTCCGCCAAGATCGTCTGGGAAACCAAGGACCGAGTCTACGTCCCCTCGCTTCTGGAAAAAGACGGCTATTTGTTCGGCGTCCTCGACGCGGGAGTCGCCGCTTGCTGGAACTGCGCGACCGGCCAGGTGCAGTGGAAAAAGCGGCTGGGGGGTGAGTTCAGCTCCTCCCCGGTCCTGGTCAACGGCGTGATTTACGCGACGAGCGAGAACGGCGAGACCTTTGTGTTCCGGGCCAATCCCAAGGAATTTCAGGGGATCGCGGAGAACAAACTCGGCGACCAGACGATGGCGACTCCCACGATTTGTGGCGGCCGCGTCTACCTGCGGGTGGTCGAGCAGCAGGATGGTAAACGGCAGGAGATGCTTTACTGCCTGGGGAAAAAGTAAACGTCCAGGGAACAATGCCCCTTCCGCCTCACTCTTGGGTGTCATTACAATGACAAACATCGAGCCTTCAAATCCGAGACATCCCAAATTCGGCGCGCCTTACAAAACATGGCGCGGAAAGGACGCATTCGACGCCATCGTCATCGGCTCGGGCATGGGTGGCCTCACCACCGCGGCCTTACTCGCCAAGTTCGCGTTTCAACGGGTCCTCGTCCTCGAAAGGCATTACACCGCCGGCGGCTACACGCACGTTTTCAAACGCCCTGGGTTCGAGTGGGACGTGGGGGTGCACTACATCGGAGACGTGCACCATCCCAAAGCTCCCCTCCGCAGGCTGTTCGACGTTCTTTCCGAGGGAAGTCTCGAGTGGGTCGCGACCGATGACGTCTACGATCGCATCATAATTGGCGAGCAATCCTTTGATTTCCTCGCGGGACAACAGCGTTTCCGGGACCGGTTGGTTGAGTATTTCCCCAAGGAAGCCTCGGCCATCGACCGCTATCTCGCGCTCGTCAATGAATGTGCCAAGAGTTCCAAAAACTACTTTGCCTCCAAGGCGCTTCCCGGTTTCGTGGACGTGTTCGCAGGCTCACTGATGCGCCGCCCGTTCCTCAATTACGCCAGTCGAACCACGCTCGAAGTCCTGCGGTCATTGACGAGCGATCCGCTGTTGATCGGCGTGCTCACGGGGCAATGGGGAGATTATGGCTTGCCGCCGGCGCAAAGCAGCTTCGGCATACACGCCATCGTGGTTCGCCATTATCTCAGCGGAGCCGCCTATCCCAAGGGTGGGGCCGCGGCGATCGCCGCCAGCATCGCGCCGACGATCGAGCAGGCCGGTGGCGAAATCCTGGTCAACGCCGAGGTTCGGGAGATCGTCGTCGAGCGGGGTTCCGCGGTCGGCGTGTGCATGGCGGACGGAAGGATTCTCAACGCCAAAACCATCGTCAGCGGCGCGGGGTATTTCAACACCTTCGACAAGATGTTGTCGCGGGAAGTCAACGACCGCCTGCAAACGCGAGCGCGAAGGCAAGCGGTCGAGCCCTCCATGTCCCACATGAACCTGTACGTCGGACTGAACGGGACCGATCGGGAACTCCAGTTGCCGACGACCAATCTATGGGTCTACCCGACGCCCGATCACGATGCGAACATCGCGCGATTCCTCCGCGATCCGGACCAGCCATTGCCGGTCGCCTACCTTTCGTTTCCCTCGGCGAAGGACCCGACCTTTGCAGCACGCTACCCCGGCCGATCGACGATCCAAGTAATCTCCCTGGCTCCGTATGAATGGTTCGCCTCCTGGGAGAACCAGCGGTGGCGAAACCGGGGGAAAGACTACGAATCCCTCAAGGCAAAGTTCACCGCCCGCCTTCGCGACGCGCTAAAACAACAACTTCCCCACGTCGATTCACACATCGCGCATTGCGAGCTGTCGACCCCCGTTTCAACCCGGCATTTCATGAACTATTCGCACGGCGAGCCGTACGGCTTGGCGCATACTCCCCGACGATTCCGACAAGCCTGGTTGCGTCCACGGACGCCGATCCGCAACCCGTTTCTCACCGGTCAAGACGTCGCGACTGCGGGAGTGGAGCAAGCTCTTCGGCGGCGTCCCTGCGCCTCCGCCATTCTCAAAAAGAACATGCTGTCGACGATCTTCCAACCCCCGAATTTCACCACCAAATCTCGATGACCGAATTCCAAGTCTTCACGGGCTCACGAAACCCTGGAATGAAATAAAGCGACACGTAAGCGGCGAAATCTACGGGAGATCACGCGGACCTTTGCCGAATCGACTCCGGCTCGCGGGCGCATGAGACCGCCGTGTCATAGGTGATTTCTCCGCGTTGGTAAAGATCAAGAAGGCTGTGGTCCATGGTGTGCCTGCCGAACCGTCGGCCGGTTTGGAGTTCATTGAAAAGGAGATGGGCTTCCTTTTCTCGGATATGGCTACGAACCGCGGGCGTCGCCAAACAGAGTTCCGTCGCGAGGACGCGTCCCTTGCCGCTCGCCTGCGGCAGCAGCCGTTGCACCAATATCGCCTGCAAGGAATTGGATAGTTGCGTCACGATGTGGTTCTGCTGATCCGCCGGGAACACGCTGTAAATGCGCTGGATGGTTTGCACGGCGTCGGGAGTATGCAGCGTGGCGAGCACCAAGTGTCCCGTTTCCGCGGCGGTGAGCGTCGTTTCCATCGTTTCCAGATCGCGCATTTCTCCCACCACGATCACGTCAGGGTCCTGCCTTAGAGCATGCAAAAGGGCCTTGCGGAAGCTCTTGACGTCGGTACCCACCTCCTGTTGCACGATGATGCTCCGCCGGCGTTCATGCACGTACTCGATCGGGTCCTCGATGGTGATGATCTTCGCTCGACGATCCTGATTGATCAGGTCGATGATGTAGTTGAGCGTCGTGGTCTTCCCGACGCCGGTGGGTCCGGTGATCAAGATGAGGCCAGTGGTCAATCGGGCAAGCTCGTCCACCTTTTCCGGGAGGCCCAACTCGTCCCGCTGTCGAACCGTGGTTTCGCAGATACGGATGGCGAACTCGGGCGTTTCCGCGTTTCTGTACACGCTCGCGCGAAATCGGCCAACCTCGGGCCAATTCCGCGAGAAACAGATCTGCCAATCTTCGCGAAGCATTTTCTGCTGCTCGTCATTGAGCAAATGATCGAGCATTCCCACCAGACATTCATGGGTCAACGGCGCGCCTTCGAGAATGGAAATATGTCCCCCTACTCGAATGGCGGGCGCCATGCCAACCAGGAGATGCACGTCACTTGCCTTGAATTTACGCGCGCCCCTGAGGATCCGGTCGAATGTCCAACTCATCGTGAGAACCACCTCCGAACCAGACGACCGGTCCAACTGGACGCGTCGTTCTCGAGTTCATTGAGCTCCCGCGACGCCTCGGCGTGTCCGGGCACCAACCGAAGGCAATGTTCCAGACTTTGCTTCGCGCGTGCCGTCATCCCCATGGCGGTTTGAGCACGGGACAAAAAGAGCCAGCCGACTTCCGCGTCGCTCGCTTGCTCCGTAACCCGCTCGAACCAACGGGCCGCTTTACTCGGATACCTGTAGTGCAAGAGAACCGTGCCAATCTCGAGCGCGACCAACCAGTCCGGGCCGATCAGAATGGCCTTTTCGAAACAGCGGTTCGCCGTGTCTTGATCGTGCGCGGACAACATGAGTTCTCCGCGCCTGCCAGCGGTAGACCGATTCACCCCCCCTGTTGAATCGAGGCATCGGACCACCGGTACGCCTCGTCGAGGTTCCCCAGACGACAACAGGCTTGACACCGACCCGCGAGCAGATCCGGCTGATTCTTGAATCGGTCGAGCGCCTTGCGACTCCAGAGTTCCGCCTCCGGATACTCTTCAAGATCTATCAACATTCGGACCTGGCCAACCCAACCGTCGATCGCGTTCACGTCCGCTTCAAGGGCGCGCGAGTAGAATCGGAGGGCATTTTCACAATTCCACTTTCTCCGTTCCTTGAGAGCCTTGGCGAGATAATATGCGGCGTCCCGTGAATCCGGCACGGACTCGGGCGGTCTTCTTTTCGGACCTCGCTCCGGCGCGCCATCGAACTCCAAATTGCGAAATCGGCCCATGGTCTCTCTCAATCTCGTTTTCTCGGAGGTACGTCCTTCCCAAGGACGAACCGCCGCGTCAATACCCTTGCAAGCTCTTAAGTAGACGCCTCCCGGCTACTACTGGATCGAGCCCCAGCGATGAATCGGCCAGGTACGCCAATAAGGCGCGCCCCGCACGGCCTGGCGGTCAAGAAGTAGCATCCGCGGCGGAAACGCGAGTGTCCCCGCGCGCGGTATGCCGCTCACCTCGTTTGCGAGAACGAGCACTGAATCCCAGGGAACCATGCGATGCGAAATCATGTTTTCCAGTTCATTTGGAATATGCCGGAAATCGTGTTCCATCCCCTGCCAATGAAGAGGCTCGCCGTCGACGAGAAGCCCCGCATCCGTCCTTTGAACGTATTGGCCGCCACGGGCAAGAACGCGGCCAATCCGAGTTCCCGCCGGCACCATCATCTGGCTGTATCCAAAACGCGCCTCGATCGCCTCGTCCGAAAAGAACACGACCAAGTTCGCGGGCTCGATCTCCGCATGGGGATCCGCGATGAGGACATCCCCCGCGCGAATGCTCCCCTGATTCACGCCTAACTCCCAGGGTTGTGCGAACCGCCGCGACAGCGGGCCCACGGGATAATAGACGAACGCGAGGATCGCGAAGATCAAGAGTCCCTGCGTCAACCGCTTGAGCAAGCGCGCGTCGGCCTCGAACCAAACATCCATCACCGACGACGCATGGACCGCAAACGCGAGACCAAGGAGTGTGTTGCCTACCATCGAACCGTGGAATACGATCGACGATAAAACCAACGTTCCATATCCAGCGATATACCCTGCCGCACGGTACCGCCGGTTCAACCAAAGCTGTCCCCAACCGGGAACCAGCGACCGGAAAAAGAGATCTCTGGAAAGATGCTTCGGCAGAAACGACGTAAGTCCAGCATTATCGAATCGGGTCTTGGCATTTTGACACCACGCCTGGAACCGCTCGATCGACCGGTTCCAACTCCATTGAAGTCGCTGTTGCCGGAGACCACGTTTTCGTTTGGCGCGAGGAGGCGTTATGTCCGCGATGGCAACCCGAGCATCAAAGTTCGATCCGCAGCGAACGCAGGTCGTCAATCCGGGCATGTTGTGAAAGCGGCAACTGGGACATTGCATGGCGAATCATCCCATCTCGTGGTGCTCGCCGGGCCGGTTTCGATCACGACTCCAATAGCTAGATCGAATTCGAAGGACACGGCAGCCAAGGATTTCGATCAGCGAGCCTGGTTCTTTCGGTGCACCTGAAATCGAACTTGCGCTTCGGGTTCGTAATACTCGGCGGTGAGGGACTTCTGTTCCTCTCGGCCGACGAGTTCCCGCAGGTACTCAGCGTATTCGAGGCAGCGTTTTCCTTTGACGCCGTTGGTTCGGACGAGCACTTTGCCATCCACCCCGATCTCGATCTCTACTTCCCCCATGGCGATAGCTCCTTTCACCAAGCACGGACCCGGATTTTGACGGCGCGATCCGGCGTCACTTCTTCGCTTACCACAGCCATGCCTCGCTCCTGTAGATCGGACATGATCTTGTGGTAGGCGTACTGCTGGGTGATTGCCCCAAGCAGTTCTTCGCCGATCTTCTGCAGTTCTTGTTTGCTCGCGTTGCCATCGAGGCAAAGTTTGAGCGCGCCGCGTCGGTCGCGAAAGAGCCTCGCGGTCACGCCGTCGCGGACGAGCGTCATTTCCTCGCTTTCGCCGACGGAGTCCTCGAGGACCTCGCTGTCGGGAATATCGATCTCCGCGCGAGATTTCGTCGAGTGTGCGGCCTCTACGTCGCGCCCGTTTTGCAGGATGGCAAACCCCGTGGTCGCGATGGCCGCGGTCACTGCATGGGCAATCGCCGGCCATGAAGCCACGATGACCGGCGCCACGATTACAACACAGCTCATAATGCCTCCTCCTAGGGAATTGGCGTGGTTTAAAACTCGATCTTTCTGCGGACCTCCGCGTCCGCGTGCACTGCAACTTCGCCGCTCGCCGAGCGAGTACGGGCCTGTGCCCATTGCCGCAGCCGAGTGATTTCCTCGTGCATGGTCTTGGAAAGGGGAACCGTTTCCTTTAATGCTTTGGCGATATCGCCGCTGACGAGATCGCGGCTAGCGCTGAACGCGTCGAACAGGGCCGACACGATCGCCTCGCGAATCTCCGCCCCGCTGAATCCTTCGCTTAACGAAACGAGCGTGGGCAAATCGTACCGCTTGGGATCCCGGTGGCTTTGCTCAAGGTGAATCTTCAGGATCTGTTCCCGCTCGGCCGAGGCTGGCAGATCGACGAAGAAGATCTCGTCCAGACGTCCCTTGCGCAACAATTCCGGCGGTAGCTGCCGAATATCATTGGCGGTGGCGATGACGAAAACCGGCGATACTTTTTCCGAAAGCCAGGTGAGCACCGTGCTAACCACGCGCGCGGTCGTTCCGCCATCGGAGCCGGAGGACCCTTGCAAGCCGGAAAATGCCTTGTCGATTTCATCGATCCAGAGGATACAGGGCGCAATGCACTCGGCGGTTTGAATCGCCTTGCGAACGTTCTCTTCGCTGGATCCGACAAGACTCCCGAACATGCGGCCCATGTCAAATCGAAGCAGCGGCAGCCGCCAAAGACTGGCGACCGCCTTGGCGCACAAACTCTTGCCGCACCCCTGTACGCCGAGCAAAAGAATTCCCTTCGGGGCGGGAAGTCCAAATTCCGCCGCTTTGTTGCCGAACGCCAACCGCCGTTTTCCAAGCCAATCCTTCAAGTTCGACAAACCGCCCACATCCTCGAGACCGATCTCCGGTTCGCAATACTCGAGTAGTCCGCCTTTTTGAATAATCTGTTTCTTTTCGCTGTAGACCACTGACACGTCGTCGGCATCGAGGCGCCCATCGAGCACCAGCGTCTTCGCGAATACGTTCTCCGCCTCGCGAAGCGTTAATCCCTTGGCGGCAGACAGCAGGCGTTCCACGCCTTGCGCGTCCAACGACACCTTCAATCGCGGATTGTCCTTCACCTCGTCGATGATGTTCTTGAGCAACCGGTGAAAATCGCGCGTCGACGGCAGGCCAAAATCCAAGACCGTGACGTCCTTTTCAAGTTCTGGAGCCAATCGAAGGAACGGACTTACCAGGATCAACGTCTTGTAGGTGTCGCGCAGACGATACGCAAGATCGCGAAGTCGACGGATGATCGGTAGATTCGAATGCGGGCCGTCCGGAGGAGCAAGCAGGTACGGATGAAAGTCGCGGAACAGGTAGATCGCGGGTTCAACGTCCGCCAAAACCGCGTCCAATGCCGCGGAGGGGTCCGCGGTCGTCCGGGCGTTGAGCTTGACGGTTCTGCCTCCGCTCCCGCTCGAACGAGCCCCGAGGTGCATGACCAGACGAAGAGTTTCTTCTTGCCCGACGCGATGCCGGCAAGCCGACGCTGAACGCGATCCTCCTCCCAACTGGTGACGTAGATCACCGGATAGCGAGCGCGAATCAACGTCTCCAATGGGTCCGGTGTTCCTCGTCCCGGCGCCCGAGCGTCGCGGCCGTTGATTTCCGTGACCGAAGGGATGATTTCCTTGGGCTCACTCATTTTTTTCTACTTCCGATCCAGGAGGAGAAACCGGCAATCTCCGCCGCAGCGGATGGCCGTCGGGGGTCAACTCCGACACCACTTCAAGGACCGGTTCCGATAGTCCGAAAAGAAACAATCTGCCGTCACGCAGAATGTGGATTTCCACCGTCGCTTCCTGGCAGGAATCACTCGTCACGTCGGCGCCTCTCTCTTCCATTGTCTTGCCACCTCATTCAATGAGCACCAGTTGCGCCGACTCCGCGTATTGACTCGCGATCCTGTATTCGTCCGCGGAAAGGTAACCTTGGAGTCCCGGTGTATTCTTGGCGTTCCACGCGGGGATAAAGCCACCGCGCAGGCTGAACTTGACCTCGGGAAGATGGCTCGACATCCACTCCACCACCGGCCGGGTGCAACAATCCAAGTGACCCGGCATGACCAGATGCCGGACGATCAGGTCCGCTCGATGCCGCGCAAGTCGCAGATTTCGCGTCACGATGGAAACGTAGTTATCCGTGGAAGCCAACTGAATCGCGCAGGCATCGTTGCCGAACTTAAAATCCGCGACGTAAACATCCACGATCCCATCCAAGAGATCGAAAACAGCGGGCGTCATGTGAAAGTTCGACTTCCAAACGATGGGGGGAAGTCGCGGACATTCAGCCACGGCGGCGAGTATCTGGGGCAAATGAACGTTGGCTTCCCCGCCAAGCCATTGAATATTGCGCGCGCCGCGCGCTTCCCCTTGATCGATGGCCCGCCGTAAGAACTTGCCCGTCAATACTTCCCCACGATTGGGATCGAAGGCGTTCTCCTCCGAGATGCAGAACTTGCAACGCATGTCGCAACCCGAGAGGTAGAAAATGTGGGACGGGCTGAGCTCCAGCTCTTCACTGAACTCGACACGATGCCGAAAGACGCGCGCGACGGTTCCCGCCTTGCATGGACCGCACTGCCCCGCGTTCCGATTCGCGAGGCAACGGTGCTCACAGAGCTCACAACCGTTCAAATGGAGATTGGCCTTCTCCATCGCAAGCCGGATTCGCTTTTGCTTGTCGTTCATCGCCGCCTCATGTTAGTACACCTGTAATATTACATATGTAAAACAAGGCTTGCAACAGATCTTCTCGAAACCCGCCGAGTTATTCGTCTACCGTGAACGGATATTGGCGGGCTAATGTCACTGAACCAAAAGCGGCGTTTTCGTGCCGGCAAGAGATCCTGCCTTGTGCCGCGAACGGAACGGTAGCGGCGCAGGGACGGAGGCAGGGTTCATTCGTGAATGGAGACAAAGCTTAGTTCAAAAGCACGGATGCGTGGGTCGGGGCATCAGCCATTCGCGAGGGCTTCTAGCTCCTGCCAGCGGGCGTAGAGCTCGTTGACGCGCGCTTGGGCCGCCTCGAGTGCCTGGCATTCTTCCTGTAATCGGACATGACTGTTCATGACCGCGGGGTCGGAAAGCTTCGCGTGGATTTTCTCCACAAGAGTCTCTGCCTCAAGAATCGCGGCTTCCATCCCCGCAAGCTCGTTCTTCTCCTTGAAAGACAAGCCCTTCTTCTTCGATGTCACGGGGCGGACGGCAGGCTTCACTGGGGCTGGCGGCGGCGGCTTTTTGGCTGTCTTCGCGGCCTCCTTCGCCTCTGACCATTGTTCGTGGTCCGTGTAAAAGCCGAAGCCTCCGCCTCCGTCCAAACCGAGAATCGTGGTGGCAACCTGCTCGAGCAGGTAACGGTCGTGCGTGATCAATACCACGGCTCCCGGGAACTCGATCAGACTCGACTCCAAAACATCGAGTGAAGGAATGTCCAGGTCGTTGGTCGGCTCGTCGAGCAAGAGGACGTCCGCCGGCACGAGCATCATCCGCGCCAAGAGGACGCGCGCCTGCTCTCCTCCGGAAAGACCACGGAGCGGAAGGTCCAATTGCTCGCTTCGAAACAGGAATCGCTTGGCCCACGCCTCGATATGCACGGGCTTGCCGGCAAAGTGGACCTGGTCGCCCGTCGGCCAACGCCATGTGCAAGCTCGTCTTGATTGGTGGCGCGTTTGATCGAACCATGCGACCGCTCCGTCCGCCACCGTAACGGTCCCCTTCGTCAGGGCTGTTGACCGGCCATCGCTCTAAGCAAAGGCGGTTTCCGCCCGCGTTCTCGCCAGGCAGGGCCAGCACGCCACGTTGAGGTAAGATAGCCCCACCCCAGACAACGTCGCCCCAGGCGGGACTTGGTCACGTTTTCCAGGGTAATCAACTTGTTCGCCCGGCGTTCACTGGTCGAGGAAATCCACCGCGACCTTGCGCGTTTGGGCGTTCCGTTCCCGAAGGTCAACCAAGATCCCGCCATCATCCGCGCGGCCTCGTCGATGCGGTATTTTGCCTTGGTCCACTTCGGCCCGCGCTTCCTCAGCCGCTCGACCTCGCGCTGAACCTTGTTCGCCATCGTCTGCTGCTGCTGACGCTGCCCTTCGAAACTCTTCCCGTTTTTCCAGATACCGGGAGTACTTGCCCTCCATGCTGAACGATCCACGGGAAAATCGCGTTGATTTCGATGAAGAGCGCGATTACAGGTATTCTCGAGCAAATAGCGATCGTGGCTAACCAACAGGTAGGTCAGGTTCGTTCCTTGGAAAACTTCTCCAGCCAAGGCGATTCCCTCGAGATCCAGGTGAAGTTGGTCAGCTCGTCAAGAAGAACGAGGAATTCAGGTTTGTTACCAACAATCGGCCGATCGCCAGTCGCTTCCGCCAACCGCCGGAGAGAGCGGCGACCGGTTGCTCCGGATCGGGAAACTCCAACTTGGTGATCTGGGTCTCGACGAGCGTTTCAAGTTCGTGTGCTTCGAGCGGCTGACCAGCCAAGGAATCGACGAGGGCGGAACGGATGGTGGCGTTCGGGGCAAACTGATCGGTCTGATCGAGCGTGCCGACGCGCAAGTTCTTGCGGGCCGCCCGCGTCCCTTCCGCGGGAACCTCGCGGCCGCTGAGGATTTTGAGCAATGTCGACTTGCCCGAGCCGTTCGGCCCGATCATGTAAGTCCGCTCCCCCTCGTTGATGACGAGATCAATGTTCTCGAAAAGCGTTCTCGAACCGAACGTTTGTCTGAGATTTTCGCAGCTAATCAACGCGGGCATTCTTCGTCCTTGCTTCCCATTCCCTATTGGCCCATTCCTTCCACCGTTCACTCGCCGGATCATTGTATCGATCGGGGAGAGCGAGACTTTCGAGGATGTTCATTTCGGGCCATCCGCATTCTTCGTCACGGAAGGCGCAACATGAACGCCAGGTAAAGACCTGACATTTGGCACAATAAAACGGCCTTTAATGTTGAAGCTCGGACAATTCCTCAATTCATCCCTGGAGGAGAACAAGCCCTTGTTGAACGTCTATGTCGATGGCGATGGCTGTCCCGTCAAGGATGAAGTGTACCGCGTTGCCGAGCGCTACGGCCTGAAGGTCTACGTGGTCGCGAACACCATCCTGCGCGTCCATCGACCATTTATCCAGGCGGTCGTCGTGAAGGAGGGGCTCAACGGCGCCGACGATTGGATCGTCGAGAAAGTTGAACCGGACGACATTGTCATCACCGCCGACATCCCGCTCGCGGATCGCTGTCTCCAGAAAAAAGCACGTGTCCTGGGAACCACGGGGAAACCATTCACCGATCGGATGATCGGCGGCAGGAACGGCGACGCGCGAGGAACTGATGCAGGAACTCCGCAGCAGCGGCACGATCACGGGCAGGCCGGCACCTTCAAGCCCGCTGACCGCTCCCGCTTCCTCTCCGCCTTGGACGAAATGATCCACGCCATCAAACGGGACCAGCGAAAGAAAACTCCTTCAAGAACGATCCCGCCAATCCTTCTGGCTGAACATTTCGGCAAGACCAAGTGACCGTCCTGCCATCACCTCCAGCACGGTGGCGTGAGGACATACTTCAGCCAGGCAAATAACCTTTGAAACGAATGAGCGGCTCGTCGTCGTCACGATACGCGGGAGGCTTGGGTTCGAGCCAGGCAAGCAAATCGTCCTTGATGGCGTACGCGAAGAAATGATTCCCACCGGGGTATAGTGGCCGATGTAATACCTGCGGATGTACTCGCTACAAGTCAGTTTGAACGTTTGGAACTCCGCCATGTTTCTTTAAGGTGTCAACGAACGGGATGCCGTTTGCTTTCAAAAATTCGCCCAGACGCAGGGTGCCAATCGATATTTCCCGCTCCTTCCCCTGGCGGGAGGCCGTAGGCGGCTGCCACCAGAACCCATGGGGTAGCTGAGCAGGACGAACAGTTTCTTTCCGCGAATCGGTGAACGCTTTCGTCTTCTCCATGACCTTCATGCCGATTTTCACGCCGTAGGCATGCAGAAATCGGTCCGCGGTCGTGCACCGCCAGTTCGGTGCTCCAATCCAGCGGCATGACGCCCACGGTTCCGCGCGACCGATTCAAGGATCGCCTCGTTGGCGACCTGCCCCGTTCGGCTGGCGACCAGTAAGTGGACGACTTCGTCTTGGCCGAACGTTTCGAATACAAACTCCGGATCGCAGAGTTGCCGAAGTGTCTTTTCGTCCGGGCATGGATTGTTTTCGATGAGCGCTCCGGTCGCGGGGTCAAGACATGGACCCAAGTTGGCGTGGAACATCACGGCGGTCCACCGATCGAGGGAGGCCGCGGGAAAACTCAGCAAGCGCCCAGGAATAGATGCTTCGAAAATGATCGTCCCCAGAGATTGAAGATGACGTAGTCGGCTCCCAGATCGGTTGACTCCGTTTCGATTAAACGCCGATACGCCTGATAGACGCCGAATCCACCGATCCCAAAATTGCGAACGGGCTCGCAAAAATGCGCCCGCCAACACCTCTTGCCAGGTCTCTGCATCGCTTACCTGGTGCCCTTGCGTGAAGCTGTTCCCGTGAGTGTTGAGGCGGCAGGGGATTGATCGCGGAAGTTGACTTGCATTTCTCTGGCCAGTTGCTTCATATCGAGCCAAGGTATGCGAACCATCCACGCCGTCCCGTACGAACGAGTTTCGGAGCAAGTAGCCGTAGGTCGGTGAAATTTTGCCCAGACCTTGGCTTTCGGATCAGACGAGGAACCGGTCGATCGTTTCCGGTTTGAGGACATAAGGAGCCAGGAATTGACGAACAGGATCTTGGTCCCCTTGCCCCCTTGCCGAGCTTTGGCTCCAAAACGCCGCCGCCCCCGTCACGGTCCACGCCGCCGCCTCCGCCATGAAGTCCCGTCGCGTTTGCATGTGCCTTGGTCACCATCACGTTTTATCGGATTGTCGCCTGCCCCGGACCGCGAACTCGAAGCACGTAAACATCATCTCCATCGAGCAAGAAAATGACGCGGTAAATCCGACCCCTCCGGGTCTTGAATAAAGCTTCCCGCACCGGACGACCGAGAGCCGTCGCCTCGATCGCCTCGGGAAACGATCGAGCATCGGCTCTCAAGTCGTCAATGATTTTGTCGTAGGCGCTGAGCCAAGCGGTCGCCCCTCGTCTCGATCGCAGAAACAACCATGAAAAGATTTGCGATTTGTCTCGACGGGCACTGCTGAGTTCAAAAACGTTGAATTTCATTCGTCGCCAATGCCGAAATCCTTGCGAATTTTTGCCGAATGTTCGCCCGCTGGTGTACCACGATCACCGCTTTCATGTTCGCGCAAGGCATGCTCGATGGCGGCAACGTTTTCCATGAATGCCATTTCCCCTGGATGCCGTGATCTCCAAAGGTCAAACAATTCATCCAAGGTCAATGTACCCTCGTGAATCCGCTGCTTGGCGAACTCGACAAAGCTCTCGAGCTCTTGTTGGACGGTCGGCAAGTTCATCTTCAATTGCTCCGCTCATAATCGCTCAGAAAAGTAATATCGCGGGGCTTGGAGGCATCGCGTCCAGGCTTTCCAAGCGACCGTGCTGGGTACGACATTAATTTTCCGGTGCTTAATGGTCTGTCATTGGATCAAGTCGAGTCCTGAGAGTTCCTGGCACGCCGCGCGCGAACTCGCCGACTTTCTCTCAGTCGCTACATTGCATCATAACAAGCGGCACGAGCGAATGGACCAGGTGGCGTCGTTTCCGCAATAATCAGAGCAACGAGAATGTTTTGATCCCGCGGCGCGAGACCACAACCAGAAGGGAACGACATGCCACGACCATCAGCGTCGGAATACGGCTCGAATTTCGGAAATTACATCCAATTGGTGGCGGAAGAGGACATCCTCGCGACCATGCGAAGCCAAGGGGAGGAGATGGTCGGCTTTTTGCGCATGGTGGACGAAATCGAAGGGAATCAGCGGCATCCGCCGTTCACCTGGAGCGTCAAGGAAGTGGTCGGCCACGTCACGGACACGGAACGGATATTCGGCTACCGCGCGCTCCGTTTCGCGCGGGGAGACGAAACGCCCCTCGCAGGTTTCGACGAAAACAACTTCGCGAAGGCCGGGGACTTCGACCGCTGCTCACTTGCCAGCCTGGTCCGCGAATTTGAACATCTGCGCCTCTCGCATCTGGAGATGTTCCAGAACCTTCCGGAACCGGCGTGGCTAAGAACGGAGATCGCCAGCGAAACTCGACTGACGGTCCGCGCGCGATGGCGTATGCGATCGTCCGGGTACGCGGCATCACTACGTCATTCTCCGCCGCCAGCTGGCCGGGTATGCCGGATGACCTGCAGTAGTGCGGCATGGCCGGTTCGAACCCTGGCCAGGATTCAGGGAGCGATCTTTCTTTCACAATTGATGAATGCCCAAAAGAACCGCCGCGAGCAAGTAAAAGAGGCTGAGAAAAAGAAGAGGACGGACCACCCCGCCCTGCGGACTCCCGAAGGATCGCCAAAGCCAGCGACGATTCGGGCCATGACGCTGGGAGAGAGGGTCCCCGCCACCGAGCCGACGGCATTCATGGCCCGAAAGCCGTCCCCGAAAATGATCCCGCGATAATCCCGTGACCATTGCCCCAACAGGTGGGCTGATTCCAATCGGCGAAGAATTTGACAGATCCCAGGACCACCATAATCAGCCGGCCATCCCGTGAGAGCAAACTTGAGAGCATCAGGCTCCCCCGCGAGAACGTTTCCGACGACACCCATCACGCTTCGGCTCCATCTCCGGTTCCCGGTCGCAGTAGTCCTGGAACATGCCGGGAAGAAACTTTCCTCCCATGCGCCCGCCGATGAGCGGGATGCTCGCATAGAATCCGACCTCCGCGTCATAGAAGCCATGGAAGCGCACGGGCAGGAATCATGTAGACGTAAAGTAAATCAGGGCTTGCAGACGAACTGCTGGAAAAGAAGAGGACGAAGTTTCCGTTTTTAATGCCGTTTTCCAAGGGAAGGGAAACGCGGGTCATCGGCGGCGGTGCTGACCGGCTTCTCCCAGGTCCACCAACCGCTGCTCTTCCTCGTTGGCCCAGGGATGCTTGGCGGGCGAATCTCGAGCAAGCAGCAGAAAGAGGATGCCGAAAGAATGCCGCCGAACATGAAGACCACGATCGGCGCGGCACGCCAGCCGAGTCCGGCCACGACAAGAGCACGGTGCCAAATAGGATGTTCGAGCACGCCTTTCCCAGGCGGCCAAAGAACGACGCGATCCAACCTTGCGCTGAGTCAGATGCGACAGGAAACCACATGCAGGTCATTTTGCTCAACGCGGGATAGCACCCCGCCTGCACAAAGCCTTGAAGTATAGCCAGGAAGCGTACATCAACGGAATCGTCGTCGAGGAAGGCGGTAGGCAATAGACCGATCGACCAGCCAACAATCGTGAAGCCCAGGAAGAGGTGCGGCCCGAACCAGTCGCAAATCATGCCGCTGGGAACCTGCCCCAACGCGTAACTTAGATTGAACACGCCCGCAAGATCGCCGACTGTCTCGGTGGACCAGCCGTACTCTTCCTCCAGTTGTGGCACGATCAAGCCGAAGGTGTAGCGATTGTAGATAGAAGTCCAGGAAGCGGCGCGAGAGCAAGATGAAGCCAGCGGACCCCCGGGCTTTTTCCAAACCTTGATACTCAGGACCAACGACATTGTCAGGAAGTCTCGATTGTCCATGAGTCGCCGGTTCCTTTCAGTTTGGTCGTTGGACCCCACCCACGGTTTCTCCAAAGCTTTCAGGCGGGCTCCTGCCCATGCAAGCGAGCCGTCGTCAGGAACGATTTCGAGACGCCGGCGAGAACACCGGCCGGCGGCCTTCGATGAAGTCGTGCCAATACTGCAGCCGTGCGCTCGTGGTACTGCTCCGCTCGGCGGAGTCAATTGCATGAGCGGATCGGATGCGGATACGGTTTTGGCGATCGGCTCGATGCGAAATCTTTTCAACCGCGTTCCAATCGACGTCAACACCAAGTCCAGGGGCGTCAGGGGAATCGCGTCATGCCATTCGTGACCGACAAGGAATTCGTTAACAACGTGTTCTCGTAAAGATTTTGACAGGTGACGGCGAGGCCAACGGGCGTGACTGCAGACGGCGGCAAAGTGCAGCGCGTAGAGGCGGTGATCCCCTGAGCCGACGAGTTGCAGCCAATACACCTTGTTCGCCTCGCCGATGACGTTGCTTTCGTGCATCACCTGGCTGGCGCTCCCGTCAGAACGAAGCCGTCACAAACGTCTTCCTTGAACACTGATCATTAAAGGCAGGTTTCCGACGTGCATGGCAATCGGCACCTGTGTATGGGATCGGAGTACTTGTTGCCGGCGACGTCCCTTGCGGAATCGGGGATTCGTAGATTTTTGACATGAGGATACTTCTCCATCGCCTTGAGCACGCGAACGGCGTGGGCCGAATCGTTGCACATCGTGTTGAAGTCGAGATCGATTTCGAAGTGGTCAGGGACGGCGGCGGTCACGGCTGCAGCTGTTCGTTCAGGTCAATACGGCCGAGCTTAAACTTATGGCTGGTGTAGCCCATTTCGATGGCGGCCTGGCATTCGAGTTTCCAGTCCTCGGGGGCAAGTCGATCGACCACCGGAAACGAACGCCTCGTCGCGAATTTTACGCCCCAGCAGATGATGAATGGGAACTTCGAGCGACTTGCCGACCGCGTCGAATGAGGCCATTTGCAGGCCGGCGCCGAGAGAATCATCCCGCATGCACTCCGTGGCCTGGCGGTCCATCACCCGCGCGTTAGACCGACTTGGTCGGTCGTGTTTCCCCGGGTGTAGAAGACCATCGTCTCCCCCGCGCCAACCACGCCCGAGCCGAGCGTGACTTGGCAAATCTCAGTGGTCCAATGGGGAAGCTCGCGGATCATGTTTCGCCGGGAACTTCGCGAAAAGGACGTCCACCCAGATCGCTCGACTTTTTCACCGCCCAAATCCATGCCGAACTCTCGACTTTCGCGCTCAGGAACGAAATTCTGCAAACCACGTTCTGTATTTGCTGAACCCAGCGGGCATGCTCAACATCCGTCTGTGTCCGTGACGAATTGAACTGACGGAACGAATCTGACGCTCTTCGCGATGCGATCCGGATTGATAGGAATGGATTCGACAAAATTGATTGGCCATGAACCGCCATGCAAGGAAGGCCCTGCGTCACTCACGCCGCCCAGAAAACGTCGACGAGACTCTTAGAAAACACGACGTGATTCCATTCAGCCAATTCGAGGAACCGATCGCGATGAAGGCATTGCTTTACGAAGGTCCGCATCAGCTTCGCGTCGTGGAGATGCCAATCCCAACCCCGCAACCGGACGAAGTCCTGTTGAAGGTTGGAGCCTGCGGCATTTGTGGCAGCGACGTTCACGGCTACACCGGAGAGAGTGGACGCAGGACGCCGGGCCAGGTCATGGGGCACGAATTTGCCGGCCGAATCGCCACCCTGGGCTCCGAGGTTTCCCGGTGGAAGCCGGAGGATCGGGTGGCGGCTTTCAATATCGTCGGCTGCGGCCAATGCCCGTTCTGCCACGTCGGGCAAGTGCAATGTTGTCCCAACCGCAAGGTGATCGGCGTCAACACGGGGAAAGTCGGAGCCTATGCCGAGTACGTCTGCGTGCCGGCCAAGAATCTCGCCAAGGTCGCCGACGACGTTCCCTTTGGGCTGGCCCTCCTCAACGAACCCCTGGCAGTCGCCTATCACGCGCTCAGTCATGTTCCCGAGCAGGCGAAATCCTTGGTGATCGTCGGTGGCGGAACCATTGGCCAGTGCCTGACACAAGTGGCGAAAGTGCTCGGGAAATGGACGGTTTACCTGGTCGAGCCCGTGGAGGAAAAACGAAAACTAGCGGAAAAGAACGGCGCGATCACGTTGCCTCCCGACCTGGAGGAGTTGAAAACGCACCTCCCCTGGGGCGGAGATGCGTCGGTCGAGGCCGTGGGTATCGAATCCACGGTGCAGTTTGCCTTGGAGGCCATTCGCCCTGCGGGCACCCTGGTCCTGCTGGGCAACCTGGCCAAGCAGGTATCCTTGCCGCTGCAGCATATCAGCAGCAACGAAAAACACCTCGTCGGAACCTATGGGTTTAACTTCCAGGATTTTGAAACGATCGTGAGCTGGATCAACGAAGGCCGCTTCGATCTGAAACCACTGCTCACGGGAACGTGTACATTGGAGGAGACACCCGAGGTTTTCTCGGACCTTGCCGCCGGTAAGCGACAAGCGGTCAAAATCGTGGTGGAACCGTGAAAAGGCCGAACTTTGCCTTCGGATCCCCGACCCTTTTCTCCGATAGGGGAAGACCGCCCGGCACCGCGTGGGAACAGCAACGGCCGCATGCGGCATAACGTTAGGCACTTTCGTCACCCTAGGCCGCGTCGTCGGGCGGAACGAGAGGACGATCCATGGCGGTTAAACCTGAGTTCTTCCCGATCGGCCCCCCCCTCCGACATTTCGCCCCGTTCGTACTTTTTTTCCTGGCAACGTTCCCGTTCTCCTCTTTCGCCCGCGCCGATGAGGAAAGGTCGGCGGATGAAACGGTGACTTTTCACTTCTCATCGACCCCCTGGCCGGATGTTCTCACTTGGCTGGCCAAGGAATTGGATCTTACGTTGCAGATGAACGACGCGCCGGGCGGAAAATTCACCTATTCGGATCCGAACCGATATTCCAAGGACGAGGCGTTCGAGATCGTGCATCGCTCGCTTTTGGACCGCGGTTTCACGCTCGTCCGCAAGAACAACCTTTTGCTCGTGGTGCTACTCGCCGACAACCTCCATTGGGATCTCGCGCCGTTCGTACCCGTGGACCAACTAAAGAACCAGCCGGCGACGCGCATCGTCACCACGACCCTCAAACTTCATTCATTGCCAGGAGGCGAGGCAGCGACCGAGCTTGGTCCGACGTTGTCTCCGCGGGGCAAGCTCGTCGGAATCGGAGCGGGTGGCCGGTTGGCGGTCTGCGACCAGGCGGGAGCGATTCTGCAATTGATCGATCTGCTCGCCGTCGTTGATCCTCCTTCCGATGCTCGGGCGACACGGCTGAAGGTTTTCCTTCTCAAGCATGCGGACACGAAAACCGCGGAGACGATGATTCGAGACATGCTCGGCCCGGAATCCAAGGCTTCGGATTCGGGAGACCCACTTTCCGAGTTCCAAAACATGGGTCGTACTCTATTTAACAGCAAGACTTTGGGATCTTTCGTTCCCGGAATGTCCTTGGATGCGATCGCGGCCACCCCTCCCAAAGTCGTGGTACCGACTCGCATTGCCCGCGACGAACATCGAAACGCGATTTTGGTGACGGCGAGCCCCGACAATCTCGCATTGATATCCAAAGTAGTTGCCGCTCTTGATGTTCCGGAGCGTTTCCGTTTCGGCTCCGATGCGGAGACCTCGATCCGCCGGTACCCGATCCCGCAAAAAAATGCCCCCGACGTCGCGAGCCAGTTGCGTGCTCTATTCGCGAAAGAAGTGGGGTTTTACGTCGGAGGAAACGCCGATTCGCTCATTGTCCGAGGTACGGCTGAACAGCATGAACGGGTGGAAAAAATCCTGGCCCGACTGGCGCGCAGCGAAACCCAGCTTGCCGTATTCTCCATGCCGGAGCGGGATATCGAGTCGCTTGCGCTCCAACTCGATCGACTGTTCGAGATCAGCGGCCAAAAGAACAAACCCACTTTTGTTGCCGATGTTTTCGGAAAAAACTTGCTCGTGCGTGGCACGAGCCAGCAGATAGAAGAGGTTCGCCGGTTTTTAGCCGACTTCCGCTACGATCCCCTCAAACCTGCTCGAACTACGCCGGATCGATCGATCCCGGCTAGAGTTCCCACCAGTCCCTGATCCATGTTTTGCTCGACACCCGTCGTCCGTGCCATTGGAGGTATTCCTCTCGCAAAGACTGCAGGACCGTCAGGATCGGCGTCTCCCGCAAAAAGGACCCAAATCCTGCAAACTTTCCAGAGAAACTTTCGGTTCACCTCGGGGTACAATAGTACATGCGGAATCGTGCGTTCCCTAAGCGTCTGCAAAGCCAGCAAAAGAAGGTGTTTGGGGACTCCTGGGAAGACCAGGAGCCGAGCGTGATGTCGGCATTGGGCTTTCCCCGTGGCAACCGGCTTGGCATTCGGCCGATTTCCGCGAGGTAGTGGCTTGATCGCGAACTGGAAACACCACAATTGCCTGGTGCTGAACTTCGAAGCTTGCCTGCCATTAATGACTCTGAATTCGACGGCGGAAGAGTTTGCGATTCATCGAGTTCCTGAAGAAATGACGTCCGGAATGGAGGAGCATGGAGGCTTTTCAACTCATCGTGGAGCTTGCGCTCTGTCGAATTGGATTTGAGGGCGCGTCATGTTGACATTTCGCTATGTGGCCCGGGAGCGAAACGGCGCCCAGGTGAGCGGAACGCTGACGGCGGCCTCTCTGGAAGAGGCGACGCGCGAACTCCGTGAAAAGAGCCTATTTCCGGTCTCCGTGGAAAAAAGCCGAGCCCTTTTGCAACAGCCCTCGTCTCGTAAACGGGTCAAGGCGCGCGTCCTGTCGAAGTTCTACTCGCAAATGTCCGACCTGTTGAACTCCGGCGTGCCGTTGCTCAAAAGCCTGGACATCATCCGCCGACAGTCCTCCAATCCGCGCCTTTCCGAAGTGCTCGAGGATATTCGTAAACGGATCGCCGACGGACAAACGATTGCCGACGCCATGAACGCACACATCGATGTTTTCGGCGAACTGGCCGTTAGCATGGTGCGCGCGGGACAGGAAGGTGGCTTTCTCGAGGACGTGTTCAAAAGGATCAGCATTTTCACCGATCGGCAAGAGGATCTCCGCGGCCGGGTGATCGGCGCCATGGCCTATCCCCTGTTTCTCACCACGGTCGGCTTCCTGGTGATCTCGGTGTTGCTGATTTTCTTCGTGCCGAAATTCGCGACCATTTTCGACCGGCTGCGCGAGCGCGGGGAATTGCCGGCGGCGACGGAAACCCTCTTGGCCACGAGTCAGGCTCTGCAGGACTACGGCCTTTTCCTGCTCGCCACCTTAGGGGTCTTCTTTTACTGGGCGAATCAGCAGGTCAAGACGCCCAGGGGACGCCGGCTCGTCGACGGCTGGAAACTTCGCATGCCCCTATTGGGAGGCGTGTTTCGCGACCTCGCCATCACGCGGTTCAATCGCGTACTCGGCACCATGCGCAAGAACGGCATTCCCATCTTGCAGGCCCTGCGTATCGCCAAGGACTCGACTGGCAACGTACTCATGAAAGAGGCGATCGACCGGGCCGCGGACAATGTTCAATCGGGGGACAAATTGGCGACGCCGCTTCGCGCGTCCGGGTGCTTTCCCCTCGAGATCGTCGAAATGATCGAGGTCGCCGAGGAGAGCAATACGCTCGAGGAGGTGTTGCTCAGTTCCGCCGATAGCCTGGAAAGCCAAACCACACGGCAACTGGAACTCGCCGTCCGATTCCTGGAGCCGATGCTGCTGCTCGTGATGGCGGCCGTGACGCTCGTGGTCGTCGTCTCGCTCCTGCTCCCCATTTTCAAGATGAGCAGTGCCGTGGGATGAGGGAGCTTCGTGCGAAAAAACTGTGACACGGGAAAATAACGGAACTCGATAATCGAGGAGGAGAGATCATGCGTATCCAAGAGACTCGACGCCGGCGGACCGGCTTTACGTTGCTGGAAGTCTTGCTGGTGGTCGGCATTCTGGTCGCCTTGGCCGCCATCGCCTTGCCGAACCTGATCGGGGTACAAGAAGGGGCCAAGCTGGACGAAGCGAAGATTCAAGTCAATTCGCTCGATACGGCTTTCAACACGTACAACATTCACACGGGCAATTTCCCGACCACGGACCAGGGACTCGCGGCATTGGTCGCCGCTCCGAATCCTCCCCCGGAAAATTGGCGCGGCCCCTATCTCAAGGGAGCGACCGATCTCCGAGACCCCTGGGGAATGGCGTACAACTACCAGTATCCCGGCACGAGGAACACGGCGGGTCCGGACATCTGGTCCAATGGCCCGGATCGCCAAAGTGGCACCAGCGACGACATTGGGAATTGGCAGTCGAAATGACGTTTCGCCGGAGAAAACAAACGGGTCTGGGCGATCGCGTGGGACGCCGTGCGTCGCGTCCGCGCGCGCGGCGCTCGGACGGTTACACACTGCTGGAGCTGTTGCTGACGGTCGCGGTTCTCGCGGCTCTTTCTGCCGTCCTGTGGCCCGCCGTGAGCGCCTGGCAGGAGGGGGCGCGCCTGGCTCGCGCCGCCGACGACCTGCGTGGCTTGTTGACCGGCCTCCGCGTGCGCGCCATGGAGGAGGGCAAGCAATACGTCTTCTCCTTTCAATCGGGGACGGGAAACTATCGCGTGGCTCTCCTGACCACCGATCCCAACGCGCCAAAGGTCAACCTCGCCTCCGATCCGACGACGCCTCCCGGCCGAGCGACGTTCGATGCCGCGAACCTGATCGGAGAGCACGCGCTCGAGGAAAAGATCGCTTTTGCCTCTCCCGCTCCGCAGAACGCGGTGCAAGCAATCGGCCAGCAGTTTCAAGTCGCATCCGCCAACGCGCAAGGCCAGAACTGGTCCGCCGTCGAGTTCCACCCCGACGGCACGACGGCGGACGCCGAGTTCCTGCTCGTCGATGACGCGGACATGGCAGTGACGCTACGGCTTCGAGGCTTGACCGGAACCGTGCAAGTCTCCCGTCCGATGGCAGCCGCTTCGATGAATGGGACGGCAGTCTCGGCTTCCTCCACCGGAAACGGAGGAACGCCGCGATGAAACGGCTCCAAGCAACCCCTCGCGGGTTTTCGCTGCTCGAAGTGCTCGTGGCCTTGGCCATCTTCGTCGGCTCGGTAGCGGCATTATCCCGACTGGTTTTGCTGGGAGTCGAAAACGCGGAGTATTCCCGCTGGCAAGCGGAAGCCATGATGATCGCCGAATGCCGTTTGGCGGAATTGCAGTCCGGCATTCTGACCGTCAATTCCGTCGGGACGTATCCCTCCACCGAAGCGGTCGGCTGGCAATGGACCATGTCCGCGACGAGTGAAGCCTTGACGGGCCTTTATCGCGTTCAATTCGAAATTAAGAACATCTCCGGCGGACCGGGAGACGGGTTTTTCCTAAGGGTCCATCGCCTCTATTTTGACGAGACGGCGGTTGAGCAGGCGACAACGGACACCACTACCGCGGAGGCTGCGCCATGAGAGCGTCATCCGCGAGAACTTTCGGAACACAAAGCCGCCGCTTGGGCTTCACGCTCCTCGAGGTTCTCCTCGCGACCGGCATCACGAGCGTCCTGGTCCTTGCCGTCTATCGCGCGACCGCCATGCACTATCAGCAACTCGAAGCGGGACGAGAGGTGGCGGAGCGAGCCCAGCTTTTGCGCGCGCTCTCCTTTCGCATCACGCAAGACGTGCGCTCGGCGTTCACGCGGTGGAAGCCGACGGGTGAAAACGATGCCGCCGAGGAGGAAGAAACCGACGACGAAGAGTCGATGGAAGAGAGCTCGATGGATTCCGCCGGCGAAGAAATCGTCGCGCAATATAAGACGCCACCCGGTGGCGTCCTGGGTTACCCCAATTCCATGACGCTCGTGGTTCGACTTCCTCCCGTCGATTTAGATTTCACGCTGACGCCGGATGCCCAAAAGGCGAAGGCGCCTGGCACCGACGGGCGCATGGTGCGTTACTGGCGGGCGACAGGGACGGCAGCGCCGGGAGCTCCGAACCTGGCGAGTCCCCATCAACTCAGCGGACTGATGCGCGAGGAGCTGTTTCGTTTACCCGATCCGACCACCGGCCCGGACCCGAGCGCCTGGGCGCGCGCCGAGGTCCTCGCCGCGGAAGTCTGCAGCCTCACCCTGCGTTACTTCGACGGAGCGCAATGGCTGGAACAGTGGGACAACACGAACACGTCGGCGCCGCGCGCGGTGGAAGTGATGTTGGGAATTCTTCCGCCGGGGCAGACGATGAGCCAGTTGAGCTCCACTGGGCAACCTCCCACGAATCTCACTTACTATCGAATCTTTGTCGCCTTGCCGGACGTTCCACCGGTAGAGGAAGAGACACAACCCGCCACGGACGCGGCCACCACTACGACGGGGGAAACATGATTCGCACGACGCGAACGCGGCGCGGGGCGGTCCTGTTGCTCGTGCTGGTGATGGTCCCCATCTTGGCTCTCGGGGCCTACGCCTTCACCCATTGGATGCGCGCGGAGGCACGCGGGGCTTCGGTTCAGGCCAAGCGGATGCAGGCTCGCTGGCTCGCCGACTCCGGGATCGAGTGGACCCGAGCCTTGCTCGCCGACCCCGCGAATCTGTTGCCCGGTGGCGTGGACTTGGAAAACAACACTGCACAGTTCGCCGGTCAACCGGTTTACCAGGAAAACAATCAACAAACATCGGGACGTTTTAGCCTCGTCGCTCCGCTCGAAGATGGAACGGATCGAGCGATCCGCTTTGGAATTGTCCATGAGTCGGCGAAGATCCCCCTGCACCGCAGGCTGGACAAGAAGGATCGCGCGATGCTCATGGGACTGCCCAACATGACCGAAGACATCGCGGACGCGATTCTCGACTGGTGCGATAAAGACGACACGCCACGAGACCTTGGGGCCGAGTCCTCGCATTATTTATCGCTCACGCCCCCTTATGAGCCACGCAACGGCCGGCCGCTCTCCATCGGAGAGTTGTTGCTCGTCCGGGGCGTCACGCCATCGCTGCTCTACGGCGAGGACATCAACCTGGACGGCATTCTCAATCCCAACGAGAATGATGGGGACGCGAGTTGGCCTCCGGACAATGCCGACGGCGTGCTCGATCGCGGGTGGTATCCCTATCTCACGCTGCATAGCGCCTCCGCCAACACGAACTCGGCGGGCGAGCCGAAAGTGAACCTCAACGATCAGGACCAAGATGCCGTCCAGGCCAAACTCACCGAACTCTTTGGCGAAGAATTGGCCACTTTCTTTCAGGCGTATCGAACGCAAAAGAAGAAAATCAAGGCGGTCACGGAACTGATCGACGCCTCCATCGAAATCGATGCTCCCTCGCCTCCCGGGGGAGTGCCCGGTTTACCCGGTGGTGGCGGAGGTGGAGGCCGTGGGGGTGGCCGCGGAAGAAAAATAAAACTCGAAAGCCCATGGAAATCCGATTCCCTGGAACAGTTCCTCCCGACCGCGCTCGACCAGTTGACGGTGGTGAAGCAAAGCGTGCTCAAAGGGCGGATCGACATTCTGCGCGCTCCCGCGCCCGTGCTGCAAAGCCTGCCAGGCATGACGGCGGAAGCTGCCAACAACATTGCCGCCGCCGCCATGCAACGCTCCCTCTCGGAGCCCTCCGCCGCCTGGCTGCTCACCGACGGCCTTGTCTCGCTCCAGGACTTTCAAAAGATCGAACCGGAAATCACCACCACGGGGCGCGTCTTTCGCTGCGAATCGGTGGGCTTTCTCGATTCCGGTGGACCGGTGGTTCGCATCGAGGCGATCTTCGACGCTTCGGGCGCCATTCCGCGCGTGATCGAGCGACAAGACCTGACGCCGCTGGGGAACTTTTACACGCGGCAGATGCTCACGGGCGCGACCCGCGAATCGACGACGAATTAACAGGGACCGGCCTCCCCTGGGAACCTGGGGCGGGCTTTTGAGGAGAACCGAATGCCGAGCGTGTTGGGCGTGAATTTCATGGGGAATTGGGTGCTCGCGGTCGAGGTGAAAACCAACGGCCGTCGGCCCAAGGTTACCGCCACCCACGCCGCCAAGCTTCCCAAGGAGCTCACCCCCAGCCATGCCGAAGAACTCGGCAACTGGTTCAAGGGGGAATTGAAGACCCATGGTTTCAGTGCGTCGGACGCCGTCTGCGCGGTCGGGCGAAATCTAGTCTCCCTCCGCTCCGTCAAGGTTCCCCAGTGCCCGGATGCGGAACTCCCGGCGATCGTTCGGTTCGCGCTCGAAGGGGAATCGCAGTCGCCACTCGATGAGCACCTGCTCGACTTTCAGCAGCCGACGTCCGTGGGGGATGAACGGGAGGTATTGACCGCGACCATTGCGTCGAGTGCCGCGGCTGCCATCGGCTCGATGCTCCAATCCGCGGGACTCCACTTAAAGCGGCTTTCCTTGCGCGCGTTCGGAGCGCAGTACACGTGCGCTCAAGGGAACCTCGACGGTCTCCAGGGCTGGAATCTTCTCCTGTCGCTCGGCGTCGAAGCCAACGACCTCTCACTCTGGAACGGCCGCGAACTGGTACTCTCTCGCTCGATGCCCGTCAATGGTGACGACGCGGCTACCCGCGTGATCGCGGACGTGCGGCGAACCCTGGGCGCGTTTCACTCCCAGTATCCCGCGGCAAAAATCGACCGGATCCTCACGTGTGGCAAACGAAGCGAGGAAATCGCGAGAGCGGTCGAGAACGCGACCGGCGAAACGACCGTGCCATTGGTCATCGACGAAATCCTCGCGTTGGAAGCTGTTCCCCAGGCTTCCAGGGACGCGGAGTTCGCGAACCTCGCGGAGGGAGGGGAAGTCCTCGCCACGGCGGGTTGCGCCTGGCGCGAAGCGGTGGGAAGCGAATGGCCCATGGATTTCCTGAGCCCCAAGAAGGTCGTGGTCGCGCGGGACCATCGAAAGTCCTCCGCCCTCCTTGGCGGCGCGCTCGCCGCGCTGGTCCTCGTGGGCCTGGTGTATTACACCCGGTCGCTCTTCGCGGAGCGGGATCGGCGAATTTCGCTCTACGCCAACGAACTCACCCAGCTTAATCAAGAACTGTCGAGCCTTAAATCGACGATCGATCGTCACAAGGTCATCAAGGACTGGGTGGATGGAGACGCAAACTGGCTGGTGGAATTGACGGCGGTATCGGCGGCGTTTCCCACCACCGAGCAGGCGTATCTGACGGGGCTTGAGCTTTACGCCGGTCGAACGGGAAAGCCCGGCTCGATCAAGCTCGAAGGTAGGGCAAAGGGGCAGAACATCGTCACGACTTCGCAAAAAAACTGGGCGAAGCACAACCGCTATCTGGTCGCGCCCCGTGGCATCGATCCCGCCGCCGACACGCCTGAATTTCCCTGGCGATTCGGACTCGATCTCAACGTCCGACCACTCCCAACCAAGGCCATCGTCGAACAGTCGGTGGAATGGACGAAACTAGCGACCGAGGAGCCGCCCGGGGGAAAGGTTCGGGTCGAGGCTGGTTTGGGGACGAAAGGTTTGGTTGCCGGTTCCAAGGTGACGGGAACGCCGTCGGCGGGTTCTGGAAGCAGCGTTTCGAAGTCGGAGATCAAGGACGCCAAACGGGCCATCAAAGAGGAAAAGAAATCCGGCTCCAGCCCTTCTGCCGAGGAATCGTCCGGCGATCCCGTCGCTCGGCTGGTGGAAAAACTCAAAGCCATGCCGATTGACCAAAGGGAGGCGGAGATCGCGAAAGCCCCCAAGTTCCTCCAAGCACGGATTCGCAAGATGCTCAAGGAGGCCAAGCCATGAGTTCACGCGAAAAAATTCTTTCGATGCTGATTGGGGGCCTACTCGGATTTCTTGCCCTTCAATACGTGGTGAACAAACGGATTCTCGAACCGCTTCACGCCAAGGACGCGGAAATCAACAATCTGCTCGCCCAGGTGGCGACAAAACAGCAAGAGCTCGTGATCGCGCGCGACGCCGTCTTCGACATCGAGCAATGGAAGCAGAAATCGCTTCCGCCAGAACCTGGCCTCGCACAGACGTTGTATCAAGACTACCTGCGCGCGTTATTGGAGAAGTCCGGGATCGCGAAGCCGAAAATCACTCCCGCCGCGCCCAACGCGCAAGGGGAAAACATGCGCCGGCTTCCGTTTGCGGTTTCCGCCCGCTGCGATCTGAGCCAATTATCCCGCTTTCTCTACGATTTCCACACGTCCCATCTTTTCCATCAGGTTCGCCGGCTGCAGCTCACGCCCGCCATTCAGGATGGAAAACTGATCGGCTTTGACGTCAACCTGAGCATCGAGGCCATTTCACTCCCTGACGCCTTGGCCAAGTCCGAGCTACCGAAGCCTAAAACCAATCCTGCCGCGAAGCCCCCCGCCCCGCCCGGGGTGTACGACCTTTTCGTGAAGAAGAATTTGTTTCAACCCACCAACCTGGTGGATGCCCAGGCCAAGGTCGAAGTGGTCGCGGACACCGCCACGAACAAAGATGAGCGCGCGGACTTCTATCTCACCGCCACCCTCGAAGAGAATGGGATCGCAAAACTGTGGCTCACCAATCGTCAGACGAATACCCGCATGGTCGTGCTTCAAGGCGAGGACCTCAAGATCGGCGGCTTTGCGGCAACCGTAATTCAGATTTCCTCCCAGCAGGTGTTGTTGAAGATCGCGGACAAGGTCGGCGCGGTCCGGCTGGGCAGAAACCTGGCAAGCTGGGCGGAAGTCTTGCCTCCGAGATGACCCCCGGTAAACGGGGTTCGTCACTTGAGGGAATCCTCGATCGCCGGCAACTTCTCGTGAGAAAATGGATGGAGTTAATGTGTTCTCACGATTTTGACGATGAAAGCGATAAGCCTGGAGCCTCGGCGGGGAAACCACGCCTTGGATGTTGATATGGGCAGAATAGCAAAGTCACGACTCGCGGAATTCGGATGGTCGTTCCGGGTCGCCCCGGAGCATGAAAACACAAGGGGAATCGTGTACCAAGCCGCACTCAGGACCTGGGTACTACTGCTGCTCGCCGCCGGCCTGGCACCCGCTCAGACTGGGGTGGAAAAGGGGCCGGCCGCCGGCCCTGAAGTCCAGGCCAAGCCGGAGGTCCCACCTCCACCGCGAAACCTGGAAAAGCCGGCCGAGGCGGGCAATCCGAGCAAGGATGAGCCACCGCGGACCGTCGTGACGCCTCCCAAAACCGCGCCTCTGGGAACCGGCGACGGCATTCGTTTCAGCTTTCATGAAGCGGAATGGTCCGAGGTCTTTCAGTGGCTCGCCGATCTTGCGGGAAAATCCTTGCTTCAAGAGGCGAACCCACCGGGCAAATTCACCTATTTCGACTCCCGAAAATTTACCTTGCCGCAAGCGCTCGACATCATCAATAGCGTCCTGCTCAATAAAGGCTTCGCGGTCATTCAACGCGATAATTTCCTGATCGTCGCCGATCTACGAGAAGGGGTACCGCCTCATTTGGTGCAGCGCGTCTCCCTCGAGGAACTCGCGACCCGAGGCCGAACCGAACTGGTCAAGGTTCTCGTCACGCTCGAAGGGTTGGTGGCGGAGGAAGCGAAAAAAGAGTTTGAGCCCATGAAGGGTCCGCATGGCACGGTTCTCGCCCTCCCCACGACCAATCAACTTCTCGTCATCGACACGGCGAAGAATGCCCAGCAGATTGTCGACTTGATTCGCGAGATCGAAGGGGAACAAGGCAAAGCGGATCTCAAGGCGTTTCCGCTCAAGCACGTCAGTGCCCTCGAAGTGGAACGGGTGGTCCGAGACCTGCTCGGCATTGCTCCCCGCCAAGCCGCCGGGGCCGCCGGCACGAACCAACCTTCGGGGGGGGCCTCTTCGGGGGGCGAGGACGGGCGCGACCGATTCCGTGAAATGATCATGTCCCGATTTCTAGGAGGGGGAGGCCCTGGCGGGCCTCCTTCGTTCGACGGCAGGAGTCGAGGCGGAGATCGTGGCTCGCGCTCGGGCGGCGCTCCCGCCGAAGGGTCCTCCAAGGGCCCCTTCGTCTCCGTCGATGAACGAACCAATACGCTTTTCGTCACCGCCACTCCCGATAAACTCTCGCTCGTTTCTCAGGTGGTCAAGGCCCTGGACGTTCCCCAAGCAGGCGACGCCGACGCCTTGGCTTCTCAAACGCCGAGAATCGAAGTCTATCCCGTCGCGGCGGGAACCGCGGAAGGCCTGGCCAAAGTCATGGAATCGGTCGTGGGAACCTCTAGCGAAGTCCGCATCAGCGCGCATCCGGATGGCCGTGCTCTGATCGTCTACGCCACCCCAAGAGAACATGATCGACTCAAAACCGTTTTACAACAGCTACAAAGCGAGGGACTGCGCGTCGAAGTGATTCAATTGAGAACCTTGGAAGCCGCGAGCACGGTCACTTTGATCAAGGCTCTCTTGGGTCAAAAGGAAAAGGACGACAGCAGGCCTCGGTTTCCGTTCTTCTTCGATCGAGATGCTGAGCGGGACCAAAATACGAACGCCGGACCGGCAATCGAAGCGGATGCCGAGCAGAACCGCTTGCTTGTACGCGGCACGGAGTCCCAAATCCTCGAAATCCGCGATCTTCTTTCCAAGCTCGGCGAGTCCGGACTCGCCCGAAACGACAAGGGACTCGAACCGAGCCGTTATCGCGTGATTCCGATCGGCGAGCAAGATCCTCGAGAATTGGCGGAAACGATTCAACGTCTTTGGTCGCGACTGGACTCGCAACATCCGTTGCGCATCGAAGTGCTCGGCGACACCCCTCGGACCGCGCCACCACCCTCCCCGACTCCCAAGTCGCAAGATGAGAATCCCGAGTCACCGGTCCCTCCACCTGGGCAAGAGGGATCCGGAAGCGGCGGCGGGGGCGAATGCGCGGAGGACGAACCGGCGGCAACTCCCCCGGACGGCAAGCCCGCAGGAACGATCACCATCGTCGTCGGGCCGGATAATCTCGCCATCGCGTCCGAGGATGGCGAAGCGTTGGATCTGATCGAAAACCTCGTCAACAGCGTCGTTCGCGGGCGTTCGAGCCCCAATGCGGGATTCAGCATTTATTACCTGAAGTCCGCCGAGGCGCAAGCCATGGCCTACCTGCTTGACGACGCGCTCTACGGCACGCAAGATTCCCTATCGACAACCACGTCGACCACCACGCGCGCAAGAATCATTCCCGACTTGAGGACCAATGCCCTCTTGGTCGTCGCGCCACCGTCGGAACAGCGAAAAGTGCAGCAGCTACTGGAGGTGCTCGATCGGGAAGATCCTCCACCGACGGGAGCCACGCCGCAGCCACGAATGATCACCGTCCGTTATGGAAGCGCCGATTCGATCGCGGCGGTCGTTCGCGAGGTCTTCGCGTCCCAACTCTATTCACCACCCAAGCAGAACCCCGCTCAGGCGGCCATGGGATTCGCCAATCAGTTCAACAATTCCGGCCGTGGGCGGACGAACGAAACAGATTCCGGGAAACTGACCGTCGGCGTCGACGCGCAAACCAACACCATCGTGGTCTCCGCCCCGCAGCACGTGTTCGATGAAGTCGAACGCCTGGTCCGAGCGCTCGATGAAGCGGCGAGGGTGAACGGCCGCAGCGCCAGCGTGGTTACCCTGCGAAACGCCAAGCCGGATGCCGTGCAGAAAGCACTCAATAACCTGCTCGGCACCCGAGCGTCGGGCCAACAACGGCAACCGCGCAGGGACCGAGACAACGCGCAACAGGAACAGCCGCAACAACAAGACATTCGCGATGAACTCTTGCGAAATCTCATGCCTGGTGGACTGGAGGGAGGAGGCAGGGACAGGGATCGTGACGATTTCCGACCACGTTTCCCGTTCCGCGGCTTCCCGCCGAGATGACGTTCGAGACTTGCTTGTCCTTAACCCTCTGCCGGGAGTTGGGATCTTTTCCTCCCTCTGAATGTTGGTTGGGGCGAGGGGACTCATGCTCCCTCTCCCTGCGGGAGAGGGTTAGGGTGAGGGGACTATAAAAGATCCCTCCCCCAAAACGGCGGCAACGCCGAGCGATTGGCTCGCACATGGATGCACACCTAGCTTTACCGACCGTGCGAAACTCCTGACTTCCTGCTTGCCTCCTCGCCGAGGCGCGAGCCGTGGGAACGTCAGCGTCCGAAACGGGCACGATGGGCATGCCTCGCCACTGGAGACAGGAAGCGATGCCGGTGAAGCGTAAACTTAGGTCCTTGATGGCTCTGTGGTTGGCCGCGAACTGTTGCGCGCCTGCACGGCTGTTTGCCCAACCACCGGGCAATCCCCCCCCCACGGCGACCCAGCAACAGCAACCGCCAGCAGATCCGTCGGGCGCGCCAGGCGATTCCAGGCTGCAAACCCAGCGGGATTTCGGAAACGTCGGCGTCGAACCCCTTAACGAGCTGCGGTCGCTACTCCTCGAGGGACCCCGCGAACAAGTCGACGCGTTGCGCGCCGTCATCGAGGAAATCGATCGGCTGAGCCTCGGCACCGAACCGGATATCAAAGTCGTTCGGCTGTCGCATGCCGACGCCGAAAACCTCTCGAAGCTCCTCGTGCGGATTTACGAATCCAGAGACCAGGCGCGCGTGGGAACCCCCTTGACCGGTGGGAAAGTCGGCTTTGTCCCGATGTCCCAGCCCAACGCCATCGTCGTCATCGCGCCCCGCGATAATGCCGACGACGCCGTCAAATTCGTCGAAGATCTGGATCAAGAGAGCGCTCGTTCCGGCACGCAATTCAAGATCTTCAATCTCAAGCAAGCCCCCGCGATCACCGTACAGCAGAAACTGATCCAGTTCTTCACGCAGCGGCAAGACGCGGCCGGCAATCGGATCCGAGTCGAAGTGGTCGCGGACGAACGGACCAATTCCGTCCTCGTCTACGCCAACCCCAACGACTTGGCGCAGGCGGAACTTCTCATCAAGCAGCTCGACGGCAATGCGAGCAACGCGGTCAGCGATCTGCGTATTTTCCCTCTCCGAAACGCCGTTGCCAGCGACCTGGCCGTGCTCTTGCAGCAAGCCATCGTCACTCGTGGCCTGGCCGCAAGCGGACAAGGAATCGGCGGCCAGGGGCAACAACCCGGCCAAGGGGGCATCGGCCAGCAACCAGGGGGTCAGTTCCAGGGCCTGAATCTCGGCGGGGGACAGAATAGGAACGCCAACAACGGCGTGCTCAAGAGTTCCAAGCTCCGCTTCCTCTCCACCGACAAGGATGGCAAGCCCATCGAGTCCGGGATCTTGGAAGACATTACGGTAACCGCGGACGACCGGAGCAATAGCCTGATCGTCACGGCTCCCACCGCCAGCATGGGTTTGGTGGCGGAATTGATCGAACAGCTTGATTTGCTCCCCAACCCCGGCGCGGAACTCAAAGTTTTCATGCTCCGCAACTCCGATGCCGCCTCCATGATCGAAACGCTGCAGGCAATCTTCCAGCCGGCGCAAGCACAGGCGGGTGGCCAAGGTGGAAACAACATCCAACAAGTTGCATTTACCGTCGGTGATCAAGCGGTCGGCCTTTCCCGCGTCGGATTGAACTTCGCCACCGACGTGCGCACCAATAGCGTCATTGTTTCCGGAACCAAGGGTGACTTGCTGGCCGTCGAGGCGATGATTCTCAAACTCGATTCGAGCAACGCCCACGAGCGAAAAACGCTTGTATACAAACTGAGAAACCTGACGGCGGACGAAGCGGCGAACGCCATCTCCGCGTTTCTTTCGTCGCAGAGCGCCTTGGCGGAGGGGCAGGAAGGCCGGATTTCCTTCGCCGAGCAGATCAGCCGCGAGGTCACCGTCGTCTCCGAGCCGATCAGCAACTCGCTCCTGATCAGCAGCACCCCTCGATTCTTCGAAGAGATCCTCAGAATCGTCGAGGAGATCGACATGAGACCTCCGCAGGTCGTGATCCAGGTGCTCATCGCGGAAGTCGCGCTCAACGACGACGAGGAACTCGGCCTGGAGGTCGGCACCCAGAGCTCCGTTCTCTACGATCGAAGCCTGGCGGTTCGTAACTCCGGCGCGGCGGAGAACTCCTTGACCCCCGGTTTTAACTTCAACACCACCTCGCCTTTGCAAAGCCCGCAAGGGGCCCCAGCCTCGGAAGTCGGCCTTCAAGGGCTCACTAACTTCGCCCTTAATCGCGCCAATAGCACCTTGGGCTACGGCGGCTTGATCTTCACCGCGTCCAGCGACAACGTCAGCATCCTGCTTCGCGCGCTCAAACGGCAGCGGAGACTCGACGTGCTCTCGCGTCCACAGATCATGACGCTCGACAACCAGCAGGCCTTCATTCAAATCGGTCAGCAGGTCCCCACGGTCACGGCGAGCCAGACCACCGTTCAGGGAAGCGTGGTCAACTCCGTCGAGTTCCGCGACGTCGGCATCATCCTGCAAGTCACGCCGCGCATCAGCCCGGACGGTGTCGTCGTCATGCGGGTCGATCCGACCGTCTCGTCGCTCGATCCGTCCGGCGGAATTCCCATCTCCTCGGGAGGCAACAACGCCGCCGTGCTCGCCCCGATCATCAATACCACGCGTGCCCAAACCACCGTCAGCGCCCAGGACAGTCAAACCGTGGTGATCGGCGGACTTATCAGCAAGAGCAAGACGGCGGAAGAACGCAAACTGCCGATCATCGGCGATTGGCCCGTCGTCGGCTGGGCGTTCAAATATCAGTCCTCCGTCTCCTTCAAGCGAGAATTGCTCATCATTCTCACGCCCCATGTCGTCTACAGCGAATGCGACGCCGAGCGAATCAAACAGATGGAGGCCAAGCGAATCGATTGGATTCTCGGCGACGTCGAGAAAGTGCATGGCGATATCGGCCTGCCGAAGGAAGAAGAGGTGACGCAGGAGATGATCGTCGAGCCGTCGACTCCCGCGCAAAATTATTCCACCCCCGATTACCAAACGCCGGTATCTCCGTCCGCGCCTCCGATGGCGAACCCCATGACGCCCGATTCACAAATGGATCCGACCTTGGTTCCGGTCAATCCGTCGGAACCGAGCTATAAAGACGTTCAGCCAGGTGGAGCACAGCCCAACCCCACGCCTCCCCCCGCCGCCACGGAACCGAATCAACCACCCGCGAACAAGATTCCCGCGGCAAGCCCCAGTCCTCCGGAAGAGGATGTGAAGCCTCGGACTCCCGATCAACCTCAATCGACGTCCACCGTTATTGAATCGAACACGCGGGCCAACGTGACTTCCTTGCCGCCACGCAACGAAACAACCACGACGCCGAGCACGGCAGTCAAGGAACGCTCGAATGTCGTCGTACTGAAAAAAGTGGGCGAGATTCCATTCGATGGCGCCGTTGTCAGTCCGAACGTTCGACCTCAACCGATAAAGACGAGTCGTGATTTGAAGGAGCCGTCGCTGAATGCAAACGTTCGCGTGTCCACGGATAAACGCGCGGATGACAAGTCGACGACTGTCGTCGCAACTACTCCCGGGGGCGTGAAGTCGTCGGCCATGGTCGTGACGCCCCAATCGGAGTCAGCCGAGGTGAAACCGATCGACGTCACGCCAGCATCCACGGAGGTTACCCCTGCAACGATCGTCGTGAATCCGCCTCCGACTGCTCCAGCCACAAACGTCAAGCCTTCCACGGAGCCTCCCACCGTCGTCAACACCATTCCCCTTGCCGTTCCGAAGCTGGAAAGCGGCGAAATCAAGACGGCTTCCGGGAAGCGAATGCAACAAGCAGAACCTACGAATACGACGGCCGAGAGTTCCATCAAAGATCCAAAGGCTATTTCCTCCCATGAATCCAGCCGCGGAGAGAATGAGACCAAGGATAAGACGGAACCCGGGACTCAGAAGAAGAAACTTCGCTGGTTCCCCGAATACCGCAGCAACAAGGATGGCGAGAAGAGTAAAGCCAGCAAGGGGTGAAACAACCCGGCGTGAGGAAGATACCCCTCACCCTGCCCTCTCCCGGAGGGAAAGGGTTGAAAAGCAGGACGCGCACTCCCTCACCAGCAGGGAGCGTGGCGAGCGTGTGAGGGGTTCGAGGGGGAGTTCGAGTTTCTCTCGCCAAGGAAAAGTTTGGCGATCTTGAAATTTGCCCAAGCATGGAGATGACCCATGAATGTCCGAGGGAACGGGAAAACATCGGCACCCACGACTTACTTGCGGGGCATGGCCAATCTCCATTCTCCATCTCGACGTATCGTTCGCGGATGGGTTGCATGCACGGGCATGCTGCTCGTGACGACTCTCGCGGGGTGCGCGAGTTCGCCGCCGGCATTGGTGGAGAAGATCCCTTTCTTGCCTCAGAAAGAGCCTGACCGCATGGTCGTCGTCCTCTCCCCTTCCCGCATGGAAGAGTTAGGACAAGGATCACGTCAAGGCATGCTCTGCAGAGTCTACTTCTTCCACGGCGAAGACCCGGTTCCCGTGCGCGCGAAGGGGGACCTGGTGTTCACGGCGTACGATCAGTCCAAGGGAGGCAAGAATCGCGAGCCGGACGGCAAGTATGAGATCAAAGCGGAGGAGCTCGCGTCCCATTTGCGCAAGGATATCGTCGGGGACTCGTACCTTTTCTGGCTCCCGTACGAACCCACGGCAAAGACGCAGATGTCGCTGCAGGGCAGATTCAATCCCCCGGGACGGGAAGAGTTTAGTAGCGGCGTGATCGCGATGGAAATGGTTCCCAGCAACGTGGCGAACATCGCACAGTCGAAGCCGACGACAGCACCCCAACCGGTGACCGCGGTGCTCACTTCGAAAGACGAAAAAACCCTCCTGAAGCGGTAAGGCTCCAGGAGGGTCTTTGGTTTTAACCGAAACGACTACCAGACGCGTTAGGGCGTGGTTGCCTGCTCGTCGACTTGAAGACGAGGATTCGTGGCACCAGCGATGGTCGAGAGACCACGCAACGCCCGAAGGTCCGTCGACTCATTAAAGAAGTGGACGGTGCCGTCCGCCATAAGGAAGTGGGATCCACCCGGGTGATCGCTACGGAACCCGGAGCAACGATGCTTTCCGGTCTGAGCCTTCACGTCGGGCACGCTGCCGATGATCGCCTTCAAGATCGGCGAGACGTTGGAAGTCCAGGTCAACCCGCTACCGTTGTTCGCTTGACCCGGCCGTTCGTTCCAGCTCTTGTTGCAGTTAAAGAGCTGTCCCGCGTCGATTTGCCCACTGATGGTGGCGATGGCTACTGAACTCATGACGGGCCGCTTGTTGAGACCGCCGGAGGTGCAGCCGAAAAGGCTTGGAATGACGACATTGTAGGTAGTCTCCCCTTCGCTCGGGAGCACGCCACCGACAACCCAACCGATGCGGGCAAACTGACCCGATTGAGCTTCTTCCGCTTTGCAATCGCGGTAGGCGCTCTGGTTGAATCCGCCGAGAAGCGCGCTGCACATGGGCCAGCTCGGTCCAAGCGCACCTTCGCCGAACGCAAACGTCTTGGAAGCACCATCCAAGATATCCTTGATGCGAATACGGGAGTTGATGTCGAACATGCCCCGTTCGTTACCTGGAATACCTGGGTTGGTCGCCAACCCGAGGGCTCGTTCCATGCACCATGCGTCGTTGGCACCCTTGTTCATGACATAGTGGCAGGGAGCGAACGTGAAATCATTGGCGGCAACGCCGTTGCCGGCGAGCACCTGGAGCGCGGGCTCCGTGACGTCACGATCGTCGGAGGACGGGCACATGAACACCTCGATACGTGTTCGCCACACCGTGGCTCCTTGTTGGTACCACCATCGGTTCGGGATGTAAAGGTTCTCAACTCCTGCCGCTTCAAAGAAGGGAAGCATGGAGGTGATGCCATTGAGCAAGAACCCAATGTCCTGGGTCTCGACGCTCGCTACGAAGATGACTCCCGGCGGAAAACAGCCGTAGGAGCTGGCGTAGGTGTTGAGAGCAACACCAAAGTTCTTCATGTTCGCCTGGCACTTCGCCCGGCGAGCCGCCTCGCGTGCCTGCTGGATGGCAGGCAGCAACAATGCGATCAACACTCCGATGATCGCGATGACGACCAAGAGCTCGATCAGCGTAAAGCCGTGTCGACGCTTCATGGCACTACTCCTTCCCCAATGCGGTGTCCGACGCCGTCACGCGCCCGTCACCAAACCACGGAATGAAAAATAAAAAACGACTGCGAAAACGAAAAGGGCAAGGAACGGAACCCGCACCTTCGAGAGTCCGGCGGACAATCGGCGCATAGTTCCCCTGCGACCGGACCCTCTGGCGATAATCCTACAATAGTCAATGGCTTTCCGGACACAAGCAGAAAGTTGAAGAACTTTCCTCTTTCCCCGCCCCGCGACTATTCTCACGCTCCCTTTTACGGCTGTCAAGGTCAAAGCCCGCGAGCCCGCACGCAAATCCCCGGGTTCCGTTTCCCTATTGACGCGTCACGCGGCCCCCTCTATACGCGGCATACGATTCCAGGATGTGCATTCTTGACGCGATTTTTGTCCTCGTTCTACCCGCCGGCACCGCCGAGCGGAACGCGCGGTGTGAAAACAACGGCAACCGTGGCACGATGGTGACTCGAACCCATTGGATTCCAAAGGGTTCAGGCGACGAAACGATTTCGCGCGACGGGACACCAACGATGGGACGGCAAGAGACAAACGAACAGTGAATGAAGAAGGGGGCCTCTCGATGAGAGGACGATATTTCATGTCCGCGCGATGGTGGCGGGGGCCATTCCGATCGTTTGGGCGACGATGCTGCCTGCAAGCGGAATTGGCCGCGCCCGTTCGCGTCGCGGACGCCCGCGTTTCCGCGGAAGTCGCCGCCGGTTCCACCGTCGTCGTTGCCCAAGATTCGGTGAAAGTCGAACCCACCCCGCCGACACCCGTTCCTCCCCCGCAACCGGTCGCATCGATCGAAACAATCCCGGAAAACGAACCGAAAAGCGCGCCGCCGATCCTCCGGCCCCCAACGCCTCCGAACCCAATCCCATGCCCGAATGGGAGGATGCGAACGAGGAACCCGAGGATTTCGCCTCCAAGATTCCCCAGGCCGCGAGTAGTTCCACCGAATCCGTGACCCTGCACCCGGCGATCGAGATTCGCCACGAGGTACCGCGAACGGTCCATCAGCGTGGACCGATCCCCGTCCGAATCGCGGTGATCAACCACGGCGCCATCGCCGTTGATCGCGTGATCGTCACCAACGATCTTGGCCCCGACGCCGAATTGGTGCATTCCACTCCCAAACCGGAGCGGAACGCCAATGTCCTCATCTGGGCGCTCGGTGAACTTGGCGTAGGCCAGGAACGAGTCATCGAACTCGCGGTCGTCGTGAAGCCGTCCGCGAAAATCAAAACGCTCAAGAACTCGGCGACGGTGAGCTACCAAGCCACGTCCCAAAAGGAGACACAACTACAAAGCCCGAGACTGCAACTTACCGTCGACGGACCTGCAAAAACCACGGTTGGCGAAACCGTCCAGTTCACCATGGACGTCACCAATACCGGCGACGCGATCGCGACCAATGTCCTCCTCAAGGACCCGCTGCCTACGGGACTCGTGCATCCGAATGGACCCGAACTCGAAAATGAGATCGGCGACCTGGCGCCGGGCGAGACCAAGAGAATCCGATTGTCCCTCGTCGCCAATCAGTCGGGGACGATCAGGAATCGAGTGAACGTGACCTGTGACGGCCTGGACCCGATTGAAAACGAGACGAAGCTGGAAGTCGAAGAGATTCGGCTGACGCTTACTGGTCAAGGCCCCAAGATCCGGTACTTGCACCGCCCCTGCACTTACGAATTGCACGTCGAGAATGCCGGATCGACGGACGCCAAGGAGGTCCATGTCGCTGCCAAACTCCCAGTGGGGGTGGAATTCGTCCATGCCAGCGACGCGGGGAAACATGACGGCGTCGCGAACACGATCCGCTGGGACCTGGGGGAGATCAAGGCGAACGGATCGAAGGTGCTTGCCCTAACCGGCGTCGCCAACGAACTCGGCGAAAAGGTATTCGAAGCAACGGTGACCGCCAGCGGAACCACGCCGCGAGAAACGCAATGGTCAACGACGATTCAAGGAATCGCCGCCCTGCAAGTGGATGTCGTAGACGTCGACGATCCGATCGAAGTCGGAGCCGAGGGCATTTATGAAATCCGGGTCGTGAACCAGGGAACGATGGCGGCGACGAACGTGAAAGTGGAAGCCACTATTCCGCCCGAGATGGACGCCGTTGCCGCCGACGGTCCGACCGGTCAAAAGCTGGTCGACCATATCCTGACCTTCGAGCCCATCGAAAAGCTCGCACCCAAGGCGGACGTCACCTTCCGGGTGAAAATCAAGGGTGCCCGCGCGGGGGATTGCCGCTTCAAGACCACCGTCACGAACGATCAGTTGACCCGCCCGGTCGTCAAGGAAGAGAGCACGACCGTCTACGGCGAGGAATAGTCTTCGACATTCCAACGCCGATCCAACGGTCGCATGGATTTTCTCCCCCTCGGGAGCGTCACGGCAGCGTGATGTGAATCTCTTGATTCACGGCGCGCCAGCACCTTGACGTGGGTCGGAACCGGTGCCAGGGGAATCGTTTGTCCGCGGGAAGCGTTTGATTGGCGACCTCGGCGCGGTGCACGGTCGATCCCATGGGCACGCGAATGCCGATACTCGCGCGCAGCACCGAAGAGCCCTTCCGACGCCGAATCCCCAAAATGGTCACGACCGCGGTCCGCTCCGGCGCCAGCTTGTCCGCGACCTCGGCCCTGCAGGTTCGGGAGCAAGGGGCAGTGACGTCCAAGCGGACCCGCCCCTCCTCGATTCGCGCCACGCGAATTAACGCATGACCATCGATTTCGATTCTCTCCCCTTTGCAGCGCCCTAGGACCAACATACGCGAAACCTCCTCAGGTTCATGAAGCATCGGAAAGGCCACGGGCAACTCTTCGTCCCCCGGAGGACCGACGACCGAAGCGATCGACCGTCCATTTTCCGTGCAGCAATCAGAAACGGAACCGCCGGGCGACTCACAAAGCAACGTTCGCCGCCACGGCAGTTCCAAAACCGTCACCGGTCTTCGGACGACGAAAGACCGAGGTCCAGGTTCACCAAGTCGCCATCCGCGTCCAGGCAAACCAACGTGATGTCCTCGGGCGAGAGCGTTTCCTTCGCGACAATATTGAGCATCAGATTCCACTTCTGCTCAATACTCGCCAATTCTTGGCGCTTGTTGTTCTGCATGTACGAGGCAATCTCCGGATGTACCGCCAACTGAATGCGCCGGACATTCCCCCTTTGACCGATGTACGCGAGAATTCGCATGCATTCGATGGACACGCTCTCAATCGTTTTGATGTGTCCCGTTCCACGGCACACGGCGCATTCCCGATAAAGACTGCGCTTGAGAGAGGGGCGAATCCGTTGCCGAGTCATTTCTATGAGTCCGAAGGCGGACATGCGAAGAATCTTGGTTCGCGCGCGATCCCTTTTGACGGCGTCGCGAAGGGCGTTTTCGACGGCGCGCCGATGCCGCTCTTCCCGCATGTCGATGAAGTCGTTGACGATCACGCCGCCAAGATCGCGAAGCCGCAATTGCCGCGCGATCTCCTTGGCGGCCGCCAAGTTGATCTGGAACGCTGTTTCCTCCGCGTTGTTATCCGCGCGGAAGTTACCGCTGTTGACGTCGATGGCGACGAGCGCTTCCGCCTGGTCCACGACGATCGACCCCCCCTGTGGCAGGGGAACCGAACGTTGCTGGATCTTCGAGATCTCTTCCTCGATCCCATAGTGGTGGAAAAGAGGTTCCGGCTTGTCGTAGAGCTTTAGCCGATCGACGTACTTCGGCATGACGATCTGCAGAAACTCGCGCGCCCGCTCGTACGCGTTTGGCTCGTCGATGTAGATCGTGTCGATCTCGGAGGTGAAAATGTCCCGGATCGTCCGAATGATCATGTCGCTTTCTTGGTAGATGGAGGTGGGACCCTTCTGCCCACGAATCCGGCGAACCACCACTTCCCAAAGCCGGCAAAGATACGCCAAGTCGCGTTCCAACTCCTTCTTCGTCCGCTCCAGGCCAGCGGTCCGGATAATGAATCCGACCCCCTTGGGACGTTCGAGGTCGGCAACGATCTCGCGAAGACGGCGACGTTGTTCGTCGTCGACGATCTTTCGAGAAACGCCGACGCGATTCAATCCGGGCATCAAGACGAGATATCGGCCGGGAATACTGATGTAGGTCGAAAGGGTCGGCCCTTTGTTGCCGATTCCTTCCTTGATGACCTGAACGAGAACCTCTTGGCCTCGCTTGAAGATGTCCTGAATGGGGGGCCGTTGCCTTGGACGTCGAGCGCCGGGGCCGCCCCGAAAACCGTTGCGTCCTTGTTGCCGACCACCGCCACGGCGATCCGACGAGCGGTCGCCACGGCCGTGCGGCTGACGCTGGGGCCGATCTTGACGCTCCGGTTCCGGCTCGATTTCTCGCTCTTCGAAACCGAGATCGTCTTCTTCGTCGAGGGTATATGGAGAAGGCTCGGGCGCGTTCTCTTGATCGCGGGGCGCATCGTCGCGACCGCGACCTCGGCGCCCGCGACCACCCCGGCGGCGACGGCGACGCGGACGTTCCTCTTCCTCCTGGGATTGACTGGCGCGCTCGGTCGGATGCGACGTCTCCGTTCCCCCCTCCGCGGACGGTTCGACTGCAAAATCGACCCAACTTTCCAGCGAGGACTCTTCATCGTCGTACCGCGCCACCCGCGGCTCGGGCCCCACTTCCTCGTCGCCGAGAGACGGACCAACGTTTTCCTCGCGGAACTCGGGCCGGATGTTTTCCTCGCGGGCTTCAGGACCGGGCCGTGATTCTTCACGCTGGGACGAAGATCGGGGAGTGTCGCGTAGGGACGCCGGCTGCGCCTCGTCATCCTCGAAGATTCCGCTGCCGAACCCGCCTTCCTCTTCTTCATCTCCATTTGGTTCGATACGGCGGTACACGCCTCGTTGAGGCTCGGGTGGTGGAAAATCCTCTTGGCCGACAAACGAAGGTTCGTCGTCCTCAAGAATTCCCGCGCCAAACCCATCCTCGTCGTCGGGCTCGGGAATGGACGTCGGTAGCGGTGGGGGTTGTGGCGTCGGAGGGGGCGCCCGGAACTCCGGTTCGGCGGCGCGCACCACCGGTGCTTCAGGCTCGCGCGGTTCCCGTTCCTCGCCGCGCGGCTCCGGCGGACGCGAGAAATCATCTTCGATCAGCAAGTCTTCCAATTCGGGAAGCGAGTCCGAGTTGGTCAACAATTCATCGGGAATGTCATTGCGAACAGCCGCTTCGCGTTTGCGACGGCCCCGTCCCCTTCGACCTCGTCGGCGGGGGCCACCCGGTCGCGAATCGTGGGAATCGGCATCGGAGGAACGTTCGCCGCCAGGTTCGTCGCCGACTTGTTCCTCGGAAATCTCAAATTCTTCCTCTCTTTCCGGACCCTCTTCGCGAGGAGCACGCTCGCGCCGGCGATCATCGCGGCCTCGCGACTCTTGGGACCGTTCTCCCGAACCGCGCGACTCGCCACGACGCTCGTCGCGATCACGGGTTTGTTCCCGGCGTTCGCTCCCTCGGGAGTCTCCACGACGGCCTCGTTCGCCACGATCACTCCGTTCGCCGCGCTCGGAGCGTTCTCCACGTTCGGACCGTTCGCCGCGATCGGGTCGTTCGCCTCGTTCGGACCGCTCGCCTCGTTCGGACCGCTCGCCGCGTCCACCCCGTTCGCCGCGCTCGGAGCGTTCGCTTCGTTCCGGTCGCTCGCCTCGTTCCGCGCGATCTTGGCGCCCCCCCCGGTCCCCGTGATCCCCTTCGCCGTTGATGATATTGTCGATTGCCGTGGGGCCGACGTAGTATTGAGGATCGACGTCGGAGATGTGGAGAAACCCGTTGCGGCCGACGCCAAAATCGATGAACGCTGCCTGGATGCTCGGTTCGATGTTAACGACCCGGCCCTTGTAGATGTTTCCCACGAAGCTTTCGTGGGAAACACGTTCGACGTAAAGCTCCTCGAGTACTCCGTCCTCCAAAATGGCGATGCGGGTTTCCTCGGGCTGGAGGACGTTAATCAACATTTCTTTCTTCATGAAGTGCGCCTTTGCAATCAGTGCTCGGCACGCGTTCGTCGGAAGTGAGTTCCGAGGCCAGCAGGACGCGCGTGCGGGCAAGCACCATTCCCTCGTTGGGGAGATGCGCCATTCCGAGCGCTCCTAGAATCTCTTCGGGCCTCGCGGTCGCGCCTTGGATGACCCGCAGGCGCAATCGGACTTCGTTTTCCAGCACCAAAATATCGAGTATCAAGGGTCGGATATCGACGACACGATCCGGCTTTCCGGGGATATGTCGCGTGATTTTTCGGTCGGAGCTCGCCAGGAGCTGCTCCCTTGCCTCGAGGATCGCCGAACGAGAGAACCCCGTGGGGAACGGGCAGGCGTATTCCACCATGACCACTTCCGTCCGCTCCTTGGCGGGATGGCGGGTCACCGACAGAATCTCCAAGCCCGGCACCAATTCTCGGGCAAGCCGGGATTGGACCTCGTCCAGCGTGAGATTTTCCGTGAACTCGACCTCGATGATTTCCTCGACACCCACCACGCCCAACGCGAGCGCCAAGGGACAGGAGATGCGCGGCCGGGGATTGAACCCTTCCGACGCGCGCACCGGCAGGGCTGCCCGCCGGAATAAACGGTCCCAACATCGCATCAGGTCGTTGTGGCTTAGAAAACGAAGCGAACCTTCCTTTCGGTAACGAATGCGTACCTTCTCTCGAACCATCGTTTCGGCCGGCGCCGGGACACGCTCCCGGTCCGGACTTGCCAGTGACTCATCCGAGATCATCGATCAACTCGGGCACGATGTGCCGCGTGCGATTGCGCAAATAGTTGGTGATGTCACCCGCGGTGTCCAAACGCTGGACGCGCGCCGCGACTTTGCGGCAAACCGGTAACGTCACGCTTCGAATGATCTTTTTAATTTCCGGAATGTTGTGCGGCGTGACGCTCATTTGCCGAAGCCCCATGCCCAACAGCAACATCGTGTAAATCGGATCACCGCTCATTTCACCGCAGACGTTCACGCTGATCCCGTTGCGTTCCGCGGCGCGAACCACCAGTCTAAGCAACTTGTGCACCGCGGGATCCGACGCACTATAAAGCGACGCCACCGTCTCGTTCGTCCGATCGACGGCGAGCGTGTATTGGATCAGATCGTTGGTCCCAATGGAAAAGAAGTCAACATATTTCGCAAATTGATCCGCGAGCAATGCCGCCGACGGAACCTCGACCATCATGCCGATCGGGATATTTCGCCGGAATTCGATTCCTTCCTCCTCCAGATCCTCCATCACGTCGGCAAGGACCATGCGGCAGCGGCGCAGTTCCAACACGGTGCTGACCAGGGGAAACATGATCCGGAGGTTTCCCAAAGTGCTCGCCCGCAAAAGCGCGCGAAGCTGCGTCTTGAAAACCGATAGATTTCTCAGCGACAGTCGAATACTGCGCAAGCCCAGGAATGGGTTGTACTCCGCCGTGTTCTCCTGCCCCCGCTGGAACTTGTCGGCTCCCAGGTCCATCGTGCGGAAGACCACGGGGCGGTCCGGCCCCATGGCGCGCAGAACCTCGCTGTAGGCGGCATAATGTTCGTCTTCGCTAGGAGGGTCTTCTCGATTGAGATAGAGAAACTCCGTGCGGTAAAGCCCGATGCCGTCCGCTCCCCGTTCGATGCAATGCTTGGCCTCGTGGGGAAACTCGATGTTCCCGAGTAATTGCACCGCCTCGCCGTCCATGGTTTCCGCGGGCAGATCGCGAAGTTCGTGGAGACTCTCCTCAAAACGGAGATACTCCCGGGCGCTGGAGCGATACTTTTGCAAGGTCGGTTCGTCGGGATCGACGATGAGCACGCCCCGATTGCCGTCGATGATCACGACGTCGCCAGGGGAAACTTCGCGGAGGAACTCGCCCAACCCCACGATCGCGGGAGTTTCCATGGCGCCGGCGACAATCGCCGTGTGGCTGGTTCTACCGCCGGTGGCGGTGGCGAGCCCCTTGACGAACTGCTTGTTGAAGGAGGCGGTCTCGCTGGGGGTCAAGTCGTGGGCGACGACGATCACTTCGTACGTCAGGTCTTCGAGGGCGCTGCGCCGCTCGCCGACGAGACTGGTGAGCAGTTGCCGCTCGATATCGCGGAAATCGGTCACCCGATCGGCGAAGGGGGACCCCTTCATTTTCTGGAACATGTCTTCGTAGCGGCGCATCACCGTCCGGACGGCGTACTCGACGCTGAATTGACTTTTCTCGATTCGTTCGACAACGAGTTGCCGGAGATGTGGATCTAAGATCATGCGTCGGTGGGCTTCGAAGATGAGCGCGACTTCGGAACCGAGCCGCTCACGCACGAGAAGCGCTTTCTTGTCCAGTTCGTCGGCGACGGAGGAGAGCACGGCATCGAGCCGCTCGATTTCATCGGGCGCGGATTCCGGGTCAATATGATGGCGAAGGATGCGGAAACCGTCCTGGTCTAGCACCAGTGCGGGCCCGATGGCCACTCCCGGAAAAACGGCGATACCGCGAATTGTTTCCATGGCCCCCAGTTATCCGGTGGGTCGATGGCGGCCCGCTGCACATGCGCTCGGGGCACGGCTCAGGGACCGGCAGGCTCCATCTCATTGAAGCCCGACGCGACCAATTTTGCAAGGGCACTCAGGGCCGCTTCCGCATCCGGCCCGCGCGCCTCCAGGACCAGAGGGGTTCCGACTTCCGCCGACAACGAGAGCAATTGCAGAATGCTCTTGCCATCAACGGGCTCGCCCCCTTTTTGAATCTGAACGTCGCAACGATACCGGTTCGCCATTTCCACGAACATGGACGCCGGCCGTGCGTGCAACCCCATTTCATTGACAATCGACACATGGCAACGGAAATGATTTTCACCCACCTGTTGCGGCATGATAGGTCCAATGTCGCCTTGCGTGGTCAAGAATCACCTCCGCTCACTACACTCCGAGTTAGCCCTGTCGGATTGACCGACCAAGCAGGCCGAGTTGACGATCCTGGACGGGGTTCGCCACGGCGCGGCCGCTTACTCGAAACGATTGTCGTCCGCCTCCTCCAGAACTTCGATGATGTCTTCCCGATTCTTCGATTGGCGAAGAAACCGGCAAAACGTTTCCACCCGAAGGTGCCGAGAAATGTTCTCCAAGGCGCGAAGGTGATCCCGGGACGATCCGGGGAGAAACCAAGAAATACGATGTCGACCGGTTCACGATCGATGCTCGCGAAGTCCAAGCCTTGCTTGCTCACCGCGACGGTGCCGATCATGCGATCGACGCTCGGGTGCTTGGTGTGAGGAACCGCAACGCCGTTGCCGATGCCCGTCGAACCCAACTCTTCGCGCTTCATGATCGCGGCGACAATGCTTTCCACCTCTGCTGGATTCAGCTTCCCTGCCGTCAGCAAGCTATTGATGATCTCCCGAATGGCCTGCTCTTTCGACGTGGCGGCAAGGTCGCTGATGATTGCCTCGTTAACCACGAAATCGGCCAACTTCATCCGAATCTCCTTATGGGAACGGCGACGGGCAACCGTGACTCGCGCCGCGTTATCTTGAATTCAACCTACACGCCGCGATAGCGATTATGCTTCCTCGCTCGCTGCGCGATCCGCCAACGGTTCGGCGCTTCCGGCACTTCGGCGGTGATGATCCTGAATCTTTTCCTTGTATTTGCGAAGCTGCATTTCCATCTTCGCGATGGCATTGTCGAACGCCGAAGTCACGTTCACGTTGCGCTCGCGCGCCACGAAATCATGTTTATGCTCGGCCGAAACCAGGATTTCGACCTCCGGCTCGTGCTTCTGAAAGTCGATGGTGACATTGATCGATGTCAGACGCTCAAAGATGTGCGCCAGCTTGGGAAGCTTTTTTTCGATATAGGCGTGTGCGTCCTGACCGATGCTACCGTGTCGTGTCGAAATCGAAACTTCCACTCAATGACTCCTGCCCTGCGGCCCGCCGGCACCTTGGCTTCGACGAACGCAGCATTCGTCGGCACGTGGGGCATTGTACGGAATCCGCGACGCAGCTTCCACTTGCCCAGCGAGAAGGTTCCGACCGCGACCGAACTTTTGGATCCCTAACATACCCATCTTTCTTGACCGCGAGACAGCACGCCACCGCGCCGGATCCCGTTCTTCGCTCCGTCATTCACCTTCCAACGCGTCCATCCAGCGCGCCAGATCGAATCCCTAGCGAAATAATTGGCGGCAGGAACCTGCGAAAATCGCATCGGCTCCCCACCACCGCGAATGACTCCGGCACTTTGGCCTGCGGCCGCTCCAATCGGCCACGCCTCGTGCAAGTGGAGGTAAATTCTAGCAACCAGCCAATATGCGTTCAATCAAATAGTCCGGTCCAAGGGGGAATGCCGTCGATGGGGACCTTGCGAATGGTATTTTCGGCAAGGACATGCCCGGCGGATGGACACTATCGCGATGGGGAACTGGAAGGGGTTAGGGATCGATATTCGACATTTCGTGGCGCAACGGGCGCGCCCGCCTGGAGTTGGCGAAGTATCTCATCCACTGCGGGAGTCCGGGGATCGATACGGCGGGCGTAGGCGAGGCATTCGACGGCGAGATCTCGTTTCCCACCCTTCAAATACAGTTTTGCCAATTCGCAATAACCCTCCGAACCCGTCTCGCCGCGGCTCACCAGATATTCCCACTCCCGAATCGCGTCGTAATCCCGCTGCAAATGGCTGAGTGTCTTCGCATAGGTCCGGCGAATGGACACGGAGTTCGGCTCGTAAACGAGACATACTTGAAGCCGTCCGGCAGCGGCAGCCCATTGATTCCGTTGGATATCCCAAAGGGCCAGTTCATGGCCTGCCTCGGCGGAGGGAGGCGAACCATTCCATGCGCGTTCATACGCCGTCAGAGCGTCGGCATTGCGACCGACTCGGCGCAACAGGCGACCATAAGACGTGAGCGTCTCCGTGTTCGATTTATCCAGCTTGAGGGCCAATTCCATTTGGGAAAGCGCGTCGTCGACTCTCCCCAATTCCGCGAGTACGATGGCGTAGTCGCGGCGAATGCCGGCGTCTGAAGGGGCCAATTCCACCGCCCGCCGCAGGGATGTTTCACTAGCGGTCCATTTTCGCTGTTCCTTTTGCAGTCGCCCAAGTTCTGCATAGGCCTGAACATCGGACGGATTGGCGACGAGAGCCTGTTTCAATCGCGTTTCGATCTCACCCCAATCCCGAAACGACGGATACTTCGGCGTGGGCAATGCTTCCGGGGGTCCGAGCGCGGGATCGGGTTTAGCGGTTGTATGGGTCGCGACGGCGCATCCCGCCCCGAGCAGCCCGATCACGCAGCCGAAGATCAGCCTCTTTCGCATCATGGAACAGCCATACTTCCCTGCCGACCCGCTGGTCTCCCCTATCGATATCGGCAGGCGCGCGGGCCCGCTCCATGGGAAGGAGGTTCTATTGGTCGAACAGTTCGTTGCTGCCGACCGGTTTTCCCGCCAACCAGACCTGACGGACGCCAAGGTCCGAATCGAGCAGCAGTAGGTCGGCGAATTTACCCGGGGACAGGCTTCCGATTTTTTCGTCCCGCTTCACGATCCGGGCGGGCGTGAGAGTGGCCATGCGAATCACTTCGGGGACCGTGCATCCGGTGGCCTTGTGAAAAGTTCGTACCATGTGGTCCATCCCCATGACGGCACTGGCGAGGGCCTTGCCGTCGGGCGTGACGCCGACGCCATCCTCGCGGCGAAATGGTCGCCCAACATCGATCGGCCCGAAAATGTAGTCACCGTCCGGCATGTCAAGAGCCCGACTGGAATCCGTCATGAGGGCCAGTTTGTCCGGCCCCTTGATCTTGAACGCCAACTGCAACAGTTCTCGCGCCAAGTGTTTGCCGTCCGCGATGACCTCGGTTGTGAGTTGATCGAAAAAGAGTGTGGCTTCCATGAGCCCACCCCGCATCGGAAAGATTTGCCTTTGCCTCAGCCGCGCGCGGTCGGACATGGCGCAGAAAAGATGGTCGACGTGGCGGACTCCCCACTCGATGGCGCGCTGCGCCTGATCGAAGGTACAGTGCGAATGGCCGGCGTTGACGACGATGCCTCTTTCGAGGCAGGCCCGAGCGAAGGACTCCGCGCCGGGCAGCTCGGGCGCCACTGTCGCCGAGACGATGGCGTCCTTGTATTCGAGGTATTCGAAGTACTCCCGCGGATCGGGATCGGCGAGGTCGTCCGTCGGGTGACACCCCGCCGCCTCTTTGCCAAAATAGGGGCCATAAAAGTGCACGCCCAAAATGCGCGCGGGATACGTCTCCGAACGCATTTCGGCTCGGCAAGTCTCCAGCACGCGCAAGATGTGGCCGCGAGACGCGACTGTCGTCGTTGGAACGATCGAGGTGGTTCCATGAGCGCGATGCGCCCCGATGGCGATACGAAATGCCTCGGCTGTCCCATCCATGAAATCCGCCCCGCGCCCGCCGTGAACGTGAATGTCGACGAAGCCGGGCGTGATGTAGCCGTCGTGCTCGATGATATTGGCGCCCGCCGCCGTCACCTGCTGTCTCGGACCGACGTCGAGGATCAGGTCGTTCTCGAAGAGCACCGCGCCGCGTTCCAGCACGTGATGAGGCAACACGACCTTGCCGTAAAGAATCGTCTTCATGGATGTGAGGTTCCCTGCTCGCTTCGGAAAGAAAGCATTGTAGCGGATGGACGAACCGGCGGAACCATGACGAGGAGAGCCGATGGCGCGAATGCCGAACTTCGGCGGGAGACCGGTTACGCTCCTCCCCGGTCAAGAACCAGAGAGGAGCGCGAATTGGCTTGGAGAACGATCAGCCCCAGCGGATGAGGCCTGGCTCGAATGCGCGCGGGAGCAATCGATGTTTGGGAAGCACGCGCACCGCATAGCCATGCTGGCCGCTGGTGCGGCAAGGAATGTTTCCTTCGAAGGCGAAAACTCCCGTTGACGGCGTCGAACCATTGCTGCTCATCGACACCGACTGGGCGGAGTTGATCGCCCCCATGGCGTCCAGGCTTCCATGGTAAAGCTCGACGTTGACTTCATCCGGATTGAGGTTCCCCAGCCTAATCTTCGCCACCACGTGGAGTTGTGAACCGACCTCGATGTGGTCTTGGCCGACGAGTTGGACATCCTCGACTTTTACCTGTCCCCATTCCTTGCGAACCTTGGCGAGCCAATGCGCCAATTCGGCCCCGCCCGCCAACTTGCTTTCGGAAAGCGCAAGGTACCTTTCCGCCGACGGGAGATAGAACCGTTCGGTGTACTCCTGGACCTGGCGATTGGTGTTGAAAACGGGACAGACGGTCATCATCGAGCGTTTGACCCGCTGCGTCCATCCGCGCGGCAAGCCGTCCGCGCCACGTTCATAGAAGAGCGGGACGACCTCTTTTTCGAGCAAATCGTAAATGGCGCGGCTCTCGACCTCGTCCTGGTAGTTGAGATCGCTGTATTCTTCGCCGTTTCCGATCGCCCAGCCGTTGTCGGTGGCGAACCCTTCGACCCACCAGCCGTCCAGAACGCTCATGTTGAGAACGCCGTTGGGCGGGCCCTTCATGCCGCTCGTTCCGCTCGCCTCCAGGGGACGGCGCGGGTTGTTCAACCAGACGTCGACTCCCTGGACCATGTAGCGTGCGACGTTCATGTCGTAGTCCTCGATGAAAACGACGCGCCGCATGAACTCGGGATTTCTGGCGACGTGCGTGATGTGGGCGATAAGCTCCTTGCCGCCATGGTCCCGTGGGTGCGCCTTGCCGGCGAAGATGAACTGCACCGGGCGTTCGGCGTCATTGACGATCTTTGCCAGCCGATTCAGGTCGCGAAACACTAGCGCGCCGCGTTTATAGGTCGCGAATCGCCGCGCGAACCCGATGGTAAGGGTATCGGGATCGAGTACTTCCTCGGCGAGTGTCAACTCGTTGGCATTGGCGCCGCGAGCGCGCATCTGGCGGGCCACGCGCCGCCGGCAGAATCCCACGAGTCGTTCGCGCCGTCTTTCGTGGGTCCGCCAGAGTTCGGCGTCCGGAATCTGTTGCACGCGCTGCCAGATCGAATGGTCCGCAGGCCGCTCGTCCCACTGCGGACCGAGATAGCGGTCATACAATTGGCTCATTTCGGCGCACAGGAAACTTTTCGTGTGGATGCCGTTCGTGATCGAGCGAATCGGGACGTCGGACTCGGGTAGTTCCGGCCAGATGTTCTTCCACATTCGCCGAGAAACCTTGCCATGCAGCTTGCTCACGCCATTGACGTGGTTGGCGAGCCGAATCGCGAGGACCGTCATGCAGAACGGCTCCCCCTTGTCTTCCTGATGTTGTCGACCCAGGCCGAGGAAACGTTCCCGGTCGATCTTCATTCTGCGATAGTACGGCTCGAGGTACTGATCGACGAGGTAGGGAGGGAACATGTCATTGCCGGCCTCGACCGGCGTGTGCGTGGTGAAGACACAGCCGGCGGCAACCGTTTCGCACGCGGTCTCGAAATCGGCGCCGAACTTCTCCATCGTTTCGCAGACGCGATCGATCGCCAGGAACGCGGAATGTCCTTCATTCATGTGGCAAACGGTCGGCTTGATGCCGAGCAGGCGAAGCGCCTGCATGCCACCGATCCCCAGCAAAAGCTCCTGGCGAATGCGCATGTCCTGATCGCCGCCGTACAACTGCGCGGTGATCTGGCGATCCTCCGGACCGTTCAGCGGAATATTCGCATCGAGCAGGTAGAGTGGAATGCGTCCGACTTGCACGCGCCAAACCTGCGCTTTGACGACCCGACCTGGGTATTGAACCTCGACGAGCAGAGGCTTGCCGCCGGCGTCGCGTTCGAGCTGGCAGCACATCGTGTAGAAATCGTTTTCCGGATACCGTTCCTGCTGCCAACCGTCCGCGTTGAGGTACTGCCGGAAATACCCTTGCTGGTAGAGCAGGCCCATGCCGACGAGCGGGATTCCCAGGTCACTGGCTGACTTCAGGTGGTCACCGGCGAGAATGCCGAGGCCGCCGGAGTAGATCGGCAGACTCTCGTCCAGCCCGAACTCGGCGGAGAAGTACGCGATCTTGACGTCCTTGACGTCGCCGTGCATCTCCTGGAACCAGGTCGAATCGGTTTGCGTGTAGCGAGTCAAGGATTCCATGACGCGCGACATGTGCGCCAGAAAACCCGCGTCCTCGCAGAGCACTTCCAGGCGATGCTGGTCAATCACGCCGAGCATCTTAACGGGGTTGTGTCCGGTGGTGGAAAAGAGGTCGTCGTCGAGGCGACGGAAGAGGGCAATGGCGTCGGGATTCCAAGACCACCATAAATTTTTGGCGATCACGTCCAAAGGCTTGAGGGCGTCGGGAACTCGGGGGAGAATGGTGAACTTGCGGATTTCCATCATCGTTTTCACGTCTCTCGAACCAGTGGAAACCTCTCATCGGCGAAGCACCGGTGCCAAGGGCCCGCCACTCGCCGATCCGAATGAGTACTATATGGTAACTCGGCGGGTGAACCCAATGTAAAACTCGATTGGTTTTGACGGTAAAAGCTGCAGGGATATCGCAACAAAACCCCGGCGCCCCCGCAGAACATGAGGATGGTTTCATGGCGGAACTATTGAGCCAGGTCGAGAGTTATTTTCGCGGCTTGCAGGATCGGATCTGTGCCTCCTTGGAAGCCGTCGAAGGGAGTTCCTTTCACGAAGATCGATGGGAATACCAAGGAGGTCGCGGGGGTGGCCGATCGCGTGTTTTGATGGAAGGAAAGGTGTTCGAGAAGGCAGGCGTGAACTTCTCGATGGTGAGCGGCGAGTTCAGCGAGGATTTTGCCACCACCATGCCGGGATCCGGCAGATCCTTTAACGCCACCGGCGTCTCGCTTGTCCTCCATCCTTGGAACCCCAAGATTCCCACGGTCCACGCGAATTTTCGCTATCTTTCCCGCGGCGACCATGCGTGGTTCGGGGGGGGAGCCGATCTCACGCCTTACTACCCCTACCGCGAGGACTGCATCCACTTTCATCGGGTCTGGAGGGACGTCTGTCAGCGGCACGCCGCGATCGTCGACTATCCGAAACTGAAGCAATGGTGCGACGACTACTTTTTTCTCAAGCATCGCGGCGAGCCGCGTGGCATTGGCGGAATCTTCTTCGATTATCTCGACAAGCAGCCGGAAGAGACCTTTCGTTTCGTTCAAGACGCGGGCGATCACTTCGGCGAAGCGTACGTCCCCATCTTGGAACGTAGAAAACAAGAGTCCTTCACGGACGGTGAACGCGAGTTTCAGCTGATTCGGCGCGGACGATATGTCGAGTTCAATCTCGTTTACGACCGCGGCACCGTCTTCGGGCTCAAAACCGGTGGCCGGACGGAATCGATCCTCATGTCGCTTCCGCTCAACGTGAAATGGGTCTACGGTTACGCGCCGGAACCAGGATCGCGGGAAGCCGAACTCTTCGAGTTCCTCAAACCCAGGGATTGGGCCAACGAAAAGGATTGACCGCCCGCTTCGACGAAAGCTACCTGTTGGAGAGGAATCGTGCATGTCCGCTCGCGACGACGCGTTGACTCGTTTCCTCGCAGATCATGGAACCCTCATTCTTGACGGCGGCCTGGCGACGGAATTGGAAAAGCGGGGCTGGAGCCTGGCGGATCCCCTGTGGTCCGCGAAACTGCTGATCGAGAATCCCCAGGCAATCGAATCGGTCCACCATGACTACCTCGTCGCCGGCGCGGACTGCGTCATCGCGGCGAGTTATCAGGCAACCATCGAGGGATTCATGCAACGTGGGCTCGCGCGAGACCAAGCAGAGCAAACGCTTTCGCGAAGCGTCGAATTAGCGCGACGCGCCTGCGAGCGATACTGGAAGGAAATAGGGTCGAATACCGGACGTCCTCACCCCCTAGTGGCCGCATCGATCGGCCCGTACGGAGCGGCGCGCGCCGATGGGTCGGAATTTCACGGCCACTACGGCGTATCCCGGGAGGTATTGATCGATTTTCATCGACGGCGGTTGGCGATTCTCGCGGACGCAGGCGCGGACCTCTTTGCCTGCGAGACCATCCCCTCGCTTTGCGAAGCGGAAGCGATCGCGACGGCGCTGAGGGAATTTCCCGACGTGGCAGGCTGGATCAGCTTTACCTGCGCCGATGACAAGTTGGTGGCGCACGGCGAACCGTTGCGCGAGTGCGCTCACCGATTGGCGGAGGAATCCCAGATCCTTGCTATGGGAGTCAACTGCACCGCGCCTAAACATGTCGCCAGCCTGGCTCGCGAGATCCGCGCGGTGACTTCCAAGCCGATCGTCGTTTATCCCAATTCCGGGGAGGAGTGGGATTCCGCGACGCGCGGTTGGAAGGGAGCATCGGACATCGCGAGTTTCGTCGACTTGGCGGTCGGCTGGCACTCCCTGGGCGTAGCCGTCCTCGGCGGTTGCTGCAGGACCGGACCGGAACATATCCGGGAATTGGCTCATCGGATCAAGAGCTCCTCCTGCAAAACCTGAACTGCAAATCAATCGTAGACCGCCAATATCCCTTATTGATTGGGGAAGGCGTTCGTCGACTTTTTGTTCACCCTCGCCGGCGCGTCGACGGAACTGGCCTTCCCTTCCGCCTCGCTCTGTAGAACAATCTCGCAAAGCTTACGGGAGAACGCGGGCCTCTTGGGAATTGCTGGATGGATGATCGGGGAACGAACACGCCCAAAAACTCGCGAGGTTTGCCAACGGCGCTCGCGGTTCTTGCCTGCCTGGTGGGTGGGGCCATCCGCGCGTACTGGGCGTTTCTTCTCCCTTACAATCACGCGCCCGACGAGTTCTGTCATTACGCGATGGTCCGTTACCTGTCCAAAGAGAACCGACCGCCGACGATGGCGGATGTCCCGGCGCGCGTGCCGGTGAGCTACCCGGCCGTTCCCTTCGTCGGGTACTTACCCTCGGCTATCGCACATCGGCTCTGGATCACCTCACTGGAAGATCATGTCGGCGCGAGATTGGGGAACGTCGCCGTCGGCATGGCGACCATTTGGGTCACCTACGCGGCCGCCCGACGATTCACTCCTCGATCGCCCGCCACCACGCTCTCGATCACGTGGGTCGCGGCACTCCACCCTCAACTCGTGTTCATCGATAGTTATTCCAACAACGACGCGTCCATGATTTTGGCATGTGGTTTTCTCTGGTACTTTTGGGTCCGCATCGCGGAAGTGGGGCAGTCCGGGTGGACCTTGACTGCGCTCGGAATCGCGGGGGGCATCGCGTTGCTCACCAAAACCAACTCCCTTTCCGTCCTCCTCGCCGGCGCGCCGATCGTCCTCGAAGGTTTTTGGCGGGGGGCCTCTTGGAAAAGAATCTTAGTCGGATATTCCTGGGCGGCGTTACTGACCGGCGCGGTCTGTCTCCCCTGGATCCTTTGGAGTTGGAATCACCATCGTTCCCTCTGGGGAATCTCCGTTCACCGACAATGGTGGTTTGACCATCTGTCGAGAAATCGTCTGGAGCAGGGATTCCTGGATCTGGATAAGTTTCCCGAATTCCTCTCGATGACCTGGCAATCCTTCTGGGGAGCATTCGGCTATCAGAATGTTTTGCTTGCCGACGTGGATTACTTTCTGGCGACGGCGGCCACCGGGATCGCCGTGGGGGCGCTTATCAGTCGCGGGAGAACATTGCCAGCGCGGGCTGGGTGGACGAACGAGCCGGCGTGGTGGGCGCTCGCGGGTTCGCTAACCCTTGGCATTGCACTCTCCTGGGTCCTCCATGTTTCGCATAGCGCGCAATTCGGCTTGAGCCCTCAAGGCCGTTATCTCATGCCGGCGTTTTTTCCGTTCGCCTCGTTGCTCTGTTTTGGATGGTCGGTGCTCTTTCAGTCGCCAAAAGGCGAATGGGTCGGCGGAATCTTGATCACGCTGCTGGTTGCATGGCTTCAAGTCGAGGCTGTGGACGCGGAACGTTCGAGCCATCGGGTCCGTCAATCCACGCGCGAGGCACGTAGCCGGCTAACCACCTACGCCGCACCCTTCCCCGACGCAAACGGTGAGATTCCGTGGAAACTCGAACCCGCGGAGGCGACTCGACTGACATTGGCCCAGGGCTTATTGACGCTCCAATCGGAAAAAACGCATTTCGCGTGTCGGACACCGCTCCTCCCGGCCGATCGGCTCGGCTGGGTACAATTCGATGAAATGGATCGAGGTACCGAAACGGAAACCGGCTCGGTTGCCATCGAAGCCGGGATAGCGCCTGCAAGAGAGTTGGGTCGAATCCCGTTTCACCGGTCCAGTCGAGGAGCCTTGACTTATCAACTGGACCTGCGCCAGCTCGCCCAAAAAGTTGCCGGTGAGAACGTTCGCGTCGTGCTGCGTTGGCAACTTTCTGCGAACTCTCTCCAAATTCGTCGGTTGGAGATCCTTGATCGCTCCCATCAACCACTATCCCCGGAGGTGATCAGAGTTCCCACGGGAGATTAGAAGCAACGAGTCGAGGCGCGGAACTTCGTAAGACCTGCACACCGGTGCATTTTCAAAAGCGCCGGCCCGTTGCGCATTCACGGACTCCGCGACTCGCGGCTAGCGTGAAGGATCTCCAAACAACCGAGCCGGAAAACTCGCCATTGCGTTTTGAAGCTCAATCGCCGCTGCCTGGACGGCGTCAGCGACGGGAATGAGAAATGCGGATTTGCTTTGCTTCGCGCAACATGCAAGGTTATCCATGAATCCCACAGAGTTGTTCACGGCAATAGGGCTTGTCGCCGCCGTGAATAAAGTGGAATGGGAAGCGAAGAGCAAACGCTTCGGAACGGTTCCGACTTCCTTGGCAGGGATGGTTTTCAGCCAAGGCAATGCCACTTTTTCGCAGGGCGCTCACCAGCCCGGAAGTACGTTAAGCCATCGACGGCGGTGGATAAAAGGCATAAAGAAATCGAGTCGAGAAGCCACGGGTTCAGGCGTTGCATTTTCAAGCAAAAGGAATGGGCTGTCAGAACGCTGTTTAAGCAAACACGTCGCGGCCCGCCAAACAAGGAATGAACATGGGTAAGGAACTCTCCCTCGTTTGGGTCGTGCCATTTGCCGGCATGCTGCTCTCGATCGCCTTGTGTCCTCTCTTTACGCCCCGTTTCTGGCATCACCATTTTCGCAAGGTGTCGATCGGCTGGGGAGCCATTCTCGCCATTCCGTTTCTTCTCTTGTACGGGACGGCGGCCTATCATGAGATCCTGCACATTTTTCTACTCGATTACATTCCCTTCGTGATACTCCTCTGGGCGCTGTTCACGATATCCGGCGGAATTCTCGTGCGCGGTTCGCTCGCCGGGACCCCGGTCGTCAATTCGTTGATCATCCTGATAGGCACGGTGATCGCCTCCTGGATTGGCACCACCGGCGCCTCCATGTTGCTCATTCGCCCGCTTTTGCGCGCGAATGCAGCACGGAAGTATCGCACGCACACCGTGGTGTTCTTCATCTTCCTGGTGAGCAACATCGGCGGTTCGCTGACGCCGCTGGGGGATCCGCCGCTTTTCCTGGGTTTTCTGCACGGTGTCCCCTTCTTTTGGACGTTGACCAATCTTCTGCCCCACTTTGCTCTTACTGCTGCCATTGTGCTAACGATCTTCTTCCTGTGGGATACGATTCTATACCGGCGGGAATCGGAGGAGGCGCGCCATCCGGTGGGCGAAAGCGAGCCGATCCGCGTCGACGGCTTGGTAAATTTCCTGTGGATCGGCGGTGTCATTGCCGGAGTGCTCGTCAGCGGCTATTGGAAGCCCGTTCATCTGTCGTCGGGGCCGTGGGTCCAGAACGGAAACCTGGTCTTGATTGCCCCGGAGCACCACGATCATGGTCATGACCACGACCACGGCCATGAAAAAGCCGCCGAACCCAAGGGAGAATCGGGGCATGACGACCATGCGCAACATGAAAAAATGGAACAGAAGATTGAAGCGGCCGCGGCCGGCAGTCACGGAATCGCGATTCCGCTGCAAAACCTCGCCCGCGACGGCATCCTGATCGTCATGGGACTCTTGTCCCTTTTGTTCACCGCCAAGGTGATCCGCGAGGCGAACGGCTTTTCCTGGTTCCCGATTAAGGAAGTGGCCTGGTTATTCGCGGGCATCTTCATGACCATTATTCCCGCGCTCGAAATTCTCAAGGCGGGAAACGAAGGGGCGCTCGCCATCCTGATTCAGTCGGTGCGCACGCCCGCCCATTACTTTTGGGCCACGGGTATCTTGTCCAGTTTCCTCGACAACGCTCCAACCTACTTGACGTTCCTCAACACGGCATTGGGCCAGTTCTACCCCGGTCAGCCGGAGTCGATTGCCCTTCCCAAGTTAATCGCGGAGAACAACGACTTCTTGGTGGCGGTCGCCGTCGGTTCGGTCTTCATGGGGGCCAACACCTATATCGGCAACGCGCCCAACTTCATGGTTCGGTCCATCGCGGAAGAATCGGGGGTCCCCATGCCCGACTTCTTCTCGTACATGTTCAAGTACTCGATTCCCGTGTTGATCACGACTTTCGTGATCGTCACGTTCGTTTTCTTCCTGTAAGAAAAGACTGTTCCGCCAGGTGGGGGAGCAAGCGCGCCGGCGGGGCTTTATTCAAGGCACGCCTGTCAAGGCCGACATGCGCCGATTCTGCGCCGACGCTCCTTGGCGAATGGAAGCCGGGATTGCCGCCATTGGATTGGTGGGGCGTGCAGCAGTCGGGTTTGGGAATTTCCTCCCGAGGGAATGGCGAACATTCCCCGGCTTGATTCCGCCGCCTTGAAGGGACGAGAGGCCTGGAAGTGGTTTCCGCCGGGCGAACGAGAAATCGTCCGCCTGGCCGCCACGTTACTCGTCGGCGGTGGTATTGAGGTGGGCGCGCGCCCGGTTCGCGACGATCGTCGTCCGTTCGGCCACCTTGCGGTATCCCAAGGCTTTCGCAACCTCGAGAACCTCGCTCCAAGTGGGGAATGGCCGGCAAAAGTCTCGTTTGTATTCGTCAATTGCCTTCATGAACTCGATCTCTTCCACATCGTAATCCCGTTCACACGTGGTAGGATCGATTTGCCGTCGGCGTTCGCCGGTCCGGCGTTCGCTACTGCGGCGGTCGACTGCGACCGGAACCTGCTTCCGACGCCGATCAGCACCGGATCGGCGATCATCGCTACGGCGATCTCCAATCGCGACAATCGGTGTTCCGTTAGCGGGAGTCTTCTCTTCTTTTTTTGCCATCGCGACCTTTACCCATTCCAGAAATGCATGTCGTCCGGGCTCTTTCGATTGCGATTCGAGCCAAAACTTGCCCGTTTGCGAGCGTTTCCCGGAATTACTAGCTTGGCCAAATTGCCTTTCAATTTCAAGATTCGATGCAACAAAACGGAACCTTGATACCGAGTTCCGTCGATGCGACCGATAGAGGCGGAGAGGTTTATCCCACCGTAGTAGCCTCGGTGATCCGATCCTCGGCGAGATACTCGATCATGGCGGCGGGAATATTCTTGGCCGTCGTTTGCGACAACGCCTTGAACCCCGGCGTGGAATTGACCTCGATGACCATTGGCGAGCCGGATCCGTCCGGCAGGAGATCGACGCCGGCGATCGGCGCTGCGACCGCTTTCGCGGCTCGCAACGCCAGGTCCTCCCAAACCGGGGGTAATTCAAAGGCCTCGAAAGAACCTCCTTGAGCGACGTTGGTGCGAAAATCGCCCCGCGAAACGCGGCGCATGGCGGTAAACACACGGTCGCCGATCGTCAGCACCCGGACGTCATGACCTGGATGTGGTATGAACTCTTGAATGTACAGCACCGCTTGCAGCTTGAACAACGTCCAGAACACGCGATAGGCCATCGCTTCCGTCTCGGCTCGTAAAATGCCTCGCCCCTCGGATCCGAAGATCGGCTTTACCACCACGTTCTTTCCCAGCCGTTCGAAGGCTTCCATGGCTTCGTCCAACCCTTCACAAACCACGGTGCGGGGAACGGGGATGCCCGCCGATTGCAGTCGGGCGGTGGTGAGGTATTTGTCGACGCAGGTTTCAATTGCCTTGGGAGGATTGATGACGCGGACGCCCGCCGTTTCCAGCCGATGCAAGGCGTCCATGCGAAAAACGACCTGTTCCAGCGTCCCGGCGGGGACTCCGCGCACGAGAACGCCGTCGAATTCCATCAGATCGACCTCCCCGCAGCCGACCGCGGATTCCCTCATCGACAGTCGGGCCGTCAAGCGTTTGAAGTCGACCTCGACCATCTCATGGCCCAGGTTTTGCCCGGCGTGCAGTAACTGCTCGGCATGCCAGCTACCAGCGGTTCCTAGAATCGCAAGTTTCACGCGCGGAGTTCCTTTTTCCTCATCCTGATCGCTCGTTGGTCTTTCCGCGATTTTCCCAGCGTGAACATGCCCGGAAATTCACGGCAAAAACTCCCCTTGCCAAGAATGTGGGCCTGGTGTATGGCGGCCTTATTATGTCAACAAAAAGCAGCTTTTTCGTGGTTCAAGCCACCCTGCTTGCCTGCGTGTTCGCAGTGCCGGCCGCGTGGGGAACGGATCCGTCCGAGGCAAACGCTTCCGTCGCGGAAGAGTCGGCGGAAACGTCGAACAAGACTCGTTACCTCCTTATGGAAAACGACCGCATCGCTTACGGCGTGGTCGAAGCCGGCGATCAGTGCTATTATCTGGTGCGCAGCGGGGGTCGAATCCGGTACGACGCCAAACAGGTCGTGCACGTCGCCGATTCCCTCGAGCAACTGTACCAATTCAAAGCCGCGAATATTCCTCCCCATGACATCGGCGAAAGGTTTAAGCTACACCGCTGGTGTCTGCAAAACCACCTCGACGATCAAGCGATGGGGGAACTCCGACAGATTCTCGAAGTCGATCCGAGCCATGAGGAAGTCGCCCGCATCCTCCGCGCAATGGAAGAGCGTCGCAAAGCGCCATTGATTGGTTCGAAAGGAACCACGCCGACTGCGCGCACCGTCCGATCCGTCCAAACGCCACCAAACGAAGTGATTGAAAGTTTCATTCGCGGGCATGGCAAGGAAACCTTCGAACGATTCAACAGCGTGGAGCGGGTGCTGGTCAATCGATGCGCGTCGACTGCCTGCCACGGTTCGATTCGGCACACGGGAGAGTTCCGCCTCTTTCGCGCGACCGATGGGCGGGTGAAAGATCAACGGATGACGGCGAGGAACCTCCAAGCGCTCCTCGCTTCGGTCGATCTGAGGAAACCGGAGGAAAGCCCGCTGCTGGCTTACGCCGTCAACGCGCACGGCAACGCCGGCGTGGCCCCTTTGGGCGGCGTCAACGACCCAATGTACAAGCAACTCCGCGACTGGGTCTATGAAGTCGCGGACGGCTGGGCGAACGATACCGAGTTCCTCGCGAAAAAGAGGCCCACCACCGACCAGCGAGCCGGAGACGGTGATTTCGCCAGCGATCGCGTCGATCCGTCGAACACCGAACTTCATCCGCGCTATCAACGCCCCGAGTTGCCTGGAAGCGCCCCCGGCCCGAGCCGGCCGCTACGCGGTTCGCTGAGCGCAACGGCGGACGACGCGCCCGAACCACCTGCCCCCCCCGTCAACCGGCGCAGCCCGAGAAACGTGCCAACCGATTTCCCCTCGATCGAGGAAACCGCTCCCGCCGGCGACCCTTTCGATCCGTCGGGGTTCAATCAAGGGGCCAAGCCGACCTCGGCAAAAATGGATTCTCAGGGGGCTTCGAAAGACAAGGTCCAGGCGGACGCCGATACTTCACAGGACGATGTTCCCGAAGTCTTGCAATCGTTCGAAATCCCCAACATGAAAACGGGGGAAATCTTCAAAGCGGCGCCACTGCCGTTAAGCCTGCAGAATCGGCAAGGCAATCGGGCAACCAAGGCGAATCGTGCCGACGACGTCGAGAAATAGTTCAAACGCGCGTCAACGGTGTTATGCACGCGTTTTCGTGAACCCTTATGGCAAGAACTCCATCATATTCATTTCGTCGAACGGTAATAGACTTAGACTCCGACCAGAATCCATTCCCCTTCGACGCGGACAGGGAAACGTGGGCGTTCGCTCCGCATCGTCACGCACTGGCCGGTCGAAAGCTTGAATGCCAAATCATGCTCGGACAGACGAGCAGGTCCTCTTCAAGGGTACTCCTCTCCAAGATTTCCTGTTAAATGGGACAAAATCGAGCGCGTGCAGTTGCCCTTCTCGATTACAGAGCCGCGATTTTGGTTCCATCCGCCTCCAGCATCCGGACTTCCCCTGCCTTGATTTCATCCACTTTGCACACTTTCACGAACTTCGCATTACGCGCCCTTGTACATTGATCAAAACGCGATAAATATTGTTTTCCCATTCCCGCTTCTACCACCAGGCCGTGGCAATGGTTGCGGAATCTTCGTCGCGGAGAATGTGTCTTCGACGGAAAACGTCCTCGAATGGGATCAATTCTACAAAGGCCGGTGAAATGGTTCGACACGCCATGGGCCAGCGATTGTCGCCCGGGGCCGCGCCGGGGTGGTGGAGCGCGGAAGTTCCACCGGGCTGGATCAGCGCCTGGGGAAAGAGAGGGCTATTGCCCGGCGACTTCGTCGGCCAAGGCCATCGTCATCAACGACGAGCTGTTCACGGTCGACATGCGCAAATTCAGGTGCACGCGCCCGACGGCACCTACCTGCGGGGCTGGTCCACGCCAACCATGAGTTCGGCCGCCCCCAGCGGACTTTGCCTCGATCGCGACGGGAACTTCATCGTCGCGGACTCACATTACTATCGTCTGCTGATCTACGATCGGCAGGTGCGCCCTGTTCCGGCGTGATCGGCGGGGACGAAGGGTTCGCCGCTGGCGGACGGTTCGGTTACTGGGGACGTCGCCGTCGACTCCAAGGGAATCTCTACGTCGCGGAATTCAAGTCAACGAACGGGTCACCAACCGTCCGAACGACGAGATCCTTGGCGAATGGGGAGGCCGCGGGGGAGACCCGGGGCAGTTGATGATTCGCGCACTCACGTTCGACGCCGCTGGCGTAGGATCAACTGTACGTCGCTGACGCCCGCAATCACCGCGTTCAGGTATTCGACACCGACGGCGATCGTTCTGAGCTATCGGAGAGCAGGATCCGGGACGGTCAGCTCAATTACCCCTACGACGTCGCGATCGGTCCACGGGGAGATCTTTCGTTCGTGAATATGGAAACAACCGGATCCAGCGTTTCACGAGTGACGGCAACCTTTAGGGGAGCTGGGGTGTGGCGGGGCGGCAGGAAGGTGGTCTCGGAACCCCTGGGCGGTGGGCATCGATCGACGGGGAGTGGTCTATGTCGTGGACAGCAACAACCACCGGATTCAAAAGGTGCAATTTTGATGACATCGTTTGCCGGGAAACGAGCCGCAATTGCAAGAGTAATCGCTTTCGAACTATAACGGTGAGCATCCACGCGGAAGACGCGTATTTGTCCATGAACCCAGCACGAAAGGTCGACGATGGCCAAAGTAACCGTCTTAAAGAACAATAAACCGGTCAAGGAATTTGAAGTCGTAAAGGACGAACCTTCGTCAGGCGGCGATTGCCGCACGAAGTGACGGTCCACCACGACGGCACAAAAGAGCTTGGAATATCGCGCTCGGCTTGCGGACACTTTCGGCGTACCGGTTTCCCAGTCCGTAGGAGATCTCCGACCAAGGTCGTCCAGGTTCTAAATTGCCATGGAATGGGGACCTGCGGCACTTGCCACGTATTCGTCAAAAGGGGAATGGAAAACCTTTCACCCAAGGGACTTTGGGAAAGGCCGCCTCATGATCGCGGCATTTCCACATCGGTCACGAAGAAGAAGTTCGCTTGGCCTGCCAGGCGACCATCCTTGGGGATGTAAAAGTGAATTTCAGCCAGAGCAGAATCTCTACGGCGAAAATTTCGGGGAGTAGAGCCCGGGCGTCGGTTCGTGCGTTGTTCGTTTCCGCAATGTTCAATCGGTAACCTGCAGAATTGAATCAGGAAATGGCGGGGGGAGAATGCGCGCCCGCTGGGTCCCAAGAACTCTTTGCCAACGGCCGGTTTTTCCTGTGATAATGCCAAGTGAAACTCGCCGAGGATCGGGAGCAGGGTTGTCGGCGAGGAGGTTCGATTCGTAACCCGGGAACACAAAGCATCCATCGTGGCATCGCTGGGTTAGTTTTGCAGCGTAAGTATCGCAACAAAAGGATCGGTAACGGCGATTGAGCACGGCCGGCGTGAATCTGTCGCGGGAAGTGTTTTGGGATGCGCGTATCTCCTCGGGAGGTGAACCCCGTGCTCGCATATCCGCGGTGGTGGCATGGCCAGGTGTGCAACGCGTCGTAATCGTCGATCCTTCGGACGAAACTCGCGATGGTTGCGCGACAATCTTCTCAACGTCGAAACTGTTTGGCTAGAAGCAGAATGCTCCCGCTATGAGCTCTTGCCGACGTCGTTCGGCACCGACCCCTGACGTCGCCATCGTGGTCATGGACGGAGACCCTGACCGGGCCCCGCAAGTCATCTCCAACTCCGCAACCAAGTTTCCCGTCGACACCATTGCCTGCAGTGGTCGCACCGACGGCCAGTTCATCCTCCAAGTGCTCCGAAGCGGGCGCTGCGAATTCGTCAGCTCCCCGCTCCAGTGGGAGGAATTGCTCGGGCTACATTGGAACGCCCTGTTCAGACGGAGTTGACAAAAGTGAAGGGCACGTCGCGCCTGAAGGTTTTCGCCTTTGCGGCTCGCGGGGGGATCGGCCGCAATGAGCCTGGCGGTGGAACTTCGGCTGCATTCGAAAACCTGCAAATACGGTCGTGCTCGTCGATCTCGATCTCGCGATGGGAGTATTGCCGACGTCTGCCTCGACGTGATTCCCGACTACACGCTCGCCGACGTCGCCATGAACATTGACCGCATCGATCTCCAGCTCCTGAAACGCCTTTGAGCAAACATTCCACCGGACTGTACCTGCTCCCTCATCCAGTCCAGATCGAAGATGCCTCGTTGATCCAACATGACCACATTAATCGGGTCATTCATCTGCTCCGGATGAGAGCTCACCTATTATCATCATCGACCTGAGCAAGGGGTACCAGCCGATCGATTTCGTCTCCTGCAATTGGCGGATGAGATCCGTCGACTCAATCCTCGACGTCAGCAGCCCGCGAAACGCTGGGTTAATGCTATCGTTCAACGAACGCGAAGGGCTGAGCAAAAGGTGAAAGTCGTCGCCAGCCGGGTCGGCTCCAGCGACAGTGAAATCTCCCGCAGCGTGCCGAAGAGACCATCGCCGCCCATTTTGCCGACCCTAACGACGGCCGCACGATGATGGCGTCGCGGAACCCGGAATCCCACCTATCGAGCATGCTCCCCAAGTCCAAGCTCTATCGTCGATCGTCGGCATGGCAGAGCTCCTCGGCCGGCGGCGCCGAGCAGGCGGCCCTGGTCAAGGAAAAACGCGGCCTTTTTCTCGGTGGGTGATCGACAAAAAGTCGTGATCCATAATTGTGGAGGCGCAGGCGCGCTGTACGTAGCCACGCCAGCCTGTCGACCAAGGGATCAAGGACTTTGGCCATGACCAGTCCCGGCAAACTGCCTCAACCGCTATCCGGATCGACTCCAACGGGACCACAGGAAACAAGAGCTTTGATGAGCCGAAAAGCTCATCCATTCCCGCTCTGGTGGAAAGCTTCCTCGACCTCAGCAAGGTTACCGATCCGGCGATACCTCCGCCGCGAGATCCGCATGCAGGTCGAGCACCCCTGCGATACCGAAACCTGCTCTCAATCGCATGGAGCGAGAACGACCATTGACGAGGTGCTCAACGAGACGCGCCCGCTCGACCGCTCGAAGTATCTTCTCCGCGACCCGTCGATCAGCGAAATCATGATCAATGGGCCATTCAACATTTACGTGGAACGTCGCGGCAGCAAGATCGAGAAATTTGAGGTCAAGTTCCGCGACACCGCGCATTGCTGCAAATCATCGACCGCATCGTCTCGAAGGTCGGCCGGGCGCATCGACGAAACCTCAGTTGATGTGCGACGCCCGCCTGGCGGATGGGTCTCAAGCGTGAACGCGATCATTCCTCCTCGCCCTCGACGGCGCTGCGGTCTCGATTCGCTGAGCCTCCTCCGGCACCGCCGCTCAAGCTTCAAGACTTGCTCGACTTCAAGGCATTTACCCCAGAAGTAGCCATGCTCTTCAAGCGCGATCAAAGCGAAACTCAACGTCATCATCAGCGGAGGTACCGGCTCGGGGAAAACGACGCTCCTCAACACCCTCGAGCTCATTCCGTCTCACGAACGCGTGCTCACCATCGAAGACGCCGCGGAATTACAGCTCCAGCGAAGATCACGTCGTGCGGCTGGAAACCTGCCCGCCCAACATCGAAGGCAAGGGGCGATCCCCGCGCGGCTTCGTCAAAAATGCCTTGCGTATGCGTCCTGACCGGATCATTATCGGGGAATGCCGTGGTTCCGAGGCCTTGGACATGATTCAGGCCATGAACACCGGCCATGAAGGCTCGATGACCACCGTCCACGCCAATACTCCCCGCGACGCCGTCGCGCGTATCGAGACGCTCGTCGCCATGGGAGGTATCGAACTTCCGATCAAGGCCATGCGTCACCAGTTCGCCAGTGCCGTGGACTTGATCATCCAAGTCAATCGTCTCCAAGGTGGCCCGCGAAAAATCACGTCGGTCACCGAGGTGCTCAACATGGAGCAGGAGACCATCATCATGCAGGAGATTTTCCGGTACAAACAGCTGGGAATCGATCAGAATGGTCGCGCGTTCGGCCAATTCGAATCGACGGGCGTGCGTCCAGCGTTCATGCCTCGTCTCGAGGCCGCTGGCATACGGCTACCGCCGAATTTGTTCGCCGAACGCGTCCTGCTACGCGACTAGATCGTACCAGGATTACCCTTGGCGGCTGGGACGGACGAGACTTTGCTTCTCCACGAAAAGGACGACGTGGAAAAGACGTCCGAGACGCGAAGGTTAAGTTGGACGAGTGGAAACACAGGGAAATTTGGGCAGGGATCGGCCTTTCACGTCTCGGCCCGTTTCGATTCTGCCATTCGAAGAGAGAGTGCAAGTCATGATTGTCGTCGTTTCGATCATCGTCGCGGTCGCCGTGATGTTATTGGCCACCGTCGTCGCGCGCACCTACTTCCAATACGCCGGCTCAAGAACGCTCGACGAGCGACTGGACCGGATCACCGGCCAGTCAACCCCGACGCTCGAGGCCACGGGCATCCTCAAGGATCAGTCGATCTTTGACGATTCGCAGAGCTTCGTCGAACGGTTCCTGCCGCAATTGCCCAACATGAATCGTTACTTCGAACAGGCCGGCGTGAAGATGCAGCCAACGCAGTTCTGGATCCTCACCGGGGGGCTAGGCGTGGCGGGATTCCTGGTCCCGCTGATCCTCGGCATGCCAATTTTCGTGCCCATCCTGGCCGCGTTGACCCTGGGAGCCGCCCCCTTCGGTTATGTATGGTTCATGCGGCGCAAACGTCTCAATAAGTTCGGCGCCCAGCTCTGCGAGGCCCTGGAGCTCGTCGCCCGCGCCCTCCGCGCGGGCCATAGCTTGGCGGCGGCCATGCACACCGTCAGCGAGGAAATGCCCGAACCGATTTCCAGGGAGTTCGGCCGGGTGTATGAAGAACAGAACCTCGGTCTCAGCATCGAGCAGGCCATGCGAAATCTTGCCGAGAGAGTTCCCAATCTCGACCTCAAGTTCTTCGTCACCGCCGTCATCATCCAACGCACGACGGGTGGTGATCTCGCGGAGATCCTCGACAAGATCGGCTACATCATTCGCGAACGGTTCAAGATCCTCGGCATGGTCAAGGCGCTTACGGGCGAAGGTCGAATCAGCGGCGTCATCCTCATCGGCCTTCCCTTCCTTCTCTTGGGAATCATGGTCAACCTCAACTACGACTATACGGCGAAGTTATGGACCGACCCGCTAGGGAAGAAGATGGCGGCAGGGGCGATCTTCATGATGACGCTCGGCGCGCTCGCCATTCGAAAGATCGTCAACATCAAGGTGTAGGTCGTTCGGAGGACGGTGGGCTACCGACCGGTTCCGGCTTGCCAGTAGAGCGAAAACGTCTCTGAAATGAGCCGGAATACACGCCTGCCGATGACACTCACGCAACCGTCCCACGTTGCTTGACGGAACATGAAGAAAATCGACTGGAACAGTTAAAGGAATCGCGAACATGGCCTCATCCCTCATCTTCGGCGCGATGGAATTCGGCATGCGAGAGCTCATCTCGTTCTTCGTCGCCGTCACCATCGGAGCGGTCGTCTATTTGCTTTATTCGCTCGCCGGCTCCAAGGATGGCAAGGCGGAAGAGCGACTGGAACGATTCGGGAAGTTGGGCCCGGGCGCGGATCCCACGGCATCGCGCGGTGGGGGGACGGAGCGTTTGCAGGACTTATTGGAAAAGGCGGCCCCCACGCTCGCCAAGCCCCTTACCCCGCAAACCGAACAGGAACAGTCGGCCCTGAAAATCAAGTTGGCCAACGGCGGCTGGCGGGGGGAAAACGCGGTTTCAACCTACCTGGGTATAAAATTCGCCTTTTTGCTTTTTGGATTGGCTCTCGCGGTCGTGGTCATCCTGCCGGCATACGGACTCACCAAGAACGGGCTCATGTTTGCGTTCATCGCCGCCGGCCTAAGCTTTTATCTGCCAGGCATTTTCGTCTGGTTTCGCGTTCGAAGCCGCAAAGAGCAAATCTTTTTCGGACTCCCGGACGCCTTGGACCTTATGGTGGTTTGCGTGGAGGCGGGGCTTGGGCTGGACGCGGCAATGCGAAAAGTTTGCGAAGAAATGGGGCACAGTTATCCGATCATAAGCGAAGAGTTTTCGATCTGCAATTTTCAGTTGCAGATGGGGCGGCCACGGCGCGAGGTGCTCCATGATCTGGGCATCCGCACCGGCGTGGACGACATGAAGTCGTTGGCGGCGATCTTGATTCAAGCGGATCGCTTCGGATCGAGCATCGCCCAAGCGCTCCGGGTTCAGAGCGACTCGATGCGCGTGCGGCGGCGGCAGGATGCCGAAGAACGGGCGGCGAAAACGGCAGTACAACTGCTCTTTCCCCTGGATCTCTTCATCTTCCCGGCCATTTTCGTGGTCTTGGTTGGCCCTGCGGCCATTCAGATCATGGACCAGTTCCTCAGCATGAAGTAGCACCGCGGAGCACTCGGCGAACGATTCGAATTCCCGACCCCGGACCTTCCTTGATCCGAGGTCGGCGATGGCCCCGTGGAGGACGCGTTCCCCCGGGAAGGAAAGGATTACGCAGATGAATGGAATCATCCGCTCTTTAGGCAAGAGCATCGTGGCGCTCGCCACGCTCGCCGTTGGATGCCAAACCCTCGAAAAATATCCCACCGACGACGTTTCCTGCGAACGGGGCCAGTGCGGCTCCAATTGCAAGGGATGTGAACAGTGCGGCGGCGAGCACAAGAACTTCGTCCGCAAGATGAAGGATAAATGGAAGCGCTTCGACAAAGAGCAGCTTCACACCGACCACTGCTGGCCGGAACAGTTCTCGCGCGAGTCCGCGCGTCGCGTCAACGCCCCTTTCCGCGAACAGATGAATTTCGGCAACGACATTGAGCTGACTGTCTGGGAGCACTATTTCGAGGACGAAGACGGCAAGAAGCACGAACTGAATTTCGCCGGCAAAGAACGAATCCAATACCTTGCGCGAAAAAAACCGTTCGTGATTCCGCAGCTTCAACTGCAGACCTCGTTCGATCAGCAGTTGGACGCCAAGCGGATCGAGGAAGTACTCGCCTATGCCAACAAGGTCTCGTTCGAACCGGCCCCGTGGCAGGTCGCCGTCGTCAATCGTTCGCCAAACGGACTCTTTGGTCCGGAAGGTCCGAAAGCCATCAACAAGATGATCGGACCCGCGGGTGGTCCGCCGGTGTATGAACCGAACGTTAAACAAACCTTTTTGTCGACGAACCAGCAGGGTTTCGGCCGATAAAAACGACGGCGTGATGCCAACGTGACAACGGCGAGGGCGGCCCCGAGAGAAGGCCGCCCTCGTCTGTTTTCCAAAGGTTCGATCGAGTTCTCGCATCGAAACCTTTCGCTTCCCAGGAAGAACTCGGAAGACTCCATCGCGGTTAGGGAGAATCGCCGCCGCGGGAGGAGCATTTTCCGACCTTCGTCCGTTCCCTATAATCAGTGTTTTGTGGCGACAGTGTTCAACGATGGGTTCGTCGCCCTACCTCGGAGTTCCGGTCCCGGGATACGAGGCTACGGCCGATCCAATGGAACTTCGGAAAGGTAACGGCGTCTTTCCCGGCCGAGATCGCTTGGCCAGTTTTGGTGAAAAGCGAGCCGGGCCACAACGTTACTTCTCTGAACGGCAATTGACACTGAGTCGATTCAACATCCGCGGATGCCAAAGAAACAAGGGCATGCAGTGACGCCACGCTTGAAACCAAGAAAAGCCGCGAATTCCGTCCCCTATTGGCTGTCGCTCGTCTTGTGCTTAACCTATTCGTCCACGAGTTGGCCGGAAGCGGAACCGCTAACTCCGCCGGTCTCGCCGCTACCCGCGGCGGCTCCCGCGAACAAGCCTGTCGATCTGAACGCCGGTCCCTTTTTGCTCCAAACCGAGCCATTCGTCCGCGCGCCGCGCGCCGATGAACTGATCCCCTTGGGTGTCGAATTAGAGGCGCGCGGCATGCCGGATGCCGCCAAGAGTGTTTACGCGTCGCTCGGCACGAATGCCACGGAATTGGCTCCCCTGGTCGAACGGAGTTTGCAACTGGGCCAATTCGCCGCGGCAGAGGCGATCTTGGGAAAATGGCGGCGAAAGAACCCGCGCGATCCCAAAGCCGCCATCCTCGCCATCGTCCTCTGGTATGGCCAAGGCCAGGCGGAACTCGCCATGCGCGAGATCTCCGCGTCGCGCGACTTGGTGGCGGCGGACGACCAGTCTCTCTTGCAACTGCTCTCCGACCTGTGCAAGCAATCGTTACGGGGCGGGATTCCCGGAGTGGAGGAGAATCCATGGGGCATCCGTTTCGTGGGCGCGGACGGCAATTTTCAAGCGGGCGCGATCGCGCCCCAAGAGCTGCAAAAGTTACCCCCGGGGGCGGATCAGGCGATACTTCGTTTGGTGACCTTGGTCCCCAAGCAAGGCAATCTGTGGGGCTTGGCGGCGGAGGTTCTCAACGCTCGGGGAGACACCGCGTCGGCACTGGTTTGCATGAAAAGAGCCGAGGCGCTTCTTTACACGCCGCGACTCTTACGCGATCATCGACGTGTCCTGGAATCCACGCAGCGCAGGCGGAGCAAAAAGCGCAGGAAGCGATGGACCAGGCCATGGGTGTCGCTCGCCCGCCGGCTCCAGTGCTTCGCCGGAGCCAATCGGAACGCCGTCCGGCTGGGATCAACTTGCGGCACGGCCGAAGATTTTCGTCGTGGTGATCCTGGGCGGATTGTTCATGCTTTGGATCGCCGGTCTACAAATCCGTGAATGGCGGCGTTCCGCCAAACGGCGTTAAGGGTTCTCATAGTCAAAGAATCGTGGAAGTGCGCGGCGCGCTTCCGCGATGGATATATCTACTCGCTTTTCGAAGGTTCTGCCGCCTTTCCGGCCATGGACGTTGCGAGAAAAGCACCGTTGTGCGCCCGCCGATTGCAGAAAGTTCGAAGGGTATTTCAAAGCCTGAATGACGGAGAATTACATGGGAGAAGGTCTGCGGGAGGTGGATCTCTTTACTGATGGAGCGTGCAGCGGTAACCCTGGTCCTGGAGGCTGGGCATTTATCTTGAGGGACAAGGTAAGCGGAAAATCCAAGGAAGATTTCGGCGCCGAAGCCTTGACGACCAACAACCGGATGGAATTGATCTCGGTGATTCGTGGTCTGCAAACGCTCGATCGCCCCTGCCAGGTACGACTGGTCACGGACAGTTCTTACGTCGCCAAGGGGATTAGCGAGTGGATGGCGGGCTGGAAAGCGCGTGGATGGAAACGGAAGGAAGGGAACCAACTCAAACCAGTCAAAAACGTCGAGCTTTGGCAGGAACTTGATGAACTGCTCAAAAACCACCGCGTTAAATGCGAATGGGTTCGCGGTCATGCCGGTCACCCGGAAAACGAACGCTGCGACGAACTGGCCGTTGAGGCGTACCGCAAACTAATGGAGGCGCGCTAACCTCGTGCCGGCACGACGGATCCACGACCTGGATACACCGGCCCTTCTGCTTAATGGAGGAGCGAGCGACCGCAATCTGCGCGCCGCCGCCACCTTCGTCGGCGATAAGCATGCGCGCCTGCGGCCACATTTCAAGAACCACAAGTGCGTCACATTGGCACGACGCCAACTTGCGACTGGAAATGCCGTGGGGATCACCGCCGCCAAATTGGGGGAAGCGGAAATCCTTGTTGCCGGCGGAATCGAAGACGTGCTCATCGCCAATCAAGTGGTGGGCGCCATCAAGGTCGAGCGTTTGCTGCGCCTGGCGAAAAAGGCGACGGTCCGCGTCGCCGTCGACTCTCTCGACAACGCCCGTCCGATCGGCGAAGCGGCCGCGAAAGAGAGCCTAAAGATCGGCGTGCTGCTCGAAGTGGACGTCGGCATGGGTCGCTGCGGAGTACCGCCCGGAGAACCAGCCGTCGCGCTCGCTGCCAGAATCGCCGAACTTCCCGGCATCCGTTTCGATGGCATTCAATCCTACGAAGGTCACGCCATCGGCATCGAAAATCGCCACGACCGTCAACAGGTGGTGAAGCAATCCCTGGGCCAGGCGATCGACACCCGCCGACAGATGGAAAAGCAAGGCATTCCCTTCGCCATTCTCTCGGGCGCCGGCACCTCGACCTACCGTTTCGCCGCCTCGCTCGAAGGGGTCGACGAACTGCAGATCGGCAGCTACGCCACCATGGACTGGTATTATGCGGGGCTGGTGGACGGTGAGTTCGAAATCGCGCTCTCCATCCTCACGACCGTAATCAGCGCCTCCCCCGATCGCTTCGTGCTCGACATAGGCGTCAAAGGGGCTGGGGACGAAATGGGTCCTCCCAAAATCGCCAACCACCCGGAATTTCAGATTCAGAGTTTTCGATCCGAGGAACATTGCACGGTCCTGGCGCCGGGACATTCCCTTCGCGTGGGCGACAAACTCCACCTGATTCCCAGCCATTGCTGCACCACGTGCAATCTCCACCGTCAGATTCACGTCCATGACGGAGAGAGCATTCTTGATGTCTGGCCGATCGAAGCGGCGGGCGCGCTTACCTGACCTCTTCCCGGAGTTGGACGAGTTACTCCGCCCTTCCCGTGGCCGGCACCTCATGAAGTTCGATGTTGGAAATGCCCGAAGAACCGGGATGCCATAAATTGCCGACGAAACGAAGTCCCTCGGCGGGTGGTTGGCTTGGCTCGACGTAGACCGCGTAACGGTATTTGGGACGGGCCCTCGCGTTCTCTGCCGCGTCCCTTTGCGAGTCGTAAACGAGGTTGCCCTGGACAAGCACGTCTCTGAGGGGCGGATTGGTCTCTAATTGCGCGGCAAGGAACGCGATCGCGTAACTCGATCCGCGATCCTCGTGACGACCACCCCAGTTCCAATACTCGTTTCCCTCGCCGAAATCCGAGATGACGTTGTTCGAGATGAGGAGACCGGCGTCCACGTTCTCCCCAACCGCGGGTTCTCCGTCCCCCGCGGCCTTCGCTTTTGAGGAGGCTGCTCCCGGGTTAACGACGATTCCCCAAAGATCGACGCCGGCGATGAGATTCCCGGTCAGAATGACGTTCCTGCAACCGTGCGTTGCCTTCAGTCCGATCAAACAGCGGTGAATGATGTTGTTCGTGCAAATAACCTGGTCGCCATGCAGGTCGACCGCTTGCGCGGCGTTTTCAATATGGTTACCGCGTAGGATTGTACGCCGCGACTCCATGGGTCCAGTGACCACGATCGCCGAGCCCTGATGCCAATTGTTCACTCGGTCCCCGTCGACCGCCCGCTTTCCGAGCGTTCCGAGGCGTGTCGGATTTCGGCCCTCCGTTAGCATCCCCAATCGATACTTTGCCACCATCTCCGGAGTGGGAATCAATGCCCTCTCGATAATGCGACAATCAAGGATGGACGTGCCACGCGATCGGTTCACCACAATCCCCGAGCCATCGATGCAATGGAAGGCATACCCCAAAAGCTCATTCTGCGTCCGATCGTCGATCGAGATACGTTTGTAATTGATGACCCAGGAATCGCGAACCGTGACATTCTCACATTGCTCGATGCGAATGCCCGCGGCGTTCGAGCGGTTGTCCAAGACTCGAACCGAATTCAATGTGATGCCACTGCTGTTTCGACACAATACGCCGTCCGCGGTCCCGTGCTGCTCTCGATCCCGGGTAAAAGTCAACGATTCGATCCGAACATCGCTGGCGTCTTCGATCAAAAGCACGGGTCCGTCCGCATTCTGTTGCACGAGCGTTCCCTCGCCGCAGAGCACTGTCCCTTCTCCGGTGATCCGCAGGGCGCGAGTAAACAAATGCTTGCCGTGTGGCACGCGAATCCTGCGTCCCGGGTTGGCGTCAATCGCAGCCTGAAGGGACGGATACTTTTCCGCTTGAACCTCTTCGGCGCTTGCCGAGGACACCCAGAAGACGAGCGCGCCCATCAACATCGCGAACATCAAACACGGAGCGATCCTGTCGGTTTTGGGTTTATTGGGCACGGCGTGAACATCCCCCATTCGGTATACCGTCTTGGCGTCTGCCGAAAATCGATCGCGTTCGCGACATGTCTACGACATTCCATCGATTATCGATCCCTGTCGAGAACACGAGCCATTCTCCGCTTACGTCATGTCTATGCCGGCTGTTGGTGTCCGTCCGTGGGACGGTTAACGTGAAATCAAAGAGGCAGACGCACCGATGAGAATGGATTTCACGACGTGGCGAAGGAGTATCCGAAGTATTGCCGCTCAGAAAAGTGATACCTTGGCCCGGCGCGCCTTGCGCCAAGGTTCTTCAAGCGGCCGGGAACGGAAATGCGCCATTGCCTTTCTGAAGTTCAATAGCCGAGAATACCGAACACTCCGTCCCGAGTAAAAATGCCGGAACGCGCGATTCTGTCGGCGAAGACTCCCCTGCCGATAAGAATCTGCCGAATTCCTTCCGAGAGAACTCCATTCGAAGCTCGCTCGACCACGAAGGTGGTAGGCTTGCATCGCGGCAAAGTGACAGGTGGTCTATTCGGACCCGTCACGACGCCCCTTTGGAGTTCTGGCTATGTCAACACCGGCACGGACAACACGAAAGGCGCGAAACGCCGGTCGACGAACATTGGCATGCGGCGTCGTCGTTTGCTTGTTGGTAACGGGATGCAGCAGCACCTCGGGTTCGAAATTCCGCTGGCCGTGGTCGAAGCAGACTAATGTGCCCAGTTCGCCGGGCGGCGTTTACGATCCCCCTGCCGACCCCCCCGCTGGCGCGGATCCGTTCCTGCCACCCGTCCCCGCTGGCGCTCGCGGCGACGGCCCCGCGAATTCCCAGAGCCATTCCCCGATTCATCGCGAACTCACGCCCGATGCCACCGTCACCATCGGCCAGCCGCAACAAATCTCACTCGTCTCGGCAAAGGGAACGGACAAGCTTCAAGAACGGGATCCGTTTGTCGCGAGCCAAAATCCGTTCAAGGGAGTGAATGCTCCACGGCGGGATTTTCAGTTCATCATCCTCCATGAAAGCCATACCCCTTCCGGAAGCCTCCGAGAAGTCGAACGACGTGAGCAATCCACGCTTGGTCGCGCGGAGTGCGGCTATCATTTCGTCATCGGGAACGGCAAAGGAAGCGCGGACGGAGCCATCCAAGCTTCGGATCGCTGGTTCGCGCAGAAACATGGCGCTCACCTGTCAGGAATCGAGGTCCAGGAATACAATCTGCAAGGGATAGGTATCTGCCTGATCGGCGATTTCCAAAAAACGCCTCCCACCGACCGGCAGTTGCAAGCGACGCGACAACTCGTCGCCACGTTGATGCAGGAGTATCAGATTCCCGCGTACCGGGTGCTTATGCAAGGCGAGATTCAGCCTGCCGACGCCAGATCATCGACCAGCGCCACTCTCTTTCGCATCGAGTCGATCCTCGCGCCGGAACTATGAACGTCGTCGGCCCGGCCGACCTTTCACCAACCAGGGCACTCGCGAATAAAGAGATCGCTTGGTTGCCTCTCGGTCCACGATCCTTTTTTGTAACGATTCGACCGCTGCGAGTTGCAGGCCGATCGCTCGCGATGGAATGTTTCCATTGGCTGCTAGATATCGTCGCTACTGACGCCGATTCCGAAATGGACGTTTCGAATGGAGTCTTTGCTCGGCAGATTGGTTTTGGGAACCTCCGGCAAGGTAACTTCGAGAATTATGGGATCGGCGTGACGGACGAGAACTTCTTCACGATTGCGCCAAACGAGAGCCGGACAAAGATCGATGGTGATCTCCTTTACCGATTCGTCCGCTTCGAACGCGATATAGAGGAGCGCCACTTCATCTTTCTGGAGATTCAAACTCGCGCCCAACGGGTCAAGCATGACCGGTGGAGCCGCCGCGGACCAGTTCTCAAATCCCATTGCCATCGGCCCGTAACGCTGCACGAGATTTTCGAATAGTTTGAGATCCACCGGGGCTATCGTTCCTCCCTCCGTGGACTGAATTTCCGCTTTCGCGCCATGTGCCGTCTCGAGCAAATAATCCGAGACGTTGACGACCTCGACAGTCACCACGCCTCCCTTGCGGCCGCGGTTCACTTCGCGCACCTGGACCTTTACCTTCTCATTTTCGACGGGAGCGGGACTGTAGTATTCATGCACGAGCGGCGTACCGCATCCGAGCACCCCCATGCCGCATGCCAAAATCACGGTTCGCATCAGGCTGACCGCGTTTATTCTCGAAATAATCGTCACGGCCCGCTCCTTGTCTGAATCTCGCTATCGCGACTACTTCCGACGTGCTTCTCTGGACGACTCATTTGCCGTCGAGGGGCGTCAACTGCTCCAGATGCAGGACCGGAGCCGGCAGATTCTCTCGATTCGTTATCTCGCCGTGTAAACCAACGTTGGTGCCAATGTAGTTCTTGACGTTCATGCCCGGGGGAGCGACGACATAATGGGAGGTAAATCCGTCCGCGCTCTTTAGAACGAAGGTCGGCTGTCCATCGACGCTGAGCGCGCCACTTTCCAGGATTCCCTGAGCAGTGAATCGAGGCGCTAGCTGCCGCACCTGACTTGCCACGCGTTGCTGGAGAACCGCCAGATCTTCGTCCGCCTGGCGAGTCAGTTCATGTTGCTTGCGCGCCCGTCCATACCGATCCTCCAAGTCGCCAAGCCGGCGAACCTCCGCGAGTAGGCCCGTCGCCTTGGCTTTCTCCTCGGGAGTCTTCGCGTCGGCATAGACCCCTTCGAGGACTCCTTGGACCTCGGAGAGGTTCCAAGTCGACGGCTCACGGCTACGGAGCATGTGCAATTGCGTTTCCAGGGATGCCACCCGTTTGTCAAAAGGAAGCGTTGGATCGTCGGCGAGGCCCGTAGGAGGCTTTTCTCCCTCCACTTCCGCGGGGGCGACACCTCGAGGCATTTCGCCGGGACTCGGGCCGATCCCTTGATCCATTCCCTGGCCTACCCGTTGTCCGGTCGCTTGAACATTCGCTTGTACGTTGGGCTGACCCATGGATTGGCCAATGGGCTGCGCCGGCGGTATGACGCGGTTACTGACAACCTGAAACCGGTTCATTGGCGAAGTCGGCGAGGCCGGAGGAGCGGGCAGACCGAGTGGTGCTCCTCCCACTGCTCCCGGCGCCGGCGGATTGGTTCCCATGCCCGCCGCCATCGGATTTGCAATCGGCGCCACGGGCAGACCTGTCTCCGCTGGACTCGCCGTTGGCAGCTTGACGTTCTCTGCCGCGACGTATCGGGCTTCATCCGCCGGCGGACGAATCTTGTACCACAGGTTTACCTGCCCTTGATCCTTCAAGTACACCTGGTCCAGAATGTCGACCTTGGTTCCCTTCTTGGCGGTGACCTGAAAGACGTGGTGCGCGTCATTGAGACTGCTGCCGACCCGAATTCTCGCTTCCTCCGCGGTAATTATTCCCGTGCCATCCGCCTGCTCGGCGACCGCTTGCACGGGAATCCAGCTAAAACTCCCCGGTGGAGGAACGATGGCAACCCATTCGCCGATCCTCTGACCGATCACCGTCACGGTTTGGCCAGCACGAAGAGTGGCCGTGGGATAATAGCCGACCCCTGGTCCGCTAAATGCAAAAGGATTCGCGCCGACGATTTCCGCCTCGTAGCCGGGATCCGCTGCCAGGACGCCCGGAACGAGCGCGGCGAGCCCGGTTAGAAGCAGGCAGTGGGCCAGTCGTCGCCCCAGTTGCCAACGATGTTTCCTTGAGATTGAACGCACCACGCCCTCCTTTCTCGGCGCGCAACTTTGTCCGCGACGGGGGGAAAATCCTCCGCGGATCGCCGGCTCTCTCGGGGTGTGGGTTTCTGGTAGTTGTCCGGAATTTCGAGCTGCCTTAGACTCCAAAAGTCGACTTTTTGCAAGCCCAACCATCCTCCCAGCGGGTGCTGTAAACGGTTGAAGTATCGAGGATTTGCACGGACACGGGCCTTGGGCGGACCGGCGGACGCCGTAAGGTTCCAGGCGAATCGACTGGTTTCGAAGATTGGCCCTCGATGGGACTGCTTCGTATCTCGAATGACAGTACTTTGAATTCGGGAAAAGAAAGGAGCTATGGAAAATGGCGAAGTGGCTATGGATTGTATTCGTGGTTGGAGCGGCCCTTTCTTGGGGATCCTACGTGCCGACGCTGCACGAGGGACAAAAGTTTCTGGGTGGCAAGCCCAGCAATGGCGCGCTGCGCGCGTTCCTCTTCGTCGGCGTTGCCTATTTTGTCACCGCTGTGGTGGTCCCGGTCATTCTGCTTTTGATGAAGATGGAAGAGACGACCTTCAACGCGCGCGGCGTATCCTTCGCGTTTTTCGCCGGAGTCTTGGGGGCGGCGGGCGCGCTCTGCATTATCCTGTCGATAAAATCGGGAGGGACTCCTTTATACATTGCGCCCCTGGTCTTTTCCGGAGCACCCATCATTAACGTTTTTGTGTCGATGACCTGGCACCGGCCGGAAAATGCTCCCGGGCCACTGTTTTTTGTTGGTGTGTTGATGGCCGCCGTCGGCGCGGGATTGGTGCTCTATTCCAAACCAGCTTAATTCGGAGCCATTCGCCGCGGCGCGCCACTGACGGAGGGATGCGATCCTGCGGGCGTCTCCGAGCGCGCCTTTACGCCGGGCAGATACCTCTCCAATAGGATGTCGCGCCGACGAATCAGTGTCCGCGCGACATGATCGGCGTCTGATGCTTGAGTGTATCCGGCCAATCGCACGACGGAGAGAATCTGTTCATCGCTGAATTGGGCGATTCTTCGGGCCGCCCAGACCCGATCGGCGTGGGTTACCTCCAGAAAACCCATGTTGGCGTAAAAGGGTTGCCAACGATCGGGATCATAATTGTCGCTGAAATAGCCGACTGCGGGACTGTGGACCGAATAGGGAGCCTCCCAACGCACGCGACGAATTCCCGAGTCGTTAAGGGGTTGACTGAATTGGGCCCAGGGATCGAATAGCTTCGTCCAACCCAGGCGCGCGGGTTGCGGACGGAAGGTAAAACTCCCCAGACATGCTCCAAAATCCAAGACGTAGTGTCGGATCACGCCGTCGTCGTCCATGGTCAATCCCGTGTTCTGTTCCGTCTGGTCCACGTTGTTGATCCAGCCGCCGAAGACGATCAACGCGCGTATCTCGCGACGATCGCGGAAGGAATCGTACCTCCAGCCACCTTTGAAGTTGTCCAACGCCACGGTGGCGACGGCACGTCTACCGTCGAACATCGTGTTCCCCGTTCCCTCGACCGTCGTGATGCACGTCTTCGGAACGTGATAGCCCGCCATCCGCATGAGCGTCGAACCAATGTATTCGGCGGACGTGGTCATTTCGGGACAGAACGGCGGATCGAAAATGAGAATGTGTTTCCTGCCGTTGGCATCCTTAATCCAAATCCCCTCGGACGTCCCTCCCTCCTTGACCTTGGTTATCGCCATCGGCGGAACCGGCTGGTGTCGGCGAAACTCTTCCTCGATCCGCTCGGACGTGTAGCTAGCGATGTCGGTGTTGGTGAAAAAACTCGAGTTGGCGATATCTCCTTGGCGATTCAGGACGTTCGAGGCGGGTGGCGGATTGCCCGTCACCCGACGCAATAACCGCCTTGGATCGGCGTAATAGAGAGGCACCCGGCGAAATTCATTGTCGAAAAGCTGTTGGGGAAACTCGAGGTTCTCCTCTCCTCGAATCGCGAAACTCGGCCAGTCGACGTTCGCGCGCGAAGTCGTGCATCGTCTGCACCAGTTGACGATACTCGGCGGGCTTGGAGAGATCCCCAGCCGCGCTCTCCTTAAAGAAGCCCATTCGACCTGCCCCGGCACGATCGCGGAAATTCGTTGCACGTCGGCATGCCAATCTCCACCTGGAGTCTCCGAGCCGGCAACCAGTTTCGTTCCTTTCGTCTCCGCCGTCCAAATCTCTTCACACGCCTTGAGGTTCTGCGACCGCCGCTTGATCCACAGATCGACATTCGCGTCGAACTCGTCGCGGTCCTCCGCCCTTACCACCTTCACCGCCGTGGCTGACGGGGGGACAGGCTGACTGGAGGCGTTCAGGGCGGCAATACCGAGCGCAAGGCGATGACGCGGGCTGGAGCATTCCATCGCGTCGATTTCATGTTGGCTCCTTTCCGACAAATGTTGCCCCGGGATCGATGCGCGCCGAAGTGGGTTGGCAACCCTGGTCGCGGTCGAAGCACGTCTCCCCGGTACTTCTCGGGAATAATGACCGGCGAACCCTGGAGCATCATCCCACAAGTCGCCGGGCGGTTTCCTGCATGGACGGCAGGGAATGGGTCTCCCTTTTCGACGAGATTCCTGGGATCCGTTTTCCCTGCACGAGGTATTGATGCCGAAGCCAAAGAATGGCCGCGCCTGAGCCAGCAGGAAAATCATCAGCCATGGGAGCAGCCAATTCCCTCGACGTTCGCCACCCGAGGGGGTCAGCAGAAGCAGAAACACCCCCGAGAGAATCAGTCCGTAGCGTCCATAAACGCCGTCCGCCAACGATTTCAATTGACGGATCCACCGCGTGGGAAGCGGGGTGTATAGCATCTCCTGGCAACTTCGATAAACGCTATGCGTCAACACGCTGTCCGTGAGCTTGAAAAACGCTGCGGCGAAAAGACCCGGTTGGAACACGTTGAAAACGGTCATCGCCAACAAGGCGAGTGGACTCCCCACCAGGCCAAGGAACGTCTTGCCGGTTCGAAACAGAAATGGAGTGACCAACGCTTGCGTCAGCAAGGTCATGACGCCCACGCAAAGATAAAAGTTGCCAAAGAATGCCGTCAGTTGGCCAACGTCGTCCGCAAAGCGATAGTCGGCATGCATCTTGTAGTAGTAGTCGACGAGCGTCGTGCTAAAGACCATGAGCAGCGAAACAAGGCCAAACGGGACGGACAGGGGCATGTCCAGCGTCGCACGTGGTTCTCGCGGGGATAACGCCGCCAACATTGTGGGATCATGAATCCTCGCGTGCGATGGTTGCGCGGAATCTGGAGAGGTTGGCGCTAGACCGACGACCTTGGCGGCATGGTCCAGGTTCCAACGATCCGCGTCCTTGGGAGCGTGCCGCCGGAGCGGGATCGTCAGGCGATCGAAGAGAAACATGCAGCCGAGTACCACGGGAATGATGCCCGCGATGACAAACACCTCGTTGACGATCGGGCCGTCCGCGAGAATCCGAGCGAGCCATCCTCCGACGATGCTCCCAAAGATGCCTCCCGTGCCGACGATTACGTACAGACGACGCGCCTGATCGAGCGAGAAGGCACTGTTCGCGGTCGTCCAAAATTGCACGGTCGCCACGAACGCGAAGCTTTCCACCAGTAGATAAAAGAGACCGTAAAGGTAGGCGTGATCTCCCTCAAGACGAGGAAAAACCCAACCCGCACCCAGCATGGAAACCAGGAAGAGAAAGAGCGTGATGAAGGGGAGTACCGCAGTTCTCGTTCCCTTGCCCAACCATTCCAGGCAGGCCACCAGACACGCGACGACCAACCCGACCAGGATGTACATCAACGCCAGCCCCCTACCGTTGAAGCGACAGAGGAACAAAGCGGAGCCTACGGATCGCCCCATGACGAGCGTGACAATCAGCAGGAACAAATAGAACCAAAGCGTCATCGTTGCGATGAGTTCAAGCGTCGCGCCTTCTCCGGTCGACGGCCGGCGCAGGATCAGCGTCGCGAGCTGATGGTACAACCGGCTCACTTTGGTTTACCACTCCTTGATTGAATCTCCTAAGTGCAACGCGCGCACGGAGGTGGAGCACATAAACCAAAATTCGCGAATGGGGTCAATGGGGGGTTGGTTCACGCCGTGGTGTACGTGTGATCGAATCGCATTCTACATAAAACAGGAAAACCAGGAGGTCTGGCAAAACCAAAAAGCTCCCTCCCGAACGGATCGGAAGAGAGCTTTGGATATCTGCAGAGTTCAGGAAGCGATCAGTCGCGGCTTTGAAGCGACATAACCAACTGAACCATCCACCAGAAAAGGAGCGCGACCGACGCGAAAAGGGCGAGCGAAGCGGCGACGTGCTGGCCGATCCGGTATTCGTGCAAAACGTTCGACGTGTAGTACAGAATGTATCCACTCGCGAGCACGATCATCGCGCCGACGAAGAGAATTCCCAGGTTAAAGCCGAAAATCGCCGAGCAAAGAATCACTCCCAAAGATGCGAAACCCGCGATGCTTAGGGCCGGGCCCATGAAGGAGAAGTTCTTGCGCGTCAGAAAGACCGTGACGGTCAGGCCAGAGAAAACCGTCAGCGTCAGAATGCCCGCGATCGGAATCACGTTGTCGCCGAACTGGCTGGCAATGTAGAGTAGCGGGGCAAAAATCACCGCTTCCGCCGTCACGTAAAGTCCCAGACCCGCGTATTGCATCGGGACGGAAGTCGCCGATTGAGCCCACGAATTAGCAACATAACTGACTAACATGAAGCCACCCATGAAGATCAGCCATCCAAGCTGATGCATGGAAAGGACGGAGAGCAAGGCGTTCATGAGAGGCGGCGTGTTGAGAATCACCGCTTCCAGGAGGACGAAGGCGAGGATGGCACCGGCAAGGTGCATGTATGTCTTGGAAATGAAGTCCGCGCGCGCGTCCACGGATGCACGGTCAGCATAGGTAAACGAATCGGCGGCGAACTCTTCCGGAAAACTTAGCCCACCTGTATTTCGCATCGAAATCTGCCTCCAAATGGATTCACCGGGCGGCCGGGGACGAACCTTTTCCCATCGGCGCCAATCCTACCATTGAACGTTACTGTATGGTACTACGCTGTCCGAGGGAAAGCAGATAATTCGATTCTCGCCACCAATTTCCGGTGGCACGCCCGCAAAATTCGCTAATCATGTAGAGCAAACCCACCGGGAAACACGGTCTCAATCGTTTATTCTGCCGCGACCGTCGATCTTGCCCCCGCGCCTCGGACGGGGGAACGAGATTGGCCTGGCTTAGTTACGAAGGGTTCCTGGTCCATGGCACGAAAGCTCAATTACTACAGCGCGCACATCACCGAGAAAAAGTCGCAAGGTGCCTCACAGGCCATGCTTTACGGCACGGGCATGACCGAAGCCGACATGCACAAGCCGCAAGTTGGGATCGCCAGCATGTGGTATGAGGGAAACACCTGCAACATGCACCTCTTGGATCTCGCCGCCAAGGTCAAAGAGGGGGTTCAAGCGGCCGACATGGTCGGCATGCGATTCAATACCATCGGCGTCAGCGATGGCATCTCGATGGGTACCGCGGGGATGAGCTACTCTCCAGTCCGCGACCTGATCGCCGATTCGATCGAAACCGTTATGGGCGCTCAATGGTACGACGCGAACATCTCCATTCCCGGCTGCGACAAAGACATGCCGGGGACGATCATCGCGATGGGCCGGTTGAATCGACCCGCCATCATGATCTATGGAGGAACGATCCGCGCGGGTCGACTCAAGGACCAGAAGCTCGACATCGTTTCCGCCTTCCAATGCTACGGCGAGTTCATTGCCGGCAACATCAGCGACAGTCAACGGGAAGCGATCGTGCAGCACTCGTGTCCTGGCGCAGGCGCTGTGGCGGCATGTACACTGCCAACACCATGGCGTCGGCGATCGAAGCGATGGGCATGAGCTTGCCTTACAGTTCCTCCACTCCCGCGACCGATCCTCTCAAGTTCGACGAATGTTTCCGCGCCGGCCAGGCGATCCGAAAGCTTCTCGAAGAGGACATCAAACCCCGCGACATCATGACGCGAAAGGCGTTCGAAAACGCCATGAGGATCGTGATGATACTCGGCGGCTCGACCAATGCCGTGCTTCACCTCATCGCCATGGCGAAGTCCGTCGGCGTCAAGTTGACCATCGACGATTTTCAAAAAGCGAGTGACGAAACCCCCTTTCTCGCCGACCTGAAACCGAGCGGAAAATACGTGATGGAGGATCTGCAAGGCGTCGGGGGAACCCCCGCAGTGATGAAGGCGATGCTCGAACGGGGCATGCTGCACGGCGATTGCCTTACGGTCACGGGAAAGACCATCGAGGAAAATCTCGCCTCGTTACCCGGATTAACCGCGGGACAGCAGATCATCCAACCGTTCGAAAAGCCGATCAAGAAGACCGGCCACCTGCAGATCCTATACGGCAATCTCGCGACCGAAGGGTCCGTGGCGAAAATCACCGGCAAGGAAGGGCTGCGTTTCAGCGGCCCCGCCAAGGTTTTCGACGGCGAAGAAGATGCCTTGACCGCGCTCGAAAAGAAGCAGGTTGTCGCGGGCGACGTCGTCGTCATTCGCTACGAAGGACCCAAAGGTGGTCCCGGCATGCCCGAGATGTTGACCCTCACCAGCGCGATCATGGGGGCGGGGCTCGGCGATAAGGTGGCACTGCTCACCGACGGCCGTTTTTCCGGCGGAACCCATGGATTCGTCGTCGGGCATATCACCCCCGAGGCCCAAGAGGGGGGACTTATTGCCCTGCTCAAGACGGGAGACCGCATCACCATCGATGCAAACCTGCGAACCATGATCGCGGAAGTCCCGGACGAGGAAATCGCTCGACGACGTTCGCAATGGACCGCGCCTCCCTACAAGGTCAAGCAAGGCACGCTTTACAAGTACATCAAAAACGTGAGCTCCGCGTCGGAAGGCTGCGTCACCGACGCTTGAACTCAAGGACCTTCAATTCCCGCGAAATTGTCCCCGGCGACCTCCGCGAGCGGCTCGTTCACGATCGCGGAGAGTCACGTCGTGGAGCAGCGATCGATTTGGGCGTCAAGGAATCGCCGCCATGATGTTCAGTTGGATTTCACTTCGGGAAAAATTCGGCGCGCGGTGGCGGGATTCCTTGCCAGCGTGGCAATGGAGGGTGTCTCCTTGAGACGTCGGATGAAGGTTTCATCCCGAGAAGCCGATAGCAACGCGATCCTCGCCAGACATTCCTCAACGATCGCGCGCGACTTGCCCGGCGGCAGTTGACGACCCGCCTTCAAACACGCGCTGGCGAGAAACTCCGCGTGCCCAAGGGCCTCCGAGCTCGAAGCCGGCTTTTCGAGTGCCTTCAAGTCGCTGAGTGCTTCGTCGGCGTCGCCGAGATCGATCGCCGCCCGAATCCTATTCCAACGCGCCAAGACATGGTCTGGCTTGAGTGCCAATGCCTTGTCCAGGTCCGCCAGCGCCTCGCCTGGCTTACCGAGATGCAATAGCACGCCGGCATGGTTATTGAGCAAAGAGGCGTTTTCCGGATCGCGTTCAAGGGCGGCTTGATAAGACTTTTCCGCCGACCCCCACTCTTCGCGCGATGCCTGCCACAGGCCGCGGATCCACGGTTCCGTCGCTCGTTGGGGATCCAATTTCGTCACCCTGTCCGCGACCTCAAGAGCTCCCTTGGCATCCTTGAGATTCCATAGGACAAATGCCAACTCGCTAAGCGCATCGGCGGAATCGGGATTCCGCTTCAGGACCTCTTCGAGTTCTAGTTTCGCGGCGGGCAAGTTTCCCAGCATTCGATTCGCTTGAGCACGACGAACGCGCACGTGGACGTCATTGGGCGCCATCGCGGCGGCACGATCGAACTCCCGAATCGCGCCGACGTAGTCGCCACGCTGCATGAGCACCAACCCAAAATTGTAGATGGGCCTAGGATCCTCGCCACCCAGTCTCTGCGGCTGTTCGTAGTCCGCGAGCGCCGCCAAGTATTTCACGCATCGACGTCACCCCGAGCCACCAAACGCGGGGTCGGCCTCGCGGGGCAGGCGGTTACCAAGGCGGCCGCGGGCTCGCTTGCCATTTCCATGCGTGGTCGCCCAAGCCCACCCGGCCAAAATCACCGGGCAAGTTACCGCCGAACGAACTGGCTGCGCCGGCGTTCAAACCAGCGGCAATTGACCAAGATCGGCTTCATCAGTACTTGTTGCCAACCGCCTTCCATGGAACGTTCCTCCATTGAAGCGGCCCCGGAGCCATCGCTCGCGAATTATTCCCCAAGCGTTTCTCAGGTAATAGGCGAATTCCATGATCGCAGCTGCGCGGTCCGCGAATGGGTATGGATATCTGGACGTCAAATCTGATGAACAGGCCAGCGTGCTATCTTCCAGCGGATTTCAGGCGTCATATCGGTCCGGATCGGTGGTCATATCGGTCGTTCTTGCGTCGGACGCCCTCTTGATTTTGGTCAATCCGGTCAATCATACAGCTGATCCCGGTTCGTCGTCGGTGATCCCGCTGGGTCAGTTCGTCCGGGTGAAGGATCGGCGCAGCAATGCCTGTTCGGCGTTACCAACTTCGTCGCCATCACCACCTCCACTAACGACATCGCGGCGAACTGCGTTCTCGAGTTGCCGAAATCATCGATCGAGCCAAGCTTGCCCGCGAGGACAATCGCCACCAAGGCGTTAATAAGGACGAAGGTCTTGTGCGTGCGTCCCAGCCGACGCAGTTCGTGACTGCTCCTTCGCGATGCACCAGTACCTTATCACCAGAGACATATCGCTGAACCTCGGCGGCAAGCTCGCGCGCGTCTTGATAACGTTCCGCCGGCTTTTGCGCCATTGCCTTGAGACAAATGGACCGAAGTGGACCGCGCAAATGCCGTCGAACGCACGCGCGGTTCTTTTCGGGGGTCTGTTCAAGCGTGTCACGCTCCACGGGAGGGAGCATGTGCCCCTGCTCGAGCAGGGCAATTTCCGCCAGCATGACTCCGAGAGCATAAATGTCGCTCGTCGGCTTGAAATCACCGACGCTACCAGTGATCTGTTCCGGAGACATGTAACGTGGCGTGCCGATCGGTCCCCGCGCCCGACCATCGGAGGGTGTGTCCCATTCACTACTAAGCAGCCGGGCGAGTCCCCAGTCCAATACCTGGGTTTCTCCGTAATCGCCGAGGATCACGTTTTCGGGCTTGAGATCAAGGTGAACCACACCTCGCGAGTGTGCGTAGGCGATTGCGTCGCAGATCGCCATGTAGGCCCCATAGATCCGCCGGCGTTTCTCCACTCCCCGGTCGGTGCCCGGCTCCTCCCCAAGGTAGCAAAACTCCTCGCGGAGCGTGCGACCCTGAACCAGCTTCATGCAGTAATAGAGTTGATGGTCCCTGTCGCGGCCGACATCGTGGACGGGGACAATTCCCGGATGTTCCAGTCGGCCGGTGATAATTGCTTCCAGTCGAAGCTGCTCGACAATGTTGGCCCGGTCCGCCCACTTCGCGAGCACCTGTTTAAGGGCGACGTCGCGCTGGAGTTCCTTGTCATAGGCCAACCAAACCTGGCCGAGTCCCCCTTCCGCAAGAATTCTGCGGAGTACATATCGGTTTCCAAGCTCCATGGGCTGGTCAAAGACGCTCGGACCGCTCGGCTCCCAACCCAAGGAAACGGCGGCCGTCTTGAGGTTCTCGTCTTCCATGGTTTAACCTTGGGTCTCCTCCCCGTCCAAAACCTCGGTCCGGCATACCTTGGAAGGATCCTCAAGCCGAATCCAATGAGTTGGCGGCTCTCCTTCCGGTCGACATACCGGGGAATCATGCCCCTTTGGTGAAGTGTTCGCCCGCTCCGTATTCGCGAACACCGAGGTCGTCAAACCGTTTTGCAGCCAATCGCGAATTCGGTCCAATAGGCGAGTCCTCGCGCGTCGCTTGTGCGCCTGGTGTACGGCTCCACCAACCACCGCGGTCGCCAGGCCAGCCGCCACTGCCCGCATCACCATCGAGTTATTGGGATCCGCGGACATTCCGAATGCCGCATCCAGAGTCTCGACTTCAATGGTGGGATCTGCGGAGATCTTGGTGCCTGCGAGCACTTCCGCCGCCCAGTCCTGCCAATCCTCGAAGACAATGTCCAAATCATCGGAAGACGCGAGGTTGGCGCGATCTTCCGAATCCGTTCCTTGTCCCCCTCTGGTTCTGCTTCCTTTTCCATGGGAAGTTACTTCCGCCTCTTCGAGTCCAGAACCGTCGCGCGCGGACGAATCGTCGACTCCACGCGAGGAAGCGAGGTTATAGCCCTTTCCCCTTAGCAGCATCGGATTGATCTTGAAGCCGTTCCCCAACGCCGCGTCTTTTTCGCCCACCGAGTCGCCCTTTTGAGCCATCGGCAATGATGGACCACGAGTGCTTTCCTGTTGAGCGAATTGAGTATCGTCCCCGGCTACTTCATTGAAGCTCTCTTCGCTCTGGTTGTGCGCGACGCTGGTACCCAAATCACCGGCGCCACCTCCGTTCGTGTGTGCCGGGCGTGTGGCACCGGCTCCCGTGGATCCCCCGAGGGATGAACCCGGCGTGGAGATTCCTCCCGAACCGGGATTCGAAATAGGTGGAACCCAGGGATTCGAAGACGTGCCCCCATGGCCCGGCTGCCAGCCCACCTGGCCGTTGCTCCAGCCACCGTTGCCGGTCTGGCCGGAAGTCTCTCCTATCCAAGCGTTCTCGATATTGGGCTGAAGTGGACCACTCCCCGCGGCAGGGATCGTTCCATGCGACGGCGCGCCATTTCCTGGATTCGCATTCCAAATACCTCCCACTGCCGGGTCCAGGATGTCGGTAACGCCACCGACGATTCCTCCAACCCCACCGAACGCGCCATCCTCCGCAAAGATCGGGTCAATGGAGACGTGGGGAACGGATCCATCGTCGACAAACTCCAAACCCTCCTCCACCACGTCCGTCACGGCATCGACGGCATCCTCCACCGTGTCAGTGACAGTGTCGGCCACATCGTCGAGCAGGCCGCCGGACGTCGTTTCACCCACCGAGTCCACAACCTCGGAAACAACATCCGTCGCCGTTTCGACCACATCCTCCACCACTTCCGTGACGTCATCGACCACGTCGTCCGCCGTGTCCGTCACCGTGTCGACCACGTCGTCGACCACGTCCGTCACGGCATCGACGGCATCCTCCACCGTGTCGGTGACAGTGTCGGCCACATCGTCGAGCAGGCCGCCGGACGTCGTTTCACCCACTGAGTCCACAACCTCGGAAACAACATCCGTCGCCGTTTCGACCACATCCTCCACCACTTCCGTGACGTCATCGACCACGTCGTCCGCCGTGTCCGTCACCGTGTCGACCGCGTCGTCGACCACGTCCGTCGCGGCATCGACGGCATCCTCCACCGTGTCGGTGACAGTGTCGGTCACATCGTCGAGCAGGCCGCCGGACGTCGTTTCACCCACCGAGTCCACAACCTCGGAAACAACATCCGTCGCCGTTTCGACCACATCCGCCACCACTTCCGTGACGTCATCGACCACGTCGTCCGCCGTGTCCGTCACCGTGTCGACCGCGTCCTCGACCACGTCCGCCACGGCATCGACGGCATCCTCCACCGTGTCAGTGACAGTGTCGGTCACATCGTCGAGCAGGCCGCCGGAGGTCGTTTCACCCACCGAGTCCACAACCTCGGTAACATCCGTCGCCGTTTCGACCACATCCTCCACCACTTCCGTGACGTCATCGACCACGTCGTCCGCCGTGTCCGTCACCGTGTCGACCACATCGTCGACCACATCCGCCACGGTATCGACGGCATCCTCCACCGCGTCAGTGTCGGTGTCGGCCACATCGTCGAGCAGGCCGCCGGACGTCGTTCCACCCACCGAGTCCACAACCTCGGAAACAACATCCGTCGCCGTTTCGACCACATCCTCCACCACTTCCGTGACGTCATCGACCACGTCGACCACGTCGTCCGCCGTGTCCGTCACCGTGTCCGTCACCGTGTCGACCGCGTCCGTCACGGAATTGAACAGGTCATTGGCGGTGTCCGTGACGCCACCCCATAATCCAGGGCCTCCACCAAATAGATTCGTCACGAGTTCATTGACAGCGGCTTGAAGATCATCGACGCCGGCATTGGCGGTTTCCTGAGCCGCGTCGACGATTTCAGTAACGTTGCCGAAGACTTCGTTCGCGGTGTCCACGGTATCCACGACATTGTCGATCAGACTGCCGAGAGGTGACGTTTCGTCCGACGTGGGGACCAACGTCCAATCGGGAGAAAGAAGGGATCCTTCGGTCGTTGAATCCGGCAAGACCACGTCAAAAAGTGACGTGCTCGATTCGACAGTTTCCACGATGGAATCCATGAGCGGAGTCTTGAGAAACGTATCCGTGGCTTCAGACACGGCGTCGAGAGGGCCGCCTGGGGCTAGTGTCTTAATGCCCGCGGTTTCCTGCGGATTCACGGTAATCTCGACATTTCCCAAAAGCGAACCGGGCAGTAATCCGTCGAGTACCTTTTCAACGGTTTGAACGATCTCATCGGCTACAGGTTCGACCAAGTCCGTGATGCTCGAAGTCTCGTCCGACGCCAAAGTTTCCGTGACGGTGTCTACAAGGTTACCAGGAGTTTCCAGGACGGTCGGCAAGAGCGAATTCGCGGAAGTTCCACCGGCGGTCTCGCTCGAGGTCTCGGTGGCAGTCAACTGCTCCAGCAACGAAGGCGGCAACATGACGCGCAGCAACTTATCCGCAGTGTCTTGATCAAGGACTCCGACCTCGGTGCCAGAGGTAGGAGCCGTCGTGGTTGGCGGAGGATTGAGTAGAAACAAAGCCGCGTGCAGCGAAGTCAACCCGCCGCTTAGTACGCAACGATCCTCAAGATGTTCAACACGCGCCACTGAGAATTCCGGGACTTTGGTAGGCGTTTCGGGACGGGTCATTCGGCAGGCTCTCCGTATAAGCGATTGCGGTTGAGATTCCAGCAGCATAATTCGAGCGCGTCGAAAACCGCGGAAAGCCGGCACTCACGGGGCTACCTCTCGTGCCTTGTCCCAAGTCAATGCACGAGCCAGGCGGCACGTCCCACTGCCGCGGATCCACGTCTTCGAGCCAATTGTGTTGGGAGAATAAGCAGGTATGGCGAAGATACCACCTTGCGTGCGTCCCGAGAGGGTGCTCCGAGGGATGGAGGAGGACGCACTACCGGCAGGAAACTTTAGGATGTGATCGAACGATTGTCAAACGCGCACTACCGATGCCAAGGCGGTCCCGCGAACATGGAGCGTGAGATTCAAGCGAAGAATTCCCCCAACGTCTTCTCACATTCCGATTCGATTCGGGCAAACCAGTCTTGGCTCGCGTACTCCCGCCATTTCTCTCGGCGAGGCTCCGAAACCAGTGAGAGAACGCGGTCCAAATCGAATGTATCGATCTCGAGAAAATCGAAGAGACGACTGATCTCGACGGCGGGGGCATCCATGAGCCGCTCATAGCTCACGGAATAGTGCGAATGAACGCTGCCGTACAAATACGACAGCTTCCACAAATAATAAAAAAGGGAGTATGGATGCCGGACTTCTCGTTCATCGAGAAACGGGAACTGGTACTTCAGGTCGCTCGCCCAGTTTCTCAAATAGAACTTGTCGTGGGGCTCGAAGTCCTCCATCCGTCCCGTTCTCGGAAAACCTTCGATTCCCATCAGCGACGAACACCACTGCTCGCGCGGATGGCGATAAAGATGCACGAGTCGCGCGTTGGGAAAGACTTTGCGAAACCAGGGTAGGCGAAAATCGATCCGATTGAATTGCATAATCGGCCGGCCTCGAGCCGATTCCACCAGCCGTTCGACGTAACGCTGCATCGCCGGATCCCACGAATCCTTCATCCATCCATAGATCTCGGCGGATCCAATCTTCCCGGTAGAAGTCGCCGAGCGATTGCAAACCTTCGTACTTCGCGCCAGTAATCCTTGACTTGTCGATGGGTCGCGTCGGTACCGGTTCCCGCCGCTGGGGATCGAACCAGCGTCGCTCGTTAAAGGGTTCGTAATAGGCCGTGCACCCTTCCGTTTCGCGAAAGAGATTCCAGGTGAACGTGGGACCCGCTTCGGAAACCGCCGTGATGATGACTATGTCATCGCGCAACGCGGTGACGGGCACCCCTTCGCACGTCCCCAAGTCTTCGAATGGCTGGGCCGCCACGTGGACTTTCCCGACGTTTAAACTTGCCCTCCCGCGGAGTTGACCGCGAAGAGTCTCCGTCGCGATCCGACGAACGTCGTCGGTACTTGCCGTTCTTCGAATCCATTGAAAGTAAGCGTCGCGGAGTCTTCGCCGCAGCGAGGAACCGGTCCACGCCCATCGGTGCCGAGACTCATTACCGCTCGCTTCGCTCGGCGCCTGTATTACCGAGGTCGCAGCAGGAACTCTCGGATCACTATCCTCCCGCAACATCAACGGTGTCTCGCCCTCGCGACCTTCATGACGAAGTTCGCCATCGTCTCCAACATTCAACGACATCGTAATGGTTTGCGGCACCGCTCGCTTCCCTCCCTGCTGCCTACTCAGTACCGAGCATTTTGCGCCGTCCGATGGCGAAACCGCCCATCGACCTTCGCGACCGACCGGTCACATGCCATTGGTCTACGACAACCCACCGAACGTCAGGACTCGATCCACTGCTTGGAAGACTCTGCTGGTAAGCGGTATCTTCCCTTTTCAGGAGAGCGTTTTGCCGACCGCTCCCAGGAAGATCCCGCCACCTGGCCTCGCTTGAAAATAGGCTCGCCGACATTGATCGTAGGAGAAGCTCACGTGGATCTAGCCAAGACGGCATGAAGATCTCTTGAAGTTCTCCGGCTATTCGACGAATTACCGAGCATCAGAAAGGTAATGTCACAAGGCCAGGGCCAGCCGAAGCCGTCGCTTTTCCAAGCGGCAAACATGAAGTAGCACGAAGAGCCATTTATCACAAGAAGACTCGGCGGAAGAACAGGGCAGCTCCCGCGAGCAAAACCAAGGCAAAGAGGTGCCAGCGAAAGCGCACCCCTTGTAGAAAAATCGAGACAAAACGCCGAAATCGTCGTGCCCGCCTCGTGTTACGTTTCCGGAGAAGGGAATCATTCTCCCTAACAGGCTGGCGATTCGACCGATGGAGCCGCGTTTGAATTTCGGAATTTGTACGGACGGTGCGAATGGCTTCCGACTCGAATAGCGAATCGACGTCCGAGCCGTCCAAACCCGTCAGACGGTTCCAGTAACCGCTCCGAACACACCCCTCCAAACTGAAGATTTGGAGATTGCTCGACCATCGCGACGCCCAATGGAGGTCGCGTACGAGTTCCTCCCAAGTCAAGTTCGCGAGCCCTGCCATGCCAGGAAGTTCAACACCACCGCCGGTTATTCCCACGCCGATCGCATCCGCTTCGGGGCCGTAGGCATCGAGAATTCCCGCGCCCCATCGGGGCACGAGGCTCGAGTAAAGCATTTGTACCTCGACATCCACGGGAACGTCGATCACGCCCAACAATTTGCGAAAAAAACGCAGGTTTGCTTTCCGATCGTCCAATAGAAGAGGTAAGTGATAACTTTCTAAACGGAAGCCGTCCGCTCGCATTCGCGCTGCCAAATCGTCATAGGCGAGCGTTGCCTCTTCGTATGCCCGGCGTTGAAATAGCCTTCGCAGCGCTCTCCCAACCACTCCCCCTCGGCGACCAGCAAGGAAAGCTTCCACCTCGCGATAGTCGGGCTCGAAATCGAGGCCGATGGCCGACCATGTAAGTTCTTGCGTTCGCGACCATTCCCTGAAATTGAGATATCGGTCCCGTGCCGGGCGGACGTTCCCGACGTTCAACCAATAGCCCGTTTCCCTGGGCAATAACAGCCACGCAACGACGGGCACGCCTGCTTGGTGAAGTTCTCGCGCTAGTTTTGCGCGCGCATCGCTGAAGTCCAAGATCGCCAAGCTCACCCTAGCGGACAATCGAACCAGCCCTTCGACGACCCGGGGATCAGAAAATAGTTCCGCGAGCGCCGGCGTCGCCAATTCGCAAAAGAACGTTAGTTGCGGCCTATCCGCCATCCACCTCGACTCCCCAATGCCGGTTCCCCCCCAGGAACATCATCGGACCTTTGAAACCGGTCCCCCACCGATTGGTGACCTTCTCGCAGATTTGCGCTCGATTTCCCAACCACCAAGGGCCATTTGCCCCCCTACCTTGACAGGCAAAATCTGAGAAACACAAATAGCACTAAGACTTTACACGGAATCATTGCTGGCCATCCACAGTCTTCCTCTGGATGCCAATCCGCGGACTGGGCAAGATATTCGCCCTTTGGGTGAACAGGCCAAAGAAAGGGTTTTGCGAGATATTTTAATTGAGGCAGTTTAGCCAAATCTGCCGATAGAAGGAGGAAGAGGTCTGGTATCGATTGCGCCGCTTCAGAAACGCGTCTTGGCAGGGATACTCTCCCACGACCGCCCAAAGGTCCTTTGAGTCTTCGACAGCAATCCGCGGGCGCTCGTGCGAGGGCAGGTTCGAATAGCGAGCCGCGCCGGCAGTGTGAAGGAAATGCCAGCGGAACGCGGTTCGCTGCAAGGAGTGCAGGATGCACGAACAAGGCCACGGGGATTCCTCGAATTCCACGCCGACCCAGGTTTCCACCAGACGTCGCGCGTCTCCAAATATGGGAAAAGGTCGGCTATTGAAGCGCGCTTTGGCCGCTGCCCTCGTGCTTTCGCCCTCCTTGGGTTGCACGAACGTGGGGAATTACTTCCACAACTGTTTCAAGGTGGGCCCGAACTACGAACGTCCGTCAGCACCCGTGGCGAATGATTGGATTGACGCGGACGACAAGCGGATCAGCACCGCGGACAACGATCTGCGCGAATGGTGGAAGGTCTTCAACGACCCCGTCCTCAACGCGCTCGTCGCGCGCGCTTATCAGCAGAACCTGACACTTCGCGAAGCCGGCTTCCGAGTCCTGGAAGCCCGAGCGCGCCGCGGCATCGCGGTGGGGAACTTGTTCCCCCAGACCCAAGAGGCGTTCGGTGGTTATGATCGCTACAAGATCAGCGGTGCTTCAACGCTAAGTTCCTATACGCGCGAGGAGTTCTTCAGCGTCTGGAGCGGAGGATTCAACCTCGCCTGGGAACTCGATTTCTGGGGTCGATTCCGGCGGGCCGTGGAAGCCGCGGATGCCGACCTCGACGCGTCGGTCGAATTCTACGATCAGGTTCTTGTGACCTTGATCGGCGACGTCGCCACCACGTACATCCAGATTCGCACGCTTGAACAACGGATTCGATTCGCCAGAGACAATGTCGTTCTTCAGGGCGAAAACCTCAAGATCGCTCAAGCGAAATTCTCGGCCGGCCAAACCACCCAGGTGGACGTCGATCAGGCAAAAAGTGACCTGGGACAAACCCAAGCCTCGATACCGCCCCTGCAGGTTTCCCTACGCGAGGCGCAGAACCAACTCTGCATTCTGTTAGGTGAACCGCCTCACCAGCTAAACCTCGAATTGGGCGCGGGCCCGATTCCGAAGTCGCCTCCCCAGGCAATCGTGGGCATCCCGGGTGATCTCTTGCGCCGACGTCCAGACGTTCGCCACGCCGAGCGACTACTCGCCGGGCAGAGCGCTCGCATCGGCATCGCGACCGCGGAACTCTATCCTCATATCGCGATCACGGGGACCATCGGCGTCGAAGCCGATCGCGTCAAGGATCTCTTCACCGAGAAAGCCATGATCGGTTCCATCGGACCGTCGCTACAGTGGAACATCCTGAACTACGGCCGGCTACTCAACAACATTCGCATGCAGGACGCGCGATTCGGCGAGTTTCTCGCGCACTACCAGCAGACCGTGTTGAACGCAAACGCCGAAGTCGAAAACGGTCTCATTGGTTTCCTGAAGTCCGCCGAGCAAGCGCGGTACTTGCAGGAGGCCGCCAAAGCGAGCGCCGACGGCGTCAAAATCGCCATGGTGAACTACGAGAATGGCAAGATCCCGTTCACCGCAGTGGTCATCTTCCAGCAGAATCTCGTGCAGCAGCAGGATCAACTGGCGCAGGCCCTGGGTAACATTCCCGGTTCGCTGGTTCAGGTCTACCGCGCGCTGGGAGGTGGCTGGCAACTTCGCCTGGAAGATCCTGCGATCTTGGCGGCGGACGAGAACGTCACGCCCCCTCCTCCTTCACCCACGACGCAGCCGGACGTCTTGTTGCCGAACACCGTTCCTCTACGCCCGTCCGCGCCCATGCCTTAAGAAATGGATCTCCCGCGAAAGGTTCGATCGCAATTTCAGCCCGACAAAAATCGCCATGACTGGACGAGGAGGAACGAAGGTTGACGCCAAATATCCTGCAGATTCTACTATTGACGGCTGGTGTTTGGCTAGGTGAGCCGGGAGACCAGGTGGCGACGCGCGCAACCGTTTTCTCTTCCCACGCGACATGTAAAGCCCCTACTTGCCCGGACGATTACTGCAAAAAAACGCTGCCGCCCTCTCCTTGCAACGTCGCGGATCCGGACCCTGACACCTACTGCAAGAAACCGCTTCCCCGCATCCATCCCTGCGTCACGGGAAAGGATCCGAACTGTTATTCGAAGAAGCCGCTCCCCCGCTGCTTGCCGCCTACCCAAGGCGCGTGGCATTCCTGCGGCCCTAACGACATCCCCGCTTGCGACGCGAAGGACGCGTGCGCCAAGAGGCCGTGGTGTCCGTGGAAATGGTAGGGTTTCGACCCGCCCAAATTTCCATCCGTTTCGAAGAAGCGACCTGCCCACGCGAAGCGTGGGCAGGCGCCGCAAGTCGCGACGATAACCTCTCATCGGCGCGCCCGTGCAAGCCTGGCGAGTTCGCTACGCCTTCATGGCAAACACTCTATCCCCTTCGCAAGGGGCGTGGCTCCTGGGAAAAGACGGCGTCGATCGCTGCCGCCCGCCGCTCTTCCGCGTTTACGGATGGCGTGACTTCCGGTGTCACTCCCCTGGCAACATTTTCCGCATTTCGCCCCGTCGGCCGTTGAGTCGCGCTCTCCACCGGCGCGGGAGCCCTGTTCGCCCCCTGTGTCGTCTGAGACGTTCGCGACGCGGGCGTATTGGCCGTCAGTTGTGACGACCGGGGGATTGGCGCTGGATTCGGTGCTGAAGGTTGATTCACCGCCGGACCTCTATTTGGTGTCGTCGTCGCTTGCCTTACGTCCTGAACGGTCGGCAGATGCGGCTTTGGCCCACCGCCGTTATTTTTTGGCGGGGCCGGCGGCTGAGGCTTGGCATTAGGCGACGCGGCTGGAATCGCGAGGTGTACTCGGTCCAGGGACTGTTCGCCACGGGTAACGGAAATCGAGGGCCCGAGGGGCGTTTGCCCCTTCGGACTACCGCTCGATCCACCTGGAGCCACCACGCGAAGTTGATACTCGCCCGTTCGCAGGCCGTCGGCCACGTCAAAAGAGTATTCACCCTTCGCATTCGTTATTGTGGTCGCGACGACGGAGCCATCCTCTTTGGAAACCAGTTGAACGGTCACTCCCGCGATCCCCTTCTCGGAACCGTCGAGCCGGCCGTTGAGATTAGAATCGCCGAACGCCGTCCCCGAGACGCTCGCACGGAAGAAGAACGCATTCTCCTGGAGATTGTTCAATTCGGTGTTCCGGCGAATGATGTCGGCGAGGGACGTGCTCTCGACTTGACGCACCATTTTCGCGGAAAGGGAATGCTGATACCAAAATCGATCGCCATCCCGAAGTCGTTCGAATTGATCGGAGATGATGGCTTGTAAGGTTTCACCCACGCTCCCGCCCCGGACGTGATCCTCGGCGAGACAACCCACCCACAGATCGATGTTGTCCACGGAACCGTAGAGGTCGGCGAGCTTCGCTTGCACCGCCTCGTCCGACGTGATGTCGCTAAAGGAAGCCACTCGCGTCAATCCATACGCCTCGCGAGTCTGGTTATAGTCGGCCAGGCCATGGTCTCGACCGCGCTGAATATTCAGGCTCGCCAGGTCCAATCCCCCGGAACCTGGAGGACCAAAGAGAAAGTTGCGAACACTCTCCACTACCTTTACGTCCAGCTCCGAGGCGGGGTCCGAGGCGAGGTACTTGAGAATCGAATCGATGCCATGCTGAGAAACGAGCGCCGGATTGGAGAAGGCTTCACTCAAGGGGACTTCGTCGGCGATTGGTCGACCGTTGTTATCGAGGAACTCGACGTCGTCGCCGAGCAGGCTATGCCCAACGCGGAAACCGGCGGTTGCGAACTCGTTGCTGAGTCCCGGATTCACCGTGGCATCGTATCCGTGGTAGCGATCCAAAGCACCTTTGCCCAGGACGGCGGGAAGCCACTCGTTGTAGGTGATCGACTGCAGTTCCGCGATGACCATTTGCCGGGCGCGCAGATAGATCTCCTCGTCCGAAAGCGAAGGTTGCTCCGACGCGATACGATCCGCCCAATAGTTGTGCTCCCGAACAAACAATGTGTGCAACGCGGTGAGTTCGACATTCTCGTTGGCCCTAACGTCGCCGGCGGCAAACAACTGCTCATCGGAAACGCGATGCGCGTCATTGGACATGGGGAGCGTCGCATCCGGGAAAAAACTCACATTATTGAGCGGCAGGAGATAGCCATCACTGGTCTTGAGCCGTCCTCCCGAAAGCGTTCTCAAGGCGGTAGCCGTCGCGGAATTCGAGCCGTAGATCATCGAACCGTCGAGCCAAGCCGTGATCAGGTTTACTTGCTCGCGCGGATTGCTGGGGTCCGTGCCGCTGTCCGGATCGTAGGCGGAGCGGACGAGTGGAATTACGTTGGTTCCGGTTCCCGCGGGATCGAACCAAGGATCGCCGGTCGGCACCTGAACGGGAAAGTATTCACTCGTTCCCCCTTGAGTCAAGTCCAGGTCGTGATCGATGAATTGCCCCCACGCGTAAATCATCGCGGACAGGAATCGATCACTGATGATGTCCTCGCCCCCTTGGTCGGCGAGCGCGTTGCTGATCTCACGAGCACTCGGACGATCGTCTCCCGCGGGGGTGGAATATCCATCGGAGTACTCGGCATCGGCGATGCGCAAAAGCTCAGTCCCCGTACTCCCCCAATCGGGATTCTGCAGATTATTGCCGGAACCGTCGATGGAGGCGAATTCGACCTCCTCGTCGGGACGCGGGTTCGTGGGCGCGCCGCATCCCGGCAGCTCCAATCCGCTCGTCATGAGCCACCGATCTTCGAGACGATCGAACTTGTGTTTGTCTTCATGGTCCATTCGCGTAACCTCCCAGCAAGGTGGATTTGCCCAAACACGACAGGTTGAGAGAATCAGAGCACGACGTGCAAAGACGGGGCGGGCGCGCCGCAAGAGGCCGGTTGCCCGCCGCCTCCCGCGACAATTGTCAAAGATCTCCCCACTTCAGGAACGGCGGGGAATTCCACGCGTCTACAGCGATGAAAAAGGATTTTTGTGAACAGTTCCGGATTGCCGAAAGGAGTCAGTCCCTGCCATGGCAGCACTGCCGGAGGAACGGGAGGAAAGGGAAAGAACGGGAACGAATCGTCCTTGATGCAAGGCGGGGAGAAGCTCCCGCCGGTGGGGCAACGGGAAAGAACGCGCCGGGCGACTGTTGCCGCGCGAAAAAGCAATACGTGGCCCGGTTCACTTTAATCCAACGCTTTCCCAGAGACCGGGCCGGGAATTACGACATTACTTGTCCGACGCTCTTTCGCTCGAGGATTCCTTCATGCGGTCCCGGGCCACGCGACTGATTTTATTCCAAAGGCCCGCGAGTCCCATGGCTTTCTTCATGCGATCCAATGTCTCATCGGCGATGGCATTGGTCTTCTGCGTCCCAACAAAAATGATTTCTTCGACTAGTCCCTTTTCCTGTTCGAGTCGATGCCGACGCGCGCGGATCGGTTCCAGGAAAGCATTGATGGCAGCGATCGCCTTGTCCTTGACTTCAACGTCACCCACCCGACCTGTCCGGTATCGATCCTTGAGATCGGCTACCTCTTCCTTGTTGGTGTTGAAGGCGTCGTGGTAGGAGAAAACCGGATTCCCCTCCACGTTGCCCGGAACGTCGGCGCGCACGCGGTTGGGGTCGGTGTACGCCCCTTGAATCTTTTTGGCGACCGTTTTGGCGTCATCGGACAGGAAGATGGCGTTTCCCAGACTTTTGCTCATCTTTCCCTTGCCGTCGGTCCCCACGAGGGTAGGGACGTCGCCAATGATCGAACGGGGCTCGGGAAATGTCTCGCCGTAGAGATGATTGAATCGCCGAGCGATCTCCCGCGTGATCTCCACGTGCGCCTCGTTATCCTTGCCCACCGGAACAACGTGGGCCATCGGCATAAGAATGTCCGCCGCCTGCAATACCGGATAGCCGATCAATCCGAAAGGGATCGCTTCCTCGTCAAACATTGCCGCCTTTGCCATGTCCTTGATGCTCGGCAGTCGGGTCAGTCGAGGCAGCGTCACGAGCATCTCGAAAAACAGGTTCATCTCGTAGACGGCATGGATCGCCGATTGCAAGTAGATGGTGCACTTCGACGGATCGATTCCCACGGAAAGGTAATCCAGGACCATCGCCTTGACATTGACCCGCAACTCGTCCACCGCTTCCTTCTGCGGCTTGGTGGTGAGCATGTGCAAATCGGCGATGAGGAAATAACAGTCGTACTCGTCTTGGAGTTTGACCCGGTTGGCCATGCTCCCAACATAGTGCCCGAGATGGAGCTTTCCCGTCGGGCGGTCTCCGGTGAGCAACCTCTTCCTCGCCGGCGGCGTCGATTCGGCGCTGGCCATGAACTCTCCTTGCTTTGAACCATACTTCGGTCCCGGCGCGAAGGACTCGCTCCATTCCCCCGTGCGCTGACGCAAAGGTGACCGCTACTCTAGTAATGACAAGAAGAAGGAGCAACTAACGCCGAATACGGTTCGAAAATGGAGATTTGGGAAGGCTAGGCAAGGAAGGAAAAAAGACTCCCTGACGGCTCGCCCACTACCGCCTGTATGACCAGTCCCAAGCGGAACCGTCAGGGAAATTTGACTGGCCACTTGGAATATACCGGTGCGAGTCCCAACTTGCAACCCGAAGTTCTTATTTATCTAGGGTTTATTTGTGGTAAAATAATCATCTTCGGCATAAACCGAACTACCCGTCTCGTCAAGGGGGGGGACCCTCAGCATCGTTTGGAAATGGCCGAAATCCAATGCGATCTCTACCTCCCAGAAGGACTTACCGGGACCCGCCCCGGGACCGGTGTCTGAAACGACTTCCCAGTAGGGGAGAACGCAGACGCTTTGGTGCACCAGCTCGAATCCCCCTTCGGACTGACTGACACTCTCGATCGGGAAGGACCAGATACCCGCGGGACGCGAGCAAGTAAGCCCCACGTCGATTCCGATCCATTCGTCCACCAAATGAATCTGGCGGGTTCGAGGAATGTCCTGCAGGCTTCCCAGCGTCCCGAGCTTTTCCTTGGCCTCGCCGAGAAAGTAACGATTGTCCGCATGCGATGCGAGGGCAGCGAAATTGAACTCAACCGCGAAACGGAGCGGGCGATGGACGGGAACGTTCTCCAATCGATATCGCAGGACCATGCGGCTCTGCCCCGCGGACAATGCCACCCGCTTGGTCACGGTAACGTTGGGCTGGTGGTCGACGGACCCTTGGCAACTCATGACCAGGGTCGCGAGCTCTCCCGTTTGGCTGACCGTGGACCGGTACTTACCGGCCACGAAAGTCCCAAGTTCGGGCGTCAATCCCCGCTGTACGCTTTCAAGTGTCGCGTCGGTGGGGAAAAAGTGATCGACCATCGACTTACGCGGGTACCAATCGTAAATGAGTTTCTCTTCAAGTCCCGGCTGTTTGAACACGATCCGGTCGTGAATGCTACCAAACTGGTTGTGCTGCGAATTCTTGGCGTCGATGATTTTCTGATGATAGGCCTCGGGCCGGCGGGAAATCGAAGCCCCGAGATTGATGCCGAACTCGCGAATGTCCAGTTCGCTGAGAATGCCCCCCTTGGCGGGCTCGAAGAACGCGGCAAGGCGATCGTTCTCTAGCCTTACTTCCCCCAAGCCGTCGAAGTTGAGGTCCCCCGTCATCGCGTGCACGAAGGGTTTGATTTCTCCACGTTCGAATCGATTGAGAAGATTCTCCGCCTCGATCAGTTGTTTGAAAACGGCATTGCGCAAGTGAGGAAGGTAGAGACCGCCGAACGCTCCGTGCCAATAACTGCAGTTGCACTGACCACGATAGAGGGCCAGTCGCGCGGCCATGAGCCGTTCATCGCCCAGCGATCCCGGGTTCGCTTTGCAGAGTCGCTCGAGATGGTTGCTCACTCCCATCATGCGGGAGTACATCTCGTTGGTTTCGGGATACTTGACCTTGAAGTTTCGCCAATATCCTCCTTTGAGGTATTCCTTGATCCGCGGGCCGTCGGGTTGATGATCCAGGTCGTGCCAGAGGCGGTCGTAATCGACCAACTGGGGAGCGGGGAGCGCCCATTCGGTCATTTCCCGATAGCTGCAATCGGGCAGGTACACGCGGCCGATTGGCTCGACCGCGTCCATGGCCTGGGACAGCGTGACGACGTCGATCCATTCGAGATTCGCGCGCAGCGCGTCCAGAAACCGCTGCAACCAGCCATATTCATAAACGTGTTTCTTGGTTTCCGGCCAGGTGCCGAACTTCTCGCCGTCATCCGCGAACACCACCAGCGCGTCGCAGGAGCGAGTTTGTACATCGCGGAGGTACGCAATGATCTTGTCGACTTCCTGGAAAGGAATGAGATAGCGCATTGGCTCGCTGCCGGGGAATATCCTCAACAGCTGGCCGTTGTCCTCGCTGAGGAAATAACCGAACAGTTCGTCCGGGCGAAGCCCGGCTTTCCGGAAATGAAAGTCGTCGAGAATGCTGTACTCGATGCCCGACTGTGCGATGTCGGAGACCAACCCCTGTTCCCAGACCCGTTCCGGAACCCACATCCCCCGAATCGGTGTTTGAAACAGATCGCGCAAATACTCGGAATACCCCCGGATCTGCCCTTGGCGATCGCGTGCGGGAATCATGGGCAATATCGGTTCATAGAAGCCGCCACCAAGGATCTCGACCTGCCCGCGTGCGACCATGCGTTTGAGCTGTTCGATGTACCCTGGCTTATGCTGCACCAGCCATTCCAGCAGACATCCGGACATGTGGAGGGAAAAGGATATCTCTGGATATTGTTCGAGAATATTGAGAAACGGCTCGTAGCTGTCGACGCAAGCATCGTGAAAGACGCCGTCGAAGTTGCCGATGGGTTGGTGATTGTGAATCGCCAGGGCAAACCGAATTTTTGCCATCGAGCTATCCCTTTCCGCGGCAAGTCCGAGGCTCGCTGCTAATTCTAGTACGGTCACGGTCGTATCGTTCCCGCGATTAAGCAGTCGCTCATCGCGGCCTGTTCGCTCCATCGGCGCTTATTGCTGCTGAGCCTGGCGACATCGGGGCTCAGCGTGCCTTTCACGAAGGCTCTCCAAGCGATCGGGTCGGTCATTCGGACATTACGATTCTGATGCTCAATCAGGGTGTCGCGTCCCCGGCTCGTTTCGTTGGCGTGCCTCGCGATACTGCCGGGCCGCCCATTCCGGCGGAATGGGATTGATGTACATGCCTCCCCCTAATTCGAAACCAGCAAGCCCAACCACGCGGGGAGTGATTTCCAGATGCCAATGATAATATGCGTGCGAATTCCCATCAAAGGGAGCTGAGTGAATGAAGTAGTTATAAGCGGGTGAAGGCAATAGACCTTCCAGCCGAATCAGCAATCCTTTCACAAAACCCCCAAATTCGCGCATTTCGCGGACCGGATGTTCTTCAAACCGGGAACAGGCGCTCTTGGGAAAGACCCAAACCTCGCAGGGGAATCGGCTGGCGAACGGGCAAAACGCGACGAAATGCTCCGACTCGTCGGCAATGCGAACCCCTTGCCGAAGTTCCTCCGCCAACAGGTCGGCGAAGAACCCGCGACCCCGTTCCTTCCAATACGTCAAGGCGTTGGCCATCTCCTCGGACACCACCGGCGGAACCTCCGCCGTCGCGAGTATCTGCGAATGAGAATGTTCCTGACTGGCGCCAGCGCGCTCGCCGGCGTTCTTGAACACCATTACATACCGGACCGACGGGGCTTCGCGAAGCACGCGCATCCGTCGTTGATAGACTTCAAAGACTCGGCCGACGTGCTCGTCGGACCTCTCCGTAAAACTCCAACGATGCTCCGGACACTCGATGACGATCTCGTGGCGACCCGCCCCCGGCTGACGCGCGAACCATGCAGCGTCGTCATTTGCGGCAGCCTGTTTCGCTTCCTCTAATGCACGCACCGCCGGATAACGATTCGGGACCACCCGAACCGACCAGCCGGGACCGTTGGGAGGACCGCACTCGCGGTCGGCATAAACCTCCAGTGGCGTTTCTCGTTCATGTCCTAAGCAAAAGGGGCAGTTGGTCGCGTCCAGTTCGTTACCCGAAACGCTTTGCTGGGGACGATAGGCCCGTTCCGTCGCGAACAGAATCCAACGACCCGTCACGGGATCTCGTCGATATTCCGGTGCCGCGGATTCCGGTAGATTCACAAATGCCTCGTCGCGAGAAATGGGCCGTCAATCAGCTTGATCGAGCACCCAACTCCAAAAGCCGATGTTCCTTGGCGCTTTTGTACGTTTCCAGATAGTGACGAGCGCTGTTTTCCCAAGACCAGTCCTCGCGCATGCCTCGCTCCACGAGCGACGACCAGAGCTTTTTGTCGGCGAAGGCCTGCGTCGCGCGCCGCAAGCAACGCACGAAGGCCTCGGCGGTAAATTGCTGGAACGAAAACCCGGTCGCTTTGTGATTCGCCAAATTTCGGGGGGTGACGGGGCAGACCGTGTCCACCAGGCCGCCAACCGCGTGAACCACGGGCACCGATCCATACCGCAGGCCGTACAGTTGACTCAGGCCACAAGGCTCGAAGCGGCTGGGCATCAGAAACATATCGGAACCCGCGTAAATCCGATGGGCCAACCCTTCATCGAAAGCGAACCTGGCGGCGACTCGCTCCGGATACTCCGCCATCAACCGGGAAAAAAACGAGCGATAACGTTCCTCCCCCGTGCCAAGTACCACGTATTGAGCATTTAAATGCATCAACGATTCCGCACCACCCACGAAGAGGTCGAGCCCCTTTTGTTCGGTCAACCTGCCAACCATTCCCAAGAGCGGCCTCCCCGGCACTTCGGGCAAGCCAAGTTCCCGCAGGAGCGCCCGTTTGCATTCCGACTTGCCTTTCCGCCATCGTTTTCGATCAAAGACCGAGGGGAGCGCGGCGTCCATGGCAGGATCCCAATGCTCGACATCGATGCCGTTGACAATCCCTACCAACCGTCGAGCGTGCGCACGGTCACGAAGAAACGGATCCATGCCGCAACCGAACTCGGGCCCTTGGATTTCCTTTGCGTATCGTTCGCTCACCGCCGTCACGATCGCGCTTTCCAAGATCCCCCCCTTGAGAAAGCAGATCTGATCGTGATAGTCCAAGTTTCCGCGCGAAAAAAGGGATTCGCCGAGCCCCAAATGCCGCCATTGGCCTTTGGGAAAAATACCTTGGAAGACGGCATTGTGGATGGTGAAAAGTGATCCCGCGTGGCGAAAGCGGGGATGATCGCCGTACAGATGCCGCAGGTACGCCGGAACCAGCCCCCCTTGCCAATCGTGCGCATGAAGGCAATCGACGGGAAGATCGAGTACATCGAGGGCTTCGAACGCCGCGCGGCATAAGAAGGCAAAACGCTCGCAGTTATCAGGATAGTCAGCGCCGGACGGGTCCCCGTAGATCCCGCTGCGTTGGTAAAGATCCGGCTGATCAATCAACACCAACTCCCCCAGCCCGCCAGGAAAAGTGGCACGCAGAAGGCGTGCTTTTCGCGGCTTGTCTCCCATAAGGATGGTGATGGATTTGCCCGTGTCCTCGTGGGGCTGTTGGAAACACGGGGGATAGGCGGGCAGGACGACCGTGACATTGACCCCCAATCGAGACAACGCACGAGGAATCGCGCCGACGACGTCACCTAGCCCGCCAGTCTTGGCGAAGGGAACTGCTTCCGATGCTACGAGTGTCACGTGAATGGAAACGCACCTCGACAAGAATGCAACGGCTTGACCGACTCACCTCCATTCTGTGGAGCTGCGGGATTCCCGCCAATCCCAAGAATGGAACACCCGAGCGATGCACCGGGAAACCCGACCGTTCCACAAATGCAATCCAGGCAACGAATAAGAAAGCTAGAGAAGCTTTGACGGCATCGATGAAAACGTGAGAATTCCCAAGTGGTTCAGGCCAAAAAGGAATGGTAAAAGCGGCGGTGTGACATAGAATGGTGCAGGAAACAAGGATGATGGTCGGATGACGCCGGCCCTCGGCTAAAGGCGGCCCCAGGGGGAGCAATCCTCTACCGGTGACCGCGGCAATTGGCCCAAATGTGCCTCAAGTCGCTCGATACCACAAACCCCGAAATTAACTCGGGAAGGGTATCCTCGCCGAGTTTTTGGTTTCGCATGAGCCAAGGATTTGGGGCAATTACAGGTATTCATCGCCAATCACGAGAAGGAGTGAAACGGTGGCAACGGGTATAGCGACGAAGAAACTTCCTTACAAGGTTGCGGACATCAAGTTGGCGGAATGGGGCCGCAAAGAGATCGAGCTGGCGGAAAACGAAATGCCGGGGCTCATGAGCTTGCGTAAAAAATACGGCAAGGACAAGCCGCTCAAGGGAGCGCGCATCGCCGGCTGCCTCCACATGACCATTCAAACCGCCGTCCTCATTGAAACCTTGACCGAACTAGGCGCGCAGGTGACCTGGAGCAGCTGCAATATCTTCTCGACGCAGGATCATGCCGCCGCCGCCATCGCCGTCACGGGCGTGCCGGTCTATGCCTGGAAGGGGATGAACAACGAAGAGTTTGATTGGTGCATCGAGCAGACGCTTTACTTCCCGGACGGCCAGCCACTCAACATGATCCTGGACGACGGCGGCGACCTTACTTCCATGGTCCATCAAAAGTATCCTGAACTGCTCTCCGGCATTCGCGGACTTTCCGAAGAGACCACCACCGGCGTCCATCGCTTGGCCCAGATGCTCGAACGGGGGGAACTCAAGGTTCCCGCGATCAACGTCAATGACTCGGTCACCAAGTCGAAGTTTGACAATCTCTACGGCTGCCGCGAGTCGCTAGGCGACGGCATCAAACGCGCCACCGACATCATGTTCGCCGGCAAGGTCGCGGTCGTCGCGGGCTACGGCGACGTCGGCAAAGGCTCCGCGCATGCCATGAAGGCGCTTGGAGCTCGCGTTATCGTCACCGAAGTCGATCCCATCAACGCGCTCCAAGCCGCGATGGAAGGCTTCGAAGTCACGACGATGGAGGAGGCGTGTTCCCAAGGCAACATCTTCATCACGACGACCGGCTGCTGCGACATCATTCGCGGCGAGCACATTTCGAAAATGCCTCACGACGCCGTCATCTGCAACATCGGCCATTTCGACGTGGAAATCGACGTCGCCTGGCTGCAAAGCCAGAAGGACGTCAAAAAGGTCAACATCAAGCCGCAAGTCGATCGCTACATCTTCCCGAACGGCAAGGCCGTGATCCTGCTTGCCGAAGGCCGATTGGTCAATCTCGGCTGTGCGACCGGGCATCCCTCCTTCGTCATGTCGAATTCGTTCTGCAACCAAGTCCTGGCGCAGATCGAACTCTGGACCAAGAGTGACAACTACGATGTCGGCCTCTATCGGTTGCCAAAGCAACTGGACGAGGAAGTGGCTCGCCTGCACCTGGAGCATATCGGCGTGAAGCTGACCAAGCTCACCAAGAAGCAGGCCGAATATCTCGGCATTCCCGCCGAAGGGCCTTACAAGCCCGAGCACTACCGCTACTAACCGGCCAAAGCAGGCACCGGCGGCTGGCCCAACCGCTGGTGTCCATGGTTAGCCAGCTGCTCGCAACTTGACTTCGGGCTCAGTAGCTCCCGGATCGATACATCAACTCCCTCTTCGGGAGCAGTTCGGCGTGAGGGGCACTCCCTGCATCGCAACCAACCCAATTGGTTATCATTGACGGGCCCCGGAAAGTAACGCCGGGGCCTGTTCCACTTTTTCGACCTCGCGGAATCTCCGAGCGTCCTCAAGATCCCGAGACCTTGAATCGAACTCCTCTCTCCAAACACGACCGATTTGGCCCGTCATTTGCAAAACTCATCAATTGAGCCGGCGAGATTGCCGGTGAGATTTCAAGGGATAAGTTGCGGAGGTAAGCGCAAGATGATGGGCACCAAAGGACTATGGGCAGGCGTTTTCGCCTTGGGAACTCTTTGCTTGAACCTTGGCTGCAGCCGGGAGAATGGCACGCCGCCGAGCACACCGACAACCAGCGACCAAAAGGCAGTGGCAGATGAACCCAACGCCCCCGAAGAAAAGAAGAAACAACTCGACGTCAACATCGACATCGGTGGCGGCAAGGGAGTGAATATCGACGTTAAGTCGAAAAAAGAGTGAACCCAACGCGTTCGGAAACTCCCCTTCCCTTGGTCACTTGCCGGCCAGCCTGGTCCAAAGACTGGCTTGGTGGTGGCCAAGGGCGCCCCATACCAACCTTATCGGTTGCGACCTCGCAGTAACCTTGTGACCCGTTCTTTTCCGGCCGACTTGACGGCGGAATCGAGCCACCTACGCCAAGCGGAGTGATGTTCTCCATGCGTCTACGCGACGTCATCCCCTGGGGACGTTCGTTTTCCGAGTACGAACGCATGTTCGGGCTTGGAAAACAGGACCTTTCGGGAAAGATTCTCGGCTGTGGCGACGGGCCGGCCAGCTTCAACGCCGAGGCGACGGAAAGAAACGTCTCCGTGATTTCCTGTGATCCGATCTACGCCTTCTCGGCTGCTCAGATCGAGGCTCAAATACGTTCCTCTTACGACACCGTTATTGAACAAGTGCGTCAAAATCAGAATGGGTTCGTCTGGCGTGAGTTTCGCGACCCGGACGATCTTGGCCAGCATCGTTTGCGCGCCATGCGCCGATTTCTCGACGATTTTGAGATAGGGAAACAAACCGGCAGATATGTGACCGCGTCACTTCCCCAGTTGCCGTTCGAGAACGGTCAGTTTTCGCTGGCGCTGGTTTCACACCTGCTTTTTCTTTACAGCCAACTCTTTTCGATCGACGATCATCGGCGCGCCATCGAGGAATTGCTTCGGGTAGCGAACGAAGTTCGCATCTTTCCCCTACTGACACTTGATCGACAGTGGTCGCAACATGTCGAGCCCGTGGTGGATCATTTCCAAAGACAAGGAATGAAGATCGAGATCCGAGCCGTGAACTATGAGTTCCAAAAAACCGACGACCATCTCGGCAACCGCATGCTCATCGTTCAACGAGAATGGCCGGACGTGCGGTCCCAGGCGAAGGATTCCCGTTAAAACGGCGACGGCAACAGGAAGGCATGATGGCGGAAAAGCCCCATCGCGCCGTACCAGCCCGTGTATTGAGTAAAGAACACGAACAGAACGTACGCAGCGCTGAGTGGCAGTAAACCGAGCTGGCACGGCCAGACAAGCCATCGCGACGCGGGCATCTCGCGGCTCTTGGCCCGGTAGTACGCCCAGCCTAGCACGATCTTCGCCGGGAGCATCGTCGCAACGAATAGAAGCGCCGGCATCCAGAGAACGTCGCTGGGAATTTTCTCGATCGACAAGAGATAGAGTGGCAAAGCAAGTATGACGGTGAGCGAAAAGGCGGCCAAATGAGCCGCGGGCGCACGGCGAAATTGCGCGCGAATGAAGCGAACGTCAAAGGCGGCAAGCCAGCGATCCGTAGCCGCGAAATGGACTTGCGCGAAAGGAACGTACCACAAGACCAAGATCAGCAGTATGCCCCCGAGCCAGCCCACGCCTGGTTGATTCTTGCCCGCGGCCAAAAGCGACGTGGGGAGAAAAAGCCAGACTGCCGCCCCCAAATACCCCCGAGCGCCCAACGAAACGAAATGCCAGGCGCGCGCCAAATTCACGTCGCGCGCCCAGACGTCGGCGAGGGTTGCAGGCCGCGAAAATGCCTCTTGACGACGCAAAAGGCGGACCAGCCAGCGAGCGTTGGAAATCGGTCGAAGAAAATAACGGAACCGTCCCCCCCGACACCACGCCGTGAGCAAATGTGCCGTTCCGATCACTAGCATTGCGACGTAAAGACGGCCGTAACTCGCGACCAAGTCGGACGTGGGGTCGATCAAACGGGCATCGGCAAGCTGATCGCCCACCAAGCGTAGGGGCAGGATGATCACCAACGTTCCCAACATCCCCGCGCCAAGTCGTCCGGCGACATGCATGCCCGGCAAGGAATGCCACCACCTGCCGTCCCGGGCGACACGAGCGGCACACTCGAGCATGTAGCCCAAAGTGTAAAACTGCAGCACGGGGGTCGCGGCCAACAATGCGAGGAATACCAACAGACAGATCAAATCGAAGACAAAGCCAAGTCCCACCAAAACATTCGCCGCGATTCGTCGAAATCTGGAACTGGACGCGCAAATCTCGTTCGCGACCACATCAGCATCCTCGCGAACATGGTCGGCGAGTTCCAAGGGTCCCGCTCCTGCTCCGCTTGCCACACCTACGAACGAAAGGGACAATACCTTTGAGGCGCCCCTTGCTCCACTATACCTCGTCTCGGTAACTCGAACTGGGATTTGTAGCCATGGCAACAACGGCAAATCGCGTTTTTTCGCTCCTCGCCGTGGTCTTGGCGTCTTGCCTGGCGATTATCGGGTCGCATCGCTTGGACCGCGAACCGCCGCGGCGAACGCCAACGAAAAATGCCGACGAAACGCAACGCGAAATCTCCGCGCAAGTCGACCAGGCCTTATGCGACGCGTGGCAATCACGGCCCACGTCGCAAGCCGATACGTTGCTGATCTCAAGGCGTTTGTCCCTCGCGCTCGTGGGCTCGATTCCATCTCTCGAAGAAATCCGATGGATCGAAGCACGTCCAGGAGGATCCGCGCTCGACGATTGGACCGATCGCCTATTGGAGGATCCTCGCTTCAATGACTACTTCGCGGAGCGCCTCGCGAGAGCCTTCGTTCCTTCCCTACCGGCCCAGTTGTTTTTTACGTATCGGCGTAATCGGTTCGTGAGTTGGTTGTCCGATCAGATGGCGCGCAGGCCCCCCTATGACCGGATGGTTTGGGAGATGTTGACGGCTGAAGGGGTCTGGATGGACAAGCCCGCCGTCAATTTCGTGACCAGTCATGAGCGAGATCCGGTTCTGTTGGCGGGCAGGACGACGCGCGCGTTTCTGGGGTTACGGCTCGACTGCGCGCAGTGTCACGACCATCCCTTTGCTCGCTGGAAACAGTCGGATTTTCGCGGGTTAGCCGCGTTCTTTTCGGAGACCCAACTCGGATTCTTCGGCGTTCGGGATGAACCCAGCCCGTATCGGGTGAGTGAGGAAGATGGCATGGTCGGCGAGATCATCGAGCCCGTGGTTCCGTTCGACCCGTCTCTCGATCCCGCGCGCGGCCGCAAGAGGGAGCGACTGGCAAATTGGGTGATCTCCCCTTCCAATCCTTTCTTTGCGAAAGCTGCCGTCAATCGCTTCTGGACACTCCTGATTGGAGACCCGTTGACGGCGGCGGTCGACGACCTCGAGTCCCCCGAGAAGGTACCCGACGTCCTGGATATCCTGGCTGACGATTTCCGCGACCAGGGGCATGATCTTCGGCGGCTGATTCGAAACATTACCGCGACCGCGGCTTTTCGCGCGAAATCCGAATTCCACTCGCCAGAACAGCCAGCGGATCATCCCCCTTTCCGCTCCTTCCCAGTTCGACGACTTCGGTCTGACCAACTGGCGGGATCGATTCTTCAATCGTCACAACTTCAAACCATGAATGGGGGGGAACATTGGATTTTTCGATTTGTGGCGTTTATCGATAGGTTCAATTTCGTCGAGGAATTCGGGGATCGGAAGGACGAGGAACTCGAACCCGCATCAGGAAACCTGCCGCAGCGATTACTCATGATGAACGGGAATGTGGTCAATGATCGCGGGAACAGAAACCTCTTCTCGACTTTCCGCCGCCTCTCGGCGTTTTCCCCCAGCGATGAGAAGTGCGTGGAAACGGCGTATTTGGTATGTCTCACCCGTCGCCCGGATCCCGAGGAACTTGAAAAGTTTTCTGCCATGCTCAAGAGCACGGCCGGAAAACAACGAGAACAAGTGGTCGCCGACATGCTTTGGAGTCTGGTGAATTCGACGGAGTTTGCGTGGAATCACTGAACGTTTGATTTTCACGTTTCCAAAGCCGATTCTGCCCGTCGGCAAGCCAGGCAAGAGAAAAACGAAGGGCTCTTCGGACCAACCGTCGGTCACCACGAAGCTGGGTAAACCAGGGCAATAGATTGTTGAATTCTCCAAAGGAAAGGCGCTACTCCGATGGCCCATTCCCAGACCTTTGAAAGTCGGCGTGCATGGCTTCGTCGAAGCTCCTTGGCCGCCATCGGACTGCTAGCCGCGCGGGCTTCTTTACTTGCCGAAACCACCAGCGCCCCAACGCCGCGGCACGCGGCGAAGCAACGGCGGAGCCTGATTATTCTTTGGCTGGATGGTGGACCAAGCCAATGGGAGACCTTTGATCCGCATCCAGGAACTCCCAACGGTGGCCCAACGAAAGCAATCGCGACGGCGAGCAAAGGGATTCAGTTCGCAAGCGGACTTGCTCGGGTCGCGGAACACGCCGGATCGCTGGCCGTCGTGCGTTCGATGGTCAGCAAGGAAGGCGACCATGACCGCGGACGCTATCGAATGAAGACAGGCTTTCGGCCGAACCCCACGGTCGTCCATCCATCCTTGGGCGCGATTTGCTCTTGTCAATTCGCCGACGACGAGATTGAGATTCCGCGATTCGTTTCCATACTTGGGGGCGGCAAGTTCTCTCGTGCAGGCTACCTGGGAGAGTCGTTTGATCCGCTGGTGCTCGGCGATCCGCAATACCCGCCGGCAAATGTTCTCTCGCCAGTCAGCGAAAATCGAGAAGAACAGCGGTTACGAGGACTCGCCATTGTCGAAGAAGCTCTAGCCCGACGCGCGGGCCGCCTCCAAGCACAGTCGGTTCATCGCGAGCAGGTCGAAAACGCGCTTGCATTCATGAGGTCGCCGGCGCGAAAGGCATTTGACCTCGACGTGGAATCCGCAAGGACCCGACAAGATTACGGCGAGAATCCATTTGGACGAGGCTGCCTTGCAGCACGCCGATTGGTAGAGGCGGGGGCACGCTGCGTCGAAGTGGAGCTCGGCGGCTGGGATCTGCATAAGGACAATTTCGAAGGGTGCGCCAAACTCGTGCCGGTCTTGGATCAGGCACTCGCTCAGCTTTTGTTCGAACTCCGCGAACGCGACCTTTTATCCTCCACTTTGGTGCTGGTCGCCGGCGAGTTCGGCCGCACGCCAAGGATCAACGGTCTTGACGGTCGCGACCATTGGACGAACGGTTTTTCCGTCGCCCTAGCGGGATGTGGCATTCGGGGCGGACAGGTCCTGGGAGCCACGGATCCCGCGGGAGTGGCCAGTCCAGTCGATCCCGTCGTCGTCGAGGATCTCTTTGCCTCCATGCTCACGGCCTTGGGCATTGATCCCTCGATCGAGCACACCACTTCCGCCGGCAGGCCCATCAAATTGTCGGACGGAAAAAAACTCGCGCAATTGCTCGGCGAGACGTGATTGACGAAATAGATCTCGGTGATTTTGTTTCACTTTTTCCTTTTCACGCGGAAATTCCGGACGCCGAGCAGCGCACCGAGGAGGATGCCGGCGACGAGCGAGAGAAGGAGTTTTTCCGTGATCGGCGCGCCGGATATCATCGAGTCCGCGAAGGGCCCGATCAAGAAGGCAAATCCTCCCCCTAGGATCGCTCCACGGAGCGCCGCGACGATCGCGTGCTTGTGAATTCCCCAGGCAAGTATCGCGCCCCCAACGGTTCCGAGAAACGCGCCCCCCGAAAGACTACCCATGTAGTGGCCGACGACGAGTCCGATACCCACTCCCAAGACCATGGAAATAGAAAGAACCAGCCAAGGAGGAGAAGTCGGCGGCACGGTGCTTGCCGGCGCTGATGCCTCCCGTGCGGGCGTTTCCAACGTTCCAGGTTTCCCACCATCGTCGAACATCGCCATCAGGACTGTCCAAAAAAGGAGCGCAAGAGAACACCCTCGGCCATCTTGCCAAACGAAAAAAGATTCCCCGTACGCAGGTTCTGGAACTGCACCACGGCCGGGCTGAAGAGAAGCGGATCGATTTTGTAAAAGTCCCGGTCGTAGCGCTGAAAGATGTCGGCAAATGGCGCGCCATGGTCTGGCGAGGAAGAGGCGGGCACCCTCGGTCCGACCTCGCGAATGCTTTCGTCCTCGCCGTCGACGTAAAGGATGACCTCCCCGCCATAGAGAATGCTGTCATTGGTCCGGCCGATGGCAACGAGATCGTCGTTGGGAATCGGCGGGAGAAAAGCCGAACCGATCGCCGATTTAATCGTCGTCACGTCAAACTTCAACTCGTGTAGCTTGTGAAGGCAGGTCTCGACGGCGCGGGCGACCACCTGGTAGCTGCCGGCGATGCTTGCCGTCCTCGCCGCGAGCAGAAGTAGACTTTCAGGGGGAAGTCCTGCCTCGCGGGAGATTTCCGCAATGACCGCTTCGTCCGGAAGTTTGCTCGTCTCCAAGATTCCCACGCCGACGTCGCTAACCTGGCGGCAGTGAAACTCCTCGAACAGGGATTCTTTTCCCACGAGGACGCGAATCGGGCCGGAACCCATCGCGAAGAACTTACCCACCGCGACGCGCCACCCCGCGTATTGGGACAGCAGGCATGAGACGTGTGGCACGTCGACTTCGACGGTTACCTTGACCAGGGGCCGATCTCCCAGTCGCTCTAGCGAACTGGAAACCGTACCCAAGTCCGCGATGCACGCCAACGCCAACGCGCGCCCCGCCGCCAGGCTTCCCGACGTTTTCACTCCCGCGTCCAGGACCACCGCGCCGCCAATTCGATGTTCGTCCACATGGTCGAATTTGGCGCGGGCACGCAAGTCGGCGGCAACCCGCCACGCTCGCTTGTTGAGGTTAACTTCGGAAAACATGCGCAAGTCCGTCCTTTCCCCCAGTTAATGAGCATCGGAAAAGCAAGGTCATTACGCTAGGGCCGGTCGCTTGAAGATCATTGACGGAATCCGGACCGGCCCGCGACATTGCTTATCGGAGCGGCAGTAAGCCACCAGGAACTCCCTCACCTGACCGAATTGGGCTGAGGGACCACTTTCATCAACAGAAACTCCCTTTCCCACCGGGCGGGCCGAGGTGGGGGAGCTTTCCGTGCGTTTCTCCCTCCTACCAATGCAAACAATCCACCGGTCCACCATTAGTGACGCCGCCGCGTTAGCGCTTTTCGCCGGAGCAGACCGTACGAACCGCCCTCACCGTGCGCCCTCACATTTTATGCACGAAAGACTCCGCTTCACGGATCCAAAGTTCACAAACCGAGATGGCAAAGGCCACTGGGACGAACGCGGATATCGAACGTTATTATACCGATCGAAAGGTCTATCGTTTGCAAACGGGGACTTCGTCGGAGAAGACACAACCGGCGCATCTGTTACCAAAGCGCCAACCGTTGCCTGGAACGGAGGGTTTTCTCGACGAAGCGTTTCCTAAGCAAAAAAACGTTGATTGAAGCGAAGTGAGGCGGTCGATCATGGTCAAGGACCTTTTTTCCCGCGCTCCTTCTTCTCGGGAAAGCAGGTTTCAACAGCACGGACAGCGAGATCGGCAGCCACGAGGAACTTCATGTCCCAGGATCGTGAAGCATTCCGTCCACGGACGGTTTCCGATGCGTCCAACAAGATCGGAGACGCATCGGAGTCGCTCCCAGAAACCCTGGCTCTCGAGCGGGCTCGACTCGAAGAGCAGCGGGCCACGCTTGAATCGGAACGTATCGCGTTCGAAACAGAGCGCGAAATCTGGCGCAAGCGGCTCGAATTGGACCGGGAGCGATGGGAGACAAAGGCCGCCGCCAGCCGCAAAGATATAGCTCTCCTTCGCGATCGCCAGGATCGACGCGAGGAACGACTCTCACGTCAGGAGAACAAACTCTCCAAGGAACGCCGAAATCTCGCCGTCCAGCGGCGCGTGATTCGGGTTGAGGCCGCCGGTCTCAAGGACTTGCGCAAGCAACTCGAAATGGATCAGCGGATCCTGCATGCGCAGTCGGAGCACGCACGCAGCGAAGCCGCGTCGGCGCGCGCCGCGCTCGACGAGAAACAGTCCGCCATCGAACGAAAAGAACGAGAGCTGGAGCGGCGGCAGCGCGCTCTGGAACTCGAGCGGAGCGTGCGCCATCGAGAACTTGAAGCCGTCAACAACGGACTTGAAATCAAAAGAGCCGAGTTGCTCGCGTTGTCGGAACGATGTTGTCTCCTGCAATCCACGATTCTGCAGCAGGAACGGGAACTCGCTTCGCGTGGAAGATTGCTGGCGACGGGAAGCGAGGCCAACTCTTCGGGCGAATTCCATCCCTCGACCTTGAGGTTCACCAGCGAGATCGTGGACAATGCGGGATCAAGTCGAAGCCCACTTTCCAATGAAGAATTGACCCAACTCGCGGAACTTGTGGAGTTGGTGGAACAGCGCGCTAACGACATCGATAGCCTCTATGCCGGACTCGCGGACGCCGAACGGCGGCTGGACGAGGAACGACGAAACCACCGCAGGCTCCTCGCTTGGATTCAAGAACGGAAATCCGACATCACGCGCGCCCAGGACCAACAACGCAATATCGAACGGGAACGCGCCAGCCTGCAGCAACGTTGGCTCGAACTCGAGTCTCAGAAAGCTCGTCTTCGCAGGGAAACGAATGAGTCCAGGCGGGCGATGGAAGAGAGGGAACTGGCGGTGGCAAACGAGCAGGAGCGCACGCGGAAAAACCAAACGGCTCTTCACCAGACCTATTCCCAGCGGGAGCGAACCTTGCAGCAAGGACTCGACGGACTCGCCAAGGAAAAAGAAGAACTCGCGCGTCGACGCGGACAATTGCTTCTGCTTGAGCAAGCCATCCTCGCCGGCCAACAGGAAGTCCACGCCGAGCGTCTTTTGCTCCTCCAGCAGCGAATGATTCTCGCCGACAATTTTACCCGATTGGAGGAACGTCACGGACGCTCGCGCGGCTGTCGTCGCCAACTCACGTCCCTTCGCCGGCGGTTTGAAATAGAGAAGAAGCGAGCGGAAGCGACAGCGCTTCGGACCAAGGAACAACTCAAGACCCGCCTCGAACAAGTCGCGAGACACGAGCTAAATCTTCTGCGCGAATTGCAAGCCGCCAAGGCCTCTGCCAAGGCTATCTCCTGGAGCGACGCGTCCAATGAAGGAAACGTGGAGATCCTCAGGCTTGATGCCGAACCGAGCCATTGGGTGAGAGAACGAGGACATTACCGTGCCACGATCGCCCGCATGCGTGACGAGATTGAACATCTCGCGGGATTGATCATGCAGATGCCCGAGCAGGATAACCGCGAGCAAACCACTCGGCGATCCGCGTGAGAGAAAACGAGAGGGGTGGCAAGGAAAGGACGCAAACACATCCCGCGACCCAGCCGAACTCCCGCCAAATCAAGCGTCGCTTATCGGCTCCGGCTCGACACTCAATTCGAGTTCGGATTCCGCCAGCCGCGAGGTCACGTCCAGGTACATCGACAAGACAAGATAGAGCGCCGGATAGACGCAGGAACTCCACAACAGCCAGAGGGGAACCTCGGGATAAAGAACCATCATTGGCGCCAGTTGCAATAGCCATAGGACGCAGCCACCGATGAAAAACGGTTTCCATCGCGTCGCCTTGTTTGGGTAAACAAAGCGGACCGGCATGACGCTCAAGACGCTCAACGCCAAGGTCAATGCGAGCACGACTTCCTGACCGTAAAACCGAAACGTCAAGCCGATGTAAAAGGCGAAAATGTTCCAGTAGGAGGGGAACCCGAGAAAGAATCCCTCGTCATCCTCCTTGGCACCAGTGTTCGCGAACGTGAATAAACTTGCCACGACCGGAAACGCGATCCAGAACAGGGAGGGTTCCGGCAGCCATCCGGAGTGCCAGATCAACAGGATGGGCACGAAGGTGTAGACGAGATAATCGACGATGTCATCAAGCTTGCGACCGTCGATGTGGGGAAGCACCTGCTTGATGTTGATCTTTCGCGCCAGCGGTCCGTCGGTCGCGTCGATGATGACGGCCAGCGTCATGTAGAAGAAGGCCCAGCGATCATCCCCTTGGAAGACGGCAACGGTCGCCAGAAACGCCCAGACAGCATTGGAGGCCGTGTAAAGGTGGACGGAATACGCCAGTGCGCGCGTGACGTGCCGTTTTGCGAACTTGGCCATTGGGCCCCCGAATTTCCTCGACTTCACTCCCGCTTGCCAACCGCGACAACCCGGCGTTGCATTAGCTGAACTTCGCGCAACAAAGCCATCGTTGCGCGAAGCGAAGGACACCATCGATTTCTCAACGACCAGGACCGTGCACTTGCCGTCCATGGAACGAAAACCAGCCGTGACGGCCAATTCCCTACCCCTCGACCCCGACGGATCAAGGATAAAAAGTCGCATTTCCGCTCCGTCGCTCGACAGATTTCATCCTAGCGTATTCGTGGCGGAACCGTAAGGTCGGCTTGGCTTTATCCGAGGAAAAATGTAGACTATCGGTCGGTTAGTCGCCCGCTTCGTCCCAGCCAACCGAACGGACCCATGCCGTTTCATCCCAGCCTCCCCAGGATGGTTCCAACGGCCCCGGAAGGAGACCCGCCTTTGAACGACGCCGGCCTGAATCTCCGCCGTGACGTGCTCCAACGCCGAGAGATTTTGCGTATCGGAGCCGTAAGCCTCTTCGCGGGGGCAATGGCGCGTACCGCCTCGGCGACACCCACGGCAATCGGTTCAAACAGGAAAACCAAAGCGACGGCCAAAAGCTGTATCTACATCCTGCTCCAAGGGGGTCCCAGCCATATCGATCTCTGGGATCTCAAGCCGAACGCGCCCGCGGAAGTTCGCGGTTCGTTTTCACCGATCGCCACCAAGGTCCCGGGGATGATGATCGGCGAGCTAATGCGGCGGACCGCGGCGGTCGCCGACAAGCTCACGCTGATCCGTTCGATGGAACACAAGTTCTCCAATCACATTGCCGGCACCTATATCATGCTGACCGGTTCGACCAATCAACCGGACGCCGACCGCGAGGCGAAAGCGGACGATTTCCCCGGCCCGGGAGCGATTCTCAATTCACTCGAGCGGGACGTGCGCGGAGTACCCGTCAGCGTTTCGCTTCCTAACTGGCTCAGCATTCCTGGGCCCTCCAATCGGATGCCCGGGCAATATGCGGGCTGGTTGGGAGCCACGCACGACCCGTTCCTCATTGCTGGCGATCCTAACAGTATGGGTTTCCGCCCTCTTGAACTTTCAATCTCCGAGGACGTGGGAATCGGACGCTTTCGAAGCCGGGTTGGACTCTTGCAACAGCTCGATCAAGAGGCGCGCAATCTAGAAGGTCAGGTCATTCGTAGCCGCGATCGGATGTACGCCACCGCTTACGAAATGCTCACCGATCCTCGGGTTCGAAATGCGATCGATCTCACCCAGGAACCAGATCGTGTTCGAGAACGGTACGGAAGGACCAAACTTGGCCAATCCCTTCTCCTTGCCCGTCGGCTCGTCGAAGCAGGCGTACGCTTCATCGGCTGCAACGAATTCAACCAAGCCTGGGACCATCATGGCAATATGCGCGACACGCTTCGCGATCGAGTCCCCCCCATGGATCAAGCCTACAGCGCGTTAATTGAAGACCTTAACGAACGGGGATTGCTCGATTCCACGCTGGTGATCAATACCGGCGAGTTTGGCCGAACTCCGGTTTTGAACAAGGACGCAGGCCGCGACCATTGGCCGTTCGCATATACGACCGCCGTTGCAGGTGGCGGCGTTCGAGCGGGATACGTCCACGGGGCCAGCGACTCCAAGGGAGCGTACGTCACCTCGATGCCCGTATCTCCCGCCGATCTCTTGGCGACGATGTGGCATTGTCTCGGCATCGAACCTGGTCAAGAGATCCGCGATCGCCTCGATAGGCCCATGACTCTCTGCCCGGGAAACGTCGTCGACGGCATTCTCGCCTGACCCCTAAGTCCATTCAGCATCGTCCGATCGACATGTTTTTCGAACGCCGGGTTGAAATAGACAGGGCCCGCAGCTTTCGCCGCGAGCCCGCGCCCATCCACCCATGAACTCGTCCATCCAGGAACTACGAGGATTGCTTGGCCATGCGCCGGCGACGAAGCTGATGGCCCGCCGCCGCCGCCATCGCCAATCCGCACAGGACCATCGTGCTTGCCTCGGGCACCGCGGTGATGGTGATCGAATAAACTCCGCCAGAAAACAACGAGTCATACTCGAAGCGCGGCGAGAGATTCGTCCAATAAATGTTCGATTGGCTGATGTCGAAATCACCGTCCACGAAGAACAATTCGAAATGATCGCCAAGTTCTGGCAAGTAACCACCCGCGAGAGACAACTTGATGTCACCAGCCACAATGAAGTCGCCCGTCACGTCGAGTTGGTCGTATTCGCCGGGATTCGTTCCCCCAATCTCAAGCGCGAGTACGCCGGCGAGCGCCTGGACGTAGTCGCCTTCGATCAGGATTTTTCCGGGGGAATTGCCCGGTCCGACCAATCCTGCTTCGTTGAAGACGTCTCCTTGGATCTGCCCGAATCCGTGGAGTTCTCCCCCCGCGTGGAGATGCAGCGTACCCTCGGCGACGTCCTCGACGCTGCCATCGCCGACGCTGACCCGCCCGCCGAGCGTGAGATCGAGAACGCCAAGGTTGCCAAGCGAAACCTTTTCGGCGACCGAGATGGACGAACCCTCATTGACGGTTACGCGACCCTCGACGCCAGCGATGGCTCCGATGACAAGCTCGTTCGCCGTGGCGCTACCGCCGTTGGAAAGGGTCAATCCTCCCCGCCCGCCATTCCCGACAATAATGGCGTCCGTGGTTACGCTCGATCCTTCGCCATCAATCAGCATGTCGCCCGTGCCATCGGTGTACAACGCGTTTCCTCCGAGCGACACGTAGTACACGGCCTCCACCTTCCCACCGGAAGTCACGTTGATCTGACCACTCCCACCTTCGCCAACGCCCGCCGAAAGGAACGAAAACTTCGCTGTGGCGCCGTTCGCCACGCTCAAATCTCCGGTGCCGTTGAAACCCACGTATCCGAAGTAGCTGTCAAGTTCCGTCCCCTCGCCATCGACGAGGACGTGGCCGATGGCGTTCTCGCCGTTGCCGATGTAGAGTTCTTCGTTGACGGTTACCTTGCCCCCTGCGGTAACGTTCATCGAGCCTTCGCTGGTGCCGTAGCCGCCAACGAGGAGCCGAAAGATGTTGGCGGTGGCTTCGTCTGCTACATTGAAAGTCGCGTTCCCGAAGTTACCGATGCTGACGATGACTCCTTCGACGCTCGAATTCTCGCCAGTGACGGTGAGCTTTCCCGTCGTCGATTCCGCGTCGCCGATGGTGATCAGGTTGTTGGATTTGAGTTTACTGCCACCGACGATATTTGCCTCGCCGTCGGTATTCTCGGTCCCGCCAATGATGAAATAACTGGCATTGGCCTCGCCACCATTGGTGACATCGAAGTAACCGGTACCCAATTGGCCGACGATCACCAGCGGTGAGTTCAACGTGGAACCATCTACTTCGACGCTTCCCGTGGCGCCCGGATCGGCCGCCAGAAAGAGGGCATGAGCCGTCAAGGTTCCTGGACCGAACAAGCGAAGCGAAGCATCGCCGGCCGCGCCCGAATCCGCCATGGTTTCGCCGACGGCCATCACATTGGTGACTTGAAGATTTCCCGTCGTCCCGCCGGGCGTGTTCCAGGCGCCAAATCCGAAGGACCATTCATAGCTCTGAACGGACAGATTCGTAAGTTGCGCGATTCCGCCGGGAACAAAACGGTCAGGTTCGGTGGGAAAAGTGAGCGTGGCGTCGCCGAAATAGATGGTTCTCGGCGGGGTTCCGGGAAGCAATGACTCATAGCCTTCCTGGGTTTCAATTCCCGTGCCGAAAAAGGCGTAGTCCGGTGATTGGGGGACAACGAAACCTTCCCAATTGACGCTGTCGAAATACGATCCGACTTGGCCGTTGGCGAGTTCTCCCGATTGGTTTCCAAACCAGCGAATATCCGTGGCCTCCGCCCTGCCGAACATCAGCGATAAGACGCTGGCGGCGGCGAACTTGAACCACCAGGACTTTCGAACGGATTTTTGAAGACTTTGGATCATTCGAATTTCAGACGCAACGACGTGGGCCATGCATAGCCTCCCTGCGAAAATAAGTTATCTCTGTAAAACCACCGATGCCGCGGGCTATCTCCACGATTAACCGCGGCGGGAGCGCACTTGTCCCATTGGTCGCGTACACGCGACGCAAAACCATTTGCACCCGCGACCCGCTAGGCTTCCCGGCATGCGTTCGAACAGCGAATATCGAAGCCAATAATTGAAATCGGAGTACCACCAAAAGGACTTGACGTTCTCTCCCCTGGGTTGCCGACGCAACCGAACGTCGGACGGATGCTCTCACATTTTGCCGGTTTGTCAAGAACCCCTTTTTGCGAAAGTTCCGATTTGTCACCCCCTATGCTGGGCACCCATCTTTCCTACTTGAACGCGTGGCGTGGTATTTTCTTCGAGACCGGGAACGTGGCGCTCACAATTTCACGGCTGACTCCCGTAACTATAGCAGTCGCCTCCACCGAAGCATGGGTGGATGGCCATATCCCGGGTCGCCCCTCTTGTTGAGCATCTGAAGAGCATCATCGCTTTCGTCACGGATCGCGCACTTTGGAACTTCGCGTTCATGGGGCGATTCCGCGCGACCAAGCTGGCGAAACGAAGCATGGGTCCGGCATACCGAGACATTAACGCCAGGATCATAAGGGGAAATCAGTACCCGTAATCCCGGCAAGCGTCGAAGGAACGCCGGCTTGCGGAAAGGCTCTTTCGGAACGCTCGTTGTCCGTTATCACGTCGCTTAGTTGAAAGGTATTTCATGACGGATCCAATCCGCCGATCCGGGGATCTGACCCCGGACTCCATTCGTACGTCCTCGCAAGATCGTTCTTCGGCATCCGGGCCCGAGCCAAGTCGAAGACGAACCGATGGCAAAACGAGTCCCGCGAAAATGCCCCCCCGACGAGAGTTCGAACTGGATTGCCTCGAGGAACGACTCGTTCCCGCGGCGCCGACGCCGACCCAGGGAGCCGAGTCCGCGCTGGTGGGGACGCAACTTACAGGGGGGACGTCGTTTGATTTCAAAGTCTCCAGCGACTGGGGAAGCGGGTTCGTCGCGAATGTCGTGGTGACCAATAACGACACCGTTCCGTTGACGAATTGGCGCATCGAGTTTGATTTCCCATACCAGATCACCAATATCTGGAACGCAAAAGTCGGCAGCCGCGTCGGAAATCATTACGTTATCACCCCAGAAACCTGGAACGGAACGATCGGCGCGGGAGCCAGCATTACTTTGGGATTTCAAGGTGCCCCCGGAAACGTGACGGCGGGGCCGACCAATGTTCAGATTCTCAGTGGGTCCACCCCTACCCCTACGCCACCACCTTCAATGGTGATTAAGGATGCGACGATCGCCGAAGGAAACTCCGGAACGAAGGAACTTCGTTTCGATGTCGTGCTGTCCGCGGCGAGCACCAATTCCGTCACGGTGGAATACTTCACGTCCGACGGAACCGCGAAGGCGATCACGGACTACCTAGCCGCGTCGGGCACCCTCACCTTCAGTCCTGGCACGACGACCCGAACGATATCCGTTCCGATCGTCGGCGACACGGCGGTGGAATCGAACGAAGCTTTCACGTTGAATCTGCGTAATCCAACCAACGCCACCATCGCGGATGGACAAGCGACGGGAACCATCACTAACGACGACACCGCGCCCAGCAGCGGCTACGCGACCGCGACCTTTCGCGTCACGAACGATTGGCAAACCGGATTCGGTGGAGAAATCACCATCACGAATCAACAGTCGACTGCGATTTCCAATTGGCGTCTGGAATTCGATTTTCCCTACGCCATCAACGACATCTGGAATGCGCGGATCATTTCCAAAACGGGGAACCACTACGTGATCGGAGCCGCGAGTTATAACGGCACGATCCAGCCGGGCGCGAGCGTGACGTTCGGCTTCAATGGCTCGCCGGGCAAGGTCACGTCCTCTCCGACCAATTACGTCCTCAACGGCGTCGCTTTGGGCGGGAGCACGCCCGTGGTGCCCACCGTGACGGTTTCCGACGTCACTATCGTCGAAGGGAACTCGGGGACCAAGCAGGCGATCTTCGTCGTGCGACTTTCCGCGGCGACGACGGCATCAGTCCTCGTGGACTATGCCACGACCAACGGCACGGCGACCGCGGGGAGTGACTACCAGGCGACGAACGGAACGCTCACCTTCGCGCCAGGAACCACGCAGCTATCGGTTGCCGTCAATATCCTCGGTGACTCGGCATTCGAGTCGGACGAAACCTTCACCATCAACCTTACCAATCCGCGGGGAGCCACGCTCGCCGACGGCCAGGGAGTCGGAACGATCCAGAACGACGATTCTTCGCCGCAGCCCACCACGCTCACGGTGAACGACGTCACGGTGTACGAAGCGGCAACCTCCGCGTCGGGATTCTTCCGCACCTCCGGCAACCAGATTGTCGATCAGGCCGGCCGCACGGTACAGATCGCCGGCGTGAACTGGTTCGGTATGGAAACGTCCAATTTCGCGCCCCATGGTTTATGGACGCGAGGTTACAAGAGCATGATGGATCAGATGAAGTCGCTCGGCTACAACACGATCCGACTTCCGTTCTCTAATCAACTCTTCGACGCATCGAGCGTTCCCAACAGCATCAACTACAACGTCAACCCGGAATTACAGGGTTTGAACGGCCTGGGGATACTCGACAAAATCGTCGAATATGCGGGGCAAATCGGCCTGCGGATCATTCTCGACAATCACCGCTCCGACGCGGGGAACGGTCCGAACTCCAACGGTCTTTGGTACACCAGCGCCTACAACGAGCAGCGTTGGATTTCCGATTGGGTGATGCTGGCGAATCGTTACGCGGGCAACTCCACGGTCATAGGGGCGGATTTGAAGAACGAGCCGCATGCGGCAACGTGGGGACGGGAAACACGGCTACCGATTGGCGTCTCGCCGCCGAGCCGCGGGGAACGCTATTTCGCCGTCAATTCCCAATGGCTCATTTTCGTCGAAGGCATTGGAAATTACGAGGGGAACAATTACTGGTGGGGAGGCAATCTCATGGGGGCCCGGCAATTCCCTGTGCGGTTGAACGTCGCCGACCGGTTGGTGTACTCCGCCCATGACTACCCCTCGACGGTTTACGATCAACCCTGGTTCTCAGACCCTGCCTACCCCAATAACCTGCAATCGATTTTCGACAAGTATTGGGGATACCTCTATCGCGAGAACCTCGCGCCGGTCCTAATCGGCGAGTTCGGCACCAAGTTGGAAACAGCGTCGGACCGCGCGTGGCTGGAAACGCTCGTCGCCTACCTGGGCGGGGATTTCAATCACGACGGCCAAAAGGATATTCCGGCGGGAAACAAGGGAATCAGTTGGACCTATTGGTCCTGGAATCCCAACTCCAGCGACACCGGCGGCATTCTCAATAACGATTGGACGACAGTGAACCCATCCAAGCAGGCGGCCTTGGTGCCAATCCAATCGCCTTTCCCCACGGGTGGGCCTGCCGTCGCCGTCTTCACGGTCACTCGGTCCGGCTCCACGAGCCAGACCACGACGGTGCAATTCGCGACGGCGGACGGTACCGCGAAAGCGGGTACCGATTATCTCGCCTTGGCCGGCACGATCACCTTCGCGCCCGGGGAAACGACCAAGACCGTTTCGGTCACCATCCTCGCGGATGGCACGGTCGAGGCCGCGGAGAATTTCTCCTTGGTGTTGTCGTCGCCGGCCAACGGAACAATCAGCGATTCAGTGGGAGTGGCGACGATCCTCGATGGCACGACGAATTCGTTGCTGGCGAGCTCGACGACCGCACCGGTCTCGACCGCTTCCGCAGAAAAACGGATCGACGACGCCTTGTCGCTCGAATTGGACCCGTTGCTCTAACTACCCACGCGACGGGACTTTCATGGGGAGCCTCTTGCGGGAGGCTCTCTTTTTTTGCATTCCCGTAATCCTGTCGATTCATTCCTCAGCGGCCGCACTGCGTACCCGCACCCCCGATTGAGCATTCGGAGGCCAAAGGCGTATGTTGCAGCCCGGTCGCTTGGTGGGCCGCAGCGTCCATGAATTGCCGCCGGGCCACGACATTACCTCTTGAGCGGCAATTAACCCCATAAAGCCGGCCATGTTTCCCGATTCTCACGGTTGCTTCCACGTCAGCGGAGAAGCCGGTATAATCCAAAGCGGCTCGCGCGGGAATCGTTCCCCTCAGGGCTTTCGCCGTTAGAGTTGTGGGGTTCCGCGAGTCGTGCATGGCCAAGGCATGAAAACCTCGGCACCCACCAACCCGATCGGACTTGCCGCGTGATGACTTGAGCGATTTGCAGAGGCCCGCTGACACCATTGGCAGGGACATGGCAACCGTTTCCGAACCAGAATCCGATGCCCGGCCCGAGGCGAACAACTCCCTCGCGGATCTGAAGCGAAAGCTCTTTCGTTACGACTGGGTGACGTCGCTATTGCTCGCCTCAATCGTCATGATTGGCGGTCTGGTGCTTTGGCTAGCCGCCATCTGGATCACGAATCAGGTTTGGCGAGTACAAACGCCGACCGTCGGGGTCGACCTCATACAAATCGCCGATGGCGACGGCGAAGAGGGGATGGCGGGGACGATCCGGAACTAGGCGAAGGGCAGGTCGTTGCTCCCGATGCCATGTCGCCGGCGGAGGAGAACCTGGCGTTCGATAGTCCGGAAGTCGCGGAGGTCATGTCCAACGTGCTGGACGCGATCGCGCAGAACGAAGCGGATTATCTCGATCCCAGCCGACAAGAGGGCCAGCGCGCGGCCGGGCGCGGTGGCTCGCCGGGGGGAACAGGAAAGAAAGGAACCGGCGAAGGAAGCTCGACGTTGCCCCGTGCCCTGCGTTGGTCCATCAACTACACCAATACGCAAACTCTCGCCTCGTACGCACGATTGCTCGACTACTTCAAGATCGAGCTCGGGGTCGCGCGTGGGGCCGAGAGAATCGTCTACGTTTCGAATTTCTCTCGGGGCAGCCCCATAATTCAACGCGGTGGCGCGACCGAGGAACGGCTTTATTTCCTCTGGAAGGACGCGGGTCGCCGCAAGGCGGACATGGACTTATTGGCCAAGGCGAAGGTCCCCACGGACAACGCCACCATCGTGCAGTTCTTTCCCGCGGGTCTTGAAGACCAGTTGGCCAAACTCGAAAGAGATTTCAAGGGAAAGGAACCCAAGGAGATTCGCCAGACCCGGTTCGGCGTTCGCCGCAAGGGAGATGGCTTTGAGTTTTACGTCATCGATCAATCGTACATTCGCTAGGAGCCTGTTGAACAATCCAATCGCGTACAATCGGCCCACTGTATATAGTGGCTGCGAGCTGGATAACACCCGATGACTTGTGGGCCGATCGGCATCACCGCGATTTCTCCACAGGCGGCTAAAGATCGCCGAACGAGGCACGATCAGAGAGAAAAGGATCGGAAATGGATTTAGAGCAGGTCATGTGGTTGGCGGGAATCATCGATTACATCGCGATCGGCGTCGTCGCCTTCTGGGGAGTTTTTTGCGTCATATTGCTCTTCCGCCAAATTGGGCGCCGTCGATTCAAGAGCGAAAACGAGGCCAATGATTTCCTGGACGAACTCCGCGAAAACCTCCGGCGCGGAGACTTTGACGGCGCGGAGCAACTTTGCACGTCGCGCGAATACTGGTATCGCGCCGTGGCCGTCCTCACTCAGGGCGCCATCGAAAAACGACACCTCGGGCTCGCGAAGGTCAAGCAGCTTCTCGCCACGCGATTCGAAGGGCAAATTCTCTCCGAACTGGAAAACCTGATTGCCTGGATCAACACGGTAGCGAAATCAGCCCCGATGCTTGGCCTGTTCGGCACGGTCGTGGGCATGATTGGCGCGTTCAGCCAAATCGCCGGCGTCGAACATCCGGATCCGGGAATCCTCGCGGACAACATCGCCGTCGCGCTCAACACGACGGCACTCGGGCTCACCGTCGCGATTCCGATGATCATCGCGGCGAATTTCATTCAAGTGCGAATGCGTCGGCTCGAAGACGCGACCGTCGAACAGATGCAAGAGGTGATCGATGCCCTCGAGCCGGCATTGGCCGCCGGCCGATCCAAAGCCCACGCGGGTTGAAGTTTCCCGCAGAACCATGCTTCAGTGTTGTCCACGACCGCCAAGGATCGGCAGGTTATGCGATACGCGGCATGGGGACGAAATCTCGGAAGACAACGGCGTCGCAAGCCCGACTCCGAGTTCGCGATGGCACCACGGCAGGGGAAATAATCGTCGATGGGTTCACGAAATCTTTGGGGCAACGGTTCGAGTATCGGCAGAAGCCGCGACGAGGGGGATCAGGACATCGACCTGACGTCCGCGATTGACGTGGTGTTCCTGCTCCTCATCTTTTTCGTTTTGACCTCCGCGATCGCCGTCCAAAGCAAAATCGCCATCCCCCCCGCCCGGCACGGAAAAGGTGTCGATCCCACGAAATCCACGATCGTCACCTTGCTTGCGCCCCGGCGTAAAGGAGAGGATTCTCGAATTCTCCTTGGAGATCGATCCGATGGGCCGAACAACTCGCTCGAGGAAGTCGAACGAGAGATCGAGAAGGGAATTGCCGGGGGCAAAACTCAGGTGATCATCCAGGCGGAAAGAACGGTTCCGCATCGCGACGTCCTCGAGGTCGCCCGCATCGTCGGCGCCAAGGACCATGGGGTGCTTTACATCGCCGTGCAAGAATTGCCGTAGAGCGAGGAACGCATGCCCGAAAAATGGGACATTTTCCGAACGGAAAAGCAGAAGAAATATTACGGCGTCGAAGATGACGTCGTGCGGAAATTGTACGCGGCGGGCAAGCTCACGGACGAGGATTACCTGCGTCCCGCGGGTGAAAAAGCGTGGCGAAGAATCGATCAGCTCCATGGCTATTTCAAAAAGGAGAAACCGCAAACTCCCCTTCCTCCCACCCGAGCCGCCTCGGTCCCTGACGAGGAGGTCGAGGAGGCACTGTCCAGCTATCACTCGGCCGTCGAGGTTCTCGACGCGAGCGAAGAGGAAGAGGCGGACTTCCTTGCCCCCATTCGCAAGAGTCGCCGACGTCGCAAGGTGGAAGAACTGGATTTGACCCCAATGGTCGACGTCACCTTTCTGCTCCTCCTTTTTTTCATGCTGACCGCGAGCTACTCGATGCAAAAGTCCATCGAAGTACCCGCGCCGGATCCAGAAAAGAGTTCGCAGCAGTCGCAGTCCCTCGAGGACCTACGGGACGATTACATCATCGTCACCGTCGAGGGAGATAACAGGATCCTCGTCGACGACGAGCCGGTTCCGTCCAATCAACTGGTGGAACGCATTCGGGCGTCACGCCGGGACACCAACCGCAATGAAATGATCATTCACGGCGACCCGGAATCCCATCACGAGACCATCGTGTTCGTCATGGACGCCGCCAATGAAGTGGGCATGCAGCGCATCCGCCTCGCCAATCCTTCAACCGCCGGGCCATGAATCAGAAACCGGTGTGCCGTTTCAAGAAGACATTCCTTACTCCTCGACGGTCACGTCCTTCGTATTCCTGCGCCTAATCCACCAGGGAATAGTAATCATCGCCAATCCGAGCGATGCACCCGTCACGGAATAACGGGTTTTTTCGAACAAGGTTCCTTTCCATTGAAACGCGCCGATGCTCGTCCCCGAAAGGATGATCAAACCGCCGACCTGAATAAACCACAAGGGAAGGCGGGTTCCATGGTCGGTACGATGGTCAAGGAGCAACCGTTTTGCCATCCACCCCGAGAGAAGCGAAAACATCAGAATCAAGGCAGAGATTAGAGCAATTTCTCCGACGGATGGGGGGTTGCCGTTTTGTGGTTTTCCGGCGATGGCGAACGGAATCACTGCTCCCAACAAGCCAAAGACCAGCGAAAAAATCGCTAATATGCCTCCCGCCAAATACCTAGGTAAGTTGCCTACTTTTCCCGCGAGATCAATTTGATTGAGCAACATTTCCCGCTCCCGCGACTACCTCCGGCCGACCATCTCTAAGTCAAATCCATCGCGTTTGAAATGCATCGCTCCCATCATCGAATGCGCCAGAGGAGACGTCAACCAGCAAACTTGTCCAATGTGCGGGATACGCGAAACGGAACATTTTCATGCCACATCCATCGGTAGGATCAAGATATCGGACGAAGAATACCCACTTATTCAATCCTTGAAGTCAGTCACAAAAAATGCCCACGGCATGCGTGGGCTCGGGGTAGATCGATGTTAAAGGGGAGGTTTACTTCTCCTTGACGGCGTCGACGGCGTCCTCGAGTGCCTTCATCAGGATGGGACCTGTTTCCGGTCCAACGCTATTGACCTCGCCGTACTGCTGTTCCTTTCTCCCGTACGCGAATGGGGGCTTTGAGTCCCATTGCCGTTTCGGAAGAATGTAGCCGACCTCGTCATTTGCGAGACCAAAGAGCATGATCTTATCGCCAGGCAAAACCTTGACCACTGGCGTCTCGAGCGGAGCGTCCGGGAAATCGACATTCGGTTCCACGGGTTCCTGGTACTTGCCGTAGACAATCTCCGGATAGATTTCACCGGGGATGCCGGCAATATGCAGGTCGCCTAAACGGATGTAGGAAACCTCCGTGAGAAGTGCTCCCTTGACCCCCTTTTTGCCCCCCTTTCGATTGATGGGAGGCCCGACTTTATTCGCGTCGCCGGTCCATTCGTAGGCGTCGCGCGGAAGCACGTTCATCGACCACATGAGGTGATAGGCGAGATTGCTCAGCGGCACGCCTACCTGCTTCGTCGAGACCCGGATCGGCGTCAAATTGATCGGTTGGGCTTGACCCATCGCCTTCTCCGCCAAGGAGGCGACCATTTTGCCGTACACCTCGGTGTATTCGAAATTCTCTTCGTGCAACTCTTTGCCGGTTTCGGGATCCTTGATCGTCCGCAATGTCGTCATCAGGCCACCAACCGTGCCAGTGAAGTAAGCCACCGGACACTGATATTTCTTTTCGAGGGCCGCGATTGTCGCCCAAGGAAAATCGCAGGTGATTAAGGTGTTTTCACTCCCCATCGCTTCCGGGTGATTGTTCCATTGCACGAGGATGCCGAGTGGCTTTTTTGTCTCCGCATGCTTGAACTTGAGGACGCGGATCACGCCATCGTAGACGATGGGAACTCGGGAATCTCGGAGCAATGATTCGTCGGTCGCGGTGCCATACTCGGCGACGGCCGGCGCTGCCGCAGAGTCGGCCTTGCGGACCGCATTGACCACGCCATTCTCAACTTGCATGATGTACTCGGGATCCAATCCAGACTTAAGGGGCGACTCTCCCCAAATGCCGATCACGTCCGGCCCCTCATGCGTGTGCGTACTCGATACCAGCACGTAGGTAAAGCCGTCGAGTTTTTCGCGAATTCGTTGAACGGCGGGATATTGCAATCCCACCAGATCGACGGAAACCACCGCGACCTTCGCGTCGCCGGCTCGAAAAACCACTGCGCGCGCAAACAGCGGATCGTGCACACCCGTCGCCAAGCGGTTTTGCCCATAGCCGGCGATATAGACGGGCTTGCCTGGCTTGATCTCCGGCGTGATATCCTCCGCCCCCAGCCCTACCTCCAAGGTCTCCGCCCCAAACGAACGGGGGCTCGTCGCCATGAAAAATGCCAGAGTCAGAACAGAAACCGCACGACGCATGTTTTTTCGCTCCAATCCCATTCCAAGGATCCACATTCAAGCCCGTGGCGAAGGGCGACCCCACGTTTTCGCAGGCCGTTGATTCGCCGAAACCACGCGGGCCATGGCCCCTTATTCTACGAGCATCCACCCGCCGATTGTAACCGGGAGATGCCAGTAGTACCCGGTTTCGCGAGGTTTCGTTTCGAGAACGCAGGGCCGGCCAAGCGAGCAACACGATCCGGTGACGGAGTGGCGACGGAGCCGTTTCGTGCGTAAAATCGGGACCGGCCATGCAACCAGAGAGTCCGGCGGGGGATTCTTTCACTGTTGCTTGGATTTACTTTTCGTGCATCGCGAAAACCTCAACGAGCGAGCAAATGGCGGATCTGGAACGATTGACGTCGGCGAGCAGTGGCGTGGCGGCGAGGACCGCCGGATGGAAGGCGAATGGATTGCTTGCGATCGCCACCTTTGCCTGTCTGCTTCCCTTCATCGGCAAAGCAGTCCATATGGACGATCCGCTTTTTCTTTGGACCGCGCGTCAAATCCGCAAATCACCCTTTGACTTTTATGGCTTCAACGTCAACTGGTACGGCAGTCCCGAACCGATGTCCGGGGTGATGAAGAATCCTCCCTTGCACGCCTACCTGCTCGCCGGCGTCAACGAACTGGTGGATGGAGACGAAAGGGGGTTACACGCCATCCTTCTCCTCGCAGCCGTGGCGTCGATCTTGGGGACCCATGCCGTCGCCGGGCGGATGTGCGCCAATCCCCTTGTCGCCGCCTTTGCCACGTTGTTGACACCCGCGTTCCTGATAAGCAGCACGAATCTGATGTGCGACACCACTCTCGTCGCCTTCTGGGTTTGGTCGATCTATTTCTGGCTGACAGGTATCCGACAAGGAAGCTGGGCGCTCTCTTCATCGCGGCACTACTGATCGCGGCGGCGGGTTTGACCAAGTATTTTGGCGTCGCGCTCATCCCCTTGCTCGCGGCGTACACGATGATGAAGGATCCCAAACGACCTTGGCTGCTGGTCCCCATGCTCGTTCCCGTCATCGCCTTTGTGGGGTACGACCTCTTGACCCGCCAACTTTACGGCAAGGGACTTTTTGACGCCGCCGAGTACGCTTCCGGCGGAAAGTCGCCGGGCGTCGAGATGCTGTTTACTCGCTCGATGGTCGGCCTTTCCTATGCCGGAGGTTGCCTCGCGTCGATTCCCCTCATGGCATGGATCCTCTGGCAAAAGCGGACGTTGTTTCTGGCGCTGGGCGCTATTTTGGCCGGGGCCATCCTTCTCTTGGCACTGGGTGGCATCGGGCGATGGAACGTCTCGGCGACGAACGGCACGGCCGTGCTTTTGAGTTTACAAGTCGCCTTGTTCGCCGCCGGAGGATTATCGATTCTCGCCTTGGCGGCATTCGATCTTCGCACGAGGGACGCGGATGGGTTGCTGTTGTTCCTTTGGGTTATCGGAGTGTTCATTTTCGCCACGTACGTGAATTGGACGACGAACGGCCGATCGGTCCTGCCGATGGCGCCCGCGGCGGGAATTCTCGCGGCCCGCCGTCTGGAACATCGCGCCGCCGGTCGACGAGGCGCGTCATACACTTCTCCCGGCCAACAAGCGTTCGTACCCCTTCTTGCCAGCGCGGTCCTTTCGCTCTCGGTCACCATCGAGGATTTCCAGTTCGCGAATGCCAATCGTCTCGCCGCCATGCACCTCACACAGAAATTCCGCGCGCCGAACGAGCGGCTCCCTTATCAAGGGCATTGGGGATTCCAATATTACATGGGGCGACGTGGCGGGCGGCATATCGATCTTTGCGACGACAGAATCGACGTGGGTAAGTTGTTCGTCATGCCGGAGCGAACCACCAACGGCGTGTATCCCGAAGGGAAAGATGCCGATCTCCGCGACATAATGGATATCCCGAAAATCCCCTTCCTCTCCACCTTTTCTCCCATGAACGGCACCAGCTTCTATTCCTCGAGCTCCGGACCCTTGCCCTACGCGATCTGCCAGGATCCGACCGTGCGTTTTTTAATCTTCGAATGCAAGGTCGACCTCTTTTTCCAAGTGAAGAATACGCGGATTCGCACCGAATCCTGACGGGGCGGGCGAAATCTCCGTTGCCGAGGGCTCTCGACCAAACGCGAAAATGGCTTTCCTAGTGATGGCCCGTCGAATTCACTGGCAATTGTTCCCGCCAGCTTACAGAATCGACCGCAATCCAAGTCGGGCAAGGATGCCCCCTTGGAGGCGGGTCATCTCCAAGTCAGACGCCTTACGCGAAAGTAACAACATGAAGACGACGCAACGTGCTCCTCACTATTTTCGAAGCACACTCCTCACGGCATGGACGATCTCGACCTGCATGACGGCGTGCGCCCTCGCATGGGCACAAGCCTCCGAACCGCGAATGAACGCTATCACGGAGCAGATGAAATCGTTCGTCGATCATTCGGAACTCGCGGGTGCAGTGACGCTCGTCGCCAAGAACGGAAAGATCGTGCACCTCGACGCCGTGGGCTTCGAGGATATTGACGGCAAACGCCCCATGACCACCGATACCATGTTCGCGATCATGTCGATGACCAAGCCGATCGCTTCCGTCGCCGCCCTCATTCTCTGTGACGAGGGGAAACTCCAACTGGACGAACCGATCGCCAAGCACTTGCCAGAATTCTCCGAAGGGAACAGGAAGAAAATTACATTGCGCCACCTTCTCTCGCACACTTCCGGCCTCGGCGGCAATCAGCAAAACGAGGGTACGCTCGCGGACAGCTCGCGCGCCTTTGCCAAACGGCCGCTCGGATACGAACCAGGGACGAAATGGGCATACAGTCCCGGAATTTCCGTTGCGGGGAGGCTCGTCGAAGTCGCTTCCGGCCAGCCGTTCGATCAGATTTTAACCGAGCGAATCTTCAAACCGCTCGGCATGAATCAAACCACCTTCTACATGAATGAAGCTCAGGAGCAGCGACTCGCCAAGATCTATAAACGCTCCGGGGAAGACAAGCCCTTGGAAGAAGTGGAGAACAAATTCCTCGGACCGAAGGAAACCAGGACACCCAATCCCTCTGGAGGACTCTTCTCCACGGCCCGTGATCTGGAAAGATTCTGGCAAATGCTCCTTAACGGCGGCGAACTCGACGGCGTGAGGATCCTCTCCAAAGAGATGGTCCGCGAGATGACTACTCCCCAAACCAGGGATCTGAAGGCGGGCTTCGTTCCGGGAAGTAAATGGGGTCTTGGAGTCGGGATCGTCTCTGAACCGACGGGCGTCACCGCCATGCTCTCGCCCGGCACCTTCGGGCATGGGGGCGCGTATGGCACCCAGGTCTGGGCCGACCCCAAGACGAAGACCATCTACCTCTTGCTCATTCAGCGCGTCGGGATCCTCAACAGCGATGCTTCGCCTTACCGGCAAGCGTTCCAGGAAGCCGCCACCAAAGCACTCGAATAGCTTTTCTCAATACGCCTTGGCAAAGATGACGCGGCGTTGGCTGGGCTTGCCCGTAATGACGCACTTGCCCGATTCTTCCGGCGCGTCCTCGGGGATGCAGCGGATCGTAACCTTAAGTTCCTTGAGCTTTTCGTCCACCGCCGGATCGTCGGCCCAATGGCAACGGGCAAATCCACCGTGGATCTCAGGCTTGTCCGGATTCTTGGGCGTAAAAAACTGCTCGAATTCGGCATGGTCGTCGATCTCGAAAGTCGCTTCTTCGCGGAGCTTGAGCGCGCGATCATAAAGATTGTTCTGAATCGCGTCGAGAATGTGCACGACGTCCGCGATGAACTGGGAGCGAGACATGCTCGCTTTCTCTCGGGGAGTTTGATCCCTGCGACCGACGAAAACCGAGTCCGATGCGATGTCTCGAGGTCCGATCTCGAGGCGGATCGGCACCCCCTTCTTGACGTGCTGCCAGGCCTTCTCGCCGCCGCGCATGTCCCGATCATCGACGTCGACCAAGACGCGGCCGTCCGAGTACGCCTGTTCGCGAAGCTGAAGAGAAAGCTTGTGGCAATATTCAAGCACTGCGGACTTCTCTTCGTCGCTGCGAAAGATCGGAATGATGACCACGTGCTTGGGCGCGACGCGTGGCGGCAAAACCAGCCCGTCGTCATCGCTATGCGTCATGATCAATCCGCCGATCATTCGCGTGGAAACGCCCCAGGAGGTCGTCCAGGCGAGACACTCGACCCCCTCTTGGTTCAGAAACTTGATTCCCGACGCGCGGGCGAAATTCTGGCCTAGGAAGTGAGACGTTCCCATCTGCAGCGCCTTGCGGTCCTGCATCATCGCTTCGATCGCGAAGGTGGAAACCGCGCCCGGAAAGCGTTCTCCCGCAGTCTTCTCCCCTTTGATCACGGGAATGGCGAGGTAATTCTGAGCGAAATCCGCGTAGACGCCAAGCATCTTTCGCGTCTCTTCGAGTGCTTCCGCCTCGGTCGCGTGGACCGTGTGACCTTCCTGCCAAAGAAACTCGGTTGTTCTCAGGAACATGCGCGTGCGCATTTCCCAGCGAACGACGTTGGCCCATTGATTGATCAAAATCGGAAGGTCGCGGTAGGATTGAACCCACTTGGCGTAGGTCGCGCCGATGATGGTTTCACTCGTCGGCCGAACGATGAGGGGCTCTTCAAGCGGACCCGCGGGAACCAGTCCCCCTTCCGGGCCGGGCTCAAGACGGTGGTGTGTCACGACGGCACATTCCTTGGCGAATCCTTCGACGTGCTCGGCTTCTTTCTCCAAATAACTCATGGGGATGAAAAGCGGGAAGTAAGCGTTGACGTGCCCGGTTTCCTTGAACATCCGATCGAGAATTCGTTGGATGTTCTCCCAGATGGTCCAGCCCCAGGGCTTAATGACCATGCAGCCGCGAACGGGCGATTGCTCGGCGAGATCCGCCGCCTTGATGACCTGCTGATACCATTCCGGATAGTCTTCCTGACGGCTGGGACTAATCGCGTTTTCCGCCTTCTTGGCCATGAATCGTTCCCCTGCACTTCTGGCGTTCTCGATACCCCCGGCGATTATATGGAACCGGACGCATGAAGCGGGCCGTCTCGGTGAAGATCGCCGAAAGGATGTTCGGATCGCCTATGAACCATCGGCTTGGAAACGATCCCCTCGGGCGCGCTATTACTTCCGTCGTCGGCGCCAGAGCTTGAACACTCGAGAATGCCACGGGCCTTGAGGGGAGGTCTGCCGCGATTTTTCGGATAATGCCTCCGGGATCGCCGGCATATCCATCGCTGATTCGAAACGCTCGTCGATCACGACGGGATCATCGACCGAAGGGATTTCATCCTCCAGGGAAAAAGTGGTTGGAGGAGGGAGCGAGCCCCCCGGAGAGAGTCGATTGGTCCATTTCTCGAGGTCATCGCGGACTTCCGCCGCCACCTGATAGCGCTGCTGGGGATCTTTCGCCATCATCCTGGCCAGAATTCCCGCGAGCGCGGGAGGCAGATCGGAGCGGTACTTCAATACCGGCTCCGGATAAACCTCGCGATGATGCGCGATCTTCTCGCGAGTTTCCTCGACGTGATCAAAGGGGGGGCGCCCACAGAGCAAAAAATAGAAGAGACATCCCATGCCGTAAATGTCGCTTCGAGAATCGGCGCGCGTCGAGTCGCTGGCCTGTTCCGGTGCGATGTAATCGAAGGAACCCACGATCCGCCGTTCGCCGATAACGAGATGCTCGTTGTGATCATCTTCGTACCACCGCGCCAGGCCTAGATCGAGCAACTTGGCGTTTCCCCGTGGCGTGACGATCACGTTCGACGGCTTCAGATCCCGATGAACGATGCCGAACTGGTGAATGTAGTCCAAGGCGGCGGCGATCTCCACCAACCATTTCGTCGCCCAATAGAGGGGCACCGGACCGCGGGTCTTCACCAATCGAAACAAGGTCATTCCCGGCACGTATTCCATGACCAGATAGGGAACGCCATTCCAATTCCCCGCCAAGTAGGACGCGGCAATGCCGGGATGGGAAAGTCTCTGGCCAACTTCCGTTTCGCGAAGAAACCTGCGAACGTTGCGCGCCTTGTTTCTCTTTTCCGCGGGCAAGACCTTTATCGCGCATACCCGCCGTCGCCGCCGATCGTACGCGAAATATACCGTTCCCATCCCCCCCTTGCCGAGCACGTCCCGAATCTCAAACTCGTCCACCAGCAGGCCCTGCCAACTACCTTTGAGAAAGTTGTTGGCCTGAAAGCTGGTGAGAAACTTGCTCGCGACCAGCCAATCGGCAAGTTTGCCGGGCTCGGAGCGAGACTCCTCCGGTGCCTTGGCGATCATTTCCTGGAGTTGTGCCGGATCGCGCAGCCCACTGCGGAGTAGACAATCGACGAACTCGTCCGTGGAATTCGGAGGGCTACCCATGGACCTTCATCACCCCATCGACGCAATTTCCCGCGAATGGAACGGATGCGTCCGACTCCCGATCCAGGCATGATTTCGACGACCGTCGTCGCGCGCCCCTGCGGCTTGGGCCGGTGGAATACGGCGAAACGCGATCAAGCTCCGTTCGCGCCGACGGAGCCGATCCCTTCACGTTCGCCAAGCTGGTAGGTGCGCCGAATGGCTTGCAGTCGCGCGAGGGCCGGCTTGGGTTCGCCGGCAGCCGTGACGAGCCCGGATAATGGCCATCGCCCCTCAAGGGAGTCACGATACGTTCCCCAAGTGATTCGTTCGACGCGCGATTTCGAAAGCGCGACCGTCATGAACTTTTCGAGGAAATCCGCCTGCACGGACGGCGTGGGACTGCCATGCCATGCACCCGCGTTCATCGACTCTTGCTGCGCCAATGGGGTGGAGGGAAACGCGAAACGTACCCGAAGGGGAATCTCCAGTTTCGAAAATTGGTCGAGCATTTCCGAGAAGTCCAACAGGCCGCGACAGTAGCTTCCCCCGTCTGCGTAGCCCATCGCCACGTCCAGATTCACGCCGGAAACGGACAAATCCGATCGGAGCAACGCGTCCACGAAATTGACCGGGGAGTAGGAACACCGCGCATTCGCCAAGTACTCGCCCCAAGGCTGACCAATCGACAGCGAGTAGTTGGCGTAGGGATCGATGTCCTGGGTTGCCTCCACCAGTCGCCGGGTGAGCCAAAGCCATTGATCCTCGGAATAACAGGGGAGGCAAACCAGGTTCGAATTGGTGGTCGTTTCCCAATCGTGAACGCGGTCCTTGAATTTGGCGACGCACGATTCCACGAAGTCGATCATCAAGGCCAATAGACACTTTGGATCGTTCTGCCACCGGCCAAGCCATTCTGGCAATTCTTTCGCGTGGAAATCAACGATGGGGCCGACGGTAAAAGGAATTTGGGCCCGTTTGGCAGCTTGAATTTGCCGCTCCAGCCGATCCCATTGATAAACACCTTGCCGGGTCTCAATCCGGCGCCAATGCACGGGAAGGATCAAATGATCGAAGGTGTCGACCAAGGCGAGGATTTCATGCTCATCGACCATTTCCTCGTCGAGAACGCAGCCGATATTGAGCGGGCGCGGCTGGCCGTTGGAATGCATTTTGCTTAAAGCGCCCTTCGCCCGCTCGAAGGCGAGTTCTTCGCTTAACCACAGCGATTCTCGAAGACATTCCAAAGCCGCTTTCTGAGCCTCCAGCGGCTCGGACGCCATCACGCTCTTTTGCAGCATTCGCAGTGCGTAGCGCAAGCGATCCTCCAAGGATTTCGGAGGGGTCCAGCCCTCCGATTCCCATGCCGCCAAGTGATTGCGAAGCTGCGTCATTTGACCACGGCACAACTCGACGTCGAGGCGATAGGGTTCGTCACGCTGCATCAGACAGGAGGTGCGAAGAACGACGTCGCCGAATCCATCGACTTTCCGCGGAAGGCGGACGGAACATCCCTCTCGCCCATCACGACGAATTGTGAGTATTCCCCCTTGGTAGTCCGAGCGGGAAGGCCAAGGCATGCGATCGACGCCGACGACGTGGGTGTGACGACAACACCCGTTCGTCGAAACCTCGGAATCCATCGGCATCTGAAAATGAATGCCCCTCATTCCGGCTTCCACTCGATCTACCCAGCTAACTCTGTTCCAATACCTGATCGACTCGCGGACGCGCATGGCTAAACTTGCGCCCGAACTATTTTAGGGGGAATGGCTACCGTGAAACAACCGAACTAATCCAAGGAATGCCCACCTGATCGACATTCGGACCTTATTCCCTAACGGTCGGCGATTGTCGAACCGCGTCGCGGTCGCCACGGTAATCGGCTAAACGCACCGGCTGGGAATCGGGCTGGGTCAAATCGAAGTAGTAGGGGCCGCGCGGTTTCTCCAGGCTTCCATGCCGTTCCCGATGTAGCTGGAGTTGGGACATTTTTTCACGCGAAGCACCAGGATCCCCCGGCCGAATGGTTCCCCAAGCGATCCTGGATCCCCGTCGGGTCCGCAGTTCGCAGCCAAAACCGGCGGAGGTTTCATTCCCGATGACGATGACCAAAAGGTCGAGGGATTCTTTTTTCTCAAGAAGCAACGACGCCAGTTGGGCGGCTGCAAGTATGCCCGGCTTTCCGATTGGCCTTCCGGCGTCCGGCAGGGATTCGACCTGAATCCCCTCGACCACCAGACACGTTTCCAAACTCGCGGGAGTCGCCTCCGCGAAGGGAAGCACCGTGCCGTCCTCTGCCAGGTAGCAGCATTTGTCGCCTTGGCCGACGGGCACACAGACCACCGGCCGACGATAGTCGACCTTAATCCCCAAATGCCGGTGTGATTTTCGAACTTCGACTTTACTCACCCACGGGGAACTTTCGATCCCGCGTCCAACTCTCTCCACCAGGTTCCGTTCACCCAGGGAAACTCGATTCTCGTCCACGCCAGCCGCCACCAAGGCGGAGCCAAGCAAGTCCGCGCGAATCCAGGCGGGGACCGGAGTAATCTGGATGTCTCGGGCCGTGATGACGTTATCGTCGGAATTGGCTAGCACCTCGGAAACGCGACCGCCCGCGAAATAGAAAAGGCCAAGAAGGGATGCCAGAACCATCACGACGCCGAGATAGCGCATGCCCTTCCGATAATCTCGGCTGGAGATTGACACGACTCGATTCAGAGGTTTCTTCTTCGTTTTCGCCATGGCACCATTCTGTTCATACCTCTTTCGAGGCACGGAAGTGAGCGGTCCCCCGCGAAATGCGCGAAAGCCGACCGTCCAAAGAATCGATTCTGCGGGATGTTCCGTCAACTCCGAGCGAAATCGACGGCGCGGCCCACCACCTGCCGCGGAAAACGAGGGAAGTAAAGGGAGGGAAAATCAAAGACCGTTGTTGTTCGATTCGCAGCCATTCTGTTCCGCGGCCGCCAGACGCTTGACGATGCTGTACATGGCGGAAACATGATTGAGCAGGGAACCGTACTTGTCCACCATTTCCATGCGGACGAAATCAGAGTCGAAGATCGTCTCCTGGTTTTCGTCGACGTACTGAACTAACTCGGCGATGGAACGTCCAAAGAGGACGCGAAGGTTTTCGTGGGCGGCGCCACAGAACCCCGCGAGTTCGGGATTCTCCTTGAGCCAGCGTTGGAACTCCTCTTTTTGGGCCTCCTGCTGACGCTGGTAACGATCCTCGGTGCGACGGAGGAGTTCCAGCTGCTCGCGGGATAGGTGAACTTGCTCACGGCAAAGATTCACGAGCTCGCGCAAGAGAAAAAGGGAATCCGAAGAGGTCTCCGGGCTTCCCGCCCCGGAGCGGGGAAGCGGACTGGCAGCCGTCACGTCGATACTGCTCACGTAACTCGGAACACCTTCCGGAGCGCTCATCCATTCATCCTCGTCTTGAACGCCGCGAGCTCGCCACCGACGCCTATGATCAATCGATCCATGCCAAGGACCCTCTGGTAATGACGGAACCCCCGGGGCCTCGCTCACCGCGTGCCTTGACACTTCGTTGCCGAGCGTTGATTCCTAGTTTCCGGAATTTTCTCCGGAAACGCAATGGCGAAAAAACCGCGCTAATCGATCCCTCGCGTGAACGTTCCCTAATCGCTTGCGCTCTTTGTGTTTGACACCCAACCGCTGGATGCCTAATTTTGACTGAAAGACCGACTACTTTCGCATTTCCGGCGAACGGCCGGCAACAGATCGGACGTGTGAATGACCCGCATCGACGTTTACGACACCACCTTACGCGACGGAAGCCAAGGGGAGGGAGTAAACTTTTCCCTCCAAGACAAGCTGCTGATCACGCAGCGGCTCGACGAGTTGGGAATCGACTACATCGAAGGCGGGTACCCACTCTCGAATCCCAAGGACGCGCAGTACTTCAAGGATGCCGCCAAGCTTCATTTGCGGCACGCGCAAATCGTTGCGTTCGGCATGACCCGGCGTCGGGGTGTATTGGCGCAAGAGGACATCGGCATGCAGGCGCTCGTCGCCGCTCAGACGCCGGTTATTACCATCGTCGGCAAAACGTGGGATCTGCACGTCACCGAAGTGCTCTCCGTGGATCTCGAGGAAAACCTCGCCATGATCCGAGAATCGATCGCCTTTTGCCGGTCGCAAGGGGGGCGGGTCTTTTACGACGCCGAACACTTCTTCGACGGACTGAAGAACAATCGCGACTATGCTCTACGGACCATTCGCGCTGCCGAGGAAGCGGGGGCGGAAACCATCATCCTTTGCGATACCAACGGCGGCAGCCTGCCCGAATGGATCGCGGAGGCGACCGAATGGGCTCGCAAAACAGTCTCCGTCCAGATCGGCATTCATTGCCACAACGACGGCGATCTCGCCACCGCAAACACGCTCGCCGCCGTCGACCATGGCGCCCGGCAAATTCAAGGGACGATCAACGGCATCGGCGAACGATGCGGAAACACCGATCTCGTTTGCGCGATCGCCAATTTGGCGCTCAAACGGGGCTACAAGGTCCTCGATCACGGCAGGATTAATCAACTCACGGAAATCTCGCGCTACGTCTACGAAGTCGCCAACATGAACTTCCGGTCCGGACAGCCCTTCGTCGGCGCCAGTGCCTTTGCCCACAAAGGGGGAATGCACGTACACGCAGTCGAAAGAGTCAATCACAGCTACGAGCACATCGACCCCCAATCCGTTGGAAACGAACGCCGATTCCTGATCAGCGAGCTTGCCGGGCAGTCCAATGTACGTGCCTTGGACGGCGGCAAGTACCAGCTTACGCGGGAGCAAGCGCAACGGGTTCTCGGACGGGTTCAAGATCTCGAGAACGAGGGGTATCAATTCGAGGCGGCCGAAGCATCGTTCGATCTGCTCATCCGCAAGGAAATCGGAACCTACCACCCGTTTTTCGAAGCGGTCAGTTACCGAATCAACGTGGAAATCGAACCCTATTCTCCCGAGCCGACCACCGAAGCCACGGTAAAAGTTCGCATTGCGGAACGAACCGAGCACACCGTCGCCGAGGGGGACGGACCAGTGAACGCCCTCGACGCGGCTCTGCGCAAAGCGCTAGAACCCGCCTACCCCAATTTGAAGGACCTTCGACTCGTCGACTATAAGGTGCGCGTCGTTAACGCGGGCGCGGGAACCGCCGCGAGAGTTCGCGTCACGATCGAAAGTGCCGATGACCGCGATGTCTGGGGAACGGTCGGCGTCCACGAGAACATCATTGAGGCAAGTTGGCGAGCACTCGTCGATAGCATCGAATACAAACTCTTCAAGGAGAACCAGGCATCGCCGCTCGCACATCCGGGTGGAACGGTCAAGGAGACTCCGAGCCCCGCACAAGCCGCGCCCGCACAAACTGCGGGAACGATTGCCTGACGATCCTTTGTCCCGTTGCAAGTTTCCCAGGTTCGTTGGAAAATCCGCGTGCCATGGCTGCCCAAGAGCGGCTCAGAGAGGTAATGCAGTGGCCCGGCGAGCATTCATAAACGCCGCGAATTGCGATTAGCGCCAAGTCCCTCCAAGTGATCGGGCTGCGAAATACACCATTGCTTTTCTGAAACTCAAAAGACAAACGGCAAGGGCCGGTCGATCGACCGGCCCTTGCCCTGGCTATTTCGCGCCTCGGCGATCTGTTAGGAAATGTCCCAGCCGGGCCGGAAGGCAGGCCGAATCCAAGCTTCGGCTTCCGGGCAGTTGGTCGCCTTCATGGCTTCGCCGTCCCATTCAATCTGCTTGCCCGCGCGGAGCGCGACATTGCCGAGCAAAATCACTTCCGTGAGCAGCGACGCGTAGTCGAAGTTGGACTGCGCCGGCGCGCCCCCTTTGCAGGCGTCGATCCACTCCTTGTAGTGATTGACGGCGATGGCGACGATGCCCAATCGTCCTGGAGGAGGCGGTGGCGCGGGACGGGGGTCCTTCGAATCCTTCGGCAAGACTTGATAGACTTGGCCGTACTCATCGGGAACGTACATCGTCCCCTTGTCACCCACTAGAATCGACCCAGTGTTCGGAAGCTCATTCAGACCCACGAGCGCGGGATCGGGCTTTTTGCCCCCGTCGTACCAGGTGAAGATGACGGGGGGCTGATCCCCCCGCGAGGGAAATTGGAACTTGATCACGCTCGAGTTTGGCGCGGTCTCCGCGTTCACGCCGCTCGATGTCCCTACCACCGAGGTCGGATACTTCAGATCGAGACCCCAGAAGCCGAGATCGGCGATGTGGCAAGCCATATCCCCTAGCGCGCCGGTGCCGAAATCCCACCAGCCCCGCCAACTGAACGGACAATAGGCCGGATTGTAGGGTCGCTCCGGCGCCGTCCCCAGCCAAAGATCCCAATCCAATGTTTTTGGTACCGGAACCGTTTCCGTTGGTCGTTCCAAACCCTGCTTCCAACTCGGGCGGTTGGTCCAGGCATGAAACTCCGTGACCTTTCCCAGGCCGCCGGATTGAATCAACTTCACCGCTTCCCGAAGCGTGTTGCCGGAATGACCTTGATTCCCCATCTGGGTGGCAACCTTCATCTCCTGGGCAACTTTACGCATCAAACGCGATTCATATATCGAATGCGCGAGCGGCTTTTCACAATACACATGTTTGCCCAATCGCATCGCCATGACGGCGGCGGGAGCATGCGTGTGATCGGGAGTGCTGACGACGACTGCGTCCAGGCTCTTCTCTTTCTCAAGCATCTTGCGGAAATCTTTGTACTTCGCAGCCTTGGAAACGATGCGAAATCCCTTCGCCCGCTCTTCGTCGACATCGCAGGCCGCGATAATGTTTTGGCTGCGTACGCCGAGGATATTGCTTTCCCCTTTTCCCCCGACGCCGACGACCCCGATATTGAGCTTCTCGTTGGGAGAATCGCTAAACGCCTTGGTTGGCCCCGTCCCCATCCAATATCCCATGCCGGCGGCCGCGGTTCCCTTGAGCAGATCGCGGCGTGTGGTTCGACGTCCCATCGTATATCGTTCTCCCTGTTTCCTGTGCGTAACGGCCCAATTCGAGAAGCCGTTCTTCCTTTCGATATTCCCCTCGCTGGCTCATTCACGCACTTTATTCGATACGTGGCTGAAAGTAACAATCAAGCTAGCGATGTCCCAGGCTGGTCAAGGCACCAGTACCCAGCGAGCATGGTTAGGACCTCAATGGCCGGCGTCACTCTCTAATGCCGCTCGACAGGAGGCTTCATCGCTGATTCGCCAACGTCGTCCGCGAGGCGTCCAAACCGCGAATGAAAGCTCGGAGAATTGAGAGTAGTACCCCACGTTCCCCTTGAACGTTTCGATCGACGGATCGATCTTGCCGTTCACTGCCTACTCGCCACGCGCCGACAAAAGTCCACCATTATTTCATTGACCACTCGAAACGTCGAATGCCAAAATCACGAAGCGGGAACTTTACCTCGATCGATGCAAGCACAATATCGCCTTCGTCACATTGCCATTCCTGCCTCTTGGGGACTCGCCCGTAGACCATTGAAAAACCGGGTTTCCAAGCAGCAATTGTCGGCATGCTCGACCGCTGGCGTTTCTATTGCACGGCTCAAGCATCTCGGGAGTTTTCGGAAAGGATTGGGGAGCTAGGAATCGTGGACTCGCCTCGCCCCAGAAAAATCGCGCGGATATTCGGTTTTCTCGTCACGGCCGCGGGAGTTGCGCTTCTCGTTATTTTCCGAAATCCGACCAGCGTCCTGATTCCCTTGTCTCATTGGCGATTGGGAGCCGACATCGTCCAGGCCGCAGGCGCGGGACTAGTCGCGCTCGGCTTACTCCTCTGCGTACTTCCAGTACGTTTGGGACTCTTCACTTTCAGCGTGATTTATTCCAGCCTGGGTATCTTCATCGCCGGCGCGCGGCCTCCCGAGGCACGCGATACCGAATTCCGACTGAATGGACGCGTATTCGTCTGGACCTCGCGTCATGACTATTTCGAGAATGGTCAGCAAGGGGATGCTCGATACGGCTTTCGCGGCTTGCCGAACATATCAAGATTCCAACATTCCCGCGACTTTGACGTGACGTATCATCACGACGCCCAGGGATGGCGCGTCATGCCTTCCCCGACAACTCCCCCCCCACATCCGGAGATTGTTTTTCTCGGCTGTTCATTCACCTATGGAATCGGCGTGGCCGACGACCAATCGTTTGCGGCCATCCTCGCGCGAGAGGCTTGGCCGGAGTATAGAGTGAGAAACTTTGGGTTCTCCGCGTATGGGACCACTCACTCCTACCTCGTTCTCGAGGATTATCTCAAATCCGGCGTAAAACCGGTTTGCGTGATCTATGCCTTCTCGCCTGTTCACCTGGAGAGAAACGGTTTGCGTGCTTCCTGGCATCAAAACCTGGGAACCAGCGTTCCGCAATTCAACGAGAAGGGGGAATACCAAGGAACGATCCCGAAGGAGCATGCGAACCTCCCCGACAACGCCGCCACCGATGCACGGGAAATCCAGATCACGCGAGCACTTCTCGGAAAAATGCAAATGCTCTGCCACGATCACCACGTCCCGTTCGTGATCTTGCGGATTCAACCAGACGAACGCCAAGCTCTTGCGGACGCGATTTCCGAGTTGGGAATTCCCCTCATCGACGTCACGGAGCACTCCACCGAGTGTTTTCCCCATGACGGCCATTTCACCGTCTTTGCCAATCGGGCCATCGCGCGCGCTATCGCGGAATCGCCGTTGCTTTCGGAATATGTCGGCGACAAGAAACTTCATCAACCTGGAAAAGTCACCGAGAATGACCCGCCTCTTCTCGGTTGGCGAACAAGCGTTCTTATCGGGGCCGAGGAAGTCGGATTTCGCGTCGGCATTGATCCTCGCGATCCGCAATCCGTGCGCGTGGAAGGGGCGAAACGAAATCGGGACTCCAAAGGTCAATTGGAACTATTTCGAGACCTTACGCCGATCGAGGTCGGCAAGCGATATGAGTTCACCCTTTCCAGCAAGGCCGATAAGCCCACGGAGACCCCAATAGCCGTTACCACGGGCGTTCCTCCTCGAACCCCCGCGGGTTTCTGGAGCAGCGTCAAGCTAACCAACCATTGGCGGCGGTATCGCTTCGAGTTCACGGCGACGGCAGCGGCCCGCTACCCTAAACTCATGCTCTACGTGGACGAAAGCACGGTGCCTTTCGAAATAGCCGACGTTCGTTTCAGCGACGGCGCTCCGGCATTACCCGACGATTTCCACCTCGTCGCCCTACCACCTGGATCCGGCAACGGAGCGCGCGGCCGAGTCCTGGAAGGCTCCAAAACCGCCGTGCGCATCGACGAGATAATCTCCCATGAACATGTCCCGTGGCACCTCCAAGTCGAGCAAAACGGCTTTCCCTTGAAAGCAGGCGGACAATATGTGCTTCATGGTCAATTTCGAGCGGACGAAACACGGCAAATCCATTTAGCCGTCCAAACCGGTTCCCCACCTTTCAAGAATCTCGGCCTTTCTCGCAGCATCAAGGTGGACAAGCAATGGAAGACTTTCGAAATCCCCTTCCAATCCCAAGCGGACGAAACAAATGCAGCCTTATTCTTTCGATTTGGCGAAAGCGACGTTCCGTTCGAATTCGATGCAGTGGAACTCTTGAACAACGGAGTGAAGTTAACGCGGCAAGGCAGTCCTAGTTCCCAAGAACATTGACGGAGGCGTTGCCTTCGATGCTCGATACCCGATGTGAATACGTCGTTTTGCGGACTGCCGATAGGGGGACTCCGTCAATGGAGTCCGAAGCAATCGACTCGTTCCCGTTCATCGAGCAAATGTTTGGCCCGAATTAAGTAGTTTGGAGCCTTGCCATGGCGTATTCGCATTCTCTCCCGACCGAATCTCGGCGTCGACTTCCCAACTACGTTCTTGCCATTTTGGTGCTAGCGGCGGCGATTGGCGTCTTTTATGTCGGCGCGCAACATGCATCCGCTACCGTTCCATTCACCCATTGGCGCCTCAACCATGACATCGTCAAGGTGATCGGCGCGCTCTTGGGAGCTTTGTCGCTGGCTTTGATCTTCGTCCCGCCGCAAGCCGCCTTGTTCGCCACAATGCTGATGTACGCGGGTCTTTTCGCATTCCTCGTCAGCGCTCGACGACCGGAACGAGGCGACGTTGAGTTCCGATTGGACGGCAGATCGAGCGTGTGGTCGTCCGCGGATGACTATCTGGAATCGAACACGGTTCCCGACGAGCGCTACACCATTCGGGGCGAGCCACATATTCAAGCACGGCAAAACACGCGCGATTTCGACGTCGTCTATACGCATGACAGCGAAGGCTGGCGCGCCATGCCGGCACCAAGAATCTCGCCGCCAAAGGGAGATATCGTCTTCCTCGGCTGTTCGTTCACCTACGGGATCGGCGTTCGCGACGACGATGTCTATACCGCCATCCTGGCCAAGGAAGCTTGGCCCGACTACCGGATTCGTGACCTAGCCTACTCCGGATGGGGCACGACGCTCGCCTATCTGGTGCTCGAGGACGTTTTGAAACAGGCCGAGCGACCAGTCTGTGTCATCTACGCATACACGCCCGTGCATCTAATGCGAAATGGGCTTAGAAAATCCTGGCACCAAAAGTACCCTCAGCGCGTCGCCCATTTCGACACTTCGGGAAATTTCCTGGGATTGATTCCGCCGGAGAAGGCCAATCTACCAGATAGCGAGAACACGCTGCAGACGGAGATACAGATCACCCACGCCGTACTTCGACGAATGAACGAACTCTGTAAAAAGCATGGGGTTCCCTTTCTCGTGCTGCAAATTCAGGCTGGTGACGAGGAATATCACGATCGGCTGTTTTCGGATCCACCCATTACTGTCATTGACGTCAGCGACGTCGCCGATGAGAACTTTCCCAATGACGGCCACTTCACTCCTTACTCGAATCGGGAGATCGCCTTGGCCGTTGCACGCAATCCCAACATCGCAAAAACCACGGGTCTGCAAGATCTCTTCCAACCCGAATCCGTAACCCCGAACAAAGTCTTGCGAACGGATTGGCGTCCCCGGTTCACACGGATGGATGGAGTCGAGTCTTTGAACATCAAACGAGATCCCGCGCACGCCGATCGAATTCGCGTCGAGGCGATTCGGCGCGATCCCGAGACCAAAAAGTCGATGGAAGTATCGCGATGGTGCCAACCGATCGAAAAGGACAAGAACTATTGTTTGACATTACAAGCACGAGCGGACGAGAAGACCACCGTCGCGGTTTCCGTGGTGTCGCGCGTCATTCCCTACCCTTCGGCTGGACTCTGGATTTCATTTCCCTTGTCCACGAAATGGCAAAAGTATCGCTTTGACTTCAAAGGCACCCTGGCCACGAGCCAGGCGAAAGTCGGCTTTTACTTGGCAACCAATGAAATCCCGTTTGAATTCGCGGACGTTCGCCTTCAGAACGCCCCAGACCGTCTGCCCAACAATTTTCGCAAGATTTCGCTGCCCGGTGGCGCTGGCCATGGGGCATCAGTATGCGAACTCCCCGATTCGCCGAACGTGACCCGCGTCGATGAAATCGTTTCACGAGAGAATATCCCGTGGCATCTACAACTCGATCAGGCCGTCTATTCGATTCAGAAAGGGAAAAAATACCTATTGCGCGGAAAAGTGCGGTCTGATGGACAACGAGGTTTGTCCATCGCCGTGCAACAGGCGAATCCGCCTTACCACCCTATATCACGCGCCCAATCGTTTCGCTTGACGTCCCAATGGTCACCGATCGAGATGGAATTCGAGGCAGCCAATGACGAACCGGAGGCGAGCATCAATATTCGATTCGGCGACAGTGAGATTCCCTTCGAAATCGAGGGGCTACTTTTGTACTGCGAAGGGACGGCTTTGTTCCCCCACCCGCCAATCCCTCCGTCCCCCGGCTTGTCGGATCCCGATGGCAAAAAATAGCCAAGCATAGGCCCATACGCGGGAACTTTTTGAATCGCCCAAGCGTCCAACCCGTTGGCGACATGGTTGTTGGGGAGGAAGATAGCATTCCCGCCTGGGCTTCTCCGTGAGTCCTTCCTCTCTCAGGCGATCCGCGGACGCATTCCGTGATGTTGACGTAAACTATTACAGAGCGTTGAATAAACCAAAGGACCCAGACCGAGGTTTTCGCGGGGAGGGGTGAGGGACGGTGTCGAAAATCGGCGAGTGGGGAGCATCGCTGGCTGTGCACGCGTTACTCCTGTTGGCCCTGTTGACCATGCACGTCGAGAACTCCACCAAGCCCGCCTTGGTGCAGGTGGTCAGTTCAATTACCGAACCGCCGCAAACCGAGGATTTCCTCGAAGTGGTTCCAGACCTCGACGAGGAAATCAGCCTCAACGAGTCCGTTTCCTTGCTTCCCAAGTCCTCGGCCAGCGTCGCGGCGGCCCAAGCACCCATGCCAGGCGAAATGCTCCAAACCAACGTCGAACAAGGCGCGCTCGCGAGAGTCCGAGACCCCTCCCTTAATCGACCGCTCGCCAGCATCGGCTCCTCCATCAAATTGGGAGAAAACGTCGAGGGTGTTCGAGGAACCAATTTGAGCGCGGGGAGCGACGCCGGATCGGTCGACCGCCTCACCATGGAAATCCTCCGGCAATTGGAAAAGAGCAAGGTCCTTGTCGCCTGGGTCATGGACGCATCCGGCAGTATGTCGCAGCGTCGCGGGGACGTCATCAAAAGGTTCGAACGTATTTACCACGAACTGGGAGAACTCGATAAGGGGAAGGAGGAAATCCTCCTCACATCGATCATTTCGTTCGGCAACAAGACGGAATTCATGACCCCCAAACCGACCGCGAATATGGACGAAATCCGCAAGGCGGTCCACGCGATTAAGATCGACGACTCCGGCAAGGAGAACGTTTTTTCCGCCGTCAAAGAGACCTGCCTCAAGCTTCGCAGATACCAGACGCAAAGCGGCCGAAAGCTGATGATTATCGTCCTCACGGACGAAAAGGGAGACGATCCCTCATTGGTCGACGACACCGTGAAGCTAGTCACCCGCAACCGCACGCCTGTTTATGTGCTCGGGCCGATGGCCCCGTTTTGCAGAAAAACGGTCGACGTCCCCTACCGCGAGCCGGAATCGGGCGAAGTCTTCATGCTGCCGGTGGAAAAGGGTCCGGAAACGATTCAGGTGGAGCAAATCTCGCTCCCCTACTGGGGCGCGGGCCCGCAATACGATCTTCTCCCTTCTGGATTTGGCCCGTACGATCTGACGCGCTTGGCGCGCGAGAGTGGCGGCATCTATTTCATGTACGACGACGGCAGTTCCGGGAGAGGCGAGTTCAACAACTACCGAATTGGCCCCCTATTCACCCATGTACGTGTCGACGGCGGAATACCGCAAAGAGATCGCCGGCCATCCGCTTCGCCAGGCAATCGTGCAGGCCGCCGAGGATAGCCGCAACCTGCAAGAAGCGGTGCGCGCACGCGGGACCGGCCAAGAGCCAGCCTTAAGTTTCGGATCCGCGGACATCAACGGCAGACTCGCCGCCGAGCAGCAGAAGGTCGCCCTCACCCTCGCCTTCGTCGACCAGGCGCTCTCCCGGCTCAAAGCGGTTGAAAAGGAGCGCACAAGGAAACGTCAAACGCTGGCAAGCGCACTTCGACTTGATGATGGGGCGTCTGCTCGCCACCCGGGTCCGCTGCAATGAGTACAACTGGATCACCGGCCAGATGCGCGTCAGTCCCAAGGCGCCCACCGGCAAGACGAAAGAGGAAGCCGAACAATACCTGGCGGCTGGCACCAGACACCAATATCACGTTCGGTCTCAAGGATGCGCCGCCGGCAAAAGAGGGCAAACCCGCCAGTAAAGAAGAGACTGCCAAGACCAACGTCAAAAAGAGCGATCCGAAGGCGACCGCGAAAGCCAAGGAAGAAGCCCAGCAAGCACTTGCTTATCTTCGACGCGTTACGGAAGAACACGCCGGCACTCCCTGGGCTCTCGCTTGCCGCTGGGGCACCGAATCCCCGGTGGAAGCTCAAGTGGGAGGAGATGTACATCGAGCCTCCCCAACCCCCGTCCCCACAGCAAGCGGCCCAGGCCCAACACGACGCCCGATGCGATGAAAAAATCCCCAAGGGACTTTGAGCGCGGTCCCGGCGCGCCGGGACAGGAACCGGCGACCCAGAGACAGGAACGCCTGGTCTGTCGTTCATGGCTCAGCAGTACTCCGCGCAGCTCATTGGATTGTTTTGGGGAGCGCCCAAGGAAATCGATTGCCCGTGGATTGCCCTCTATTGGCCCGGGAAACCTCATCGGCCCAAGATTCGTTCCATCGACTTTTTTCGAAATTCTTTCGCCAATGAAAGCACTGTCGAACGGAAGTAGTCAGTGGAACCAAACATCAAGGATCTCGCGGAATTCGCGCGACTCGGCTGGTCCCTGCACTGCGAATCCGACGCGATTGACTGTGACGCCCAATAAGATGGGTGGGCCTGCCTCGAATATGAGGCGGAGGCCTTCGATTACCGAACCTTTTGACTGTTCGTATTATCAGCCGGGTAAGGCAATTCTTTTATTGCCGCGGATCCGGATCGCCGGGACGGAGTTCGGGGAGATAATCCTTGCAGTCGCGGCAGTTGACTAGGCCAGAGCCGTCGCGGGTCGGCTGCAACGTTGCCAGGCCGTGGATCTCGCAGACGCGGATATCGACGCGTCTTTTCCATCTGGGGACGCGCGCACCAACCGGGGACCGTGCAGTCACATCGAGGAGATAGGGTTGTCGGAAACCGCACCTTGCAAAGACCGGCGACAACCGGCAATAATAGGTTCACGTAGCAAAGGAGAAGCAATGGCAAATCCCAGGACGGTCGCATGGACGGCATTGACGCTACACGCGATTCGCGGCGTCCATGAATTGGCACCGGACCAGCCATTGCTTTTCAAAGCGGCAAATGGGACTCATTCGACGAACTGGATCGCCTGAAGACGGCGGAGTTGCCCACCTTCGCCGGGGGCGGGATCATGACTTACACCTACGACTCGGCGAACCAAAGAACGGGACTCGAAAGCCCGTCGGGCCGCTTCACCTATACCTACGTGCCTCGCGGGGCGGATGAGTTCTCTGGTTAATCCCGACGGGGAACCGGACCACTTTCACGTACGACAACGCCGGGCAAAGGACCGTCACCGAAGCTGCCAACGGTACCCGCGAATCGATCACCTATAACCAGGTCGGCAGCATCCAGCAGGTCGCCAACATCCGGTCGACCCGGCGACGATTTCCAGCTACCTCTGAATTCCTACAACGCGGAGAGCAGGATCGCCGAGATCTGGGAGGACGGCATCCGGGTCACCTGGACTTACGACAACGCTACCGGCTGACGAACGAACTTCGGCCGGGAACGAACGGCTTCAGCATCACGCATACCTATGACCCGGTCGGCAATCGGACAAAGACCGAGGACAGCGTCGATACCGGATTACACCTATAACGCCGGCAACCAGATCGTCACGAAGTGACGGGCGGCAGCAGGACGACGTATACCTTCGACGGCGCGGGCAACCAGGAGACGGTCGAAAGCCCGTCCGATCGAACCACGATGACCTGGGATTACGAAAACCGCAGGACGAAACACGAGACCGGCGTGATCGTCTTCGAGGACCAGTACGACGCGGACGGCAGGCGTTTTCCGGGAACGATTTGCGATCGGCGCCACGGAACAATACGTGCGCAACACGTCTGGGACCAGGAAAACGTGCTGTATGAAACCAACGGCTCGAACGTCATCCAGGTCTCCTACACCCTCGAGCCCCGCTCTCTATGGCAGCCTGATCAGCCAGCGTTACGCGGGTGACTCGCGCTTACTACCACTTCGACGCCCTCGGCTCGACGCGTAGCGCTCACCGATTCCTCGCCTGCATCGCTCGCCCGCTGACTACAAAGCCTACGGCGAACCCGCCCCCGACGCTCCGCCCTCCTTTCTCCAGCCAACCCTACACCTTCGTCGCCCGCCTCGGCTACTACACCGGCATCGGGCCAGGAACGTACATCAGGGCAAGGTGGTATCAATCGAGGAACGGGCTGTGGCTGTCTGAAGATGCGCTGCGAATACCAGGAGAGAGTCCGTATTCATATGTATCCAATTCGCCGCCAAGTTACTATGACGCGAGCGGATATGAACCTGCCCCTCGACAGCCGGAGCTATGGATTCAGGTTTGGGAATCGGCAAGGGCGACTAATGAATGCGGCGCCGCGTTTTTTCAAGTCATGTTTTGGGTGTTTGGCGTAGAATGGATGGATTCTCCAGCACGTAAAAATTACTGCAGACATTGAAGATTGTAGAGGAAATAAGGCACCACCAGCGAATCCAGACGGTCGCGAGTTCACGGAAGGATGGGAAGTTGTTAATGGTATTGAGTATCGAGGCTTCAAGAAGTTTGGAAATAAGTTTTTGCACTCGACACGTATCAGACTACCACTGAAGGAGAAGACCGAAAAGGCACGATCACAGTTAAGGGAATAGTGAAGTTTCTTCAAATTATAACCTGACCTATCCTCTAAGAGATTCTCAAAGTGGGCGGGCAGCAACCTGCCGACTATTATTGCCCACGCCTCCTGGTTGGATCGAATCGGGCCAAGAGCATTCAATGACAGTGCGTTTCGATTGTTGTTGTCGTCCATATTCTAAACCAGAGGTCGAAAGCGTACCCAAATAATGAAATACGACGCAAATAGATTCTTCCGGATCATGTTTTCGGCTGTGGCGCTATGTACAGCTTGCGGTCGACGAGAGCCGATCCCCAAAGTGGTATTGAATCAAGATGTGCTTCGAGTGATACGAGTGATCAGACGATGCCCTGCGTGGACGCTTATTCGGACGGATAACGGAGTTGATGAACGGAAGCAGAAAGACATGTTGATTTGTCTTGACCTCCTTGCGCGAGAAGAAACTTTGATACTTAAGAAGGCCGTTTCGCATCTTGTCACGGAATGGGAAGCGAACAACAATTACACTGTCGACAATGTGAGTAAGATCTTCGTGATGAATCGCTATATTTTCAAAGAGTGCCACGCCTGAAGTGCCGCTTAAAAATTCAACACACTTGGGTCGGTTTTGGTGTACCTGCAGATGGCGATCACATTGATGTGTTGTAGCCATTTACTCTTGTCCGGAATAAACCTGTCCTCGTTGGACATTTCCGCGGATATTTTGACGTGAGAGTACGATGTAGTTGGAGAGTTTGACTACCTAAATCAAATGTTTGGTCGACGAATGGCAAGTAGGTTTCAGAGAACAAACACGGCAAACGCATCTTATTTCTTGGCAAAACCGAGTTTTGTAGGGGCGAAGAAGGGGGACAGGCGGCCCCAGGAGCGAGCAATGGGACACCGGGTGACGCAAAAGGGTCACGACGCTTTGTTCGCCCTGGACAGTGGGACGCTCCTAAAGGGAGCTCGGGGAATCTGTATTGCCGCCATGACAACCCGCCGTGAACGACGGGCCTAAGACCCGGAATCAAGCAGCCTAAAGGCCGCTCGGATTACATTGTCGGGTACGACGTCGTTCCGGAAAATTTCCACCAGAGAGCTCGCCCTTCGCTTACCTGTGACGGCCCGCCGGAGACGAGGGTTTCGCCCATCGCTAACATGTCATGGCGTAGCATTTTAAGGTGAGCATTTTAAGGTGTCGAACCTTTATTTGATCTTCTGCGCCGTCGTCGAGGCCCACGGCAAAAGGACGACGACCGTTTTCGACGAGGCGGGACGGCCGATTGCGAAGATCAATGCCCTGGGAAATCGCACGCCCAGGTGTACGACGTCGCGGGTCGGAGAATCGCGGCTTCGTCGACCTGAAAATCGTATGACCTTCGCCTACGATGACGCCGGCGCTGACTTCCATCGAGAATCCGCTCGGCATCCGCACGACGTTTGCCTACGACGCGGCGGGGGTCAGAGGCCAACACGGCGCCAGTAACCTTTTAAGCTATCCATGCCGCCAAGGGAACGCTTTGACGACGCCGATCGGGCGAGTGGGAATCATGTAATCGCCGGGAAAACGGGAATCGAAGTGCGGCGGAGGCTCTTCTCCGCGGCTCCGCGGCTCCGCGTGAGGTCTGTACAGCACACTTCGCCCGAGCATGCCCACGCAAGCGTGGAGCATGGCACCCAAATAACGTATTTCTTTCGGCAATGCCCAAGTACCCAGTGACTTGTCGTTCCTGCGGCCGGGGACAAGCCCGAAGAAGTGTTGGCGGAGGGCTCAGCGTCTCGTTGGCTGTCCGACGTCCTGTCGACAGCCAGCAGGCGCAACACGCCGTGTATCATTTCGGCCCGGAAAAGAGATGCCGGGCCCCGGTGCCGATTCATGGACGCAGTGAATCGCGGCTATGGCAATGTCCTCCCAGCGACCGTGCTGGGCATTGGGACATTCCTTTTCTGAAGCTCAAAGAGGGGGAGCTCGTGCCCATCCCGTTCAGGCGGAGGCGGCTTCATGCCAAAACCTGCGTGGTTCGTCCGAAATCACACTCCAGACCACGGAGCCTGGGGAGCTCTTTGCTGGGCCTTTGTGCCCGGTGCCTCGGCTTTCGCGTCGGCCGGCGTCCTGCCATTAGTTTTCTGGGTAAACAAAGAACACTGGCTCCGTGGCCGGAGTGTGCGGCAGGACTCCTTTGATATTCGAAACTTGGCTCGCGATATCCTTAAGACGCCAATTCCTTGAAAAGCGAGTGAAACTCTCCGATGTCCTCGCGGAGATAAGCGTTCCACACACGGGCGGATTCCAAATCTCCAGAACAGATTCCCGCTCCCGATGAGAACTTCGCTGTTGGGCTCGACGGCCAGAAACTCCCGAAATCCCTCGGAACCAGGAGTCGTCCGCGCTGGCCAAGCTTGACGGGCCGACTGCGTGTCGAAAGCAGCCGGGAAAACCGCTGCACTTTCATCAGATCCCGTTCGAGATAGTCGAGCTGCAACTTGTGACGAATCAGCTCGACACCCCCCTCGAACTTCTTCTTCCAAAGCTCGGCGTTCCAAAGGCTCAGGCAACCCTCGCGCTCCTTGGCAATGACGCCGTCCGCCGAGTCTCCCACTAACGGCTCGACACACTCCGGCGGCAAGGCGATCCGGTAGCGGTCGTCATAGACCCACCGAAATTCACCCGTAATGAGCTGATTCGCCGGATTCATGTCTTTGATCCAGGCCAGGGCTCCATTATTGGCCTTTTCGTTATTGCGGGCTCCTTTCCCACAATCTGATCTTATTAGTGGTCTGTTAGGGCCAATTCCCCAACGAAGGAAGAATCTAGCAGAACGATTTCGGGCGGGCAAACACGTTTTTGGTAAACTTTTCCTCCACCCCCGCCCCCACCGTATCTGGTGGGATCCCGGCCGAACACCACTAGATGGTAGAGCTCGCCTTTCCGCGGATCCCAAAGTTTTTCCCCACCCTGCCGGCCCGTCCCTTCGCCTCCAAAGCACCTCCGGCCACACCAAGCAACGCAAGTACTACCCAAAAAAAGCTTTACGTTACATTCTGTTTTTGTGGGTTTTCCGCCCACGCCGATGGCGGGGGAATTGGGCCGGGAAGGGAGAGATTTCGGCCATCGACCGGACGCGGGGGGACGGAGAGGGTTCCAGGCATGGAGAACGGGGTGGGGCAAAACGGGAACAACGATGCGTTGCGGACCGCGAATAACGATTATGCCATTCGCGCTCGGAGCGCCACTGCCATGTCCCTGACAAATGATGCGTTGGCGGGGCCTCTTGTGATTTATAATCGGGACGTAAGGTATCGCTGGGAAGGACCGGTGGAGTCATCATGGCCAAGTCGAAGAAGCAAGCGAAAGTGGAGGGATCGGTCCGCCCCCCTCGCATGGGCGTGATGTCCAATCTCTTTCGAGGGGATCCCGAGGAGATCGCGCATCTCTTGCTGAATTTTCGCTTGGAATCGGTCCAGATCCTGCCGAACTTTCCGAGCCTCCGATTCGCGACCAAGGAAGATATCACCCCTCAGCAGTGCAAGCGGGCGGCGGAACCGTTCTTGAACGCGGAGCTCGTGGTCGCGGGAATTAGCGCGCACACGAATTTCGTCGACCCGGATAAACGCCGCCGCAAACGCATGATCCAGCGTTTCGACGCGTTGATCGAGTGCTGCCAGGACTTTGGCACCACGTACGTCGTCACGGAAACCGGAACGCTGAACACGGACCATCCGTGGGAAGATTATTCGGATAACCACAAGCCGGAGACGCTCGCCGCCTTCATCGAAGCGCTCAAACCCTCGGCGAAACTGGCAAAAAAAGCCGGCGTGACCATCCTGCTCGAAGGGTACCTTTACCACGTGGTGAGTACCGTCCAGGAGGCACTACACGTCCGCGAGGAATTAGGCGAGTCAATTGGTTTCGTCATGGATCCGGGGAACTATTTCACCCGCGGCATGGCCAATTCGGCCAAAAAGCACCTCAAGGACATCTTCACCGCCATCGGCCCCTACGCGCCGATCGCGCACGCCAAGGATGTTCGCTACGCGGGGGGCGAACTCACCACGCCACGCGCGGGAACCGGCATCCTCGATTACAAGGAATTCCTCGAACTGATCGACCAGTTCCAGCCCGAATGCCCCCTCATCATCGAGCAGATTCGGCCGGAGGAACTGCAGGAAACGCTCGATTTCATCGATCGGTTTTTCGAGTAACCACCGGCATTCCTCGTGTTTCCTTCCCCATCGCCGGCACCAGGCGATTCATGGCCGCGCCATCTACGTCCGTTGTGCGCGTCGCAACGGACGCGCCCGAACACCCGTTTCTCTTTCTCCACGAGGTGCATTTTTCCTGATCGAGCCCACGCTTAACGGTCGATCCGAAGTATGGAGCATTCCGTCGACATTGGCATCAGGGTCCTGAGCATGCGCATGCATTGGTTTTCCACCGTCTCTCTTGCCACCTGTGTATCCTTTGGCGGCTGTAGCTGGGTGAACAATCGCTCCGATTTCGAACGGGATCCGTTCGTGATGAGCCACCTGACGCACCACAAAGACGACCCCCTCTACGCCGGTTCGGAATCGGAAAACGCCTTCGAGGACGAGGCCCGGCTGCAATCGGCGTCCGTGTCGAGAAAGCTCCCCGCGCGAGGCAATTCCGCGGCAGCCATCAACGCATGTCCTACCAAGAGGTTCGGGAACCCCGACTCGCGCCGCGGACTTTCAATGGATTGAAGGTCGGTTGACGCATCGCGAGGGAAAGGACGGCGGCTGGTATCTAAAGTACGCGACCGATTCGAGCCAGGACCGTTTTCGGGGCGAACTCCCGTGGGAGAATCCCCCAGGCTTGGACTCGCTCGTGAAGGAGATCGCGTCCGCCTCGAAGGTACATGAACCAAGATGCCTCGGGATCCACCACTACGACATCGATTCCATTAGCGTGCTCGACTAAGTCGATCGAACGTCTCCAATCGCCCAACCCAAAACCATGGATCGCGTCCGCGGCGCGTTTCCTACCCGTTCATCACGCTCGCAGAACCCCAAAATTGCCCTCCAACGCCAAGACGTTCCTCGGCCGCCGAGGCATCTTCCTGGGCGTGGGATGGTGAAAATCCTCTCCTGGCCACATACATTGAGAAAGAAGCAGGCCGAGGGGCCGCCGTGAGCGTCGAACCGTTGGATCTGAGAAAGCTACGCGTTTTTCCCCTCGCGGAAAGGAAAAGCCTTACCCGCGCCCGACGACATACTTCTCGATCCGGATCGCCCGGCTCCCCCGTCTCGGACGCGAATCAAGCAAGCTTGGACGATTGCGCCGAGAAAATCCGCTGCGCGCGAGAAGGCGCGAGCGTCATGCTCATTATAGCGCGCCTGCTCGGGACGGAGCCGCCCAGATCTTGGAACGAATGATGGCGGCGAGTTGGCTGACTCCATTTGGCGACGAACGGCGGGAACCATTCACGATTGGGAATACGCCTGGTTTGGCGCCTCCACCGAAAGCGTCGAGATGAACGTGGCGAGCGGGACTTTTGGAACCTGGCATGAGACCGCCACCAATATTCATCGCGCGCTGATGGCGGGTGCACTCGACGGCCTTGGTGCGGCGCATCCTAGGAAAGCTGATCCACGAAGACGGCGTCACCTGCCGACGCCGGAGGAGCTCGCGACCTTCATCGCGCGCGACACCGTCATCCGCTTACGTCGGCACGCGCGGATCTGCTGCGGGCAATGGAGGAGCAGAATTGGCCCGCCGGCCGGATTGTCGTCAATCATCCCTGGAAAAAAGCGTCGATCCTCGCGCAGGCCTATCGCCATTCGATTCCCATGACCGTTCATCCGGGGATCGGGTATGACATCATCTCCGAACCACTCGGTGTTCAGTGGCTCGGTGATTGGAAGGGCCGCGGAATGGGATTTCAAGCTCTTCGGCGGCTCGGTCGAAGGCCTGGACGACGGCGTGGTTCTCTCCGTCGGGTCGGCGATCATGGGGCCGCAGGTTTTCGAAAAGAGCATTAGCTGCGTGAACAACCTCCGCCTTCAGTCCGGCCGGCAAGTGGTGCAAAACCACACGATTTACGTCGTCGACTTACAGGACGGCGGGGGATGGGACTGGACCAAGGGGGAACCGCCGAAAACCAATCCCGCGTACTACCTTCGATTCTGCAAAAGCTTTTCTCGCATGGGGGCCGCCATGCATTATCTCCAATGCGACAACGCGGCGTTCATTCACCAACTTTATTCCCGCCTAGCGTCCTCGCGTTGATTCGCTCTCCGTCGAAAATGGGAAGCACCAACGAAAAACCCCTGGGGGATTAGCCCAGGGGTTTTTGGGGGAATCAGGACAGGTTCGAGGTGATTACTTCACCACGACGCTGCCGTCCTTTTTGAACTTGATGACGACGTCGTTCTTGCAGCCCTTGTAGTTGAGCTCGATCTTGTACGCGCACAGCCCCTTGCCGCAATCGACCTCATAGCATTCGCAGGGAACGCAAGGAACGCAGACGCACACCGTGACCGGGCAGCAGGTGTAGGGGTGAATGAAGACGAACTCGTGCAGGCCAGGCTCGAGCTTGTCGAACGCTCCGCCGCAGCAAACGTCGTCAATGGTGAGGGCGGTAACGGCAGGTGCCGCTTCCGGAGCCTTCTCGTCGGCCACGAGCTTGAACGCTTCTGCCGCATTGGCCGAGGTCGCGGCAAACAATCCGAGGGCCGTTACCAGCCCGAAAATCGAACGCATCATGATGCGTACCTCCTGATGAAAACACTTGATTTTGCCGCGAAACTACCGGCGGCCTCACTCCAATAGATGCTAATTTGCCCCCGGCATTCAACGGCAAAAGAGGGTCAAAAGGGAAAATTTAGGTAAACATTGACGGTTGCGTGGGTTGTAGCGACGGATTTGTCCGCCTAATCACGGCGATGGTCCCATCGGGGCCGCCTTCCCCGGAAAAATGTGCTTTTCCGTGGCTTGGCGGCATGGGCAATTTCAAGCCCACTTTGCTACACTTGCGAGCACCAAAAGGCTCGGTCGTGACACCCGGACCTACGCGAGTGCGTTCCTGGCCCGAATCGGTCCTGTTGCCTGCTGGACGCTTGGCGAATGGGTGCGAAGGTGGCTAAGAAAAACGTCAATCCAAACCTGATCGGCGGGGTGGTGTATGCCCTGGTCACGGGGGTCATCCTCTATCTCTGGGACATCCCCGACGACTCGGCTCGCGGTAAAGTTCTTTTCCTCACGATCTCAACCATCTTTTTTCTCACGATCATGAGGCAGCTTAGACGTTGGCGGTATCCGTGAGTCTTTCCGGGTAACATCCATGCAGCGAGCCAATGGTTTGATGAGGATCGCGTTAGATTCCCGGCTCCGAACATTGTTGGCAGGTCCTCCGCCGTCGCCCTCTTGTTATCACGCAACCCCGACAATAAATCCGCGGCTAAAAAGTGGCCCGATGAATTGGGGTCAGGTTTTTACGAGAAGACTAGCAAGTAGCATAACCCCAATATAGTACCGGCAAAGATGCCGACGACCGCTCGAAACACGCCTTTTCCGAGAAACATCGTCGCTTCCATCCTCTTCGCTGGTTCTCTGTCGTCCGCGTTATTCGCCTTCCATGCGATTAATCTGCTGGAGGAGCATTTGGCCGTCGTAGTGTTGCGGGTTGCGCTGCAGCAGTCGGCGGACGACGTCGCGCGCCTTGGCGGGTTGGCCTCGTTGAGAATAGAAGACGGCGAGAGCGTATTCGTAATCGTCCACGCTGGGCGCTCTTTCCTGGGCCTCGCGAAGAGCGCGCTCGGCATCCTCCCAACGCTGCAGATGTTGATACGCCAATCCAAGGTTATACATCGCCCGGTGATTCGCGGGGTCTAGCTCGGCGGCCTTCTGGAGATGTTCCGCCGACTTCGCGAGATTCTCGGGTGTCTCCGCCAACAAGAGGCCAAGCGAATAATGCGCTCGGCTGGCGAGCGAGTTATTTCCACGCCACCACGACCGAAATCGTCCGTGCGCACCTTCTCCGCCTTCCAGTACCTCTTCCAACGTCTTGCGCGCTTCTCGTTTCGCTGTTGCTCGTAATACAGCATGGCGAGGTTGAAGCGCGCGATGTTGAAACTCGGGTCCCGATCCAGCGAATCCTTGTAGTACGCCTCCGCCTTGCTCGGATCCCCCAGATTCGCGTAGATGTTGCCCAGATTGTAATTGGTGTCCGGCACGTCTCGCTGCGCGTCGAGGTCGGCGATGCACTCGTTGAGAGAACGGTCGAAGGCGTCTCTTAACGCGGAGGGAACGGCGTTGCGCCCGCACGCGGTGAGCACGCGCGCGGCCTCGGTTCGCACCGATCGGCTGGGATCGTTGAGCATGCCGGCGACGCGGCGCACCTGTTCCCGCCACGGGGAATCCGGTGTCCGCCCGTCGTCGCGAGCGAGACCGCCCGCCGTCAAGACTGGTTCCAGGGACCGCAGCGCCTGCGTCCGGACCAAGACGTCGGGATCCTTCAGAGCCCCGAGCAAGGTTTCCACCGTTTGCTCCGCGGGCAGATTGCGCAGCAAGGCGACCGAACTGGCGCGCAACATGGCCGGCATGCGAGGATCGCGGGATAAGCGCGTAAGCTCCTTCGTTGCCGCCGGATCTCCATCCCGGCCCTTGGCGATCGAGTCGGCAAAGTCGATCCGGCGAGGATATTCCTTTTTTCCGTACCATTTCGTCACGTGTTCCATCGACCACTCGGCCGACTTTTCCTTGTGACAGCGATTGCACGCATTGGGAATGCCCATCGACTGAGTCAAATCGGGTCGAGGAATGCGGAAGCTGTGATCGCGTCGCGGGTCGACGCGCATATAGGTCGTCTCGGGCATGTGACATTCGACGCACAACGACCCTTTGCCGTCCACCTTGTGAAAATGATGGCTCGGCGCGTCGTACTTACCGGGGACATGACAGCGAACGCAGAGAGCGTTTCCCTTGAGGATGATTTGCGCGCTATGCGGATCATGACAATCGACGCAGCGAACCCCCTTGGCGTGCATCAAGCTGAGATGAAAGGAACCGTATTCGTAGTCTTCGTCGCGGATTTGCCCGTCCGGGTAGTAGGCGTTGGTATCGAGCAATTCCGGTTGGTAGTACTCGACAAACGCATCCCCGGGAGTGAAGCCCGGGCGGATCACCCGGCGGCGGGAATGGCATCGGCTGCACATGTCGATTTGCGTTTGACCTTGCGATGTGCCTTTCAAGGAAGGCAATCCGGTCCCATAGCGCCAATCGCCGAGAATGCTCCCCTTTTCCGCCACCGCGACGTGAATACTGCCAGGGCCGTGACACGCTTCACAACTCACGTCGATGTCGGTCCAGGTCGTGTGATAGGCATCGGTTTTGGGATCGTAGTTCTTCTGCAAATTGGTTGAGTGGCACTCAGCGCATTGGTGGTTCCAGTTCATGCCCCAATGGGTCCAGTACAGCCACTCGTCCGGCTTCAGCTTCTCCTGCTCGTAGAGATGAAACCACTCCTTTTTGTGCGTGTCCCAGGCGATGGGGAGTGCCTGATACCTACCGTCGGGAAACTTCGCCAGGTATTGCTGAAGCGGCTCGAAGCCAAAAGTATAGGAAAGCTCGAAAGTCTCCATCTTCCCTTCGCGCCCTTCGGTGTGAACGAAGTATTTACCCTCCTTCTGGAAGAATTTAGAGGTGACGCCGTTGACTTCAAAGGTCTTGTCCGCGAAGTCTCCGAGCACGGTTTTGGAATCCGCGACCTCCATGGCTCGATCGTGATGTGAGCCCTTCCACTTCTCATACTCCACTTGATGACATTGAATGCACCGGTTACGACCGACGTATTCCGCCGTCATGCCCGCGGGAAGTGCGTTGGATACATGCCAGCCGAATCCGCCGAGCGCGATCGCGGTCAAGCCGACGATCGCCAGTAACAGCCACAACGTCAGCCGACGAATGGAATGTGGGGAATGCAAATTCGCTCAACGCCTCCCGAACGACTTTTTCACCATTATCTCGTTGTCATCGCTGCCAAGTATAGCGACCTGGCGAAGAAAAAGGTGACCGTCGGGTCAACGCAAGGAGCCGCCATTGTTTCAAGGAGTCCGCGGTTTAGAGCATCTCGCGAAGCACTTTTCCCAGCCGCGCGACCCCTTCTTCAATTTTCGGAATCGTCTGAAAACCGAAGCTCAAGCGGAAATAACTTCGTGGCACGTTCGGCATCGACTGCGGATAGCAATATTCGCCGGGCACAACGAGTACGCCGGCGGCGAGACAACGAGAGAAGAAGTCCCCGTTCGTGGACGTGGGAATGGAGGGGGGGAGTCGAACCCAAACGTACAGTCCCCCGTCCGGTTCCGTCCATTGAACCCGTTCTCCCAAGGGCGCGAACTGGGCTTCGATCGCCGACAGCGTCACCTCCAGCTTCTCGCGATAGAGCTCGCGCAGCATGCCCAGGTGACGATGATAGTCCCCACTGGTAAGCGCCTCGGCCAAGAGGTGTTGCACGAAATTCGAAGAGCCGAAATCGTGGTGACCCTTCTGCTGAATCAAGGCGTTGCGCAGCGACGGCGGCGTCACCAGGTAGCCCGTCTTGAGCCCCGGCGCGAATGGTTTGGAAAAGGTTCCCGCGTAAAGAACGGTCTCCCCTTTGGCGTCGAAGCGAAGCATGCTGGGAATGTCTTCTCCGCGGTAACGGAGTTCCCGGTACGCTGCGTCCTCGACGACAAAGATGCGCTGCGTCTTCGACCAGCGCCAGGCAAGATCAACGATCGCCTGCCGACGTCGCGCCGAGAGGCAAAGGCCGGTCGGATTGTTGAAATAGCTGACGTCGTAGATGAACTTCACCCGCTCGAGTTCGCGTGCTTGTTCGATTTTCGCGAGCGCTTCGTCGAGTGCGTCGGGAAGCATGCCTTCGTCGTCCGTGGGGATCGGCACGATCCGCGCGCCCAGGCTCTCGAGCGCCCCCATGTAGACGAAATAGGTCGGAACCCCCAGGAGCACGATGTCCCCGGGATCAAGCAAGATCTCGCCGACGAGATAAAGGAGCTGTTGCGAACCGGTCCCGACAATCAGTCGATCGGGCGACAATGCAAGGTCACGAGGCAAGCAACCTTCGAGCGAAGCGAGATGCTCGACCAAACGCTGCCGAATCTCGAGATCGCCGTCCGTCGTGCCGTACTGGAGCGCCCGCTGCCCCCGCCTTGGCTCGCCGAGCACGCGGTCGACGCATCCTCCGACTTCTTCGACGGGCAGGGATTCTTGATCGACCAGGCCGGCGGCAAGGGAAATGATTCCCGGGTTCGCCACCCCCTGCTCCATCATGTAACTGATCGGGGAACTCCCGCCCCGGCCGACCCGTTCACTGAACCGCACCGATAGCGTCAAGGCTCCACTCCTTTTCCCTAAGACCTTTCCTCTCGCGACCGCGCGGCTTCCGGCGAGCGTGCTTGCCACCGAGTCGCATGGATGCGGCGACACAGCCGACTCGCAAGCATGCGACGACAGAGCTTACTCGCTTGGGCATTGACCAACGGGATCTTGTCCGCGAAAGTATGGTTCCAAGCGGCGGACCTACCGCCGCCTCTCTCTTTCATAGACGGATCGCCGATTTCGGCCAAGCCGGCATCGGCAAGGCTCGCTATAACGGGGCGGGCCGTTCCTCCGGCAAGGTGGCGCCACTGGTTCGTCCGCCGAGGGGACGGAATACGGATAATCACGGGAGATAGCATCGCGGTGAGCGACATCCTACATCAATGGGTCTCGGATCCGTGGACGGCGTTTAACCAATGGATTGGCCAGTCGGCGCTTGGCGGATCGGGACTCCTCGTCGCGATCGTTCTTGTCGTGTTGCTCCGTGTCGTGCTTACGCCGATGGAGCGTAAACGCGCACGGCTATCGGCGGCCTTCTTGCTCCTCCACCTGCTTTTTCTTTTCCTCATGACGCACGCGCGCGGAGATTCGTCCGCCTCGTCCTTCTACGCGTCGCTTGCCTTATTCTTTCTACTCGCCTGCATCGTGGAGGCGTCGTTTCTGCTGGTGGTGCATGCCCTTGTCCAGCGACTCAGGCATTCGCCTCCCAAGATCTTCCTCGACATCCTGCTCGGCGCCTTCTACTTCGGCATCGTCGTCTACGTGCTCCATGACGCGGGCGTTCAGCTTTCGAGCCTCCTCACGGGATCGGCGTTAGTGACGGCAATCCTCGGCTTATCCCTTAAAGACACGTTCGGCAATATCTTCGCCGGCTTGGCCATCCACGCGCAACATCCTTTCGAGATCGGCGATTGGATCCAATTCGACGATCGCCAGGACCACATCGGAAAGGTGCTCGAAATCAACTGGCGCGCCACCAAGGTCATCACCTTGGACGTTGTCGAGGTGATCGTTCCCAACGCCAAGCTCGCGGACTTTCCGATCCGGAATTTCACCAAGCCGGAACGATGGTCGCGCCGCTCGCTTTACGTCGTTTGTCCCTACGACGTCCCGCCGGGCAAAGTTCACAAGATCATTCTTGAAGCCATTGCCGACTCCTGGGGCGTGAATCGTCATCCCGCCCCCTCCGTCGTCACCAATGCCTTCACGGATCGGGGCATCGAGTACTGGATTCGCTTTTTTACCGCGGAATTCGACAGCCGTGATAGGGTCGACGGCGGCGCGAGAGACCGCATCTGGTACGCCCTGAGCCGGTACGGCGTTTCCCTCCCCTACGCACAGCGACAGGTCGAACTCCGCCAGGTCACGGAAGAGACTTTGGCGTTGGAACGAATCGCCCAGATTCATCAGGTTAAAGAAAACCTGCGCAAGGTGGATATCTTCAATGCCTTGCCGGAACAATCCCTTGACCGCCTGGCGATGCTCGCCAAAGTCCACTTCCACGTGGCGAACGAAGTGATCTTGCGGCAAGGAGACGAAGGGTCGGAGCTCTACATCATTCGCGACGGGATCGTCACGGTTTCCAAGGAACGCGGGGGCCAACGAGAAATGGAAGTTGGCCGGATCGGACCAGGAAAATTCTTCGGTGAAATGGCGCTCCTCACCGGCCAAAGACGCACCGCCACCATTCGCGCCGCGGAGGATTGCGAACTCCTTGTCGTCGACAAGCCAGCCATGAGCACCGTGCTCACCGAGAATCCGGAACTCGCGGCGCGCATCGCGGAAGTACTCGCGCGCCGGACCGAAGGCCCCGACGCTCAAAGTATCGGCGAGGACGACAAAGCCTCCACCAACGTGGAGACCACCCTGCTCTCGCGCATCAAGAGCTTTTTCTCCCTCTAATCGCGCGCTTCGAGAAAGACGCGGGTGACTCAGAGAACGGCGAATCAACGGGTTTGTTTCGCGGCGAGCAAGACCATGTGATCCCGATCCGCGTTGGCGGGCCGGGTGGGGAAAAAGAGGGCACGCACCAGGGACCGGGGCTTATTGTCTCCCGTGAACTCGACCAGCCGTTCCTGCCACCGTTCCGCCGTTCGAGCGGAAATCTCCCGAACTTGTCCGCCGAGCACATGCCGCAATTGAGGAAATACGTCTCGAAGCGGCCGACCGACGAGCCGTTCGGGGGGAACGCCCAGGAAACCGGCTTCCACGTCACTTTCCACCGAGACGATGATTTCATCGGCGTCGCAACGCAAGGTGTCGATGCCTCCACCTTCGCTCCAGGTTTCGAGTTCAGCGCGCGCCTTCGCCTCGTTGCTCCGGCCATCGCCGTCGGCAGGTGCTTCCAACGTGAGCAACCGGGGTTCAACAGCCGCCATCGAATCTGGATGGGCCAAGTGGTTTTGCAGACGCGCCAAGGTTTCGTTCCAGAGCGTCCGATTTCGTTGGAGACGGGAACCGATTTCCCGGTCTTGCTTCTCCATGGTGGCGACGATGCCGGCCAACTCCGCCGGCGCGAGCGTGTATAGACTGACGTGCACGGGACCGCGCACGGTATTCACCTCGACCGCGCAATCCCATTCATCCGCGAAGAGGAGGAAATCCCCAAACTCGCGCCAATTCTGTCGCATCAGACAATAGGTCAGCCCGATTCCCGTTCCCCGTCGGCGCGCGTATTGGTGAAAGCGGCGGAAGTTCGCCATCACCTCCTCATGCTTCGCGTTCACCCGAATGCTCTCCACCGTCTCCTTGGTGAGGCCGTCCATCGAAACCGCGAGCGTGATCGGAAGAGCGTCGAGAATCCGCTCGACCCGGTTGTTATACTGCGTGCCGTTGGTCGTGAAGTGACAGGGTGTCGACAGACCTTCCTCGATCATCATTTCGCAGATGCGCAAGGGCTCCGGCGCCAGGAAGGGCTCGCCTCCAAGAAACTTCGCGTTCTCCAGATGAGGCAAATACTTGCGAATGTCCGCGAAAAACTCTTCCGAGTAGGCTTTCTGCAATGGGGGAAGTCGCTCGCGGCGAGCGCGAATCGAGCTGGACCACTCCCCGTTGCACATGACGCATTCCAGATTGCAAACGTTGCTCAGCGAAAACTCGATCTGCTTCGGCCATTGGGGCGCTTCGGATGCCACCGAGAACCGTTCGAAATCCCAGGCGAAAACGCTGTGATGATTGCCATCCGCGAACTGCCATTCGCAGAATTCACACCCGAGCTTCAAGTTGTTCTTGATCAACGCGCGGCGTAACGCGCCCGCCCGAGGACCGCGCCAAATGTCGTCCAACCGTTCGCTCGCGACGTTTCCTAACGTATAGCGAGTGTTCTGGCAACAGGCGCGCACGTAGCCAAGCGTGTCAAAGTACATGGAGACGAACGGCGCGTAGCAGATCGCGCGGAATTGCTTCCGCGTGAAATCGCGCGACGCGTCGTAAGCATCCAACACTTCGAGTTTCACCATTGGCTCCTGATAGTCGCTCGTCCACCCAATCCCCGCTCGCGCCACGACTCTGTGAAAGAATCAGCCTCCCTTTAGCCGGTCCAACACAGGCTTTCACGACAGGACGACAAGATCCGAATGCGGCAGCCGGGCAAGAAGGACCTCCGCGCCCGCCAGCACGCCCGATTCATAACGGGGAATCACGAAACTGCGGATCACTGTTCGCGTTCTACTCGCGTCTTCAAACCCGACCACGCGATCGATGTAATCCGGCAGGGTATCCACCTTGATCTGCGTCACTTGATCGCCGAACGCCTCCTTAAGGCGCCCAAAGAAATCGTCCACCGTCTGCCCGACCAGCGAAGGAGAATCGGGAAAGAGACCGTTGGGATGAAACGAGCCCTGCGTGATGATGTCCGCGGCGTCCGTCGAAAAGGAATCGACTTCTCCCCCGTGACTCCACTCGCGCAAAACTCCTCGCGCCGTCGCGGAAAGCTCGTCCGGGGAGACCGCTCTGTCCGCGACGCGACGGAACGTGCCGACCACCGACGCGCGCTCTTCAAAGAACATCCGCTCGTCCCCATGCCGAAGCCGATGGCGGAGTTCCCCCAGACGATTCACGAGTACCGAGCGGTTGCGTCCCAACGAACTCTCCACCTCGCTCATCCGCTTCTCCATCTGGTCGACCACACGTGCCAACTCCTCCGGCGGGAGCATAAAGAGACTGTACTCCTTCGGTTCGAAAAGATCGGACACGGAAACCGGCGCCCGTTCCGACTCCGCCATCACCAGAAAATCCACGAACTCGTGACAATTGAGACGCGACAAGGTGAAATTGAATTGCACCGTCCCCTTCTCGCCGATGAAATCGCGGAAACGGCGGAAATTGCGCATGACCTTTTCAAATTTCGCATTGGTCCGAATAGACTCGAAGGTCTCCTTGGTCGCGCCATCCGCCGAGACGTTGATCGAGACCGGCAGGTGCGTCAACACCCGCTCGACCCGATCACTGAACACGGTGCCATTGGTCGTGATGTGGCAGTTGGGCGTCAAGCCGTCCTCGATGAGCATGTCCCAGACTCGGTGCATTTCGGGAATGATGAACGGTTCGCCCCCCAGGAATTGGGCAAACTCCAGATGAGGCAAATACTTCCTCAAATCCGCGAAGAATTGGTCGTCGTACGCGCAAGCAATCGGCGGCAAGCCCTCCCGTTTCGCCCGGATCAGGGACGAGAATTCGCCGAAACAGGTCACGCACTCCAGATTGCAGACGTTGCTCAAATGAAATTCGAGATGCTTCGGCCAATATGGAGGGGCCGATTCCACCGGAAATGACTCGTACTTCATCGTCATGAGGGATGAGTTCATGAGGGTCTTACCCTCGAAATCCCCCACCGAGATCTTCCAGTGACAGAACCCACATCCCAGGCGGAAATCGTAACTTCGCAAGGCATCGCGAAGCTGGTTCATTCGCTCCCCGTTCCAGATCGCGTCCAGTCGTTCGGAACGAATGTCGCCAACGATATATTCGAAATTCGCGCAGCAGATTCGCACCCTGCCGATCGAATCAAACACCATCGACGTAAAGGGTGCATAGCACGCCGACCGGAACGGCTTGTTGGTAAAGTCGCGCGCCGCGTCGTACTTGGCGATGATCTCCGCATCCACCGATGGCACTCTCCACGCGTCTTGGGAACGGTTAGTAACTCAAGCTGAGTCTAGGACTTGGAGGTCTCGCTCCCCCCTCAATCGCATGGAGAGGGGCCTGTTCCAACCATCCACCTCGGATCTCTACCTTCTCTTTCCACAAAGTCTACCAGGAACCCACGCCTCGATTCAATTGCCCTTGATCCTCCTTGTCAGTTACTCTGAACGGATCTAGCGAAGCACCGGACGCACGCCACTTTCTCACGCGGCCTTCGCAGACATTGATTCCATCCAAAAAAGCGGAATTTCGACCAGAACATTCATGGATGGGCCAAGCGAAACGGCAGGGGCCAAAATCGCCAGTGACAACGTCCGCGGTGCCGCGAGATTGATAGACGCCAATGGAAACGGTCTTGGCCAAGGTGGCCGTACTGGGACGACTGTTCGGGTAGTGCTTGACCAGAATCGAACGAATGTGAACGCTGGACTATCCTGCTCCGTCCCGCGCGATGAAGTTTGGTTGACCGGTTTTAGAATATCAGAGGGGTAATGTCGTATTCCCCGGCCCGGTCGATTGGAGAGCCTTGGCGCTAGCCGCGAGACACGGCGTCCATGAATTGGCGCCGGGCCCCGACATTACTTTTCTGAGCGGCAATAGTTCATGCGCTCAGCCGCTGGGGTTACGGTTCGTCCTCATGTGATGAGTGAACCCATTTTGAGTGATCGAGGAACGAAATTAGACGAACACTGCTGCCATCGGAGCCCGCCAGCATTCAGAAAACCGTTGAGTGCGGGAGAACGGGTCGTTAGGCTCGTGAACATCGCGGTTCGGTTGAGCCAGTTAGAGAATACCCGCTCAAAAGAGTATGACGTTGACCCGAATGGCGGCGGGAAACCGTGGACCCCTTTTCTGGCAATGGAACAATCCGGGGGACGCCCAAGGAGAGCTAACCTGTTGACGCCGACCGAAACGATTCGTGTCGACTGCGATGCCTCGCTCGAGTCAGCCGTGGCCCGTGCGATTACGGTCTTGAGTCGAGGAGGGCTGGTCGCCGTCCCCACCGAGACGGTTTACGGCCTAGCCGCCAACGCGCGCGATCCTGAGGCGGTGGCGAAGATTTTTGCGGCCAAGGGTCGGCCGGCCACCAACCCGGTCATCGCCCATGTACCTAATGTCGAAGCGGCTCGAGCACTTGTCAGTGAATGGCCTGAGTCGGCGTCGCTCTTGGCCCGCGCGTTCTGGCCCGGACCGCTGACTATCGTTCTGGCCAAGAGGATCGGTGCCGTCGCCGAGGACGTTACCGCAGGTGGGCCGACCGTGGCCATTCGGGTACCAAGTCATCCTCTACTTTCCCGGATCCTGAATCGCATCGACTTTCCGCTGGCGGCGCCGAGCGCCAACCGCAGTGAGTCCATATCTCCCACCACGGCCGAACACGTGCTAGCCTCGCTCGACGGTCGCGTCGATCTTGTCCTGGATGCTGGCCCTACCGCGCGCGGGATCGAATCGACCGTGATTGATCTGGCCGGGCCAGTTCGTCTATTGCGACCAGGGCCGATCACTCGCGATCAAATAGAAGGGCTCATCGGTCCGCTGAATCGAGCGGCCGAGGAGTCGACGGGCGATGGCGTGGCGCGAAGCCCCGGCATGATGAAACGCCACTATGCCCCCAAGACAAGCGTCGAGGTTTCGAGCGATCCCGCGCGGGCCATCCATCGTCATCGGTCCACGGGCCGGCGGGTGGCATGGATCGCACTGGTCGGCGATGTCGTTGATCCCGAATGTCCCTGCCGCGTGATGGCTGCCGACCCAATCGAATATCAACGAGATTTGTACGCGGCTCTCCACTGGGCCGACGAGCAAGAGGCGGAGTTGATCATCGTGACGGCTCCCCCTGTCGGCGACGCTTGGGAGGCGATTCACGATCGGCTTCGGCGAGCCTCGGCATTCATCGGCGACTTGCCGCAGTTCCCGTGAGATTGGGCATTCGAAGGGTATCGGCGGGGCACGGCACTTTGCGCCTAGGGTCCGCAAGCGCACCGGTCCCCGACATTATTTTCTGAGCGGCCAAAGGAGGTCCGTCGGCTTTCCGATCGCCATAATCAACCTCTGACGCTCAAAAGTTTCGTTTCGATGAAATGCAAACCGTGGATGAAAGCTTGTTATGAAAAGGAGTAAATCATGGCGACGATGCGAGCGGCACAGGTGTCTCGGCCGGGCGGACCTCTCGAACTCGTGGAACGTCCGATCCCCATGCCACCCGCCGATCACGTGCGTATCAAGGTTCATGCCTGTGGCATTTGCCATAGCGACGCCCTAACGAAGGAAGGACTGTGGGCGGGCCTCGAGTTTCCACGGGTTCCCGGCCACGAGGTGATTGGCGTGATCGACGCCATCGGCAAGAATGTATCCTCGCGTTGGACGGAAGGCATGCGCGTCGGCGTCGGTTGGCACGCCTGGCATTGCGGCGACTGTGATGCCTGCCGCAGGAGTAACTTTTTCGCTTGCCAAACAGGGATCCAGGTGACCGGCATTCACTTTGACGGTGGGTATGCCGACTACATGATCACGCCCGCTACCTCGTTGGCGTTACTTCCCCCCGACCTCGACGCGGTACCCGCCGCCCCCCTGATGTGCGCCGGCCTGACCACGTTCAACGCCTTGCGCCACTGCGGCGCCCGGCCGGGGGACCTCGTCGCCATCCTCGGCATCGGTGGTCTCGGCCATCTCGGCGTGCAATACGCCGCCAAGATGGGATACCGCGTCGCCGCTATCGCGCGAGGAAAAGACAAGGAGCCACTCGCGAGGGAATTAGGCGCCGCGCACTACATCGACAGTTCCGCGCGCAACCCTGCCGAGGAATTGATGAAACTTGGCGGCGCCCAGGCGGTCATCGCCACGGTCACCAACGGCCCGGCCATGAGCGCGACCATCGCAGGACTCGCGCCCCGAGGAAAACTTATGGTCTTGGGGGCCGCCGATGACAAAGTCGAAGCCGCGCCCCTTGATCTTATCATGGGCCGAAGGTCGATCGAGGGTTGGTATTCCGGCACGTCGATCGACGCGCAGGACACCTTGGCCTTTAGCGCTCAGGCGAGCGTCCATTCGATGAACGAGACCTATCCTCTCGAAAAAGCCTCAGAAGCGTACGACCGTATGTGGAGCGGCAGGGCACGCTTCCGCGTGGTGCTCACGATGGATAACTGACGCCGAAAAACCTTGTGAAACATCCGCCGCGTGCCGTTTTGTCGCCTTCATCGCGTTCCACGACCGTTGAGGTTCCTCCCGTGCTTTTCAAGAAAACGATGTATCCTCGCATCGAATCCGGCGAGGTGACGGTTGCTTATCGGCGATGGCGACGTCCTTCGGTCAAGCCGGGAGGAACACTGCTAACGCCGATAGGTAAACTGTCGATCCTTTCCGTTGAAGAAGTGGATGCGGAGCAGTTGACCACCTCGGACGCGCGGAAAGCCGGATCTCCGTCCTTGGCGGCATTGATCGAGGAACTCTCTCAACAGAGTTCCGGAACGGTGTATTGCATTCGATTTACCCTCGCGGGCCCTGATCCGCGAATCCAATTGCGCAGTCAACACAAACTATCTCAGACGGAAATCGACGACTTGCGAACCAGGCTTGAACGCCTTGACAGTCGCGCGCCGAACGGCCCCTGGACGCTGCGAATCCTCCGGCTGATTTCCGACCATCCCCAACGTAGCGCAGCGGAACTGGCAGCCGGCGGCGGCGATGAAAAGGAATGGCTCAAGCTAAATGTGCGCAAACTTAAAAATCTCGGACTGACCGAAAGCTTGAATCCAGGTTATCGGCTCTCCCCGAGAGGAGAAGCCTTTTTGACATCCTTCGAGTGAACCCGAATCGGAATTCCACGAAACCGCACGCGGGCCCAAAAGCGTACCCAAGCCACGAACTCAAGCGCGGCAGGCAACATTCGCGCTGAAGGGATGCCGACAGACAAGGATAGCTAAAGCCGATTGACGACCGGCACCGGAGCCGCGATACTGAGACTCGGAAAAGAAATACCCTGGGCTTACGCCGGCCCGAAGTCAAAGAGGGCCAAGACAGCCCCGTCGGCAGCGGGATTCCTTCGATCGGGCCACGAACATTCCTTTTCCAAGCGGCGGGTTTATCATTGACGGCGACATGCCAAACCGGAATCCCTCGTGCGTCACGTTTGGCCATGGTGATCAAAACGCGAGCGGATGAAAGAGTTAGGAACCGATGGCGAATCTTCCTCCTCCCAATCCCTGTCCGAATGACGCTTACGTTCGCCAGCGTCTCTTTGAACTCCTTTCCGGCAGAATGCATGAAAAGGAAGAGTTACTCGGCACCTTGAGCCTGTACATTCGGCGGATGCACCTCGGCCGGCTCCTGTCCCTTTATGACGCCTACAAAATGGTCGTTGATTTGCCCGGTTCGGTCGTCGAGCTGGGCGTTTTTCGCGGCGAAACGCTCCTCTTCTTCGCGAAGCTCATGGAACTGCTCAACGTCAACGACCGGTCCTGCAAAGTGATCGGCTTTGACAATTTCGCGGGGTTTCCCGAACTCGACGAAAAGGACGGTCCAGTCGACAAACGCGTCGACAAGGTCGTGGGAGGCTGGAGTTCCGCCAACTTACGCGATCACCTCCTCGAAGTGATCAACGCGTTCGATCATGACCGTTTCGCCGGCCAGAAACCCCGCATCGAACTGGTGGAAGGAGATATTCGCCAGACCGTGCCGAAATACGCCGCCGACAATCCGGGGTTGAGGATCCGGCTGTTGCATCTGGACTGCGATCTCTACGAGCCAACGCTCGTAGCCCTCAAGCACCTCTATGATCGCGTCGTACCCGGAGGGATCGTTATTCTCGATGAATACGCCTTCAATGAGTTCCCGGGCGAATCGAAGGCGCTCGAGGAGTTTTTCGGCGAAAGGATGCCGGTCATCCGCAAATTCTCGATGTACTCCAATCCCGGTGGATATTTCATCAAAGGCGCGACTCGATGAACCTCGCGGACGTGACGGTCGCCAAGCTCTCCTTGGAGGCAATGCCAGGTCACCTGCCTCGATTGCTCGCGATTTACAAGGAAACCGGCGTCGTCTACCTTCCGGGACTCTTGGTGGCAGACGCGGGTTTTCAATGCTACGTTCGCGATCTGACTTGGCTCACCGACCAACTTGCCCACGCCGCTGGGCTCACGTTTGAAGTGAATCTCCGTTTGGAGGAACGACTTAGCCTGCTCGCCAAGTCGCACCGGCGCAGCGTCGGCACCATTTACGACATCGGAACTCGACCGGCCAAATTGCTCTCCGCGACCAAGGTCAAGTATCACGCCGGCTTCCTCCATTTCGTGGAGGGGTATTTCGGTCCCGCAGGCGTCCCCGCCACCCCAACTCTGTCCGACACGCTCCATGTCTTCCCGCCGGGCGAGGAAAACTACAAGTACAATCTCCCCATTCACCAGGACTTTCCCTACCTGATCCAGTCGCCGGAACAGATCACTCTTTGGATCAGCTTGTCCGCGTTCGCGGCGGGGGCGGGCGGCATCACCGTCTGGCCCGGCTCCCATTCCCTCGGGGTCGCCAAGCACCGCAAAAACCGGCATGGCCATTACGAAGCCGAGATCTCCGACGAAGAGCTGACGCGGTTTTCATCCCTGACCCTCGAGGCGGGTTTCGGCGACGTGCTCATCGTCGACAGTCTCTGCCTGCATCGCTCCGAACCCAATCGAACCTCGGACAAGACGCGGATCGCAACTCTTTCATTACTCGAATCTCGCGCTTTCGCCGATGCCGTTCGGCACCGCTGAGTCTCGACCGAGTATTCGAACGTCGGCGAACTCTTCCCTCGTCTCTACCCCGACCGCTTCTCCTCAGGTGCGTGAGCCTGGATACCGGTTCGTTGCTCGTGACTTCGCACGGCACCAGTTCGCGAGGTTATGTTTGTGGCTTTCCCTCTCCCAACGATGCGCCCTTCACCTTCTTATCATGACCCTACGGGCCGAGGTGATTGAACGAGCGACGGGAAAAGCCGAAGTCCGAACCGCAAGCTCCCCCAAACAGGCGTGGGCTCTCTGGTCGTCCCTGCAGTAAATTTGCAGATTCCTCTCCATGTCGGGCGATTAGACATGGCCACGGCGAGCGTGGACCATGGCACCGAAGTCTTCTCCACCCGATTGGAATCCGTTCAATCTGGGTTTCGAGTGCCATTTCTCGAATGGTTGCTAATCCCACTTCACGAAACACTAAAGCCTTTGCGGCTTGGCCGGAAAAATTTCCGGCCCAAGATTCAAGTACCAGTCCACATACACAAAGAGCTATTGGTCCATTTCGGGAACCGCAGTGAGCCTTATAGAGTAGACGCCGTGATCGAAATTAGGTCAAGCGGATTTTGCGATTAGCGGTCGTTTCCCGATCGAAGATCGCTTCACTTACGTCGATGTCGCCACCCACGTGGAAGAGATCAAACTGATCGCCGATCCTTAATACATGGCTACTGATGACCGAAAGCCGGACGTGCCAGCTAACGTCGGGCTGCCGGTGACGGTTGATCGTAATTGCCCGAACTCCGGATTCTGGATCTCGAGGAAAGCAATCCGGACGGCAACTGCGTGTAATTTCCTTGGACATGAAGAGTCCCTGGGGAGAACATCGGCGTTACGATTCCTCCATCGTTGAGAAGATTGCCGACAACGATGCCTTCGCCCGCCAGTATGCCACCGAGTCCGATTCGCAAAGAGTCCGCGGGAACGTCCTCCACGTCACCGAAGCCAATGTTGAATCGAGCGCCGCCCAAGATCTCGATCGTTCCCTCTTCTTCGATCATCACCCTCTTGCCAACGGATCCCATGGCTAGGTCGTCGGCGATCGGCCTTCTGATCTCGTGATTTCAAGAGAATCGGCGATATCGAGAAGCGATCCCTCATTCGACAAATAGACCGTCCCTTGGCTGTTATGGTTTCTGCCCAGAGTCAGCGACCTTACCGAGGCGCGGGCCCCCTCTTTTACTTCGATCGTGCCGATCCCATCCGAGCCAACCGTCGTGTCCCCCGCGGCAAGAGTCGAACCTTCGCCGGCAATCCGCGTTTCCCGAGGCCTCGAACTGATCCGCGACACGGAGATTCTCGAACGTCGCCCGCGCTCCGCCGGAGACTTGCACGCTACCTGATCGCACGGTCGCATCCCACGAACGAACGAGGGATCCCGGTCCGTTGACCGATACCGATCCCATGCTGCCGGGACTACGGCCGACATCGAGGGTTTCGAAAGAAGCGGTTCCTGCCATCGAGATTTCTAACTCGCCATTCCCGGAGTCGCCAATGATCGAATGGGTCGCGATCAATGTACTCCCGGTACCCGCCAAACCGATCCAACCAGAGCTACCGATTTGACTGCCGAGTTGCAGGTCATCAAACGACGCGTATGCACCGTCAATAATCTGAAGCTCTCCCGTCCTGGTTCCACATGGACAGTAACGCTCCGAGGTGCGTCCGCGCCATGGTGAGCAGTCTCGCGATCGCGTCGCCGACCGTGAAGTACTCGAACGAGGCGGCTTCCGCCGACTCGGCCCGGCCTCGCCATAACCTCGTCCGCCGACGGTAGTCTCCCCGCTCGCAGCGTTGTGCGTTCCGCCACCACCGAGACAATCCCTTGGCTCCCGGCATCGTCGCCGAATGGTGTTCGAAAGAGCTGCGGCGCGCTTGAAATGCGGAGCTCCCTTGTCCTTGTCCCCTATCCACGGCTTCGCTCCCCGCAGAATGGTTGCGCTCGCCTCGACTTCGACCACCAACTGGTCTCGTCCTAAGACGAACTGATCGAAGAAGGAGACTTCGGCCCATGGGATACATGCAAATCACATTGCTGGCGTAACCTATCCACGTGTTCGCGCCGTAGTTTCAGATGCCTGCTGACAGTGGCAACGCCGGCGGCTACGTTTTCTCTGGCAAGGATGGTGTTTCGAGAGATACCTTCGCGCCCGTTCGATATGAGTGGCTCTCCTGGCCAGTATGCCTATCCGGAGTATCCGCAGCGCTGGGGTCGTGTGTTCGCCATCCACCCTGATGCTTCCCAAACTTCCCGCTTTTCTACCCGCGAGGAGCTGCTCAACGGAAACATATGCCTGTTCGAGAACATGGAATTCACCGTGTCCCGCAAGGCCGATCCAGGTGTTTTTGGCATAAAACCGCGAATCGCTGCCAGTAACTGTCGAGGTTTCCGAACTGCCTGCATTTCTACCGACATAGAAATCGCCTTGGGAATCGAACACGCCGCCGGAGGCACCGATAAAGAGGACGCCGACCCGGGCAATCAAGCTCGGCGGCGCCGCCTGAAGTGGAGTTGCCAAGGAAACAGTTCCCCCAACGACGAGGATGCCCGCGACGTGGAGAATGATTTTGGTCGAGGCCATGCGAACACAGAATGGCAATGAACTGGACATGGCGCGCCCCTTTTGAATGTCAATAGGCTGTCACATCTGCCGAGACTTGATTTGCAATCACTGCTGATCGGCGACGTTTTCCGTCACCGGCGCAAGCATCGCATGGATTGCACAACTGTCAATGGATCTCGTTGGCGGATTTTTTTAAAAAACTTCGGGAAAATCGGGGATTTTGGTGCGCAGCGTCACACGGTGTCCGCGGACCTGAAAGGGCAACGGGACAGGGGAAAATTAGAGTGGAATCTCGAAACTTTGGCGAACGAGTTCTCCAGGTAATGAACATGCGGCGTGATGACACACGCGATCGCTAACTTCAAAAACAGGAGATCGCGGAGAACGTTACCGACATTCTGGATTTATTTTTTGCCATTTGATTCTTGGATGTCGTTTTCATGCTTCCGTAAAGCTTCGAGGGCAGTGGGGCGAGTGGCATTCCGAACGCGAATTTCAAACCCTGAAGTTCAATAGCTGGGGTGCAAAGGATGAATTTCGTGCATCGTAGGCGTTGGATGAGGTGCGAAATTCCACGTCCAAACCGTTATTGGACGGGCGGAAACCATGAGTACGTGGAAACGATTGGCATGGCAGATTGCGGCCCGGAGAAACGCGGACGGCATGGAGGTCCATTTCGACCTGGCCGTGTTGACGTGCCGTTTCGCGACGGTAGTCATTCGACCCGAAAACCAAAGGGATTTTGCTCGATTTAGCCCAGGCCGGAAAATGGGAGTTTCCGAGGGACGGAACGCCATTCGGAATTCGCCGTGGGTACAAGCCAGCGGAGAGGGAGGGATTCGAACCCTCGATAGGGAGAATACCCCCTATGCCGGTTTAGCAAACCGGTGCAATCGGCCACTCTGCCACCTCTCCTGGCAATCCGAGACAACAGTTTACGGCGATCCGTTCTCCAAGGCAAGGGGCGAGCATCACGTAAAGCTTTCCTCGAAAAACCATCGAGAAAAACGCGTTACAGACGTGATCTCCAAGCATTCTCCGCTTGGTTCAAATAGTGCGGCTCGGGAGAAGCAGGTTGGGGCCGTTTTCTCAAATCCAGCCGTTCCCCTCCCAAGAGAGGGTGACTTGAAGAGGATTGGTCCCTACCGTAGACCAATCTTCAAAGGCCGTCGCGCGAAGGGATCAGGCACATTCCAGGCGGTCCCGGGGGATTCATCAAGGGGTATCTTCATGGCGGACGATCCAACGCTCGAGCATCAGAAGCAACAGGTCATCGATTTCTTTCACCAGTTCCCGTTTTTCAAGCTGATCGGCATGAAGACGCTGGATCTCAAGCCAGGCTGGTCGAAGTTGCAGATTACTTACCGCCAGGATCTCTGCCAACCCGCGGGCGTGATGCATGGAGGAATCATCGCCACCTTGATCGATTCCGGCATCGCCAACGCCCTCTTGCTCACGGAAGTCTACCAAGAGGCGAAGAGACAGAACGGTGGCATCGTCTCCGTAGACCTTCGGATCAAATACTTTCGACCGGTTTCCACGGGCGTGATCACCTGTGAATCCACGATTCCTCGCCTAGGCCGGCAGATCATCCATGGGGAAAGCATCGTCACCAACGAGGAAGGGAAGGAAGTCGCCCGCGGCGATTCCATCTACATGGCCGTCACCGGCGATCAATTCACCAAGCGACCGAGCTAATCGATGGCGAAGCGCGGCAGGGGACATGAGTCCGTTTCACGCCCGGATCGAGGGGAAAACAAGACGAATGCTCTGCCGCGCGTTCCCCCGCGAACTCTCGGAGGGGCATTCGTTCTCGCCGTTCTCATCGGCATCATCTATCAGCCGGCGTTTTTCGGAGACTTTGTCTGGGACGACCACCGGATGCTCGTGGACAATCCGATGGTCCGATTGCCCGACGGCATTCTCCGCATGTGGATCAGCACGGATCAGCCGGACTATTGGCCCCTTTCCTACTCGACCCACTGGTTGGAATGGCGGGTCTGGGGCGAAAACGCCGCCGGCTATCGCGCGTTGAACATCACGCTTCATTTGCTCAACACGTTGCTCGTTTGGCGATTACTCATGGTGTTGGGGGTTCCCGGAGCCTGGTTCGCCGCCTTGCTTTTCGCGGTACATCCGGTGAATGTCGAAGCGATTGCCTGGATCCTGCAACGCAAAACGCTGCTCGCGCACTTTTGGTCGCTGGTGAGCCTCTTGGCGATCTTGGATTACGATGAATCGAAACGCAAATCCTCCTTTGGCGTAGCGTTGGCCTCGCTGGTGCTTGCGTTGTTGAGCAAGTCCTCCGCCGTCATCGTTCCGCCCCTCATGCTTCTCGTTCTTTGGTGGCGGCATCGAGAGATCCGTCGGCGGGATCTTCTCGCGAGCCTGCCGTTTTTCGCGATCGCGTTGGTTTTGGGGTCGGTCGGCGTCTGGTTTCAAAGATTTCGCGCGGTGGCGCAAGACAACGTTCGCGCGGACAGTTTCCTATCTCGGTTTGCATTGGCGGGAAAAGGGGTCTGGTTTTATCTCCAGAAGGCCCTTTGGCCAACGAATCTCTCCTTCGTTTACCCACGCTGGACCGCGGATACCGGCGCGCCTGCGACCTACCTTCCAAGCGTCGTGTTGTTCGCTCTTTTGTTGACCTTTTGGATCTTGCGGCGTCGCGGCCTGGCCGCATGCTTCTTCGCGCTCGCATGCTACGTGGTCGCGCTGTTCCCCGCCCTGGGATTCATCAACATCTACTTCATGCGATATTCGCTAGTCGCGGACCATTGGCAATACCACGCTTTGCCCGCTGCCGTCGCATTTGTGGTGGCGTGCTCCTTCCGTTTGAGTTCGTCATTTCCGAAGCCGTGGCCGGGTGTTCCCGTCGCTGGGTTGGTCGCGGTGGCGTTGCTCTTTGGCTGGCTGGCGCGGGAAGAAGCGAAGGTTTACGCGACCAATGAATCCATTTGGCGCTCGACGCTTGCCGTGAATCCGGACGCCTGGCTTGCTCACAATGAACTTGCCGCCATCTTGGCGAGCCAGGGAAAGACCGCGGAAGCGATCGAACATTTCCAACAATCGCTAACGCTGAATCCCGACTACGGCGACGCGCGGAATAACCTGGCGAACGCCTTCGTGACTCAAGGTCGCCTTGACGATGCTCTCGAAGAATTGAAGAGGGCCGAGTCCCTCGATCCCCAATCTCCGGAGATCCAAAACAGCATCGGGCGAGTGTTCGGTCTGAAAGGCCAGGTGAAGGAATCCATTCCATTCTTTAAAAACGCTTTGGTCCTTCGCCCCATGTTTTCGCAGGCGCGCCGTAACTTGGCCTTGGCGTTGGAACTGACCGGAAATCATCATGACGCGATCGTTCATTTCCGATTAGTGTTGGATTATGATCCTTCAAACGAGTTCGCAAGATTCCATCTCGCCAGGCTCTTGCTCCTCGCCAACGACCCTTCGCTTCACCATCCTCCCGAGGCAATCGGCCATTTGGAACTTCTGTGCCGATCCCCCGCTAACGCCTCGCCGGACCATCTCGATCTATTGTCGGCGGCATACGGCGCGACGGGAAGGGGCCGGGAGGCGATCGCCATGGGAGAGATCGCGGCGAAAAAATACGCGGAAACGGGGAACCAGAAGAATTTCGAAGCGATGCAACTTCGGCTCAAGCAACTCCGCGAGGGTCGTTGATTAGTCGCCCTCGCCCGGATCCGTTAGCGACTCGTCCCTCTTACCGTCCTGTCGCTTCGTGAATCGAAGCCCGATCTCATACATCCCAAGCACCACTCGCCGTTCGCGGACCACGAGGCATTCCATGCTCACCGGCTTTGGCCCCTGAGGAGCGAGCAACACCATCCACCTTTTGCCTTCGAGCGGCAGGTGATGAAGTAAACTGCAGCCGCTGGCGGAGACATCCTTGCAAAACGACTCCCTCTGCTGGTCGAACCGCGGCGTTCCCGTCTCTTCGTCGAGGGGCGCAACCAAGACGATTTCCCCGAGGGTTTTTCGATCGTGTCGGCGTTTATTGTTCTTGACGCTACGGACGAGATCGCTCCAACGTTCGAGGCGAACGATCTGCCGCCGCAAAATCTGCAGCCGCGAGGGAGAAATCTTGAAGTCGTCCTCGGGCACCGACGGATTTCCCACGACTTGAACGATTTCGCTTGGCCTGCGTTTTCGAATGATGTAGTCGTCTTCGAGCGTTCGCGGCCGTTTCAAGCTCGCGCGATTACCAGCGGCGTCAGTCTACACCAAACCCAGGAAATTCTCCTCGAGGTCGATATCCGCTCCACCGCCTCCCTTGTCGTTGTCGCCGACGGCGAGCAATTCGGCAGACCCAGCGCTCATCTCGCGATCGTTGAGAATTCGGTGCACCACCTCGACCAGTTCCTCACGAAGCTTCGTTTTGGAAACATAGTCGGCGGCACCAGCGCGAAAACATCGGACCGCCTCCTCTTCACCTCCGCGTCCCGTGAATACGACCACGGGAAGTTCTGGATGACGTTTCGCCACCATCCGGACGAGTTCAAGACCACCCATCTCGGGCATTTCCAAGTCAGAAAGGATCAAATCCGGCTTAATGGCGTCGATTTGCTCTGCCGCTAGTTTGCCGTTGCCGACGCAGTGAACGCGATGGTTCGCGTGGACCAATAGACCTTCGACGAGACGAAGTATCAACGGATCGTCGTCCACCACCAAAATCAATCGGCTCATGTTTCCAAGCTCGCTGCCGACATCGTCCGCCATTGCGCGGAACTCCCGGTTGGCATCCCCTGCATAGACCAAGCCAAGGCCCGCAAATTATTCGCAACCCTATTGCCAGTGAAATAATGTCTTGGTCGGGTGTTGTTTTTTCGCCAAGATCGTCCAAGCGACCTAGTCGGGAGATACGAATTCAAGTTTCAGATGCACCGTATCGTTTGTGCGCCTCCGCGTGGTTGATGCGCGGCGCGCGGATCTTGCCGCCGGCCAATTTTTCGCCGTTGGGATCGAGATAGACCCGACCCGTGGGAAGAGGCCCCCCGGGAACGACATCGAGCACATGGAGATTGAAGATGTACGCGGGTTCCGAGATCGCCTGGAACCAATGCACGTTGTCCTTTTTGTCGGAGATGGTCGAACATTCACCGACCTGAAAAGTCCGGTCGATGGTCGGACGAATGATGTAGTGCATGGGTTCGTCCTCGAGTCGATCGTACAATCGGCCGCGCAGATCCCCCTTAAGTATCAGAAAGGCCGTCGCCATGTTGTCGTGACCATGCGGAACCACGGAACGTCCCTTTTTGAGCGCGAAGATCTGCTTGCCAAACACGAGATTGGTCGGCAGCCCTTCCGTCTCGCGAAACTTGAAGCGCAAGCTACGCGCACCATTGTCCGGAATCGCAATGTCCTTGGTCAGCTTCTCGAAGTCCACCAGTGACAGCAACTCGGGAACATCCACCTTGGGAAACCATTCCTCGACCTGCGTTTGCCAGGCGACGGGATCCAACTTCTGGTTTTTCAAATCATGCGAAAGGTCGTTGATTTGCTTAATGTAGCCGACGGTCCCGCTTTTGCCGTCGGCGAAGAGGTTTTGTTGGGTCAATACGTCCACGAGAGACGCCGTCACCAGAGCCCCCAAGGACCGAGCCGAAAAGGATCTGCGCGAAAGTTCTTCCATGGCCGACTCCCTCCCCCTTTTTTGAATCAACACGATTCCGAACGCTACTCACTCCCGGGCGACCACGGCTTTTCTCCGAATCCAACGACGTAGTTACAAGCTACCTTGCAACCTTGGGAATTGCCAAGTTCAAAGTCTTAGGGGTGTTCAAGACATGGATGGCCGAGAGTCGAAAGATTACTCACCGTCTAGGCCATTGGAGATGCCGTTCGAGAAATTCAAACGTTCCCTTGCCGTTGATGCAATGCGGACCATTGAAAAACTCGATCGCCGTGTTCTCGGAGATCCCAAGACGGTCATAGAGTCGGCGTATTTTGGCATACTCCGAGGCAACCCATTCATCCGGCGCCACGCCATCGTCATGTCCCCTTTCGACCATGAACGGCCGAGGAGCCATCATGCCGATCAAGTCGCCGTAACTGTACCGGTTCGCCATGTTGAACTCGAAGTACTCGTACATGAAATAGAACGGAAAGCTGTACTTGTCGCGTACGCTCGCTTTCTTACGGACCATGTCGTTGAACTCCGCGGACGAGATCGCGAGGGCGTATCCGTCCAGGAGCGGCGGTACCCGTTCCGCCGTGTAACCGCCGTACGAGAGCCCATAAAACGCGATTCTTTTCGGGTCGACGAAGGGAAGCGACGATAGCCATTCCAAGTGCCTGCGGTGCTGTTCGACGATGACCGCGAAAATGGTTTTTCCCAGAGGGTTGAGCTTGCGATGGATCTGCCGAAACTGATTCCCTCCCCGGTAGAAGTTGTGCGGGGCGTAAACGACGTAGCCACGTTCGACTAGCTGGACGGCGTACGCCTTGTACGTCGCGAACGCCTCGGACTTCGGGTCTTCGTTCATGACGTCGTGGGGCAATCCCTCCGCGCCATGCTGACAAACCACCACCGGCCGCTTCTCCTCCGCGGCAATCCATTTGGGAACAAGTAAAATTCCCCAACAGAAGACCTCCGGCCAGACGTCGAGTGTCACCTCATGGGCAGTCCACGTAACGCGGTCCTGGATCCGTCGCGATTTCGGGTTCATGGGTTCGCTTGGTTCCGGCATTCTACCGATGATCTGTTCGTGGAAGTTTTTGCGGTACTCCCGGCATGCAGCCTGCCATTCGTTGAGTGACGCGGGTGCCGCCTTCGACCAATACCTTTCCCGCTCCTTCTGTGATAGGGCAATCAAGGATTGCGTATGGTCCACGAGTTCCTTCACCTGCCGACGACGCCGGGTCTCCACGTCGACGAGGTTTTCTTTCCTGTTAACCTTCATCGCCCCGGACAGTTTTTCGTCTCCGGTCAACGACCGGACGAACGGGCCAAGCGATTCGTCCGAGCCCGATGGCAGGACGGTATTTTTCGGACCGGCGACCAAATGAAGTTTGTCGGTTAATTCGCCGCGGTTTTCGAGGAGTTGTTTTCCCCTCGCGAACTCTTCCTCGACCACTTGCCATGTCGGTGTGACGATCGCTCCCGGGGCCGCGTAAGGACGATGGTCGGGTCGGGAAGTGGGTGGGCCATCGACCTTCGGCGCTCGGCTATATTCGATGACGAGATTTCGGGGAACGATCAAGGTCGCGATCTCGGCATCGCCAAACTCGCTGAGGAAATCAAAGACGTTTCGATAGATTGGTTCCTTAAAGAGACCTTGCCTCGAATCGAAGTAACCACTCACCCACGTCGAGTCGATGCGAGGGTCGACGGCGGCGGCATAGAAGGCGAGCAGTCCCCCTTCACCGTAGCCCGCCACGCCTATGGGAACCTTGCTCTCTTGATTCTCATGGACGAACCAATCGACGACGGAAAGCACTTTTTGGACTTCGTAGCCGATGATGTGCCTGCCGAGTTCAAAAGCCGGGCGGTAGATCCACTCGCGGTGGGGTTGATTGGTCATCCAAATGTCCGGATCCCCGGACCACGTATCGTCCCGATCGATGAGCAAAGGCACCACGACTTGAATCCCCTGCTCCACCAATCGCCGAGCGAAGGGGATCGCCTCGGGGGGTAATTCCGAGAGCCCCGCGAGTCTCTCCGGCGTCTGATCCGCGTCGGTAATGGCAATTACCCGCGCCCGCGGCTTACTCTTGGGTTGCAGGAGCAGACCTTCACCATGGACACCTTCAAAGACCGGCCAACGAACTCGGAATACTTCATAGCTTTCCGCTTCCGCGACGAACGCGGGTGACGACGTACTCGCCATCAACTCCAAGGCCACGATGGGCAATCGTTGATCGATTATCCCCAGGATCTCTCGCAACCGCCGGCGATTCCGCTCCACGGACGACGAGTAGGATTCCAAGGAAGAAAAATCCCGGCGCCATCGAGCCTGCCGCGCCGACACGGATTTTTCCACGAGCCTCCATGCAAACCGATCAAGTCCTTCGCGCATCGTCAGCGACATGTCTGGCGCGGGAGTTAGTGGCTGCGTTGCCGGCAGCGTCGCCGTCGGCTCTTCACCGAAAGACCCGTTGAAAACGAGGAATGCCAGGAAGCAGGTAGCGAAAACGTGTCGAATCATCCGACCACTCCCTTGAGAACAATCCGTGCCAATCGGGAACGACGCTCCATGCTAGCGGCGAAAGCGAAGAAGAACCATTCGCTCGACTCGATTCTCGCGATCGCGTCTTGTGCTCACCGCCGGGAACACGTACAAGTGGAACGAATGACGTTTACCGGGAAAACGCAAGCGCGCGCCAGCCCGATCCATTGGCATCCGCGATAGAATTGACTTCAGACCCCGATGACTGGGCCCGCCATGCTATCAGACGTTCCGAAACGATTTGTCACGGCTGCGTACCTCGGATGTCTCCTCGTCTGTCTCGACGGATCCTCCCTGGCACAAGAATCCTCGGCTAACCCGGCGACCACTCCATTTCCTCGAACGCCACCCACGGAGGCAAAGGACGCGCAAAAGAGTTTTCACGTCTTGCATGGGTTCCGACTCGAACTGCTTGCGAGTGAACCAATGGTCACGGACCCGATCGCCATCGAGTATGACGAGTTCGGCCGGGCGTATGTCGTGGAGATGAGCGACTATCCCTATACGGACAAATCGACCGACAAGCCGAACATGGAGCGGACGACCGATTTGCCGATCGGCCGCATCCGACTCCTCGAGGATCTCGACGGCGACGGAGACTTCGACCGCGGATCCATCTTTGCAAGCGAACTCTCCTGGCCGACGGGAATCGCGCTTTGGCAAGGAGGCGTTTTCGTGGCGGCGACTCCCGACCTCTGGTATTTGAAGGATACCGACGGGGATCGGAAGGCGGACGTTCGAGAAAAAGTGTTCAGCGGATTTCGCAAATACAACGTTCAGGCCGTGATCAACAACTTGAAATGGAGTTTAGATCACCGGATTTACGGGGCCGGCTCGAGCAATGGTGGAAAAATCGTTTCCGCGGCCCTCCCCATGGAAAAACCCACGCCTTTCACGCAAAACGATTTTCGTTTCGACCCTCGAGTGCGGGTTTTTGAAACGCTCGCGGGTGGGGCTCGTTTTGGCAACACCTTCGACGATTGGGGCAATCGTTTTATTTGCAATATTCGAAACCCCGCGCAACATGTCGTCTTGGAAAACCGCTACCTGTCCCGAAACCCCTTCGTGCCCATCGCGAAGACGATTCAAGACGTGGCGGAGTCCGGAGACAATGTCCCGGTTTTTCGTCGGAGTCCGCCGGAACCTTGGCGCGTTCTCCGCGCCGAACGTTGGTTGACGGAAATGGATCGGAAATACCCAAGAAGCGAGACGGCCGCCACCGGCTTTTTTACTTCCGCCAGCGGCATCACCATCTATCGCGGCGACGCGTATCCCTCGCTGTATCGAGGTAATATCTTTCTCGGAGAAGTATCGAGCAATCTCATTCATCGTCAAGCGATCGAGAACGACGGCGTTACCTTCTCCTCTCGTCGGGTCGACCCCAAGGCGGAATTCGCCGCCTCGACCGATCTTTGGTTTCGTCCCGTCAACTTCACCAACGCGCCCGACGGCACGCTCCACGTCTGTGACATGTACCGAGAGACCATCGAACATCCCTGGTCGATTCCCGACGACATCAAAGCCAAGCTCGATCTGGAGAGCGGTCGCGACCGTGGCAGGATTTACCGTCTCGCGCCCCCGGGTTTTGTCGTAAAAAAAATGGTCAAGCTTGGCGACCTCTCAACCGCGGAATTAGTTCCTTATTTAGGCCATGCGAACGCTTGGCACCGCGAGACCGCGCACCGCCTCCTCTTCGAGCGTCAAGACACGACTGTCGCCTCGGCCGTCCGCCAATGTCTCGGCGACGGCTCGAATCCATTGGCTCGCCTTCACGCCTTGTGGACCTTGCAAGGATGGAATCTGTTAAACGAGAACGATCTCGCCCAAGGGTTGGCCGATCGGCACCCGGGGATCCGCGAACATTCCATCAAGCTCGCGGAACCATACCTAAACTCGTCAGCGCAATTGCGGAAGTTGGTTCTCGCGCTCCGTAAGGACGAGGACATCCGCGTTCGTTTTCAACTCGCTCTTTCCACGGGAGAAATCGCCCCCGAGGAACGCATCCGGCCTCTCGCGACGATCGTTTCCCGCGATCCCGGGGATGAGTGGATCCGGACGGCGGTGTTGAGTTCGTCGCGTGAAATCGCCGGCCGATTGGCGGCGACCTTGACGAAGGACCCCGAACATCGGAAACCCGTGGACCCAGCGTTCCTCGCGCAACTCGCCGCCATTGCGGGCGCCGTCCAGGACAAGTCCGAGATCCATGGGATCCTTAAACTACTCGGCGATCCATTCCCCGCCGACGGCCCTCACGCACGCGCCTTGACGCAGGGCTTGGGGGATGGACTAAAACGGTCAGGCCGTTCACTAGCAGTGTACGTCCAGGAACAGTTTCCAAGCCAGCAGGCGATGATTGGCGTCATCTTCGAAAGTGCCAGCCGAGACGCCTCCAATCCGACCTTGGCCGTTGAATCGCGCGAGTCCGCCACCGACCTTCTTCGCCATGAACAATGGATAATTGCAAGAGACCGATTGGTTCCACTGCTTGATCCCAAACAACCCGCTTCTCTTCAGCTGCGCGCGGTTCGCGCGCTCGCAAGCTTTCCCGAGCCCGACGTCGCGGAAATCCTCTTGGGACAATGGAGGCGGCTCACGCCCGCCGTCCGAACGGAGACCGTCGAAGCGCTGCTCGCGCGCAAGGAGAGAATGGTCCCACTTTTCAATGCCATCGAAAGCGGAACCATCGCCGCCAGTCAGATCTCACCAACGCGACGAACCTTGCTGACCAACCACCCGGATGCGGTCATTCGGCAGCGCGCGAACCAACTGTTCGGAGCCGCTTCCACGCCCACGCGCAAGCAAGCATTTCAACGTTACGAACTCGCATTGGCACGGAAACCCGATCCGGGGCGCGGGAAGACCGTATTCCAGAACCAATGCGCAACCTGCCATCTTTTCGCGGGGACGGGAAAGCAAGTGGGTCCCGATCTCGCCACCGTTCGCCACCGGACTTCGGAAGAGATCCTTCTTCACGTTCTGGAGCCGAACCGCGAGGTCGCGCCGAATTTCCTGGAATATGTCGTCACTGTCGACGATGGGCGAATTCTGACCGGCATCATCGAATCGGAGAACGCGAATAGCATTACACTGAAGCGCGCCGAGGACGTTCGCGAAACCTTGCTCCGGCAGAACATCGACGAAATGGCCAGCACGAACAAATCGCTCATGCCCGACGGGCTCGAACAGAAGATCACGCCCGAAGAGATGGCGGACCTTATCGCCTTCATCCGCGAGGGAACGAAGCCATGAATCCAATGGGGAAAGCGCCCGCATGATCTGGGATCTGCACTGTCACCTCGCCGGATTCGCCGGCCGAACGCCGCATGAGCGCATGGCCGGGATGATCGAGTTCGCCAATCGATTTCAAATCGATCGGCTCTGCGTCTACATGGGACTCTCCTTCCTCACTGATCCCTCCGTCGACGACATGCGACGTCAAAACGACGAAGTGTTGGCAGCGATCAGCCATTGGCACCATCGAGCCTTCGGCTTCGCGTATCTCAACCCGAAACACGTGGACGCGAGCCTGGAGGAACTCGAACGATGCGTCGCCAAGGGTCCCATGGTGGGAGTCAAACTATGGGTCGCGGAACGATGCTCCGCGGACACTCTTCGTCCCATCGTCGCCAGGGCCGAAGAGTTAAACGCCGTCCTCTTTCAACACACTTGGATTAAAAGCGGAAACCGCAATCTCCCCGGCGAATCGACGCCGGCGGAGTTAGTGACATTGGCGCGCCAGTTCCCGAAAGCCAAGATCATTTGCGGACATACCGGCGGGAATTGGGAACTCGGAATCCGTACCGTCCGCGAACTTCCCCATGTCTCCGTGGATCTCGCGGGTTCCGATCCGACGTCGGGGATGGTGGAAATGGCGGTGCGCGAACTGGGCGCCGGTCGCGTCATCTACGGGAGCGACGTGGGAGGCCGGAGTTTCGCGTCCCAACTCGCCAAGGTTCGTGGCGCCGAAATCGCCAATGAGGACAAAACAAAGATTCTCGGACAAAACCTCAAAACGCTTCTTCTCCCCATTCTACGCGCGAAGGGAATCGACTCGTGATCGACGTCAATGTTCACCTATCGCGCTGGCCGTTCCGAAGGCTGAACGGGGACGAACCAGGCAAATTGATGAGTACTCTCAACCGGGAGAAGGTCGAACAGGCGTGGGTTTGCAGCTTCGACGCCATGCTTCATCGAGATATGGAGGGGGTCAATCGGCGACTGGTCGCGGACTGCCAAGCCCATGGCCGAGGAATCCTGATTCCGTTTGGATGCGTTAATCCCACGCTCCCGGATTGGGAGGAGGATCTCCGCCGATGCAAGGAAGTGCACCGAATGCCGGGCGTGAGACTTTATCCAAACTATCACCAGTATTCGCTCGAAGAACGGGCGTTCGTTCGTCTCCTCGAACTGGCCGACGCGAGGAATTTGCTTGTTCAGATCGTCGTCGCCATGGAGGACGAGCGAACCCAACATCCATTGGTTCGAGTGCCACCCGTGGACGTGATGCCGTTGACCAAAATCCTGACGAAGCTTCCAACGCTCCCCGTTTGCGTCCTCAACGGCTTGGGCGTGCTCAACGTCGATCAATGCCAACAACTTGTCACGGCGGGAAACGTGCATTTTGACATCGCGATGCTCGAGGGGACGGGAGGCATCCGCCGTTGGCTCGATCGCTTGCCATTCCAACGGCTCCTCTTCGGCTCGCATTTTCCCTTCTTTTACTTCCAATCCGCGACATTGAAAATGCTCGAGTCGGAGATCGCAATTCCCGAACAGAAGGCGATTTCGCGTGAAAACGCCCAACGACTCCTGGGGATTTCCAAACCATGAGCAGCGTTAAGGACATAATCAGCGACCTTTTTTCTGATGCTCGTTAAGGAGATTCGCGATCGTGCAAAACCATCGGATTTGGCGCGTCTGTCTGATCCTGGCCTCGCTGGGGATGCTGGCCAACACGAACGACGTCCATGGAGACGCGGATCCACTGCGGCCGCCTGCCATCTCGACGACGAACGTCCCACCTCTCCCCGCGGAACTCGTCGACAGATTACGGCAATACCAAAACACGCGAGCCGCTTCCTTCCAAGGCTGGGCGCCCGACGGGTCGGGAATCGTCGTCGGAACTCGATTCGGGAACACCACCCAACTCCATCGCGTTCATGAGCCCGGCGGCCGCCGCGAGCAGATCACTTTTTTCGATGAACCGGTCTCCGGACGGTTTCTCCCAGGTGGCAAAGGCGAACGATTCCTTGTTACCACCAGCAAGGGAGGTGACGAGAACTACCAAGTACTCCTCTTCGATCGAGCGACCGGGGCAACCCGGTCCCTCACGGACGGCAAAAGTCGAAATCTCCTCGGGCCGGTCCGCGAAGATGGAAGCCAACTTGTCATCGGGAGCAACAAACGAAATGGTCGGGACACCGATCTCTACTTGAGCGATCCTTCGCGTCCCGGAGCGCTCGCGCTCCTGCTCGAGGTGGATGGCGAACATTGGTCCGCCACGAGCTGGTCCCCAGACGGCAAGGCATTGTTGCTCAATCGTTATGTCTCGATCAATGAAACCTACCCCGCGATCCTCGATCTCGCGACCAGGACGAAAAGGCCTCTCGCCGTTCCCAACGCCGAGAAGGCAGCGTACGGCGGACTGCAGTTTTCTCACGACGGAAAAAGTGTTTACCTCACCACGGATGTTCGCGGCGAGTTCCGTGAATTGGCGAAGATGGATTTAGAGACCGGAAGTTACCAATGGCTGACCCAAGATATTCCCTGGGATGTCGAGGAAGTCGAGGTGGATCCCAAATCCGGGCGAGTCGCCTTCACGGTCAATGCGGATGGCGCCAGCAAACTTTATCTACTCGAAAATGGATCCCCGCGACGCGAGTTCCCGTTGCCGCTCGGCATCGTGGATGGGGTTCGGTTTTCACCCGATGGAAAAGAACTGGGCTTTACATTCGCTCGGCCCGATGCGCCCGCGGACGCCTATTCTCTCCAGTGCACGGACGGCACGTTGACCCGCTGGACCTATAGTGAAGTGGGGGGCCTCAATCCCGAAGCCTTCATTTCCCCATCCCTGATTCGCTACGACAGTTTCGACGGCCGAAAGATTCCCGCCTATTTTTTTAAGCCAAGGAATGCGTCTGAAGAAAACAAAGCTCCCGTGCTTATCTCCATCCACGGAGGCCCGGAAAGTCAATATCGGCCCGTCTTTTCAGGGTTTAGTCAAATGTGCGCCGCGGAACTCGGTATCGCGGTAATTGCTCCCAACGTCCGTGGCTCGGCGGGTTATGGTAAGACCTACCTTAAGCTGGACAATGGCCCCTTGCGCGAAGACAGCGTGCGCGATATCGGCGGAATACTCGATTGGATCGCGACACAGCCCGATCTCGATGCCAAGCGAGTGGCAGTGATTGGCGGATCTTACGGCGGATACATGGTGCTCGCGTCATTGACCCACTTCGGCGATCGCCTTAAGGCAGGTGTCGACATCGTCGGCATCGCGAATTTCATCACGTTTTTGGAACAAACCAGTTCTTACCGCCAGGACCTCCGTCGCGCGGAGTACGGCGACGAACGGGACCCGGAGATGCGAAAGGTCTTCGAAAAGATTAGTCCCGCGGCGAACGCGGAACGCATCCAGTCCGCGCTCCTCGTGGCTCATGGGGTCAACGATCCCGCGTCCCATTCGCGGAAGCCAAACAGATCGCCGAGAGAGTCGCTTCGCAGGCAAGAAGGTCTGGACCGTGTACGCCGACAATGAAGGGCACGGTTTCGCCAAGAAGTCAACCGCGACTACCTCGACGCCGTCACCGCGTACTTCCTCATGGAAAACCTCAACAACGATTAAGCGTCATGAATGTCATGAGGACATCCCGACCCGGCCGCATGGAAACCCATGGCGCTTACGCTCACTAGGCCCCCGACATTACGTCTCCGAGCGACATGAGGCCCCTGGCGGAGTTGCCGGGACAGGTTCCTTTTCGCCTCCGGGACCGGCTTTTACACCGGCACGCCGACGGTGACCGTCCACCAACTAGTCGCCACGCCCGCGAGCCCCAAAAAAAGTGCCGAAGACAGCTTCCGGAACCACCGCCGTCGCGACAATCAGGCCTTCATAGGTCATCAATTCGTACACTTCATCCGTCGAGCCGGGAAGGAATAGTGGGGAAGAGATCAGCACTCGAGTAGGAATCGACAGGGTCATCTGTCCGTTTGCAATGGAAGAGGTTCCCGGATCGGCTGCCTGATTGGCGAAGTAATACGCGTCCGCCAGGTGGCCGTGTAATTGAGCGGAGGAAATCCATCGAAGTAAAATGAAACAACACCCGCGAAATTCATTTCCAGCAGGTTAGGATCAAACAACCAGCCGCCCAGCACGCCCGTCCAGCGCCCAGGCTGGGGCCTTGGAATTTCGACACCATGTCCCTCCTGGGATATCTCCACCGATTCGAAGGCAGGATTGAAGGGATAGTTGACGACTCCGCCATAGACCGCGGGCTGGCGCGTCTGGGTAGGGAACTGCTCGGCCGATAGCCTTGCTTATTCTGATAATTCAACTGGGTTTCGCTTAGAAATTCCAAAGTTCCCGCCCCGGGATTGAAGTCCGCGTTCAAATATCCGTTCAGTCGCGGACAACAGATCGGGGACATTCTGCGTCGCGTAAGGCAGATAAGGCTGGGGGAAGAAAGTGTTTCGTGTCTTTGGGATTGTCGAGACTCCCCGTCATGCGAGGCACTCATCGAAATCAAGGAACGGGTCGAGTCGATGGTGAAGGAGATGGGAGCGGCGTCGGCGGAACGTTTCGTCACGCACACGCAGGCGGCGACGAACGCCAACCGAAGGATCGAGAAACGACGATTAGGCACTTTTCATCTCCTCGTCTTGAGCGGCAAGCCGAAGCCGGGCTCGCGCGGACCACGCAACAGCCGGCGCACGGTAACATGCCGCGTGGCATGAAGGCGGGCAGCAAAGAACTGCCCCTCGACCCAAGGACAACGCGAAGCCTGGTGGGCGACTTCCCCGTTCATGGATCACCAGCCGAAGGGATTCAACGGTCGAAGGGATAAATCAATTGGGCGACGGCACGCGTGGGACAGGGCACCAATCACAAAAAAAGAAGGGGAATCAAGGTTGGGAAGCGGAGAGGGGGGATTCGAACCCCGGTGAGTTTGACCCCCACACGGCATTTCCCGGGTGCTGCAATCGGCAACTCTGTCACCTCTCCGGAGGCACTTTGGCCAGCGAACCATCAAGATACGAGACAATCCCGCCAGCAGCAAGGGATACGACGACGAGAGTTCCAGTGCCACTCGTCGCTAGGCGTCACGTTCGGCATTTGAGGACGGGAACGAACCTCGTTGCCCCCCGAATGGTCGCCGACCAGCCACAGGCGGACTCGCGATTCTCATTCCCTTCGGACATGGCTGGACGCCCGCGGGTTCGCGGGCAAACCGGTCGCATGTGATCCGTCGATGGAATCGGTGGTGGGCCCGGTGTTTCGCCGGCAAAAGCGCGGAGAATCGTGCTGGAACGGGATGGGAGGAAACGGCGACGTGAGGACGTGGAAGTCGTGAGGAGCTTTTCATTTACTTTCACGGGCGCGGCCGGTATATTCAGCCCATTCCACGGCCCGGGATAGGGATCGAGTCGCGGGACAATTAGCAGGCCGGCATCGGCGGGAAAAGGGAATTCGAGTATGAATCAACGTTGGTTATTCGTCTGTAGCTGCATCGCGCTCATCACGTCCGCGTTCACGTTTGTCGTTCGCGGCGACGTGTTGCAGGACCTGGGCAACGCCTTCCAGCTCACGCAGAACGAGAAGGGTGGCATTGAGGGAGCCGTTTTCTGGGGCATGGCGGCCTCGATGGCTTTCGGCGGCTTCATTTGCGACTTCCTGGGAATGAAGCGGATCATGTGGCTGGCGTTCGCGTCGCACATTTCTGGTTCGCTGGCGACGATTTTCGCGCCTCACTTCGAGGTGAGCACCTACAGCTACTATTGGCTTTTCGGCTCGTCGTTCCTGATGGGTTGTGGCAACGGATTCACGGAAGTGGGCATCAATCCCTTGGTCGCGACCCTGTATCCGAAAGAGAAGACGCATTACCTGAACATTCTGCACGCGTGGTGGCCGGGCGGCTTGGTGATTGGCGGGATCGCGGCCCTGCTTGTCGGCCGAGGGCTCGATCTCGGATTCCTCAGCGTGCCGGGAATGGGGGTCAATTGGCAGGTGAGCCTCTGTTTGATCGCGGGCCCGGCGATTCTTTATGGACTGATGTTGATCCCGGCGAAGTTTCCGCAGACCGAACGGGTCGCTTCCGGGGTCTCGAATGCCGACATGTTCAAGGAAACCCTCCGTCCGATGTTCCTGTTGTGGATGGTGTGCATGCTGATGACCGCCGCGACCGAACTTGGTCCGCAGAAGTGGCAGGAATCGGTCATGCAGAGCCTGGCGGGCTTTTCGGGCACGCAGATTCTGATTTATACGTCGGGGATGATGTTCGTGCTTCGTCATTTCGCCGGCCCGATCGCCCACGCGTTGTCCCCCGTGGGGATGCTCACCGGCTCGGCGGCGCTCTCGGCGGTCGGCTTGTATCTTCTCTCTGGCGCGACGAACGGCGCGTCGGCGATTGCGTACGCGACGGTCTTCGGCCTGGGGATCGCCTATTTCTGGCCGACCATGCTCGGGGTGGCGGCGGAACGATTTCCGAAGGGAGGCGCGCTCGCGCTCGCCCTCATGGGCACGGCGGGCAATGCCTCGATCGCTTTCATCCTGCCGCAAATGGGAAAGATCGTCGACAACTACTCGGTGGCTTATGTGGAACAGAATGCTCCCGCGGTCGCCAAGGAGATTCTGAGCTTTAACGACGCCCAGCAGCCGATCTCGGTGAACGCGGCGCGCGTGAATGAACTACCCGCGGGTTCCGAAGGGGCGTTGGTCGCCAGC